>JAFVAY010000008.1 GCA_017480325.1 Clostridiales bacterium
ACCTATTCAATCTCGACGGCGGTAAACCGTCACTAATTAACTATATCAAGTATCAGCTGATGTGTTGGCTTTTTTTATCTGACTGATATTGGCGAATTATGTCCGACGCGGGGAGTGGCTAATTTCACCTGACGCTAACAGAGGATCTATTTGTCTGATTATTTCTGCGAGTGTAAAGTAATAATATAAAACTAATTGTAAACAGTTCTTTGAGCGTGGCGGTTTGTCACGCTTTTGTTACGCTTGGTTATCTATAATTTTAGATGGATTATTTTCCGGAATTGGAGAGCGAATGGACAAGGTAAAAGGATTTTTCGTAGAATTCAAAAGTGTTTTCACAGGCGAGAATGTTTTAAAAGAGAACGAAGAGCATGCCAATGTCGTAACGGCTACGGTAATGATGAATACTTTCTTCATTGCTGTTATTATCTGTGCCTTACGAATAGCCGGTTTGTTTAATATCGATATGGAGAAGATGGTTACGGTCGCCGTTTTATCCTTCTTTATCCTTTTTATCCCTGCAATTGTTTGTTTTACAAGAGGCGGTAAAGGGAAGTACCTTAAAAATATACTACTTGTTTTGCTTTCTCTGGGAATAATGCTGATATATTCTCTCCTGACATATACCGCTACGCTTCTTATAGTAGTACCGGTCATCTTGGCATCCAGGTATTATCTGAAGAAGTTCACGGAAGGTGTTGCCGCAGTCTCAGTTTTACTTCTTGGGTTTGCTTCATATGCAGGCATAAAGTGGGGACTTCTGGACATAAACTATATTGTTATCCCCGAGGGCACTGAGATTACTGTAGGAAAATCACTAACGGATTCCGTGATAAGTCTCGGACTTCCCGAGAGCGGGATCATAAGCAATATTATGTTACAGTCATACGTGCCTACGCTGCTGCTTTATGTTTTCATCATCTCGTTTGCCTGCATTCAGGTCTCCCAGTCCGGCAGGAAAATGATCGATAAGCAGAAGGAATTAAGTGAGAAGGGCGCCCGCATTCAGACGGAGCTTAATCTGGCCACCAGAATACAGGCAGATATGATTCCCCAGCTGTTTCCGGCTTTCCCCGACAGACCTGAATTTGACCTTTTTGCCACTATGACTCCCGCGAAGGAGGTAGGCGGTGATTTCTATGACTTCTTTATGGTGGATGACGATCACCTCGGTCTTGTAATCGCGGATGTGTCCGGGAAAGGCGTTCCCGCGGCGCTCTTCATGATGGCATCTAAGAGCATCATTCAGAATAATGCACTGCTGGGTAAATCTCCTGCTGAAGTGTTAAGAGACACGAATAATTCGATTTGTAAGAACAACAGGGAAGACATGTTTGTAACGGTATGGCTCGGAATACTCGAGATATCTACAGGTAAGCTTACCTGTGCCAATGCCGGTCATGAATATCCTGTCTTATGCTCTTCTGAAGGAGCGTTTGAGCTTTATAAGGATAGGCATGGATTCGTAATCGGCGGAATGGCAGGTGTTAATTACAAAGAATATGAGATCGCGCTGAAGCCAGGCTCTAAGTTGTTTGTATATACAGACGGAGTTCCCGAAGCCACTGACGCGAATAATGAATTGTTCGGAACGGACAGGATGCTTGATGCTCTTAATGCTGATAAGAAAGCAGATCCTCAGAAGATACTCACAAATGTTCGAAGCTCTGTTGATTCCTTTGTTAAGGATGCGGAGCAGTTTGATGATCTGACTATGCTTTGTCTCGAATACAAGGGTGTAGAGGGAAGATGAGAACGGACTATAAGAATAATCTGCTAATGGATCCGTCAGGTTTTGTTCTGCTGTCGGACTATGTTCCGCATATCGTACAGGAAATTCGGTATTTCTCCACATATAACTTTATAGGCGAGAGGATAGACGGTTATGAGGAGCCCTGTGCGATATTGACGGTCGAAGCGGCAAGAGCGCTTAAAAGTGTGAGTAATGAGATGTTTGTTCAAGGATACAGGCTGAAGGTTTACGATGCATATCGCCCGGCAGGAGCAGTCAAGCAGTTTGTGTTATGGGGAATCGAAGATCAGGATATAAGGATGAAGCCTTATTTCTATCCGGAGCTTGAGAAGCAGGAGCTTTTCGCGAAGGGGTATATTGCTAAGCAGTCCTCTCACAGCAGAGGGAGCGCGATAGATCTGACGCTTCTTGACATGAAGACCGGTAAGGAATTAGACATGGGGAGTCCGTTTGACCTGTTCAGCGAGATGTCGCATCCGGATTGCAGGGCTGTTACTGAAGAACAATACGAGAATCGCATGACACTTCGAAATGTAATGGTCAAATACGGATTTAAGCCGATAGATTGCGAATGGTGGCATTTCTCATTAGATGATGAGCCTTATCCGGATACCTACTTCGAGTTCCCGGTGTCATCGGCGTATCTTAGAAGATAGGAGGAAGACAATGATTATCACGATTAATAACTATGATGACGGCAGCATAAGGATGAAGTGGTTCAGCTTCGGAAGCGGAGATAAACCCTTTGTTATTATCCCTGGGTTGTCTGTTAAAAGCGTTATGGAGTCTGCTGATGCTATTGCCCAAGCATATGATCTGTTCGCGAAAGAATACACCGTGTATGTTTTTGACCGCAGGGAGAATATAACAGCACCTTATTCCATAGCCGATATGGCAGAAGACACCGTAAAAGTAATGAGTTCCTTGGGGCTTAAGGACATTACACTTTTTGGAGCTTCGCAAGGAGGTATGATATCTCTTACGATTGCTTCTTTATACCCTGAAATGATCTCGAGGCTTATTCTCGGATCTACATCAGCGCATATTACGTCTGAACAGTATAAAAAATTCGAAGACTGGGTAAGACTTGCACGTTCCGGTGATGCTGTCGGGTTATATCTGTCGTTCTGTAAAGACCTGTATCCCGAGGAAGTTTATGGGCAGTATGAGGCGTATTTCCGTGATGCGGCATCGACGATAACTGCTGAGGAATTGGAACGATTTATAATCCTTGCTGAGTCTATGAAGGATTTTGATATTACCAATAAGCTTTCCGATGTAAAGTCTCCTGTACTGATAATAGGCGCGTTTGACGATGCAGTCCTTGACAGTGATATGACGATGGAGATCGCTGAGAAACTCGAAGAGACGACTGATCTTAAGCTGTTCATATATAACGGATACGGACATGCCGCGTTCGATACTGCACCGGACTATAAGCAGAGAATTGCCAAGTGGCTTGAGGAGGAATAAATGAGAACAACAATTAACGAGAATGACCTGACAATTCACCTTGAAGGGCGTATCGATTCTAACAATGCCAAAGATATTGAGACTGAACTGCTGGCATTATCTGAAGCAAATTCCGGTTCTGTTATCACTATCGATGCCGAAGACCTTGAGTATATTTCTTCCGCAGGACTTCGTGCTCTTCTGAAGCTTCGCAAGCAATCAGATGAGCCTCTCAAAGTTATTAATGTTTCCCCTGAGGTTTATGAGATATTTGATGTAACGGGTTTTACGCAGCTGTTTGATGTCAGCAAGAAACTTCGTCAGATAAATGTCGATGGTTGTGAGAAGCTTGGAGAAGGCGGTAACGGAGCGGTTTATCGCCTGGATGACGATAAGATCGTCAAGGTATATAAGCCTTGGATGAAGTTGGAGAGTATTGAAAGGGAAAGAAGTTTTGCCAAGACTGCATTTGTTAACGGCATTCCGTCGGTTATTGCTTATGATACGGTTAAGGTTGGCGATTGTCTGGGTGTAGTCTTCGAGCTTCTTAAATCCGATACATTGGGTCATGCTATGCGAGATAACCCGGAAAGGTTGGAAGAGTACGTTGACCGGTATGTTGCTCTTGCAAAGACACTGCACTCTACTCATGTGCCTTCTGGCAGTTTCAGCCGTATTCAGGATGTAATGCATGCGAAGGCAGATAATCTCGGTCAGTGGTGCTCCGAAGAAGAGATTGCCGTGCTTCGTAGCATAATTGATACAATCCCTAATGCTGATACAGTTACCCATAATGATCTGCACCCCGGCAATATAATGATTCAGGACGGCGAGCTTGTGCTTATCGATATGCCGGAGGTTACAATGGGACCTTCAGTATGCGATCTTGTTTCCATTTACAGAGACATGATATCGGCACCTAAGAATCAACCTTCCGTTATCGAAGGAAGCATCGGAATGCCGGCGGATCTGATAAGTAAAGCAGGGAATATGTTCTTCAGTAAATATACGGGCATAACGAACAGCGAGGATCTGGAAGGATACTATAAGAAGCTGGGACTTCTGTATGCATTTAATGTATCTTTGATGCCGGGTGCCGGCGGAGCGAATGGAATGCGCTTTGCAGATACGATAATGAACAGCCTGCTTCGCCCGATAGTTATTCCGAACGAACAGATAATTAAAGCATTGTTCCAGTCTATGTAAGGATGTAATCGGCAAAAGAAGATGATGTCAAAGAAGTTTTTTACAATGCTTCTTGGAGGGACGCTTACGATGATGGTCGTCTCGGCATTGTTGATGTCAGATTCTGTCATAGCAGGTATAGTTATAGGTGCTGATGCAGTTGCAGGGATCACATTAGTTACACCAGTTTACTCATTGGCAGCTTTCTTCGGCTCTATAATCTCTCTGGGAGTTCCGATAGTTTATTCGTCGGAGATGGGAAGATTCAACAAAAAGGAAGCTGATCATGTATTCGGTCTGGGTATATTAATGGCTTTTGTTGTAGGCATAGTACTGCTTGCGGGAGTTACTGCTTTTGGTGACATGTACTTAAGGAGTAGTTTACCGCCTGATTCTGTACTGTATGAGGCACGAGGGTATTTATCCTGGATGCGTTTTAGTATGCTTCTGCTTCCCCTCCAAATGCTGATAGCATCCGCTGTATATAGTGACGGAGACGAGGCGATATCAACTGCTGCAAATGTTGTTCAGGGAGTGGGAAACATAATAGCATCGGTTATACTTGGTCACAGCATAGGGATAATAGGTATAGGTATTGCTTCGTTCGCATTTAATGTAATTGCTCTTCTGATACTGCTTATGCACTTCTTAAGAAAAAGTAATTCTCTCAGGTTTAACCTCTATTTCTCATGGGGTCTTTTGAAATGCATGGTACGGTACAGTTTTGTTGATGCCAGTTCATACCTTTTCCTTGCAATTCTAACGGCGGTTCTAAATGTATTTGTAAGTTACCGCTTCGGCGGAAGGTTCTTGATACTCGTATCCGTGATAGCCCTTATAAGAGAGTTTCAGCTTGTCTTTGATGGTATCGGAGAAGCTGTCACACCGATCTTCTGTATATATAGAGGAGAAGAGAACCCTGATGGTATTCGTTCGACTTATCGCCTTGCACGTAATACTGCGGTCGTAGAGGGAATAATAGTGACAATCGTACTTTGTCTCTGTGCTCCTTTGATACCCGGAATCCTCAGTATTACTGATCCTGAACTGATAGAAGTCTCCGTTATGGCGGTCAGAATAGTTTCTTTAGGATCTGTGTTCGTAAGTCTTCTGTATCTTCTAACATCTTACTATCTTGTGATAGATAAGATCGCTCTTGGAGTTGTTGCATGCGCGCTTCGAGATGTGCTTTTATCCGTTGTCCTTGCCTTGCCATTAGGATCCGCATTTGGAATAAGCTCCATGTTCATAGGATTAGCTCTTGCTCCGGCAATTTCTTATTTTCTTCTTCTGCTGTATATCCATATCAGATATGGGGCGAAGAACTGTCCGTTGTTTCTAACAGATCTGATGCCTGACAGGGATGTGTTTATATATAATCTGGTTGTAGAAACAAAAGAAATAATTGATCTTCAGAAGAAAATCGGAGATTTGCTTGTGGAAAAGGGTTATGATTCGAGGACTGTCGGACGGGTCAAACTTATTATTGAAGAAGTCTATATGTTGATTCGTGAGAAGAATAAGTCGAAGATGGTGCGCAGTGAATGTACCGTGGATTTGTCTAAGGAAGGGGTAAAGATTATCACAAAAGATGACGGGGAGATTTTTGATGTTTCTTCGGATGATGTGACGGTAACGTCACTTGCAGCATATGCAGTCTCTTCGTATATGGATAATCTTGGTGACGATAAACGTTACCTTACTACAATGAGCTTTAACAGAAGTTCATTTCTGATTAAGGCTGAAGGGAATCAGGCATGTTGACTCAATCAGTTATTGATGCTTTATATAGAGAATTATTGCTCGTCCCGATAATACTTTTCATAATCCTGCTGGTTAACAGCGTTGTTCTTTATAAGCAGAAATTAAGCAGTGACATATCCATTATACTTATATCATGTTTGGTAATGTGTTCTTTTGAACTTTGTTGGGAATACTGCGACGGTAACCCGGGACTTAGAGTTTATACGTATATCGGGGCATGCGGGTATGTTCTTGCATTTGTTATATTCGGTGCCGTATTTAATCGGTATTTCTTTAGAGAGTTTGAAAAAATGCCTGATAATAGACATGTGCGGAATTTGATTTATATTGTTCCGCTGGTGTGTATGTTTATCCTTTGTGTAACAACACCATGGACAAAGCTTCTTTTGTGGGTCAATGAGGATGGTATTGTTCAGGAAGGCGTGTTGTTTTCTACACTATTCTACGGGATACTGCTTGCGTATCTTCTATCCTCTTTGGGACTGGCACTTTACCATGTAATAAGAATGCGACATAAAGACACTGCTAAGGATAATAAGGCAATCGGGTTGATCGTCTTCGGGATACTGGGTCCGTTGGTATATATACTTCAGATAATCATAATCGGTAACCCTGAGAGCGATTACTATTCCTTGTCACTTGCGAATTCGATAGCAATGGTTTTCCTTACTACATATATAAGCACACATTCTCTGATTGAGGATCAGTCGAGGATCGAGGCTGTCGATACGGAACTTCGTATAGCTTCGTGGATTCAGACCGGTGCACTTCCACCAATATCCCCTGAATTCGCAGATCATCCGAATGTTAATATCCGTGCCTGTATGAATACGGCAAAGGAAGTAGGCGGGGATTTCTATGATTATTTTGTCATAGACGATACACATATTGGATTCCTGATTGCTGATGTCTCCGGCAAGGGAACACCGGCAGCGTTATTTATGATGACCGCCAAAACCATGATCAAAGACTATGCATTGACATGTCCCGATACCGGGAGCATCTTTACGGCAGTTAATCAGAGATTATCCGAGAATAATGCTGCATCAATGTTCGCGACTGCATGGATCGGAATACTTGATACAAGTACCATGACTTTACAATACACAAATGCAGGTCATAATTATCCTCTTTTCCTTCGTGAAGGTGAGTGTAAGATGCTCAAGAAAGTCCATGGAATGTTTCTTGCAGGTATGGATGATACGGTATATGAACAGGATGAGATCTTGCTTGAACCGGGTGACAGGCTTTTACTATACACAGACGGAGTGACGGAAGCACATGATCAACAAGGCAAACTGTATAGTACAAAGAGGCTGATAAGAATGATGGAAGACAGTGTCAATTATACCGGGGAAGAGACGATAGGTAATATCATTAAAGATGTTGCACAGTTTGCAGACGGCACACTTCAATTTGATGATATTACAATGCTGATGCTGACGATTAAGAGGTAGGAGGAAATAATGGAATTTACAACAGAAAAAAAAGGAACCGAATTGAAGGTTAGCCTTGCGGGGGAACTCAATGCTCTGACAGCCCCTGAACTTCAATCGTTTCTGGATAAAGAGCTTCCTGGAATGAGCAGTGTTATCCTGAACTTTCAGGAATGTGACTATGTATCTTCTGCAGGTCTTAGGGTTTTACTTGGTACTTTTAAGCAGATGAAGGCTCAGTCCGGTTCCATGATATTGACTAATGTAGGAGAGAATTTCATGGAAGTGCTTGAGAATACAATGCTTGCTCCGGTCTTTGATATCCGTTAATCATTGTCATGAATGATAATAAATTTGTAATAATCTTTTGTGCAATGATCGCTGAGATGGACCTCGCGGTAAACAATCTGATAAATACCTTTTTTATCAGCCGGGGTCTGGGTGATAACGGAACCGCAGCATACCAGATCGTAGCACCGTGTTTTATGCTGGTTTGTGCTTTTATCGCGTTGATGTATAACGGTGTCCAGGCAGTTTGTTCAAAAGATTACGGTTCTGATGATAAGGAGAAATTCAACTGCCATAAGAATTCCGGATACACATGGACGATTTTAATAATGATCACGTTAAGTATCTTGTTCTTCGTATTTAAGAGTCCTATACTGGATATCCTTGGCGCGAATGACTCGGATGCAGTTGTTTCAGAACTGTGTTCTGAATGTTACTTGATGTTTCTTCCCTGCTTTGTGCTACAGGGGTTCTTTTCTATCGCAAGCTGTCTGCTCTTTCTGAATGAGAAAAAGGCTTTGCTTATTGCAAACGTTGTTTTGTATACCTTTTTGATCAGCGGCAATTATATTGTGCTGAATTATGCTGTTTCTATGACAGGTTTTATTGCAGTTAATGCAGTAGGTGAGGCTGCTGCGGATGTTTTTCTTATACTATATTGGATGATAAAAAGAAAAGAATCTGTATCTGCTTTTACTGCTATTCGTTTGGCGACGAGAGATGTAAAGGAAGCTATTCTGACAGGACTTCCTGATTTTATGGAATATGCTTTTGCCGCAGCCTTGTCTTTATTATTGAATCTGTATATGCTTGCCCGTTTCTCCTCTTCGGTACTTGCCGGGTTTGGCGTTTTTGAAGCCGTTGAGAACATTCCCGAGCTTATTTGTGTCGGATTCTGTTTCCTGTTCACATCTGCTTTCGGAATAAAAGTCGGGCGTATCATGAAGGCATATAACCCGGAACAGAAGGAGATTACAAAGAAAGATCTCGGTGACCAGATCATGAGTATTACAAGACTTGGTATTATATCGGCACTTATAATATCTGCGATAATGATAATTATTTCTCGTCCGGTAGTTGCCTTGTTTTTTAAGGGATCATCAGATCAGGAAACAATTAACAGTGCGATCCTGATAATTATTTCTTATTCGATAGGATTTGTGTTTTATATTCTTAATTCTGAATTCGTCTGTTATTACAAAGTCGTAAAAGCTTTATGGCAAGCTCATATTATTTTCTTTGTCGAAGCACTGGCTTTTCCTCTTATGTCAAGAATAATTCTCGGAGAGTTGTTAGGTGTGGTTGGATTTTGCTTCGGCGGTGTATTGGCTGAGGTTATGACGTTTGTAATAAATATCTGCATCGTTTGGAAAAGCTGCGGACATTTCCCAAAGAGGATAAATGATTTCTTAATGGAAAAATATTTGTAAACACTTCTTCTAAGATGTCGTGCTGTCACGCTTTTGTTACGCCCTGATTTCTATAATTTATGTATGATAATCGGAGGTTAACGTAATGGGTATAATAGTTGCTGTAATCGCATCTGCTCTGTGTGCAGTTCTTTATGTAAGAATGGTTAAGAGGGAAAAGCCTGAGAGGATGCCCAAGAAGCAGTCCAGAACTCCTGTGATTGTAGGAATATTCGCACCGTTTCTTTCAACGATCCTTACTTTGCTTATCTCATTGAT
The DNA here is from genome assembly GCA_017480325.1 of Clostridiales bacterium. Classification (GTDB taxonomy): domain Bacteria; phylum Bacillota; class Clostridia; order Saccharofermentanales; family Saccharofermentanaceae; genus Saccharofermentans. The sequence continues at coordinate 9,567 of JAFVAY010000008.1, forward strand.
AATTAAGACTTTATTAAGTGAGAGTGTCACAGATGCTCTCAGAAGTAATTGGATAATAGCATCCCATTTTAAAAGCTTTTTTGCAGCCGGAATGACTGAAGAGCTTGTTAAATTCCTGCTGTTTCTTGTGCTTTATAAAAGTCTTAAGCCCAAGAATGTGTATGAAGTTGCCGTTATGGTGGCAGGCATCGGATTCGGGTTTACAGTCCTTGAGGAGATAATCTACGGAGGAGGAAGTGCCATTGCTTCTTTGATGCGTCTTCCAACCTTCGCAATGCATATGGTAATCGGACTTGTAATGGGAATATTTTTGGGGCTTGCATATTATAAGAAACAGAAAGGAGAAAGTAGTGGAATATATTATTTCCTTGGTTTGTTCCTGCCTATTCTCTGGCATACAGTATACGATGCCTCTACTGTCTCCAATGTTGCCTTTGCTGCTGAAGATGAATATGTTCAATTTCAAGGATTGCTCTTTGGACTTGCTGTAGTCGTTATTTCAACAGTATTGCAGTTTGTATTGCTTATAGTCTTCAAAGTTAAGACTGAAAAGTACTGTGGTATGGCTTTAAGAGAAAATGAAGCATAATTCGTTGAAAGGAACTGAATAATATGAATACCGTTAAGAAGTTGATATGCTTGCTTTTCGCATTGTTTATGATACCGGGATCTCTTTCTGCCTGCGCTTCGACTGATGTTTCTGAAGAACTTCTGACACCTCGTGAGAGGCTCGGAATTGAAGCTCCTGAATCGCCGGAGTGGGTGACTTCATTGCCGCAGGCTCAAGATGCGGATCAGCTGTTTATCGTTGCCAATGTCAGTTCAGATGTTACCGCATGGGTATCTATGCATCAGAAGGACGGTAACGGTGTGTGGCACATGATCATGTCAACACCCGGGTTTATCGGTCGTAATGGTCTTGGTAAGCAGGCTGAGGGAGACGGTATGACCCCGGTCGGAACATTCTCATTCAACAGGGCATTTGGAATCGCTCCGGATCCCGGGTGTTCTATCGAGTATGTTCAGGTCAATGACTCTGCTTACTGGTCCGGTGATGAGTCGATTAGATATAACGAACTTATAAGCATAACAGACTACCCTGATCTTAATACTGATGCCAGTGAGCATATAGTAGACTATGTTTATGAATACCAGTATTGTCTGAACATAAGCTATAACGACAGTTGTACTCCCGGAGCAGGATCTGCTATATTCCTGCACTGCCTCGGTGACAGAAAGCCGAGAACCGGAGGCTGCGTAGCTATTCCGATGGAGCAGATGTATTTTGTAATGCAGAATGTATCACCTGATTGTGTTGTTGTAATTGATACTCTTGAGAATTTGGGCGGAGAGTTCTGATTATGATTCTGGTCATATTGGCATTGATAATCAGTCTGATCCCGAGCATTGCTTTGTTCTTATGGATGCGCAATAAAGTTTACATGGATAATGAGGTTTTCCGCACGCTTTGTAATAGGTCATTGAAGAGTGGTGCAATATGTTCCTTCTTAATCATGCTTGTGTCAGGTATAACGTTCATTATTCTTGCAGTTACAAAGCTTAAGGAAGTTAATATCATCCTGTATGATTTCTTCTATGCTTTTATTGCTCTTGCTCTCATGGAGGAGTTGGTTAAGTACTTTACATTCAATAAGGTCCTTAAGAAGAATGGAGAATCTTATTCCTGGATAGATGTAGTTATATTGTCGTCAATAGTAGCGATCGGTTTCTCTTTGATGGAGACCGTGGTAATAGCAATAGGTCAGGGACCGATAGTTCTCCTGATAAGAGGAATATCTGTTCCTCATGTAGGCTATGGTTTTATAGAAGGTTATTTTTACGGTAAGGCAAAGAATACGGGTAAGAATTACTATATATTCTTTGGATTCATTATTGCTTGGATCGTTCATGGTTTGTATGATTTCTCTTTAAGTGACGGTCTGGCAGATATGTATCCGATATTTGTACCTATAGCATTAGGACTTGTCGTATTTAATATCGTACTTGTAGTTATGCTTATTACTTTTATACACAGGAGAAGAAATAATGAAGAATATACAAAAACGCTGTAAGATTACATCCTTGCTATTAACGGCGGCAATTGTTATGGGGGTCGTCGGTTGTTCAACTTCTGAGCAGCAGGAACAATCAACGCCGGTTCAGACAGGAGAAGAGACTGTTCAGACTGCCGAGACTTCTGTAAGTGAAGAAGAGCTAATCAATCAGCGTGTAGAAGAGATCATGTCTCATATGACGCTTGAAGAGAAACTCGGACAGATGATGATTGTTTCCTTCAGAGGCTGGGAAGAGCCTGTTGTAAGCGAGGACGGGACAGAAGGGGAGACCGAGACAGTTAATGTTACAGAGCTTAATGATGATCTGAGACAGTGCCTTACAGACTATAGCTTCGGCGGATTCTTATTGTTCGGAGAGAACACAGCAGAGGCAGATCAGACCTTAAGACTGGTATCAGATATACAGCAGTCCAATCAAAACGGCGGCGGACTTCCCATGCTGATAGGCATAGACGAGGAGGGAGGCTCGGTAACCAGATTGAGCTTCGGAACCTCCGGCGTTGGTAATATGGCTTTGGCGGCAACCGGCGATACGAATAACGCAGCGATTATGGGTGGGATCTACGGTCGTGAGTTAAGCCTTCTGGGAATAAATGCAGATTTTGCTCCTGTAATGGATATTAACAACAATCCCGACAATCCTGTAATTGGAGTGCGTTCTTTCTCCGATGATCCCGAGACTGTATCCTCCTTTGGGATCTCGTTTATGGAAGGCCTTACAGATGAGGGTATTATTGCAACGCTGAAGCATTTCCCCGGACATGGAAATACCGATACGGACAGTCACACCGGTTTCCCGGTTATCGACAGTACGCTTGAGGAATTACAGCAATTTGAACTGATACCATTCCAGGCTGCGATAGACGCAGGTGCGGATATGATAATGACCGCACACATACAGTATCCTCAGATCGAGCCGGAGACTTATACATCAATTTCAACAGAAGAAGAGGTTTACCTTCCTGCGACCATGAGTCACACGATCCTGACGGATATCTTAAGAGATCAGATGGGCTATGAAGGAGTAATCATAAGTGACGCTCTTGATATGGCAGCTATTTCAGAGAACTTCGCCAGGGAGGATGTACTTACATTAAGCATCAACGCCGGTGTAAATCTTCTGATTCTTCCTCCCGTATATAACGAGGAACAGCTTCAGACCGTGAAGGACTGGACTGAGCTTGCCGTTAGCCTTACAGAAGACGGATCAATAGATATTGAGCTGGTGGATGATTCCGTAAGAAGAATACTTAAGCTTAAGATAGAATACGGAATTCTCGATCAGTCGGACTTTTCTGTAACAGAAGATCAGGTTAACAATGCACAGGCTTTAATAGGCAGCGAGGAAGACCGTCAGACTGCATTTGATATAGCCTGCGAAGCGCTGACACTTCTTAACAATGAGAATGAGGTTTTCCCTCTGCAGCCGCAGGAAAACGAGAGCGTGCTGGTGCTTTTCGCTGATTCGTGTGCAAGCAGAGTCGGTACAGGGGAGCTTGTGGTGCAGCAGCTTCGTGAGCAGGTGGCGGTGCCGGAGAGCGTAGATATCGAGGTAATGACTAACACGCGCGAGAATGGGGAAGAATGCATCACTAAGGCGCTTGAAGCAGACCACGTGATTCTGGTGTACAGGGTGTATAACTCAGCCTGCCTTGATCCGGATACGGATGACGGATTTTCTTCGGCTGTATTCGACAGCATTATCGAGGCAAGACATGAGGCGGGGAACCCCGTAATACTTGTATCGTGCCAGCTTCCGTATGATGCCGGAAGATTCCCGGATGCCGATGCGATCCTTCTTTGTTACGGGTCTTCTCCTATGAGGCAGATTCCTCTTGAGTCGGGCGCGGGAAGCGCATACGTTCCGAATCTTCAGGCGGCATTACTGTCGTGCTTCGGACTATATGAGCCAATGGGCAGTTCACCGGTGGGATTATGAAGTTTAAGTATTGCAGAATTCAGGGAAAAGAGCTGGCGGCTAATACCAGAACCGGTAAGGGCATCTTCAGCATGCTTAATCAGCTGGTAACGGACGGTGTGATGGATGAGGAAGATGTTGGGCTGTTCAAGGAGATCGATTCCTGGTTTGCCGAGGAGCTTCCATGGCCGCCTCAGTGTAAAAGACAGGAGAAGGTTATCTGTTACTTCAAGACCGAGAATTCCGACATGATGATGAAGATGATAAGGCCGCTGATGTGGCTTCTGGAAAGGTATGACCATCCGTATTATGTCGTCTATACCAATAGCCCGGGTGAGATCGTTTATGAAGATGAATATCAGATAGTCGTTAAAGTAGATGAGAATGTCGTTATAGAGGATGTTCAGGCAAACTGGTCGCCTGATGCTTAGAGTGGGTGGTTATGTTATTTTTTCAGGAAAGCAGTTATCTGACTAATGAAGTTATTGATAATTGGTCGGAACAGGCGATTAATGCATATAAAGGTATAGCCGGAAAACGAGCTTGTGATATTAACAAGCTTCGGTTGACTATCGAAGAAGTACTTATTCGTTTCAGGGATTCCTACGGAAAAGACGTACCCTGTAAGATTAGAGGCATTAGGAAAATTAGCGGTGTCTTCTTCGAGATATCTCAGGTTGGAGCACCTCATAATCCTCTTATCAGCGATGTTGATGTTATTGAGTCCTACGACATACTCGTAAGGATGAATGTAAAACCTCGTTATATATATCGTGAGGCTTTTAACTCCAATACCGTAATTATTTCTGCACCATTGGCACATCGCCGTAATTCAATGCTGGTCAGTATTCTGATGTCAACCGTACTTTCCGTTGTCACTTGGCTGATATCGGGATTGCTGCCTGAGGCAGTTCGTGACGGATATATTATCGTTGCAATTAACGCTATATTCAGTAAAATGTCGACTCTGTTCTCGGCTCTTGCAACACCATTGGTATTTTGTGCTGTAACAATAGGGATCGTAGGACTCGGAGATATTACCTTTCTTGGCAAGCTTGGCGGAAGACTTATAAAACGCATGATGTTTACTTATGGTATTGCCATGCTTGCTATGCTTACCATAGGTCTTCCGATGGGACTTGCTTCGATAAGGGGAGCTATAGGTGGTGAAAATGTATTCTCTGATATTCTTACGCTCATACTTGATATTATTCCAGGCAATCTTTTTGAACCTTTCAGTATTGATAATGATATGCAGGTAATAGTTATAGCAATGTTTGTCGGAGTTACAATGCTCGGATTGGGTAATAAAGTCAGTCGTATCAGATCACTTCTTGAAGAATTAAACATACTTATTAACAGCATGATGCTTGTCATATGTAAATTGTTGCCTATATTTGTTTACTTTGGTTTTTCTAATCTTCTCCTAAGCGGTAATCTTTACAAGCTCGGCACTGTATCAAAGATCGTAATAATATCCTTAATTGGTGCTGTCATCACTATAAGTGTAACAATAATAAGGACATTGATCGTTACTAAGATATCATTCAAAGAATTGTTTAAGGCACAGCTTCCTTCTCTTCTAATTAATCTCACAACAAGCTCACAGGTATCTGCTTTACCTGAGAGTATGAAATGCTGTAAAGAGAAGTGGGGTATAGACGAGAGACTCGTTGACTTTGGACTCCCCTTCGGGATTGTGTTCTATATGCCGAACGGAGCTATAATGCTGGGTGCAATAGTGTGGGGGCTTGCCTTTATGAGTAACGGTCCGATCGATCCTGTGACACTGGGAAAGTTGATTTTCGTATCTGTTGTAGTAGCTATAGCGGCACCTCCTATCCCGGGGTCTGCTTTCGCTGTTCTGCCCATTCTTTTCTCAGCCTGCGGGACAGATCTCGCGCTGATGCCTCTTGCTGTTATAGTAGGTTCAACCGTAGGATATTTGCTGCCAGCGATGAACGGTTATTGTCTGCAGCTTGAGCTTCTCATGTGTGCATGGAAGTCAGACTGCATATCGAAGGATAAAGAGAAGACGTGAAAAGGAAACAGATAATATGAAATACAGCATGGATACTTACAGGCTTTATACCAGCGAGAAGGTCTTTGCCATGACTATAAGGGTCAGGGTAACGATGAAAGAAGATGTTGACATTGATGTTCTTAAGTCTGCCGCTAATGTTGCTATAGAAAGATACCCGTATTTCCGTAAAGAGGTGGTACTCGGAGAAGACGGAGGGTACGATCTGATTCCTAACGACAGGGAAGTGGTGGTGCTCAGAACTTCTGCTAAGCTCCCTGATCTGTGTACCGAAGAGGTCAATCGACACCTTCTGTATATAGACTGCGAAGGAAGGGATATCTATCTTAATATCAGTCACTCGATGTGCGGAGGAAGAGGCGCGCTACCGTGGGTAATGACGACAATATATCAGTATGTCGTTGAGAAGTATAATGTTGTTCCTGATGCTCCCGGTATCCGCAAGCCCGGAAGCGAACTTCTTGAAGGTGAAGATACGGAGCCGACGTATGAGTTTCTTACTGATGAGAAGCCTATATATGAATATAAGAGCAAGAAGCCTGTGATAATGATGATGGATTATCTTAACGGTATGTTCAATCCATTTAAGAGGGATCCGAATTATTATCGTTATACATTCGAGCAGAAGGATATTGTGAACTTTATAAGGAATAATGATTCCAGTGTTGCATCGTTTTTCTTAAGTGTCGTTGCTATGGCTCTTGACAAGGTTGTTCCTCAGAAATATCAGTATATCGGAGGGGAGATCGCACACAACCCTTCAGCGGATATCGGTCTTCCTAACTCACACTTTGATCTTCTTACGCACGTGCATATCGATTACGACAGAAAGTATCTTAAAGGGGATATGGAGAAGCTCGGTACGCTGACGCGAAGTCAGATTATTCTTCAGACTGATTCAGGGCTTGTCAATAAACAGCTCAGGGACACGTTTGATCACTGGTGTAACATAGATAAGCAGGTCGGTCTTAAGAATAAACTTGCTTATAATTCCAAGAACAATCTCTCTACCGGCAAGGATGCCGAGCACGGGACTTTTATCTCCAACTATTCCGGTCGTATGGACTGGGGTGAGGTCGCCGATTATGTAGAGTCTTATGTAATTATCGTAGAGGGACACATATTGCTTGAAGTTACTTCAATGGCAGACAAGATATTCGTATCCTTTATGCAGCTTATAAAAGAAAGCAGATATGTTGATGCTCTTAACGAGGTCCTGACAGAGCTTAATATACCGTTTAGTGTTGATGGACCGTTCCCTAAGAATCAGCCCAAACATAGGTTGCCAAAATGAACGCTTTGGGTACGTCGTTTCCCTCAGGATAAGCTAAGTATTGTCATTTAATAGAGGTACTTCTTACAAAGCTGCATGATTTCTTCTTCGTCCACATCCAGCTCTACGCGCATATATTCTTTGACACTTCCGTATTTCTCGTTAAGCGTATCTATTGCTTCTGTCATATAGCGTTCTATTACCGCTCCGCTTATAAAAAGCAGCGCGTCAAGTTTTTTCTGTGGCATCTGATATGACGCGATTTTCTGCCGTACGGCTTCAATCTGTGCAGCGTTATAATCATTGGTAAGCATATAGTCGGCAATGATCGTTTCACGGCTTGCTCCGAGAGCGGTCAGTAGAAGCATCGTCGCGCAGCCGGTTCTGTCCTTGCCATCGGTACAATGCCAAAGGATCGCGCCTTTGTTCGGGTCAGTTTCCTGAAGGATACGAAAAAATTCACGGTAGGCTCTCTTGCCTCTTTCACCGAGAAGGAAACCTAAATACTGGCTCGGACCCAGCATTCCCGCATCATAGGACAGCTTAAACAGTCTCATTCTGTCCACGCCCTTTTTATATTCTTCGAGCATCTTCGGGTCGGGGGGAACATAATCTTCAAATTCTATAACCGGCAGGTGTATATTTTCCACTCCGGGTATTACGGGGGAGGGAGCAGCGTCTCGTTCTCCTGTCATACGAAGGTCAATGACAGTCTGCAGGCGAAACTCGTTCTTAAGCTTATCAAGAGCAACGGGCGCTGCGTTTTTTAGAGCCGATGTGCGAAGCAACAGACCGGGTCTAATATGTTTATCTCCTATTGTGTACCCGCCGAGTTCACGGGCGTTTCCTATACCGGGAAGGTCGATCGCTTGCTTCAACATAGTGTTCTCCGATCAGAAATCAAGGGGTTGGACATCCTCGATAGCCGGAAGCAACCGCTGCCGAAGTACAAGATCAATACGCATTTTAACTGCTTCAATATTGTCCCCCTGTGTGCTTAAAGCGTGGAATGTCATCATCAGCAGGCAGTAGGGCATGAGCTTCTGTGTTATCGCGCCGATCTCTTCCGGTGACTTTATTCCGAAATAAGCTCCGCAAATAACGCCCCATATCTTCTGCGCATACTCGAAATCAAATCCAAGGAACCTTATCAGATCCTCGTCCGACCTTATTCCACCACGGGTTGCAGGAATTATAATATATACCAGCATAATTCCCGCGATATCAAATACCGGATGTCCGACAGAAGCGTCGCCTATGTCGATAAGCAGAAATTCATCGTCCTGTACCATTACATTCTTAGCGTTAAAATCACCATGCAGGAAAGTGTCTCGATCGGGAATGCTGTTGATAAACGCCTTTATCTTTCCGGATTCCTCTTCGGTAATAAGATCCGAAAGTGAATCCACCCATTCGAGCATCTTGGTCTTGCGGTCGGGAAGTCCGGATTCCTTGTCCGGCACGATGCTGTGCAGTTTTTTGAGAAGCCCTGCGCTTCTGCCGAATATTTCCGACAATTTTTGCGGGTCTTCATTCAGAAGCTGCGCTGTTGTCTTCGCATTAAGAAGTTCATACACAACTCCGTAACTGTCTCCGCATTTCACGACATCATAGGATATAGCGGTAGGGACGCCCATAATAAATGCCTTCTGTGAGGTCGCACGCTCCTGTTCGACAAATTCAAGACTTATACCGGGATTATAGATCTTTACGATAGTCTCCGGGTCTATGCGATAGACTTTGCCGTAACCGCCGGAACCAATAAGTTCGCACCCCTCGACCGATACCTCGCGCAGAGCTTTCCTCACATCTAGAAGCTCCGTAAATCCTGTAGTCTCGAGAATATCATAAACATCGCGGGAGACATTGATGACCGGAAGAGGCTTGTTTATGCTCTTTCTAAGTTTAAGTAATACACGCAGTCCGGCACTGGATATATATTCGAGCTTTTCTGCGTCGATTACGATGTCCTCGGTTTTAGCCTCGACTGCTGCAAATAATTCGCTTTCTGTCTGTGCAGCATTTTTGGTGTCTATTCTGCCATCAAGGCAGATAGTAAGTTTTCCGTCTTTATTGTTAATTGTCATGTTTAACCTCCTTTTGTATTTCAATTGTATTTATTGTTTATATAATTACGTTGCAAGTTATGTTTCTCTTCTAGAGAGCCCTGTCTTCCGATAGTATCTGTCTTTAGCTTCATACATTCGTTTATCGGCGTATTTTACAAGTTCTTCACAGGAGGTGCCTTGGTGTTCGGATTGAAGAGCGTAACCTACAGATAGGCTTAAAGACTTAACGACATCTCCCGACCATCTTGAAGTCTCATCTGCAATGCGTTTCATCGATTCTTTTACTTGAGCGGGAGTCATGCTTGCCAGCACTATAAACTCGTCTCCTCCGGTTCTGAAGCATGCTCCGTAATCGGCAAACACTTCTTCTATGCATCTGGCTGAACCACAGATGAGCTCATCTCCAGCATCGTGTCCCATTGTGTCATTAGTTGTCTTAAGCCCGTTGATGTCAATAGAGAATGCGACGAAGTCGGAGGGCATCTTGGACCGATAGGTCTCCAAGGCTCTGGAGTAGGCATAACGGCTCTGAAGGCCCGTTAAAGCGTCAGTTGTGATCTTGATCTGCTGTTCGAGAATATGTTCATCGGTCCTCTGTTGAGCAAACTCCATTGTGTGAACAAACATCATATAAGCGCCTATTGTAAGCGCGAGGTATGCAGTACGAATCTCCCCACCGAAGATTTCCTGCATAAATATGCCTAACAGAACAATCAGAAGTATAAGATACAATGAGAATCGATTCTCATTACGGAATCGTTTGCCGTATATCAGGAACTGTAATATAACTATGGTTGTTATCAGCAGATACTCGATTATATAGATCGTATAAAGCGAACCGTGAGCATAATAGTTATTGTCGTCTATAGTAATCATCCAGTCTGTAAACAAGGATAAGATCTGGAAAACTATATTAGTTGCTATGATAACATTCATTGCTTTAGTCCAGATGCTTTTGAGTCTCATCTGTCCGATGAACGCCGCACCTGCAAGAGGAGTGCAAATATAATCACAGCACTTTACGAGTCTTATGAGAAACGAAGGGATATTCTCGTTGCCGTTAAGCTGTATAGCCCCCCACTCGGAGACCGAGGCAAGGAAGATGAGAATATAGGTGATATAAAACCTCATTTTAGTCGTTCTTCGAAGCCTGTCATTCTCGTGTACAAGTACACAAAGAATGATTAGAGATATCCAAAGAATAGTACTTACCGCAGAATAATAACTCATTGTCATGTAATTATTATCGTGAACTGATTTATATTTTTACAGATAAGGAATTGCCAAAAAAAATAATAAGGATACTGATTTTTCGTATAATTGCCCACGCGTAAAGGCTGAGATTGAATGGAATACAGATTTGATATGTGAATACATATATTACATATTTGCATATTTGACATATTTGCATATTGCGCCTATCATTACATATATACAATAATTGAAATTGGAATTACTTTGAAAGGGCCTGAGTATATGTTTTCAAATCCATTTTCTCCTATTTTTGGTGGAAAACCTGGTGTTTTCTTTGGAAGAGACAGGATTCTGCACCTCTTCGATCTGGCAATGGTTGATTCCGGAAGCGATGAGCGTGCATTGTTTATCACAGGCACACGTGGGAGTGGTAAAACAGCTTTGCTGGAGCAATTATCAATAAGAGCCGGAAAAAATAAGAGAAAAGTTATTGATCTGGGTCCTGAAAATACTATCGAACAACTGATTCATGAGTTAAGTGGATACGAAGAAATTACAAATTCCATTACTCCACAGGCAAGTATTAGTGTGCTTGGAATTGGTGGTGGAATAAGCGGCGGGACGGTCTCAAAAACCAAGCGCTTTGGCAGAGAAATCCTTCAACCTCTTCTTCTTGAGACTTGTGCTAAGACGAAGCAGGGGATACTTGTTACGGTAGATGAAATACAGAAGGTACCGATCGAGGATGTCTCGTCTCTATGCAATGCTTTTCAAATGGCTTCGAGAAAAGGTTATGATATCATGCTTGCAGTTGCAGGTTTGCCTTATGCATATACCAGCATTATCCGACATGAAGGATGTACATACTTACGTCGTGCATCGCATGAAGAAATCGGTTTATTTACTTGGGATGAGGCTGCTAGTGCACTCACCAAGGTGTTCTCAGAAATCAAAGGATTGCAAATCGACAAGTCTATTATGGATAGGATTAACCAGGTAAGCTACGGACATCCTTATTTGATGCAATTGCTTGGGTATCACTTGATCCTCAAGATTAACGAACTAAATCCTGAGAAAAAACATAAAGTCACTGAAGCAGAACTGGCAGAAGCAGAGAAAAACGCTCTGTTGTCTTATGAACAGCGTGCGCTCAAGCCCTTATTTGAGGAACTCCCGGGAAATGAGAAGCAATATCTTATAAAAATGTCTGAGTGTATAGGTGAGGATCGTCTGGTTCAAACTTCAGACATATCCAGTGCGCTGGGAATACCTCTCAATAAGTTAAGCAGGGTAAGAGCGTACCTTATTGATCATGGTATCATTGCAGCTCCCGAGCGTGGTAAGGTTATGTTTTGTATCCCATATCTTGCTGACTATGTGCAAAAAGATAAGCTGATAACAAGTATTATTGATGTAATCAGACAACGAAGAGTATGAGTGACTCTGTTTTCTTCCGAGAATACAGAGGACAGCGTATATTATTACTATCGGGAGAGTCCGCAGGGAATTTCCCTCGATTTATTCATTTATATCTGTAAGCCGGAGCCTTTTAACTTTACGAAGAGCCCATGCGCTTATAAGAAAACTGTAGATTATCGTGATCAGTGTCGCAAGTCCCCATGCTTCAAATTGTATAGTTCTGATTGGATAGAAGCTGACACCGCCGATAAGTGTGTTTATACGGATAGCAAGAACGCTTCCGACTCCGAGTCCGATAATTATGCCTGCTAATGTGTATAAGATAATTTCCAGTGAAGCATAAAGGATAGTCTGCCCTAAAGTGAATCCGTTTATTCGCATTATTGTAAGTTCTTTCTTCTTCTGGTTTATATACATGGTGACCAGATTAAGGAGTATGAAATAAGCCATCATAGCAGCGATCCCTATGAATAATACTGCGAGGTAGTCAACAAGCGATATGTTATTTATTGTCTGTTCGTAGCGGTCGGAAGTAGGGATTATCTCCATAACTCCGTCAATATGTGAGAGTTTTTCTTCAATGACTTCAATGTCGGCATCATTCGTCCTTATCAGGAAGGAATTGTATTCGGGGGGATTGCCAAATGTTAATAAATACGCATCCTCAGTCATCAGGACAAATTGTCCGGCATAGTTCATATACACACCGTCAATATTTGCTTCATGAGGGTTCATTGCATTATCGAGCAAAGTTAAGGTATCTCCGGAATGAATTCCGTGGTTATCAGAGAGAGCCTTATATATCCATATTCCGTTGCCCGATGATGTCTCTAGTTCATTCGTATTAGTGTTAACCCTGACGAAATAATCATTCATCAGATCTTCGTTACCGCATAACAATTCAAACATTCCTGTTGTACCATTAAACTTATATGTCTGATATGTATCGAGTATTTTGATATATGATGCACTGTATTCTTCAAGTATTGTTTCTATATACGCATCAGCATCTTGCGATATGGAAGGATCGAACCTTACTTTAAGATCATAGTGTTCTATATCATTAAACTGTTTGTCAACGGACTTATACAAAGCAAATTTCATCGAGAATCCTGCTACAAGAAGCGCACAGCACCCGGCGATGCTGGCGACTGTTACCAATCCGCGTTTTTTATCCGACATCATATTGAGGAAGATCATCCTGCCGTAAAGTGATCCTGTACGGCTGCTTTTCGCCGATGATGACTTCCTGGGAGCCCGTGGTACGCTGTCCTGTAAAAGTACGATGGCAGGGGACTTAAGAAGTGCATTACATGCTAGAAGAACGGCACTTACAGACAGGATCAGACCTCCTGAGAATACGATGACGGTAAGGGGGATGTTAAAAGCCCACTCGCCTTCGCCGTAAACAAAATATCTGCCGTCAAATCCTAAGATTGCCGGTTGTATCGTAAAGTAGCCCAGAACTATTCCTGTGACCATACCTGCAATTGTCGACGATACACCGAATATCAAATACTTTGCTAATATCTCTCTTCTGGTAAATCCTAAAGCTTTTGCCGTACCTACCAGATTTCTCTGATCATCGATTATACGGCCGGAAGTAGCATAGATAACGAAGGATCCTACAAGTATGAATATAAGTGCGAAAGTTACTCCGAGGTCACCTACGTTACTCCTGATCTCGGAGATGGTGGCATAGCCTGCATTTCCCTCGGTATTAATAACAATCCAGTGACATTCTTCAAGGGTTTCAATTCTGTCTGCTGCTTCCTGATATGAAGCGAATCCTTCTTCATACTCCTGAAGCCCTGATTCGTATTCTTGTTCACCTTCCTGCAAGCGGGTAAGAGAATCCTGAAGTTCTGTCTGCCCTTGTTCATATTCAAGGATTCCCTGTTCATATGCGGCAAGACCTTCATTGTATTCGTTAAGTCCTTCCTGATATTGAATCTCTCCCCGGTTCAGTTCTGACAAAGCGGCATTGTAATCTGATCTGGCCTGTTCATATTCCGCGAGTCCTTCTTCATATCGTTCCATACCCGCAAGATACTCTGCATAAGAAGCGTTATACTGTGTCAGTCCTTCGTTATATAGTGAAAGTCCCTGTTCATAAGCGGCACGTCCCTCACTATACTGACGTACCCCTTCGTTATATGTATATCTTGCGTTATTGAGCTGTTGTACACCGGAAAGATAGTCGTTATGTCCCGAATCCCATGTTGATGCGGCCTGTGCAAACTGATTATATCCATTGTCTATATCGTTATACTCAGCTTCGATGTATTCTACGATTACGGAAATAAGGGGATGGTCTTCCGAATAATCAATGATTACATTAGTTGTTTCCTCGAATGCCCGGCGCAGTTCATCCTCAGGGATCCCGAGAGAAGAGATGAGAGAGAAGATGTTATCCCCGAGAGTTCTTCTAAGATCTATGCTGATGCTGTTTGTGATGGGAAACACACTTGCCGAAGCTTCAGGATCATCAACATTGATATCATATGAGCTATCAGACCATTCAATCGTATCCGCGATGTTCCGGCCAAGTATTCGGATTATGGCGTCTTCTAATGTGTCGCGGACCGAAGTCTTAGCGTCTTCAATCTGCTGATAGCTTGATTCAAGCTGTTGTCTTGCTTCGGATAATTGAGCTTCTCCGGCGGCGATCGCGGCGGCTCCTCCCGACAGTTCATTCTCTGCCTCAGATAGTCTTGCCTGTGCAGCATTAAGCTCTGCCTCGTTCATTGCCAATTCGTTCTGAGCTGCACTAAGTTCATTCGAGGCTTGCTCTAACTGCATTCTTGCGGTATCAAGCTCGGCTTGACCTATATTGAGTTCCTCGTTTATTGCTGCAAGCTCAGATGACGAACTGTCTAATTGATTTCTTCCGTTTTGAAGTTCGATAGAAGCAGCCTGTAACTCTTGTTCGGATTCTTCAAGCTGCTGTGAAGCTTCATTTAACTGGTCCGCTCCTTCATAGTAAAGCTCCCAATTCGAATCGAGTTCTGTTCTTGCCGAGACTAAGCGATTATTGGCATCGTCGAGGGACTGACGGTTGTCATTAAGCATGGTCTGATACATATCGGTTATCTCGTTATATCGGATTACCGCACGTTCGTCCGCCAGCGGATTAAGTTCGGTCACGGCATTGTTTACAATATTGAGATATTGACGGCTGAACCGGTTGAGTCCTTCTGTATCATTTACACGTACTAAAGCAGACATATAACATCCGTTCAGGCTCTCGGTATCAAAGGCTTCCGGCAAAACAAGAATATATCCGTTATCAGGAACTACAGACGGCCAGCATGAGTGATCGGGATGATATACAATGCCGGTAATAACAAATTCCGATCTTGTGAGATAAGAAGGAGTTTCCCGTCCGCTGTTCAACACTTCGACTGTGCTTCCTATGGTAAGACCGGTCTCATTGATCACAGATTGTTCCACAACACACTCGAAAGGTTCTTCCGGCTGTCGTCCATCAATAAGTTCCGGTGTATTGATCCTTGTAGTGAGCGAGACAACATTAATACTCGTGATTTTATCGGCAGAAAAGATCTTGGCTTCGGTCCTTAATACTCCTTCCACATCCGCTACGGAATTACACGCAAGTATTGCTTCCATATCATCAGCTGTGATGAGGTATGATGAATATAGTTCAATATCTCTGAAATTATTATTGTTGTAGAAGACAGATCCGTTATCCCCAATCGCTTTGGAAGCATAATTGATACCGAGGTACGCGACGATCGCCAATATCGCTATGATCACGATCGACAGATATGAGACGATCTGTTTGGTGATATTACGTATGGCGTCGGTTCTTTGAGTCTTCTTCATAATCCGATTAACAGAACGAAGCCTGATCAGATGTCTTTGATAAAGCAGCTTCTTCTTTTGAACGGCTCAACTCCGAGCATTTTCCACTGATTAGTCATTTTACGATTCAGTTCAAGCTCCGGACCTGTTTCCACATATTTGATTCCGTTCTTTATGCAGTTGGTATGGACATGATCAATGAGTATACTGTTCAAGCCCTGTTTCTGGTAAACCGGCTTTACGGCCATCAGAAGAAGATCCAACGCTTCCGGCTTTTGAAGTGACCTAAGGATACGGATCCAACCGAGAGGCAACAGTCTTCCACGACTCTTCTTAAGGGCGTCGGCCATTGAAGGAGCTGATACACCGAATGCAACAAGATCGTCTTTATCATCGACTACGAAGCAGCAGTAGTCCGGATTTACAAGGGGGATGAACTTATCGGCATACTTTTGAACCTGCTCATCATTTAATTCCACTACTCCGTAAAGCGGCTCGTATGCCTCATTGATCAGTTGAAAGACCTTCTTAACATAAGGTTTGTAATCCGATCTTCTTCTAAGATTTACGACATGAAGATTCTGGCGTTTAATGACTATTTGTGAGAGTCTGTGTATCTTATTGTAATAGTCGCTGTCCTTCGTAGGTACATCGATTCGGTATTCGACCCAGTCCACATCTTTGTCGTATCCGAGAGTAGACAGATGCTTCTGATAATAGGGGTGATTGTAGTACGTGAAGAACAGGCTTCTTTGATCAAACCCATCAACAAGCATTCCCTCTCTGTCAAGATCACAAAAACCTAAAGGCCCATGGACCTGAGTGCAACCCTTTTGCCGTGCCCAGTCCTCTACCGCTGCGAAAAGACTGCGGGATACATCATAGTCATCGATAAAGTCCACCTGAGAGAAACGCATCCTCGATGTATTCCACTTAGCGTTAGCACGATGGTTCAAGATAGCACCGATACGCCCGACTATCTTACCGTCTCTATAGGCAAGAAAAGCCTTTGCTTCACAATACTCGAAGGCGGGGTTCTTACCGGGCGTCCAATCATCCAGGTCGTCCTGATAAAAATTCGGAATATATTCCGGTACGTCCTTATACAGTTCATTCGGATAGTCTGCAAATTTCCTGAGTGAAACCCTGTCGGTCACCTCGCGAATAATGATATCTTGGTTTGTATTATTTTCTGACTTCATAACTTCTAAATTATAACATATTGAACGATATGATTATCTTATCGTTCACGACTTTTAACCGTATAATGATATAGTATAGTGATGGAGGTTGACGATGGATCCAAGACTTATTGAGTATGATGAAAGACGCGAGAAATATCTCGAACTCGGCAAGGTGGTAGACGGACTGATCACGTCACGGCTTAAGGAGTTGAATCTTCAGACAATGCAGGTTGCTTACAGGGTTAAGACAAAGGAATCACTTGCAGGTAAACTTGCCAGGAAATCTGATAAATATCCCACACTTCTTTACATGACCGACATAGTCGGATTCAGGATCATATGTTACTTTGCCGATCAGGTGGACGAGGTGGCAAAGTGCCTGAAAGAGCTCTTTGATGTGGATAAGGAGAATTCCATTGATAAGAGATCGGCTATTCCTGCTACCGCATTCGGATATCTCTCTTTACACTACATATGCAGACTTAAAAATGATGGAAAGTATCCGGAGGAATTGTGTGAGATCCCTTTCGAGATACAGATGAGGTCTGTGCTGCAGCACACATGGGCTGAGATAGAGCATGACCTGGGTTATAAATCGGAGTTTGAAGTTCCAAGGGAAATAAGACGTGAGTTCTCCAGAGTCGCAGGGCTTCTCGAGGTCGCGGATGAGCTGTTTCTTAACATCAAGGAGAAGCTTGAGGTGTATGAGGACACCGTCCGTACGAATATCGCGAATGATTGTGCAGGAGAAATGACGCTCGACCGCATCACACTGTCTGAGTACGTAAAGCAGAGTAAGACCATGAAGGCTCTGCTTAATGAGATCACATCAATAACGGGAGCCTCGATTAATGAGGTGGATCCCGAGTCTTTCCTGCCTCAGCTTGAGTTCATGGGACTTAATACGCTGGCTGATCTTCGAGAGTTTATTCATAAAGAGCACGACGGAGCCTTGCTTCTTGCCAAGGATGCCCTGGAAGGCATGGAGATAGACGAGCTCGCTTCGACTGTCGGGCTATACTATCTCGTCAGATCGAGACTGACCTTCGGAGACTACGATGAAGAGAAGCTCCGTGCTTTCTTCGAGCTTAACCTGAGCGAGAAGGAGAAGATCCAACGCCAGGTTGACAGGGTAATCAGAAAGAGGGAGAAGTTTAAGTAAAATGCCGACAGATAAGAGATTCAGAGCAGTAACCTTCCGCCTTATGGAACAGCTTCTTGAGGTGAATAACCTTGAGGAGGCTCTGGCGGGAAGTCTTGAGATAATCGTAAATGAGCTTCAAAGCGAAGCAGGCGCGATATGGCTTCTGGATAAGAAGACAGATCGTTTGGCACCGGTATTTCATATAGGGCCTTCTGATATATCGAATATCAGTATAGAGAATGGTATCGGGATTGAAGGACTGGTTACGAAGACCGGTAAGTCGATGCTTGTAAGTGATGCGGCTGCTGACCCGAGATTCGACGGGACCGTCTTTGACGATAACGGATTGATCACGAGGACGATGATATGCGTCCCTCTTAATAATGTTAACGATGTCATAGGCTGCTATCAGATCGTCAATAAGAAGAACGGTTCCTTGTATGATCAGGAAGAGCTGGAACTGTGTGAGCATATAGCAGCATTGGCTGCTATGACTATTGACGAGAAGGGTTTCTATGTTGAGCTTGAAGAGAAGAAGGAAGTGCTTGCCTCTCTTCGTAATGTCACGAAGCAGTTTCAGACCGGAGATACGGTAAATCTTGTTCTTAAGGGAATAAACCTCGATATCTATAAGAATGAATTTGTTGTGGTATTGGGTGAATCAGGCTGTGGCAAATCAACCATGATGAATATCGTCGGAGGAATGGATTTCCTTACAAGCGGGACACTTACGATAGAAGGGAAGGATTTCTCACATCCGACTGATGAACAGCTTACTAAGTTCAGAAGAAACTATGTGGGCTTTATCTTTCAGGCATATAATCTTATGCCTAATCTGACAGCTCTCGAGAATATTAGGTTTATAGCGGAACTCGTCGATGATCCTATGCCGCCGGAGGAAGCACTTGCCAAGGTAGGACTTACTGATCGTGCCGGTAATTACCCGGGACAGATGTCAGGCGGACAGCAGCAGAGAGTCTCCATCGCTAGAGCTATTGTAAAAAGACCAAGTCTTATACTCGCGGATGAACCGACAGCTGCTCTTGATTATGTTACCAGCATCGAAGTGCTCTCTGTTATTGAAGATATAGTCAAGAACAAAGGAACGACGGTCATGATGGTAACACATAATCCGGAGATAGCGAAGATGGCTGACCGCGTCGTTAAGGTTCGTGGAGGTAAGATCGCGAGCATAAAGAAGAATCTTCACCCTCTGCATGCGACGGAACTTATCTGGTAAATCGGAGTGAAGAGTACTCAGAGGAAGGATGCGATACGTAATGTTAGAAAACAGATAGTATCCTATCTGTCTATTGTTATTATCGCGATGCTGGCGGTATTGGCTTTCCTCGGAATTAATTATGCTGCTAAAGCTATAGGTACCAATGGCAATGATTTCTATGATGAGACCAATTTCAGAGATGTACAGATAATCTCGACACAGCTTATAACTCCCGAGGATATGGAGGCAATACGTAACGTTCCCGGAGTAGCGGATGTCGAAGGTGTTTACAGGACAAGCGGAATGGTTCAGTCGCAGGGGAATACGACTGATGTGATGGTAGTATCCCTAACGGACAGAATCAATACCGTGATGCTTCTGGAAGGACGGTTGCCCTCTTCGATTAATGAATGCGTACTGGAGAAGACCGTTGACGAGGATACCGGACTTACTGTGGGAGATACTATAATTGTTTCCAATCCTGCAGGTAGCAGTACAGATTATCTTACAGAGCATGAGTTCGTGATCGCCGGTATTGTATATCATCCGGACCATTCGTGCTGGCAGCTTCAAACCCCGGGAGTTCGTTATGTTCTCGTATTGCCGGAAGCATTTGATACAGATGTTCTTGAGAATTGCTATATGACAGCGGAAGTCTCTATAGAGGGGACGGCAGGTATTGACAGATTTAGCGACAGATATTTTGAGCAGATAGAAGATACTGTGGCAAGACTGGATGTACTGGCACAGGAAAGAGCACTTCTGAGATATAACGACATATTGGGAAGATATCAGTCGGGAATAGACGAAGGGCAGACGGAGCTCGACGATGCTTTTACAAGACTTTCAGATGCCAGAGCGGAGCTTGATGCGAACTGGCAGGATTATTATGAAGGTGTCGCTTCATTGGAAGAAGCACAGCAACAGCTTGCAAACTCTGAACAGCAATTGGAAGAAGCGCAGATTCAGCTTGCTGAAGGAAGGGCAGAGCTTGATGAGGCGAATTCCGAACTGTCGACCGGAAGGACAGAGCTTGATGCGGCATGGACCTTACTGGAACAGACAAGAGTTCAGCTTGAGGACGCGGAAGTGCAGCTTGCTGCGGGAAGGGCCCAGCTTGATGAGAATGAGCTTCAGCTTACGGCTGCTCGAGATCAGCTTACTGCAGCCGAAGCCCAGATATCGGGAGGAGCCGTTTCTATAGCTAATGGAGAGAATAGACTTGCTGAAGGGCGTGCGGAGCTTGAGACCTCATATCAGCAGATAGAGGATGCCAAAACTTCTGTTCGAGATGCGTTGCATGACGCGGTCTTAAGTGTTCTGGGTCAGGATATTGCAGATGAAATCGACTGGTCTTCGGGATCTTCAGGGATAGATATTGATGATTCTAATGCTACTGCCACTTTGTTCCCCATAACCTCGTCAATTACCATAAACTTGAATCTTTCATTAAGTGATAATATCTACTCTGTTATCTCGTCTCTCGGTGTGCCTGAGGAAGAACTGAGAGAGGCCTTCGAGCAGACAACGCAGACTGTACTTGATATTAGTGACGGAAGGCCTGTGCTTCAGGCTGTAGTTGATTATGTTAC
The DNA here is from genome assembly GCA_017480325.1 of Clostridiales bacterium. Taxonomy (GTDB): domain Bacteria; phylum Bacillota; class Clostridia; order Saccharofermentanales; family Saccharofermentanaceae; genus Saccharofermentans. The sequence continues at coordinate 30,523 of JAFVAY010000008.1, forward strand.
GGAAGCCTATAACGATATCGACAGTAGATACGAAGAGCTTGCATCTGCGGCTAGAACCTGGGATGCCGGTCACAGTGATTATATAAGCGGAATTACGGAGCTTAATAATGCCCGTTATGCTTATAATACCGGCCTTGAACAGTATAATTCCGGCAGGGCTTCTTATGAGTCCGGTCTTGCCCGGTATAATGCCGGACTTGAACAGTATAATGAAGCGCTGGCGCAGTATGAGGACGGCCTTGCACAGTATCAGGCGGGTCTTAATGAATATCAGGCCGGCAGATATCTGTATGAGACTAATCTTGCCGAATACCAGCGCGGTGAAGCAGCTTACCAGAGATCACTTAGAGAGTATAACGAAGGACTGGCGGCGTATGAAGAAGGTTTGCAGCAGATAGAAGATGGACAAGATGAACTGGCTGATGCCCTTATACAGTTAGAAGAAGGTGAGGCAGAGTATAATGAAGGCCTTGCCGAGTACAATTCCGGAGCTGACGAGCTTCAGGCGGCGAGAGCGGATATGGAGTCTGTTGATGAATGCCGTTGGGTAGTACTGGATGTAGAAGGTAATGCAGGCTATCTTTTTGTAAAGAACGGGATATTAAATGTTAGCGGCTTAGGAAGCACCTTCGCACTGATATTTGTACTGGTCGGAGCTCTGGTTATCTATGCTACCGTAGGACGAATTGTTGAAGAACAGCGTCGTCTTGTAGGCGCATCGAAGGCCTTAGGTTTATATAACAGAGAAATCCTTACAAAATATATGATATTCGGTGTCACAGGGACCTTTCTCGGAATGATCCTGGGCTTTTTTGCCGGTTACTTTATTATTCAGCGGATAGTCCTGTCTATGTACGGAAGATATTATGTCTTCGGGGCAGGTAATCTCGATATCGATTACCGACTCACGGTATTTGTGCTGGTAGGAGGCTTGTTGCTCTCGTCATTTACAGTCTGGTTCGCGTGTTCGTCTCTTGTGAAGCTGCCTGCGACAAGGCTTATGCAGGAAGACGTTCCCTCTGTCGGCAAGAAGAGCAAAGGATCGAAAAATAAAGCTCCCAAGGGATCGTTGTACGGAAACCTGATCGTTCTTAATATGCTGTCAGACAAGAAGAGAGTTGCAGTTACTATAGCAAGTATCGCCGGCTGTTGTGCGCTTCTCGTCGCAGGTATGACAATGAATTATGCGATCAATAAATCGATAGATGCCCAGTTTTCTAATGTTGAATTATTTGACCTGCAGATTACCTTCGATCCTGCATTGTCTTCGGAAGCGGAGAACGAGATCGAGTCGATACTCGAAGACGAGGGGGCAAGATATATTCTTCTGTGTGACCATACATTGTCTTATGAAGCAGGGGGGAAACTTCGTGCTACGGAATTTATGGTAACGGATGTTAATTCTCTTAATGAGTTCTTTGTTAGAACGGATCCTGCTACGGGCTCACTTATCGAAGATGCGGGCGATGGTATCTGGTTGCAGCTTAAAGTCGCAGAATTAAATGGTCTTAAGGAAGGCGACAGCATGACATTGTATGATTCGGCTATGAATCCTCATTCAGTTAACGTATCCGGTGTTTTCCTTGGGTATGCCGGTCACTTCTCGATCATGGATGCATCGAATTATGAGCAGGTCTTCGGTATGGAACCTGAGTATAATTCTTTCTTCGTTATCCTTGATGGTGCAGATGATGAGACTATCAGAAGTCGTGTTATTAAGGTTGAGGGAGTTAAGAATTTTACTGATAAACAATCTAACTATAACGATATCAAGAAATTAGCTGCTGTACTGGATTATCTCTCGATTATGTTCATAGGCATTGCAGGAATGATGGCGTATTTTATCCTGCTTAACCTCGTGAATATGTATATAACCCAGAAGAAAAGGGAACTTGTGATAATGAGGATTAACGGCTTTACCGTGAAGGAGACGATACGTTATGTCTCTTATGAGCTTATTGTAAGTACGGTGCTGGGTATTATTATCGGGCTGCTCTTCGGTTCTGCACTGGGTTATCGTATCATCGTGCTTCTCGAAGGTTCTACGTTACATATCATTAAGGCGATACAGTTTAAGGCGTGGATCGTTTCCGCAGTGATTACTGTTTTATTCTCAGTTCTTATAAGTGCCTGGGCACTGCGTAAGGTTAAACATCTGAAGCTTATTGATGCGGCAGGTTGATACTCTATGATAAATATATTCGGCAATAATGACGGCACGCCGGGGTCACCGTTCTATAAATTCGTTTTTGCCCTTGTTAGGCTGGTCTTCGGCAATAGGCCGGTTCCCGAATACGAGCTTAATGATTTTGATAAAGTTGAAGCTCCGTATGTTTTGCTTTCGAACCACGAATCCTTTAACGACTTTTACTATCTGTATCGGCTTACTCATAAGAATAAACCAATCTATGTAATTAACCGCTTTTACTGCACAAGACCATTCCTCCATTTTCTTTCATTAAGGATCGGTATGATCCCGAAGAAGATATTCTTCGATGATATGGTGACACCGTTAAGGATCATGAGAATGATAAAGAAGGGGTATCCTGTAATTATCTATCCCGAAGGACGTCTCTGTATAGACGGTCGGACAAACAGGATTGAAGATCCGGGAGGAGCATTCTACAAGAAGCTCGGAGTTGATATTGTTCTTGTAAATGTGAAGGGTGCTTTCTGCGAGAAGCCTAAGTGGAGAAAGAAACGCTATCGTACGCCGGTTAAGATTACTGTTAAGAAAGTTCTTAAGAAGGATCAGATTGCTTCCATGAGCCCGGAAGAGCTTGATTCCGTAATACGATCTACGATCAGTAACGATGCTCCTTATGATCCATTGTGCCGTTACCCCCAGAAGGATAAAGCGGAAGGCTTACATAATATCCTTTACCGCTGCTATACGTGTAACGGACTTTATACAACTAGTTCTTCAGGCAATACAATAACCTGTTCTTCGTGCGGTAAAACATTCACCCTGGGGGAGGATTATCGTTTTACCGAAGAACCTTACACAATCGCCGCATGGTATGATCGAATGACGAAGATTGAGCTTGAAAGTATAAAAGATATTGACCTCGAAGCGGATGTAATAGCCGTAATCCATTCCAATAACGGCAAGAAACGCAAGGAAGAAGCTCATTGCCGTCTTACGTATAACGAGTTTTCTTATAAGTCTCAGAGAACGTCTTTTACATATTCCACGAATAAGCTTCAGGCCATGCTTTTTACCGCAGGTAAGATGTTCGAGACCTATCACGATGATGAGCAGTATTATCTGCATCCTGTGGAAAATCCTATACAATGTGCAAGATGGGCCCATGTAGTGGATATAATTAAAAGTTTAGACGGATGATTTGTTTACCTGATCGGAGGATGAAGTGAGAATAATTGTAGTTGATGACGAAGAACTGATACTTAAGCATAATGTGTCGTTATGCCGTAAGCTTTCTGAGAAGTTCGATGTAATCGGGTTCACGAGACCATCCGAGAGTCTTGAATATCTTAAGTCCAACAAAGCCGATATCGCTATCCTCGATATAAATATGCCCGGAATCGACGGGATAGAGCTGGCGGTAAGAATGAAGCTTGAGACTCCTGATATACGGATCATCTTTCTTACGGCATATTCGGAGTATGCAGTTGAAGCTTTTAAGATACATGCTTCCGGATACCTTCTGAAGCCTGTAAATCAGGAGGATCTCAGTAAGGAAATCGACTATGCGATCAAGACCGTTCCACAGAAAGATATCAAGTCACATGTTTTTATCAGGACCTTCGGTGAATTCGATGTCTTTGTAGACGGGGAGCCCATGTCGTTTAAGAGGAATAAATCCAAGGAGCTTCTGGCGTATCTTGTTGACAGGCAGGGAGGAAGCGTGACGCGGGCATCGCTTTTCGCTATGCTGTGTGAAGAGAAGGGGTATGACAGGGCGGCACAGAAGTACCTTGATGTCATCATCAGAAGCATGAGACAGGATCTTAAGGAAAAGGGTATAGATAACATAGTTAAGATGAGCGGAGGTTTTCTTCGTGTCTGTCCGGATAAATTCGAATGTGACCTGTACCGCCTGCTGGAGGGGGAGGCGGCTTCTGTTAATGCTTTCCACGGTGAATATATGAATTCTTACTCGTGGGCAGGTGTGACCGAGGCGTATATCAAGAGAAGTAAAGAAGATTGATCAGTGATTTGTAGGACATTTGATGGACTCGGTAGAGGATAATCTTTGATTATCGGGAGGACGCCATATGAGAACTGCAGAATATAGTATCGATAACCATGGCAAAAACGTCAAAGAGTCCATTGAAGCCACTGTCAGTCTGGCACAGGGTCTTGACCTGAGTTCCAAGGATTTGATTCATCTGAGACTTCTGGCGGAAGAGTTAATAGGATTGGTCAAGGGGATCGCGGGAGATTTTAACGCGGATTATCTTGCGGTTCAGGAGGACAAGAGTTTCCGTCTGAAGCTAAGTCTTAAAGCGGATATGACCAAGGAGATGAGAGAACAGTTCCTGGAAGCTTCATCGTCCGGAAGGAACGAATCTGCCAAGGGCTTTATGGGCCAGATCAGGGATATGATAGCGACTGCCCTTTTACCTGATAATACCACTTCAGCTTTATCGTATCTGGCTACAGCCGGAATGGTCGGGATGGACGCCTCGATGGGGTATAACGCCATGGTCGTCAACTGGTCGATGCAGCAGTACAAGACAACGCTGAAGAATGAGTCCAAGAAGGAAGAATGGGATGAGCTGGAACGATCGATAATCGCCAATATCGCGGATGATGTTAAGGTCAGCATTAACGGTATCGATGTAGAGATTACTGTTTACAAAGAATTTTGATTTATTTAATAGACGTAATGATAGCATTTATTTATTAACGGAGGTGCAAAATGACAATTGACAAGAAACTTAACGGAAATGAACTTACATTGGCTATCGAGGGACGTCTCGATACTACTACGGCTCCCGATCTCGAGAAGGTAGTTGATGAGTCTGTTACATCTGATATTACTTCACTTATAATCGACTTCGCGAAGCTCGAGTATATCTCTTCCGCAGGACTTCGAGTTCTTCTTAAGTCTCAGAAGATCATGAATAAGCAGGGCGAGATGAAGGTTACTAATGTAAGTGATGTCATCGGCGAGATTTTTGAGGTTACCGGTTTCTCCGACATTCTGACGATCGCCTGATCTACATCAATGAACAATAAAGTATATGAGCTCGAGGTGGCGGCACTGACGGAGAAGCTTCCCAAGGTGACGGAGTTTGTCGACCTCCATCTTGAGGAGGCCGGCTGCTCCATGAAGGCGCAGATGCAGATCGATATCGCGGTAGAGGAGATATTCGTCAATATAGCACACTACGCATATGAGCCGGGGACCGGGAATGCCGTGATTCGGATGGCCATCAAGGATAATCCCTTAAGGGCTGAGATTGCTTTTATAGACAGTGGCACGCCCTATAACCCTCTTGAGAAAAAAGACCCGGATGTGACCCTCTCTGCAGAAGACCGTCAGATTGGCGGCCTTGGCATATACATGACAAAGAAGAGCATGGATGATGTGACCTACGAGTTTAAAGACGGACATAACATCCTGACTTTGGTAAAGAACTTATAAACAGGAGACACAATATGAAAGCTGCGGTAATAGGTAACGGAAATGTAGGTATGGCGACCTTCAGGGAGCTTCAGAAGCTAAGAGAGATACAGGAGCTTGTCCTTATAGGACGTAATCAGGAGAAGCTCTCTGCAGAGATTGAGGATTTCCTTGATGCAGAGGTGCTTACTACAACGCCTACCGCCAAGCTTACATACGGCGGCTATGAGAAGACTGAAGGTGCGGATATCATTGTTTATACCGCAGGTGTAGGTCAGAAGCCGGGTCAGAGCAGGCTTGAGCTTGTGGATCAGAATGCTAAGATCACCAGGGAGATTTTTACAACTGTAAAGCAGTATAACACGGATGCCACCATAATCGTCTTGAGCAACCCCGTTGATATCATTACTGCCGTTATTCAGGAGACAATGGGAATTCCACGCGAGAAGGTAATAGGTACCGGTACTTTACTTGATACGGCAAGACTTAAGAGATATATCTCGAAAATCTTGGATGTGTCGCCTTCTTCAACCGATATGTTTGTCTTAGGGGAGCACGGAGACAGCTCCTGCGTTATCTGGAGTTCTGTTAGAATTCTCGGCATGACACTTGATGAATACCTGTCTTCTGATATCGGGGAGGATACAGAAGCCAATCACAGTATTCTGTCCGAAGGTGTCCGTGCAACGGCGGGTAAGATAATTAAGGCCAAAGGTTATACTGCTTATGGTGTCGCTGCTGCAGCCGGCAGAGTCGTATCTGCAGTTATTAACGATACTCATGAGATATTGCCGGTTACCGTAAGACTTCAGGGTGAATACGGTGTAAACGGTATAGCAATATCCGTTCCCTGTATGATAGGAAAGCAGGGAGTTATCGCCATAAAGAATATGAAGTTTACCGATGATGAGAAGGATGCATTTAATTATTCGGTGAGCGTTTTGTCAGATATCGCCAAGGGTGTCGGGCTCATCTGAAGCTTAACATGATTAAAGAAAGTCAAACCTTTGAATTTACCAACAAAGGAATAGACAACGCCTCGGAAGCTTCATGGAAGTGGCTTCAGGATAATAAGATTAACCGGGAATCAGCTATGCGTTCCCGGTATGCTATTGAAGATATACTTCTGGATATTATGGAGCATTCTTCAGGCGTTGATGCTTTCTCTGTTAAATTCGGCTTCAGATTCGGACAACCTTTAATTATCGTTGAATATGAGGGGGAGCAGTACAACCCGCTTGAGAGCCTGAAGACAGCAGATAACACTTTGCTTCTACAGCTTCTGCAGAAGATGGACTATGGTCCGTCTTACTCCTACAGACGCGGACATAATGAGATTGTTTTTCGAATAGAGAAACGCAGAGTAAAGTCAGAAGTCCTCATGATTATTGCCGTTATTCTGGCTATAGTTCTGGGGCTTGCGGGCAACATCATTCCTCCTGTGGTAAAGGACGGAGCCTCGCAGTATGCGTTGGGGTTCATTTCGGATCTTTTCCAGCGTATGCTCGGCATCTTCAGTGGCATTATGATATTCGTAATACTGATAAACGGGATATGCGGAATGGGCAACGTGTCCGAATTCAGTAAAATAGGTAAGACCGTGTTAAGCAGATACATACTGTTCTCCGTGTTTGGGGGATCTTTATTAGCGGTTATTGCGCTGCCGTTCTTTGATCTTCAGTGGGGCGGTTCCGTGGAAAAATCCGATCTTGTTAATCAGATTTATGAGGTTGTAATAGATATCATTCCGTCTAATCCTGTTAAGCCGTTTTACGACGGCAACATGATGCAGATCGTTTTTCTGGCTATATTTGTAGGAATTGTTCTGCTTACTTTGGAAGGGCTGGTTGATTCCGTAAAAGTATTCGTACGGGAGTTGGATCTTCTTATTACAAAAGCAGTAGGCTTTATCTGTCGCCTGCTTCCTTTGTTTATCTTCGCATCTTTGTTAACCATGTTCTGGGACATGGGGTTCGGGGCGATTATTTCTTTGTGGAAACCCATAATTCTAAGCGTGTTCTTGGGTATCATATATCCGGTCTTAAGGCTTATATATATTTCCGTACGCTATAAGATATCGCCTCTTCTGATCTTAAGAAGAATCTCCAAAAGCCTGATTTCCGCATTTACTACAGCTTCGTCGGTAGCGTCTTTCCAGACTATTCGCAATGATCTTGTAGAAGGACTCGGCGTTGACGGTAAGCTTGTCGATCTGTCTTATCCTATCGGAATGCAGCTTCATAATTCGAACTTTCTTCTGATTTACCTTCTGGTTGTACTGGTTATGGCAGAATCCTACCATGTTCCGGTATCGATTGTATGGATTGTTCTGGCGGTAGTGTTCAGTCTGATTTTTTCTGCTGCAACACCTTGTGTATCAGGAGGAACATTGATTTGCATCGGAATAATGATGAGTAATCTTTCCATTCCCGACACCGGTTTGGCTCTTGCCGGAACGTTATCTATTCTTCTTGATTTTGTACTCACGATGGAACGGGTTTTCGCGCTGGAGCTGGAGCTATATATGCAGGCAAGAAGGTTTGGCATGCTGGACGAGAAGGTATTAAGGACGGGAAATGAGTAAATATTATCAGGTATCAACATTACAGGCATTGGCGCTCGGATTCTCCAAGTCTGTTATTACTGTTGAAGAACTGCTTCAGCATGGAGACCTTGGGCTCGGGACCTTTGAAGATGTTGATGGAGAGATGATTGTTCTTGACGGGGTCTGTTATCGAGCTTTAAGTAACGGCGATGTAGTTATTGCTAATAATGAGCAGGGTGTTCCTTTTGCTTCAGTTTGTCGATTCAAGTCAAATCGACAAGAAGTTATTGAAAATATGGATTCTATCGATAAGCTTAAGACCTGGCTTACTCTTCGTATAGAGGAGGACTTCGGTCTTAATTCCATGTATGCGGTTCGAATTGACGGAGAGTTTACGAAGGTTGACGCTAGGTCTGAGACCGGAACAAAAGCGCATCATGTGACTTTAAAGGATGCGTTAAGCGTTACTCAGAAGGCGTTTCTTTTCGAAGATATTAAGGGGACTCTTGTGTGCGTATATTATCCCGACTATATGGACGGCATCAACGCCTCCGGATGGCATCTGCATTTTATATCAGAAGACAGAAAATACGGTGGTCATGTCTTTGACGTAAGCATGAGACAAGGTATAGCTTCCTTCTGCAGGATTACAAGTGTCGAAGTAAGGATTCCGGATTCTCCGGCCTTTGATACATATGCACTTAAGGGAGCATCGAAGGAAGAAATCAAGAGCGTTGAACAAGGGTCGAAATGAATAATCAAGCAAAGTGTGCTATGGAGAACACAAAACTTGTATAATTAGTTAGTAACTCACATCACGATGGAGGTCTGCTAATGACAACCAATTGGAAAAGATCCGGAAATACAGTTATTGTAACGGTTGTCGGCGGCATCGTTGTAATGTTGGTGTTGGTCCTCGGCACGATCTGGATGGGCAGTATCGCCAGACGTGATACGGAGCAGGCCGTTCGTTCTGTATCGCTTCTTTACCTTGATGAGCTCGCAGGCCGAAGGGAACAGGTGGTTGCCGATAATCTTCAGGATCGAATATCGGATATGCAGACGGCTCTCGATCTGATGACCGAAGAGGATCTGATGGATGAGGCTCACCGCCAGGCTTATCAGATCAAGATGAAGGCCCTGTTCGATCTCGAGAAGTTTGCCTTCGTTGACACGGAAGGCCTGATCTATACCTCGGTAGGGGTACAGGATAATATTGACGAATATAACATCGACTACACGTCTTTAACTCAAGTAGAAATCTCTATCATCAATCTTGACAGTGCCGACAAGAAGGTAATTATTGCCATGCCGGTCGATCTGATATCGGAGGGAAGGCAGCTTGTTGTCTGCTTCATGGAGATCGACATGGAGGAGATGCTCTCCGGAGTCTCTATGAATGCGCAGGAGGGCGGAGCGACCTTCTGTAATATCTACACCGATACAGGCATAGCTCTCAGTAATACGGTCCTCGGAGGCCTTGCTGTAGAGGATAACCTTCTGGATGCTTTACGGAATGCGGATTACGATGACGGTTATTCCTATGAGTCCTTCGTAGAGAGCTTCCAATCAGGTGTAAGAGGAGAAGTATCCTTCACGTATAACGGTATCAGAGAGACTCTATCATACGTTCCCGTGGAAGGAACCAACTGGGTTCTTACTTATCTGATCCGGGAGAGTGTAATAAGCGACCAGATCAGCTCCATATCAGACAGTATTATTCAGAGAAGTATAGTTCAGTCTGCCCTGACGATCGTGATACTGCTGGTGATATTCACTTATCTTATCGCTCAGACAAGGCGTAATGCTCAGCTTAGGTTGGAAAGAGAGATATCGGATGCCGAGAACAGAGTTAAACAACAGGAGCTTGAACAGAGACTGGAGCTTCAAGAGAAGCTTCTCGAGGAAGAGAAGCAGAGGTCTGAGCAGGATCAGATGATCACTGCGATGGCGTCCGACTATCGAAGTGTTTATTATGTGGATATCGATTCGGATGATGCAGTCTGCTATCGTGCTGACCCCGATGATCCGGAGAGGATCGAAGAGGGGGTTCATTTCTCGTACTCAGAACGTTTTGCCCAATACGGCAGATCGTATGTGACGGAGGATTATCTTGAAGGATTTCTTAAGTTCATCGATCCGAAGAATGTCAAAGAGGCTTTGTCGGCCGAATCTATAATCGCATACCGCTATCTCGCGAGACGTAACGGCAAGGAGTACTACGAGATGCTTCGTATGGCGGGTGTCAGACACCCTCAGGACAGGGAGGATCATATCGTACACGCTGTCGGAGTCGGATTTACCATCATCGATACCGAGATGAGAGAGACAATGCAGAAGAATCAGGCTCTGGCGGAAGCGTTAAAATCAGCTGAGGAAGCCAATAAAGCAAAGACTGCGTTCCTTTCCAACATGAGCCATGAGATACGAACTCCGATGAATGCCATCATCGGTCTTGACAGTCTGGCGCTGCGAAATGAAAACCTTGACGATGAGACCAGGGATTATCTCGAGAAGATCGGCGATAGCGCGAGACATCTTCTCGGACTGATCAATGACATCCTTGATATGAGCAGGATCGAATCCGGTCGTCTTCTTATTCGCAAGGAGGAGTTCTCGTTCAGCGAATTCATGGAGCAGATCAATACTATGGTCATGTCCCAGTGTGCCGAGAAAGGGCTTACATACGAGTGCTATGTGATCGGCGGTATAAGCGATAATTATATCGGCGATGACATGAAGCTTAAGCAGGTGCTTATCAATATACTTTCCAATGCCATTAAGTTCACTGATGCCCCAGGCAATGTTACGCTCACAGTGGAACGAATGGCGGTATTCGAGGATCACTCTACCGTTAAGTTCATCATCAAGGATACCGGTATCGGTATGGATGAGGCTTTCCTTCCCAAGCTGTTCGATGCCTTCACACAGGAGGACAGCAGTCGTAATAACAAATACGGAAGTACCGGTCTTGGTATGGCTATCACGAAGAACATCGTGGAGCTCATGAACGGTACTATCTCCGTGGAATCGAAGAAGGGCGTGGGTACGGAGTTTACGGTCGTTGTGACGTTGACAAACAGCGATCATCATGGCCCTGTCACAAGCTATGTTATGCCCAAGGACATGAAGATACTTATCGTTGATGATGAGGAGGTTGCCGCGGAGCATGCCAGAATTGTACTTGAGGAAGTCGGAATTAAGTCAGACGTATGCTGTAGCGGGCAGGATGCCCTTAATGTATTAGAGGTTGCCCACACCAAGCACGAGCCATATAATCTGGTGCTTCTTGACTGGAAGATGCCTCAGATGGACGGACTTGAGGTCGCGAAGGAGATAAGAAAGCGCTATAACAAGGAAACGACGGTCATTATTCTCACGGCCTTCAACTGGGATGAGATCCTTGATGAAGCTCTTCACATCGGAGTTGACAGCTTCCTCGCGAAGCCTCTGTTCGCATCCAATGTCATCGAAGAATTCGAGCGCGTGGCAAGAAGAAATAATATGAGTCTCTATAAAGAGAAGAAACGCGCCGCGCTTAAGGGACGTCATATTCTTATGGCCGAGGATGTGGTCATCAATGCGGAGATCATGAAGCAGGTCATACAGATCCGCGAGGCTCAGATCGATCATGCCCGGAACGGCAAGGTTGCCGTAGATATGTTTAATTCCAGTCCCGTCGATTATTATGATGCGATACTGATGGATATTAGGATGCCGGAGATGGACGGCCTTGTGGCCACGGAAAGGATCCGCGCACTTGACAGAGCAGATGCGAAGACGGTTCCTATCATTGCACTGACGGCAAATGCTTTCGACGAAGATGTTCAACGCTCTTTGCAGGTAGGGATGAATGCACATCTCTCGAAGCCCGTTGAGCCCGACCACCTGTACCAGACTCTCGAGGAGCTGATATGGGAGCATGACGAGAGAAAGAATAATAATCAATAAGGAGGCCGCACATGGAGACAAAGACATTCGGCAGAACCGGCAGAGAGCTATCACGCATCGGACTAGGAACGTGGCAGCTTGGCACTAAGTGGGGCGATCCTTTCAATGAAGAGGAAGCCATGAAGATACTCGAGGCTGCATACGATACCGGAATCACCTTCATAGATACTGCTGATGTTTATAACGGAGGCAGAAGCGAAGAGGCTATCGGCAGGTTTATCAAGAGTCATCCCGATCATTTCTATGTAGTCACTAAGTGCGGAAGAAGACTTAACCCCCATACTGACGAGATGTACACTCCGGAGACTATAGAAGGCTTTGTTGACGGAAGTCTTATGAGACTCGGACTTCAGACGCTGGATAATATTCTGCTTCATTGCCCTCCGTCCTCCGTGTTCCAAAGAGATGATATCTTCGCGAGATTAGACGAGATCAAGCGTAAAGGGAAAATACGTAATTACGGTGTCAGCATTGAGAAGGTCTCGGAGGGGCTTGATGCCATGGAGTATGATATCTCCGCTATCGAGGTCATATATAATATGTTCCGATTAAAGCCAGAGGAGGAGCTGTTACCCAAGGCGCAGGAGAAGGGTATCGGTATTATAGCCCGCGTGCCTCTGGCGAGTGGCCTTCTGACGGGTAAGTTTACTAAGAATACAGTCTTCGGCAGTAAGGATCACAGATCCTATAATCGTAACGGAGAAGCCTTTGACAAGGGGGAGACTTTCTCAGGAGTCGATTACGATCTGGGTCTTGAGGCTGTGTCTAAGCTTAAGGAGCTTCTCGGAACGGATGATCTGATCCCGTATGCGTTAAGATGGGTCATGATGAATGATGCCGTAAGTGTTGTTATTCCCGGGGCAAGTAAGGCTGAACAGGTGTATTCTAATGTAAGATCCGCCGAATTCCCGGAGCTTTCTTCCGAGCAGATGGCCGGGGTCAGAGATATCTACGATCGCTATATAAGAGCCGGCGTTCACGATAACTGGTAAAATTAATCGATGGAGGGGATAAATGAGTGATGACGGTAATGTTAAATTAATGGCTATCAAGTGTCCTACCTGTGCCGGTATGGTCGAGCTTCAGGTCGGACGTAATAAAGGTATGTGCCCGTTCTGCGGTAATGAGGTAATTATCGATGATCCGGGCTGGCTTGGCGAACTCGATAAATTAGAGCTTAAGCTTAAGAATGCCGGAGCCGCACTCGAGAATAAGGAGTGGGTGAGGGCTGAAGGCATTTATGAGGAATGTATTAAGATCAATGATTCAGATCCTCGGGGCTGGCAGGGAGCTATCGAAGCCGGGACCAAGGGCCTTAATCCGGAATTAAGCATTAAGACCGAAGGGAAATTCCGGTGCTTTACTAAGAGATCTCCGGCCGGTGTTAATGATGCTTTCGTAGGGCGCTACAGGACCTACCTCGAAGGAGTAGCCTCTTCTGAAGCCTCCAAGGCTGTGGGTAATGCCCGTGATAATATCGAGTACTTCAAGCGCATGATCGAGAGTAACCGGGACAGTATAGCTGATAGGGAGAAGGAGATACAGGATATAAAGGCCACTCCTTCGATCGAGATTGCTGAGGAGAAGTACGGAAGCGCCAAGACAAGACTGATTGTGGATACTGTGCTGCTGGGTCTGGCGCCTGTGGCATTCCTGGGCTTTATAGCACTCTTTATTATTCTTGTTGTCAGAGCCGTCTCGGGTAATGTCCACATATTCGGTATGATCGCATCCATCCTGGCAGCGTTGATCTTTACGGGTGTTACAAGATATGTCTGGAAGCACTACAGGCAGGCTATACGGACCTTCAAGAGCCGACGCATTGAGAAGCTGGGTGAGGATGACCGTAATAAGAAGAGGGCTGAGCATAACGAACAGCTTATTAATAACAGATCGGAGCGGATCACGGAGCATAACGACAATATAGAAGAGCTCGAGCGAGGTATCAGGGAGCTTAACGATTACATTAACATCGACAGGGCCCAAAGGATCGACATGTTCCTTAAGCAGCATCTGGACGACGCGGGGCTTCCGAATGACATCGTTATTGATGAGACTCTGACTAAGCTTGCCGAGACCGAGAAGGTCTATAAGAGAAGATACGTAGGCTATAAGCTCGTTACGTCAAGCAGCGCCTTCCTCTGAGTCGCGTGGCATAAACTTTAATTACCAAGGTCGGCGATGCCGGCCTTTTTACTTACTCGAAAAGCTATTGACAAGAGTTCATTCTGATAGTATATTGAATACATATTCAATGAATATAAACTCAATATATAAACCAAGAAAGGGATAAAACATGAACAATACAGAGTCTAAGAAGGTAATCATCATCGGAGCAGGAATTGCAGGATTGTCAGCAGGCATCTATGCACTTAAGGCAGGATACAAGGCTGAGATCTATGAGAAGAATGCAGTTCCGGGCGGCGAGTGCATGGGCTGGAACAGGAAGGGTCATCATATCGACAACTGTATCCACTGGCTCACAGGTACAAATCCCAAGGATAATCTGTGGAATGTATGGAAGACGGTAGGCGCCATAGATGAGAATACCGAATATGCAGCAGAGGATCGTTTCTATTCAAGCAGATTGGACGGCAAGGAGGTTACTCTATGGAATGATCTTGATAAGACCAGGGCTGAACTTCTTGCTTTCTCTCCCGAGGATGCGGACGTGATCAACAAATTCATCGATCATGTGGAATACGCCAAGTCCTGCGTCATTCCTTCCAGGAAGCCGATGGATATGATGGGCGTTAAGGACTATATAGAGATGGGCAAAGACATGGCAGATATGCCTAAGGTCATGAAGGAATACGGTAAGATCAACTGCGGCGATCTCGCGAACAGCTTCAAGAACCCTCTTCTTAAGAAATTCATGTCAGACTATCTTCCCGCAGACTACACCGCTTATTCTTTCCTTGTATCATACGCCACGATGGCAAGCGGCAATGGAAATATCCCTCTTAAGGGCTCATTGGCAATGACTCTTAGGATCGTAGATAGATTTAAGAAGATGGGCGGTATACTTCACACCAATGCTCCCATAAATAGAATCGTAATCGAGAACAAGAAGGCAATCGGTATCGAGCTTGCCGACGGCTCTGTCGTGAAAGCAGATGAGGTGATCAGTGCTGTAGATACGAGCTTCCTGTTCGGACACCTTATAGACGATAAGTATATGCCTAAGGATCTTCGTAACGCTTACGAGAACAGAACGGCCTATCCTGTAACCAGCGGCTTCCAGATGGCATTCTCCATAAAGGATGATTTCTCCGGTAAGGGTACGATCTTCTTCGACTGCGAGCCTTTGAGGATCGGTGACAACACCCTTACAAGAATGTCGGTTAAGGCCTACGCATACGATAAGTCCTTCGCTCCCGAGGGAAGAACGGTGCTGCAGTCTAACTTCGTTCAGACTGATATAGACTACGAGTACTGGGCAAGTCTCTCACCTGAGGAATACAAGAGTAAGAAGGAGGAGCTGTCGCAGGAGGTCTTAAGAAGAGTGATCGCAGAATTCCCGGAGCTTGAAGGGGATATTGAGATACTTGATTGCTGGACACCTGTTACATATAACAGATATTGCAACGCCTACCACGGCTCCTACATGGGCTTCGTAACAACAGTCGGCAACAAGCAGATGCGCTTTAAGGGTGTGGTCAAGGGCGTTAAGAATCTCTATGTTGCCGGTCAGTGGGTGATGAGTCCCGGCGGTCTTCCCATCGCAGTAGTATCCGGTAAGTTCGCGGTTCAGAGAATACTTAAGTCCGAAGGAAGAAGTATTGAGATATAATTAGAGCATGACACGTAAAGAGCAGAAGGAAGAAAGACGTAAGGCTATACTCATGACAGCTCTCGACCTGTTCGTGGAGAGAGGCTATTACGATACGAAGATCACCGACATCGCGGCGGCGGTACCTATGAGCACGGGTCTTATGTTCCACTACTTCGAGTCCAAGGAGGATCTTCTTAAGGAGCTGGTGACTATGGGCCTGGAGGGTACCAAATTCGTCGATTCGATGCCTCCCGTGGCGCCGGAGATGTTTTTCGAACAGTTTCTTAAGATGCTCTTTGATTTCTCGGCAACTCAGCCGTGGGTATTCAAGATGTTTGTGCTGATGGGACAGGTCAGGCGCCCCGGTATGCCTGAGGAAGCTCGGGAGGTGGCTTTGTCTGTCGATACTCCCAAGGTAACCTCCGCCATAATCAAGGCAGGGCAGAAGAGCGGAGCGTTCAGGAAGGGCGATCCTCTTCAGCTGTCGATCACATTCTGGGCTGCCGTGCAGGGCATCATGGAGGAGATGGCGGTAAATAAAGACTACAAGGCACCTGAGCCCGAGTGGATTGTGGCCCTGCTTCTTAAGTAACAGTTAATTTAGCCCCTGAAGCATATTTGACAAAAAGTTAACATCGCCTATTGTGATTTGTACTATAATTAGCTTCAGTAAAATCACTTTATTCAAGGTCGATATTTATGAAGAAAAGATTGCTGATGATAATGCCTGCCGGGGGGCTTGACAAGGAATTCTCTGAGCTTCTGTCTTCTGACTTCGAGTTGACCGTCTTCGATAACGAGGATGACGCCTTCGAGGCTCTTGACACCGATTATGAGTCTTACGCCGCCGTTCTGGTGGATCTTAAGATCACCAAGGAGATTGACTATAAGATACTGAAGCTTATGAGCGAGGATATGGTGTTCGCATCAATCCCGGTAATCGCCATCGCGGATCATCCCGCTACCGAGGAAGACGCATACGTATTCGATAAGGGCTTCTCGGAGCTTCTTACGCCTCCAGGTATAAGAGCTTTTGTGATCAATCGTATCAACAACGCTATTAGAGCCAAGGATTCATTCACCTATTCGGAGATGCAGAAGATGCTGAAGCAGCTTCCATCCAACATCTATCTTAAGGATGATATGGGAAGATATGTGTTCTGCACTCAGTATTGGCATCACCTTCATAAGGAAGGGGAGAAGCACTGGACCATCAGAGGCAAGACGGACCTTGATATCCGTAAGGATAAGCAGAACGCTCTTAAGGCAATGGAGACCGATAAGGAGATGCTCAGGACCGGTATAGGTACTGAATATATTATAGAAGAGAACGAAGACGGCATACAGGAATTCCTGGAGCTTATCAAGAGACCTGTGGTTGATGAAGACGGTAATATCACGGGTATTATCGCACTGATCAATGACGTGACCGAGAAGGAGCTTCTTAAGATGGAGCTGGAGAAGAGGTCAAAGACCGACACTCTTACGGGACTTCTTAATAAGGGCGCTTCTGAGGAGCTTATAAGTCTGCTTATGAATAAGCAGGGTGACGAGAACTCCAAGTGCGCACTTATTATGATCGATGCGGATCACTTCAAGGAGGTAAATGACAACTTCGGTCATATGGCGGGCGACAGAGTCCTCGCTACTATAGGCAGACTTATTAACAATTGCTTCAAGGGCCGTGACGTCGCCGGTCGTGTCGGAGGCGATGAGTTCATGGTCTTCCTGAGAGATATCGACTCCGCTGATGTGGCTGTGTCATTGGCCGAGAAGCTTCAGCACGAGGTCAAGCACGCGTTCTCGGGTGACCTTAAGGAATGTGTATCACTGTCCATAGGCATCGCCATGTATCCTGATCACGGGAAGAACTTCTCCGAGCTTTACCGCTCCGTAGACAGTGCACTATATCACGTCAAGGCCAACGGCAGGGCTGCCTGTCACGTATTCGATCCCTCGAATATAGGTTAAGACTTGTTCTTCCTACGCTGCTTCTGCTTACGACCCTGGCCCATGCCCTCGGGTATGGGGTTATGGAGTACCTCTATGTACTTATGGTTGTGAAGCTTATAACTCAGCTCAGGCTCCAGCTCGAAATACTCATCTATCTCCTTCTCCCGGGTATCAGGGAAGAATTTTCTCCGCTGCTTCTTGCCGAACCTTATTCTGTTGTATTCCTTCCAGATAAGCAGGACTGCAAGCTCTATCATTATAACTATGCCTATGATGTAGAAGTAATGCTCCGTCTCCTTTACCATGTCCATGGTATAGAAAAGAAGCTGGTGAACGGGCTTGCCTAATACATCGCATATAATGGCGTAGATCATAAATAACCAATACACGACAATATATATCCAGCCAAGTGCAGTAAGGACAACCTCAAGTATCCTTTTCCACCAGACCTGACGGGTCTCGTACTCTATGTGTTCGTCATTATCGTAGAGTGCGACCGGGTTCTCGAGGCTTCCGTCCACCAAGGGGACACTGTCGGAGCTCTCGCCCTTTAAGGCCTGCTCCTTACGCATCATGATCATAAGGGCGGCGCTGTCCTCCGCGGCTTTACCGATCTCAATATTCCTGGAAGGATCAAAGGGCTCGTCTTCCTTATCCTCCATAGCCGTTTCAGGCTCATCCTCGGCCTCGTTCTCCTTCTTCGACTGTGTTATTCCTCTGTCGGGGCTCTTCCAGGTCGCGAGCTTCTTGTTGGGAAGTATGGCCTTGAACAGCGCGGCGAGAGCGATAAGCACATTAATGTACCAGTAGAAGATGGGGTACCATATCACGGACCAGGCATTCTTGAAGATGTTCTTATCGTAGGCGGACTCGAGCCACATGGCGATCAGGAACTGGAACAAACAGACGAAGGATAGGAATTGACTCTTCCATATGTATTCGGTTATGACGTAATGACCTCTGATCTCCATGGTTACCAGGATGATGGTAAGTATCAGCCAGCACACGGACCAGAGGAAGGACAGAAGTTGCTCCAGATATATGGGAGCCATTCTCCTTCTGCGCCAGCTCTTGAAGATATCCCAGTGCCTCATGATAACCTCGAGGCCGCCCTCGGACCAGCGCTTGCGCTGACGCCACAGCCCCTTAACTGTCTCCGGTACCAGCATCCAGCACAAAGCTCTGGGCTCGTAGCGGACGTCCCAGAATTTCTTCTCAAGCTTCCAGGTAACGGCGATATCCTCGGTCATCATGTCTCTGTCCCAGAAGCCGCAGTCATAAAGTGCTCTCTTACGGTAGGCGACGCACACTCCTGAGACTGTCATCACCTTGCCGAGAACTCGCTGGGTTCTCTTGATAAGGCTTATTATGCTGGCGTATTCGCACAGTTGTAGCTTCCCCAGAAGAGACCCTCTGTTACGCACTCTGGGGTTACCAGTGACGGCGCCTACACGCTCTCCGTTATTCTCGTTCACGAAGTGGGATACCAGATATCTCAGGGCATTCTTATCAAGATAGGAATCGGCATCTACGCCGACCAGGATCTCGCCCTTAGATGCGATAAGACCCAGGTACAGAGCATTTGCCTTCCCGCAGTTCTCCTTAAGGTCAATGACACGGACCTTGTCGTACTTTAACGCCAGGTCCTGAAGCACCTCGGAGGTGTCGTCGGAGCTTCCGTCATTAATAAGGATAACTTCGTACGCCGGGTAATTAAGATTCACCATCTCTTTGACAACAGGGTAGAGGATCTTGCTCTCGTTATGTGCCGGCATGAGGATGGATACGAAGGGCGTACGCTCAAGCTTCAAGGCTCCCTTGCGCTCCTTAGAAAAGTAGAATACCAAGGATCCCAGTATCCACAGCATGGCCATTACGGCGGGATACCAGTATACGAAGATCTCCATTGTTCTTAACGGAAGATTATAAAACAAGCTTGCCTCCCCAAAATGAACCTCGTCATTATACCACTTTTTATTTTATATAATTAATATGGTATTATTGACTCGTTTATTAGGAAATAATGCTTAAGGTGGAGATATGACTGGTAAGAAGAACTCTCGCTTCAAGGAATGTTTAAAGTATATAGTGGTGATTGCCATAGCGGTAATTATCGCTTTCCCTCATCTTATAATGACGACCTATGCGATCCCGGGGGCAGATGACTTCTCCTGTGCCAATGCGGTATCGATCTACAGAGAGAACCACAACATGGTCGCATCTGCTATCGCTTATACGCGGGATGTCTACTATACCTGGCAGGGAACATATACGGGCGAGTTCATTATGGGTATGGAGCCCTCGGTGCGTGAGTCGTTCACGGCAATCAGGGTAATACTGTTCTTAAGTGTGGTGCTATTCGCAGCTTCCCTGATAATGCTTGTGTATATCATTTGTAAAAGATTCTTCGGTCTGTCATCATCTAAGGCCATAGCGGTTTCTTTGCTTGCCGAGTTTACGGCCTTTAACATATCGGTCACGGGGGAGCTGTTCTCCTGGTACACGGGAATGGCTGTATACACAATCCCTCTTATCGCAGTTCTGTTCTGCCTCGCATTCTCCATAATAAGCTACTACGACGGCAAGCTGATCTACGCGATACTGGCTTCGGTATTCGGCGTAATCGGAGCGGGCGGATCCTTGGAGGTCGTAGGCTTCGGCTGTATGGCTCTTCTGGTGCTTCTGGTGGTCTACACTATGGGGATAAAGAATATCAAGGCTAATATCAGAAGACTTATTTTCCTATATGTGCCCTTCGTGCTTACTGTGGCAGGGGCGCTGTTCAATACTTTGGCTCCCGGTAACTTCGTAAGACAGGAATCCATGACAAATAGCGGAAGCTTCAAGACTGCTCTAATTACCAGCTTCCTTAATTTCAACACACATGTGTCCTTTATCCTTACGACCTATATCCTTCCTTTGGTGCTTCTGGTCGTATTCATTATCTGTATCTGCTCCGACTCGAAGATATCTATTGACGGCAGTAAGCTCGTACTTGCCGTGATCGGTGCAGTGGTTATCCCTGTGGTTACTATATTCCCGGTTATTCTCGGATACGGAAGCTATAACGTAGACGCTTATATCTCGTCCTCGAGAGTTATCTATATCTTCGATCTTGTTATCTCATTAAGTCTTATTATCTTAGACGGCATACTGGCCTTGTATCTGAAGGAGCTTCTGAGGCGTAATAACATTAATGCCAAGGAACAGATGCACAAGTATCTTATACTTGTCATCGCTCTTCTTCTCGTATTCTCCGGCAATGTTGTTCAGAACTACAACAACGGTATGTCCGGCAGAATAAGCGAGGATATCAAGGGGGAGAGGATGCATATCGTATCCGAGCGCTTCACCGATGTCTACAGACAGATCAATGAGGCAGAGGACGGCACGGATGTGTATATCGTTATGCCGGACGATCTGCCGGATACGGAGCTTTATGTTCCTCTTTATATCGAGCAGCCGGAGTACTTCGCGAATAAAGAGGTGGCGACCTACTATAACGTGAATTCATTTACCCGTCTGTGGGGCTGATAAGAGGTAAGGAGCATGAGTCAGAAGAAGGAAGGCTTTCTTAAGCGCAAAGGGATCAACATATCGGCTAAGACGTACTTCGTCGATGCTATGGGAGGAATGGCGCAGGGGCTTTTCGCTTCGCTTTTGGTAGGAACTATCCTCTCTACTCTGTCAAGATACATAAGCATGATAGACGTGGATTTCTTCAAGACCCTGGGGCACTTCCTGGGAGAAGCAGGCACTATGGCATCCTCGATCACGGGTGCTGCCATCGCGGTAGGGATCGCGGCGTCTCTTAAGGCTCCGATGCTGGTAATGGCCTGCGCTACGGCAGTCGGATTCTTCGCTAATGCTTATCCGGGACAGCCCTATGCGGCAGGACCTCTCGGAGTCTTCATCGCAGTAATCTTCGCCGTTGAATTCGGTAAGGCGATCTCAAAGGAGACCAAGGTCGACATCCTGGTGACCCCTCTTGTAACGCTGGGAGTGGGATATCTCGTTGCTTATCTTACGTGCCCCGCTATCGCTTTTGCTATGAACTGGCTTGGTGAATTCATCAATATGGCCACGACTCTTCATCCTTTCCTGATGGGGATCGTAATCTCCGTGGTGGTCGGAATAATTCTGACTCTTCCCATCTCCAGCGCCGCTATCTGCGCCTCTATAGGCATCGCGGGTATCGCGGGAGGAGCTGCTCTGGCAGGGTGCTGCGCTCAGATGGTGGGCTTCGCCGTTGCTTCCTTCCGTGAGAATAAATGGGGAGGAGTAGTGTCACAAGGTATCGGAACATCTATGCTTCAGATGCCTAATATCGTAAGACATCCCCAGATCTGGATACCGCCTACGCTGGCCGCTGCGATCACCGGACCTTTATCCACGATAGTATTTAAGCTCGAGTGCAGTAAGGTCTCTGCTGGAATGGGTACCTGCGGACTCGTAGGACCTATAGGTTGCTTCTCCGATATGTCGGCGTCGGGAACGCTGGACGGCAAGGCATGGCTCGGTATGCTTATCGTCTGTGTTGTGGCTCCCGCGCTTCTGTCTCTGGGCTTCTCCGAGCTTATGCGTAAGCTTGGCTGGATCAAGGCCGGAGATATGAAAATTTAATACAATAAAATGGTATAATTACTAATAATACTTCTATGGAGGTCCTGGTATGTCAGTAAAACAGATCAATGTATTTCTCGAGAATGAGCCCGGAAGACTTGCCGAGGTAACATCAGCTTTATCACAGGCTAAGATCGATATCAGGGCCGTATATGTAACGGATTCCACATCTTACGGTATGCTCAGGATGATAGTTAACCAACCTGACGACGCTAAGATCGTTCTTCAGAGCAAGGGCTTCACAGTGAGCGTATCACACGTCATCGCAGTAGAGCTTAAGGATGTTCCCGGAACTCTCGATAAGGTCCTTAATATGCTGTCCGATAACGATATTCAGCTTGAGTATCTCTACGCATTTGTCGGACGCGCTTCCGCCGATGCCGTAGTCGTCTTAAGAGTTGACGATCGTGCAAAGACTCTGGAGATCTTCGAGAAGAACGGTGTGCGTGTCCTTGATGACAAGGAGGTTTACGGCATCTGATGTCGAACCCCTACAGCAATTATGGAGTAAGTGACGAAGCGGCTTCACTTGCCTTTAAGGCGAGTGAAGCTGTTCTTCCTATTTACGAGAAGATCGAGAAGATAAGAGAGATCAATCAGCTTCGGGTGATGGAGGCCTTCAGATCGAAGAGGTTCTCTGAGCCTCACTTGGGTCTTACCACGGGCTACGGCTATGATGATATCGGAAGAGAGAAGATCGAGGAGGTCTTCGCCGATATAATGGGTGCGCAGAAGGCCTACGTGAGGATACAGATAAGTTCCGGAACTCAGGCTATATCCTCTATGCTCTTCGGTATTCTAAGACCTGGAGATAAGCTCCTGTCAGCTACAGGAAGACCGTATGATACGCTGGCGGCTACTCTCGGGCTGTCCGCGGAGACATACGACGGCTCATTAAGTAATTACGGTATCGAGTACGACGAGGTGGAGCTTAAGGCAGACGGTACACCCGATATAGACGCCCTTCTTTCCAAGATAGATGACAAGGTCAAGGTGGTATTCATTCAGAAGTCTCGAGGCTACACCGGCAGGCGTGCGCTTCGTAAGGATGATATCAAGAGTATTATCGACGCAGTACACGGCAAGCGGAAGGATATCATCGTGGCGGTCGATAACTGCTACGGAGAGTTCACAGAGGATCGTGAGCCCTGCTCCTACGGCGCCGATATATGTGCCGGTTCCATGATCAAGAATCCGGGTGGCGGCATCGCTCCCTCCGGCGGATATATCGCAGGAAGAGAGGATCTGGTGGAGAAGGTGGCACGGCATATCTGTGCCCCCGGTCTCGGCAGCGAGGTAGGTCCTTCGTTGGGCTTCAACAGACAGCTTGCCCAGGGTATATTCATGGCGCCTCATGTAGTGGCCGAATGTCTTAAGGGGGCTGTGTTCGCTGCGGCAGCCTTCGAGCTGGCGGGAATTAAGACCTCACCCTCGTATAAGGAAGAGCGAGGAGACATAGTTCAGACCATTATCTTTGACGATCCGGATAAGCTCGTGAGCTTCTGCGGCAAGGTCCAAAGCTGTTCGCCTGTTGACTCCTTCGTAACACCCGAACCATGGGATATGCCGGGCTACGAGGATAAGGTGGTAATGGCGGCAGGCACATTCACCTCCGGAGCTACCACTGAATTCTCCTGTGACGGTCCTCTGAAGCCTCCCTATATAGCCTATATGCAGGGCGGGCTCGTATATGAGCAGGTTAAGCTTGCAGTGATGAGGGCTTTGTCATAAACTGAACTTCGGTAAAAATATGTCGGATAACAATAACAGACAATGGTTCGAGGATAATAACGACTCTCAGGATAGAAGGAGAGTAGGAGGGAAGAAGTCCCACGCCGGAGAGCGTAAGAGCCCGGCAGACCCTTCCCGTAAGCATCGTTCTGCCAGGAAGTCTACGGCACAGTCCGGCAAGCAGCCCCCAAGGCCTAATAACAACCGGCCTAACCAGCCCGGGAAATCTAATCAGCAGAAAAAGCCTAATCAGCCAAATCGCCCTAATCAGCCTGATAATGCCAAGGGTGCTCCTGTCTCCTCTAAGGGAAAGCCTCATGGCAAAGCACAGCCTCAGGAGAAAGGTCAGTCTAAGGGACAGATACAATCTCAAGGTAAGTCACAGCCCAAGGGTAACCCTCAGGGTCCAAAGAAGGGACAGCAGGCTTCGAAGCCGCAACAGTCTAAGAAGCCACAGCAGTCTCCTGAGAATATAAAGAAGAACGATACTCCCGTCACTCCCGCGATCCCTCTTAAGGGTTCTAAGGAAGATCTGAAGCAGGATAAGAAAGCCAAGAAGAACGCCAAGCCGACTCCCGATGAGATAAGAAAGAAGTCATCGAGAAGGAAGGCTCTGGTTAGCTCGGGGGTTGCTATCGGACTTGTGCTGGCGGGAATTATGGTGCTGTTCTTCGTTGTACATCATCTTTTCGATTACTTTGCAGTTAAGCCTAATCTCGAGTTCGTGACTAACGGTACCATCGAGCACACCATAGGCTCCAGGGCCATAATCGTGCGTGACGAGAGCGTAGTACTGTCCAATCACGGCGGAGACTTCGTTACAGAGGCTGCGGAGGGCTCGCGCGTGGCGGCAGGGCAGTCTATCGCCATGGTCGTTCCTGCGGATATGCAGACGGTAGTCGAGAATCTTCGTAATACGCAGTCCCAGATATCCGATGTACAGCAGGAGCTTATCGCAGAGGGATCGGCAGAGGGCGCTGACGTCATCTACAGAGATATCGATCAGTCCTTGACGCCGATCGTTAATATGCTGAGGCTTGATTCCATTAACGGTAACTTAAGCGAGCTGTCATCCTATTCGTCATCTATATCGGTACTTCTTAACCAGAGGGAGACGGAGCTCGCGGGTCTGGCATTCGATGACGAGAGGCTTCGTGTGTTAAGGTCCGACGAGAGAGGCTATCAGTCACAGCTCGAGAACAGAGCATCCGTTATCTATGCGCCGGAGCCCGGGATCGTTTCGTTCAAGCTTGACGGACTCGAGACCGTGATCAATTATGAAGTGCTTCTTAACGCAGATGCAGGAACTATAAGAGATTATATTAACGGTGCAGTGGGAGTTATTCCTTCGGTGCTGACGGTTCAGGCGGGAGACAATGTCGCCAGGATCGCATCGAATGATGAGCAGTATATCGCATGCTTCCTTAACGAATCCGATGCTCCGATGTCGGCCTTCGAGGTTGGTTCTTCTCACACCGTTATCGTGGGCTCTGAGGGCTTAAGTATCGGTAAGTGCATTGTCCGAAGAGTTACACCTACATCTAACGGTAATTATCTTGTGGTATTCTCCACCACGCGCTATGTGGAGAATCTTCTTGATGTAAGAAGTGCGGATATCGAGGTGGTTATCACGGAGACCCGCGGAATGAGAGTTCCTGTGTCAAGTCTTGTTAATCCCGACTACAGCCGCGGTGTGGCTACGCTTTATATTAATAATCAGGGCTTTTGTACTGAGGTGGGAGTTCTGATCGAGGACTACGACCGTGAATTTGCCATCATTAAGCCTATAGGGGATGTTAGCGTTCCTAATCTTCAGACTGTTTATATTACCAACCCGGGCTCGGTCAATCCGGGAGATCAGGTGAGCTGATGGCAGAATACCCGCAGGAGCTGTACGAGAGACTTAAGAACAACGCTGAGGCCGTAAGGGCTAATATCGCCCGTGCGTGCGAAGAGGCGGGTCGTAATCCGTCGACTGTGACGCTCGTCGGTGTGTCTAAGGTTTTCCCCGTGGAGTATGCGCAGGCTGCCTTCGAAGGAGGTCTTAAGGACCTGGGTGAGAACAGAGTTCAGGAGCTTGTACCTAAGATCGAGAGACTGGAGGAGCTCGGGCTTCATCCTAACTGGCATCTTATCGGCACCCTGCAGCGTAACAAGGTCAAGTATATTATAGGCAAGACCTATCTTATTCATTCCGTTAACACTGTCGAGCTCGCACAGGAGATAGCTAAGCGTTCGGAGGCGGCAGGAATAACAACGGATATTCTTCTTCAGGGAAATATATCGGGGGAGGAGAGCAAGCACGGCTTCGCTCCTTCAGAGCTTAAGCAGGCAGTAGAGGCTGTTAATGCCTTGACCGGTGTTCGCTTAAGAGGACTTATGACAATGGCCCCCATCGAGACCTCTCCCGGTGATGCCAGACCTATATTCGAGAAGACTCGTGAGATATATGAAGCCTTAAGAGCAGATGTAAAGGACCCGTCCTGCTGGGATACGTTGTCCATGGGGATGAGCGGTGATTATAAGGAAGCGATACTTGAAGGCAGTACCTGTGTTCGTGTGGGCACTGCCATCTTCGGTGACAGAAACGCGCTAAAGGCCTGATTTCTATTGCTTTTGTAACAGTGTTAACGAATAATGTTACAGCAATATTAAGGTGTTTGTCTGTTTGTTTACAGAACATCAAAATAACTTGAAACGATGATTTTCAATTTGTATCATCAAGCCATACTTTTTAAAAACCACGCGGGTTTTGTGGTGACAATACAATTTATTAGGAGGAACGAAAAGTATGGGCAAGTTTTCTGATTTCATGAAGAAGCTTTATGATTATGAGGAAGTAGATGATGTAAACGAGTACAACACCTATGGCATGGACGAGTATGATGAGTCAGGCGAGAGCGAGTACGAGACATCTTATGATTCTTTCCAGGAAGAGGTTCCTTATACACAGCCTGAGACACAGACATACATCCAGCAGCCTGTTGCAACAACAACTCCTGTCAGATCTTCTACTGCTACAGTCGTAATGCTCTCACCCTACGACATCAGAACTTCTCAGATTGTTTGTGATCACATCCGCGAAGGACATATCGTTATCTGCAACCTGACACCTAATGCTAACAACCAGCGTGTTGTTGACTACATCTCCGGTGCAGTTTACTCTCTCGACGGCAAGATCGAGCCTACACCCGTTAAGACAACATTCGTCTGCACACCTAAGATGGTTGAGCTCATCGTTGAGAATCAGGCAGGCGAAGAGGGCGCTTCCAAGGTATCTGCTCTCTAATCTGGACTGACCTTAAAAAAGATTAATTACAAAGCCGAGATTAGTTTCTCGGCTTTGTTTTTTTATGTATAATAATAGCAGTAATCGAAGTGGAGTCAGAAGATGAGAGAGTCCGATCACGATCAGATATTTGCCGGGATCAGTAAGATGTGTCAGATACTTATATCTGAGGCGGATAATCTGTGTGATCTTATCGATGAGGACAGTGACTTCGAGGTCTGCTCAAGGCATATCGCATCCCTAGAAGATGAGGCGGATAATATCAGGCATGATCTTCAGTATTACTATCAGGAGAATAAGCTGTTCAGGAATCCCGAGGCTCTCGTGATCATGGAGATCATCTCCTCTGTCGAGAAGTGTACGGATATAATTGACGATATCGCGAAGATATTCATAAGGCTTAATATTACTGACGTTAAGGATAATATAGTGTCAAGCTTCATGAGTGCCGGTACCGGAGCCGTGAAGATGGCTGAGCTTATCAATACCATAAGAAGACTTAATAAGGCCGATACACCCATAAAGGATATTATCGAGCTTGATCATTACAAGGTCGAGTACAGAAGGATATACGACCTTAATATGAATAAGCTTTATGTTGACGGCAATGACCCTATCGAGGTCATGAGATGGACTAAGGTTTATGATTCGTTCAAGGAGCTCTTTGACTCGTATGAGGCCGTAGCGGAGTGCTGCGGAAGATACTGCATCTACATGGACTGAGTCTCGCTTCTTTTTCTGACGTGTGCGGAGTATAATACTCGGGTTAATATATTCGGGTAGGTTTATTATGAGCGACAAGAATAGAGGGTCCTTTAAGGGATCTATCGGTTTTGTTCTGGCTGCTGCGGGAAGTGCGGTCGGCCTTGGTAATATCTGGAGATTTCCGTATCTGGCGGCAAGAGACGGGGGAGGACTGTTCCTTCTGGTGTATCTGATACTGGCGGTGACCTTCGGCTTCACGCTTCTTACAAGTGAGGTTGCCATCGGACGTAAGACGAAGCAGAGTCCGTTAACGGCTTATAAAAAGCTTAATAAGAAGTGGGGATGGATCGGAGTGCTTCAGTGTATCGTGCCCTTCCTGATCATGCCCTATTACTGCGTTATCGGAGGATGGGTGCTTAAGTATTTCACTGTGTTTGTGACGGGGCAGGGAATGGCCTCTGCCGAGGACGGTTACTTCGGATCTTTTATTACCGCTAATGTATCACCTATAGTGTTCTCGCTAATATTCCTCGCGGTATGCGGACTTATCGTTATCATGGGTGTAAGCTCCGGTATCGAGAAGTCATCCAAGATCCTTATGCCGATACTGTTTGTAATGGTTATCGCGGTGGCATTCTATTCTCTTAACATAGAGCATCAATGGGAGGACGGTACGATCGTATCCGGCCTCGACGGACTTCAGATATACATGATCCCGAATGTAGAAGGTCTTACTCCCGGCGGGCTGTTCAAGATCGTCACAGACGCTCTGGGACAGCTGTTCTTCTCGTTAAGCATCGCTATGGGTATCATGATTACCTACGGATCCTATGTGCCGGATGAAGCGAATATGGTCAAGTCGATCAATCAGATCGAGTTCTTCGATACGGCTGTTGCATTCCTGGCCGGTATAATGATCGTGCCTGCGGTGTATGCTTTTAATGGCATGGAAGGACTCGAGAAGAGCGGACCGTCACTGATATTCGTGTCACTTCCCAAGATATTCATGCAGATGGGATTATTCGGCCACGTATTCGGAGCGATATTCTTCGCGATGGTGCTGTTCGCCGCTTTGACGAGTGCGGTGTCGATCCTTGAGGCAGTTGTATCAAGCTTCATAGATAAGTTTGACGTAAGCCGTAACAAGGCTACTGTCGGTGAGCTTATTCTGGCGGCGGTGATCGCAGTCGCAGTATGTCTCGGTTATAACATGTGGTACTTCGAGCTTACGTTGCCTAACGGCTCGGTCGGTCAGATACTAGATATACTCGACTATATTACCAATTACTGCCTGATGCCTGTGATTGCCATCGCCACTTGTATATTTATTGGCTGGAGCCTTAAGCCTGATGGTATAATAGAAGAAGTTACTAAGAACGGAGAGAAATTCTCCCGTAAAGGCCTATACATCGTAATGGTCAGATTCATAGCTCCGGTGTTTATTCTGGTTCTGTTCCTGATCTCGACGGGTATTCTTAAATTTAAATAATTAAGAGCTATTGCTCGTTCTCCCAGAGGTGCTATATGAAGAACGAGAACATAACTAAAAAGGTTACTTTCGCGGAGATTGCTCTTCCTCTTGCAAGGGATTATAACAGCATTTACGTAATCGATTCCCACGACGACAGCTATGTTGAGTACCTTCCGATGTGGGAAAACGGAGAGATGGTCTGTCACTCCTCCGGAGATGATTTCTACGCGGATACAAGAGAGAATGCAAGAGTTCTGGTTCATCCCGAGGATCAGGAATACTTCCTATCCATGTTCAAGAAGGAACGGGTAACAGAGGCATTGAAGGACGGTAAATCCTTCTCCATCAATTACAGACTCCTTGTTAACGGGCAACACCTTTACTATTACCTGAAGACGATAAAAAGCGATGACGATAAGGTAATAATAGGTGTACAGGATGTCGATGAGCAAAGAAAGCTTGAATTAGAGGAGAATAAGGAGCTTCTCATCTATCGATATGTAGGTGGAGCGCTGGCGAGTCGCTATGAGGCCATCTACTACGTTAATATACACACCGATTCATTCACATGTTTCAGCAAAAGTGACATGTTCACTGAGCTCGGAACGACCTTCGAGGGAGATAACTTCTTCGAGCGTGTTATTCCGGATGCCAGAAAGGTCATTCACAAGGATGACCTGGAAGAGTTCCTGTCCATAATAGACAAGAAGAATATTCTCGACCTTCTTGATAAGAAGCGCATGATCTCGCATACCTACAGACAGATTCTCGGAGGTGGTATTAAGTACCTGAGAATGAATGTTGTTCGTCCTGCAGGAGATGAGAATCATATCGTAGTAGGCGTTATCAATATCGACGCTCAGATCAAGCGTGAGCAGCAGCTGCAGGAGGAAAGTAAGCTTTTCGATGAGGTGGCGATGGCTCTGGCGTCAAGGTACGAGGTCATCTACCGTGTCAATACCGTGACGAACGCATACCGCGAGTACAGTGCGAGCGAGAAGTATACCAAGCTTAAGGTCGGTAACAAGGGCGAGGATTTCTTCAGCGACACGCAGCGTAATATGAAGCGCGATATCTATGTCGAGGACTATCCCATGATGGCGCAGGCCATGAACAAGGATAACATCCTGCAAAGACTCAAGGAAGTCAACAAGATGACCCTTAATTACAGGCTTAATCTTGACGGACGGCCTCAGTATGTGTCTCTTGTCATAATGCGTGCTACGGCTGATTCGGATCACATAATCGTTGCTGTCGAAAATGTTGATGAGGCGAAGAAAAAGGAGATCGAGTACGAGGCAATGATCATGTCGGCTATCGACATGGCGAACAAGGATGCCTTGACGAGCGTCAAGAATAAGCACGCGTATGTTAATGCCGAGATGCAGCTTGATAAGCAGATAAATTCCGAAAAGCATGTAGAATTCGCGATAGTGGTCTGCGATATCAACGGACTAAAGAAGGTCAATGACGAGCAGGGTCACAGCTCCGGAGACATTTATATCAAGGACGCATGCGCCATGATCTGTGAGGTCTTCGACCACAGTCCCGTGTACAGGATCGGAGGCGATGAGTTCGTCGTGATCCTGATGGGGAGCGACTACACGAATAGATTTAATCTCATCAAAAGATTATCGGCCAAGCAGATCGAGAACAGACAGGCCGGTCTTGTTAATCTCTCATGCGGGCTTTCCGAGTATCTCCCGGATAGGGATCTGAGAGTACAGGATGTATTCGAGCGTGCCGATAAGCTTATGTATGTGAATAAGAAGCGGCTCAAGGAAATGCTGGATTACGATAATGAGCCCTCGGTCGAGAGCTATTCCTTCGTAAGATTCTATGAGCTTTACGAGAAGCTGCTGTCGGCGATGAATAATTTCGATAAGGTTGATGTTCCGCTTATCGAGAGCCTTCTGATTAAGCTGGCGCTCATGTTCAGACTGTCGAAGGGTATCACAAAGGTCTATAAGACCCCTCAGGAGGAGAAGGAGGGAAAAGGCGAGACCCTATGCTGCTTCGACCTCGGCGAGGAGTGTAATGAGTTCCTCACTCTTCGTGTAGTAACGAGTGTAATGACAAGTGTTCAGATGACCGTCTATATGGCTCCGGATCAGGAGCCTCTGAGTAATGAGGAGCTTCAGAAGCTCGATCTTGTAATGAGGACGACAGTGAGCTTCATCAGCCGTAACAGGCTTAAGGATGTCGTCTACGAGCTTGCCTACTATGATGATGCAGGGTATCCGAACCTGAAGTCTCTTAATGCATACATGGCTAAGATGGTGCGTAGTAATGCGTTCCGGAATAAGATGGCCTTCCGATATAATCTCAGACACTTCTCACTGATCAATCAGGAGTTCGGAAGAGAGGCGGGAGATAAGATAATCAGAGCGCACTATGATCTTCTGAAGTCTATCATGGGTGAGGAAAGTATGCTGGTAAGACTCGGCGGAGATAACTTCGTCGGAATATGTAATATGGATAAATCTGACGAGATATCCAAGACTTTAAGCGAGGCTGTGATACGACTGGATGACTCGATCAGTGTGAAGGTGCCTTCAAGTGCCGGCATTCTGCTAGATTACGAGGGGTTTGCCCCTTCTAATCCCGGAGATATCATGGGCGCGATCATTAATGCCTATCGTGTCGCTCAGAACGGCGGTAAGGACAGAGTGATCTTCTTCGACGAGGAGATAATGAAGAGGAAGATGAAGCTTGCCAGCGTGCAGCAGAAGTTCTCCGACGCCCTCGCGAATGAGGAGTTCAAACCCTTCTATCAGCCTAAGGTAGATGTTAATACGGGTAAGATCGTCGGCGGCGAGGCGTTGTGCCGGTGGTTCCACGACGGTGAGATGATCCCTCCGGCATTCTTCATACCGGCTCTCGAGCAGACCAGTGATATCTGCAAGCTTGATCTTTATATGCTTGAGCATGTTTGCCGCGACCAGAGGGCTTGGCTTGACGGAGGGGAGGGCAGAGTGCTTGTCCCCATGTCGGTCAATTTCTCGAGGAAGCATATGATGAATATGGAGCTTCCGGACACGATCGAGAAGATACTAGATAAATACCGCATCCCTCATGATTGTATCGAGATCGAGCTTACTGAGACTACCACCGATGTGGAGTTCAGCGACCTTAGAAGGATAGTTAACGGTCTTAATGAGAGAGGTATATCGACGTCGGTTGACGACTTCGGCATGGGTTATTCGTCGCTTAATCTTCTTAAGGGGATCCCGTGGAATACGCTCAAGATCGATAAGAGCTTCCTTCCTGAAGAGGGCGATCCTGCCGACGGCGAGAAGAGCATCATGTTCAGGGCGGTCGTAACGATGGCGAAGGCTCTCGGACTCAACTGCATCGCCGAGGGCGTCGAGACGGCTTATCAGGTCGATCTTATGCGCGAGCACGGCTGCGACATCGCTCAGGGCTACTATTACGACAAGCCTCTCCCCAAGGAAGAATTCGAAGCAAGGCTCATCACGAAAAGGTATGATGTGTAAAGCTCATTATGAGTCGATGTCTATGTTCTTGTCCATGATTTCAAAATACATGGACATAAACATAGAAGATAGGTGCATTTAGCGTTAATTCTCTATGATCATGTCTAGATTTTTATTTTTCATAGACATAAACATAGACAAATGATTATATGAGCATAACAAACACCCCCGAGCGGACTTGCGCACAAGCGTAGCGCGGAGCACCGTAGCGAGGGTGTTTGTTTATGCGATTGGTGGAGATGAGGGGAGTTGCCTGGCACGTCGCTACGCTAGCGCCCGGAGACCTCGTGAGCGTTGCTCACCTCGGCCGCCCGAGTGCACGAAGCATCCCCCGGATGCTTCTCTTCGGCACTCGTGCCTCTCGCGGGGTTCAACTCCCCTCTCTGATTTCTATCACTAACACATAAAAAGGAGCCGCGATGGGCTCCTTTACGTGTTACTGGTGGAGATGAGGGGAGTTGAACCCCTGTCCGAAATCATATCCTCTGAGACGTCTCCGGGTGCAGACAGTGTTTGTTAATTTCCCTTAAGACAGAGCCCGCTGTCAGGCGTGCCCGCCGGTAGCTTCATGGATACAACAGACGCTCAAAGCTTTGCGAATGAGGTTTCCCTATTTAACCTCTAACAGGTAAGGTCTGCCGGCAACGTCTCTCTTCAGGGGCAGATGGCCGAAGGAGACGGTAGCTAAATCAAGCAGCTACGAGCTGTGTGTCGTTTGCAATTACTTGCGTTTCCCGTTTTTTAAGGAGGCCAACGAGAATCCTCCACCCGCTTTCTCAGTATCAACGACCCCGTCGAAACCGGTGCACCCCCATATAGGGATTGTTACTATATCACATACCCTGACCGTCGTCAAAGTCATCAAAGCCCAGATCCTGAGTAACATCATAGGGCTGATAGGGATTGCTCTTGACGGCTTCATTCCAGCGCTGCTTCTGTTCTTCCTCGGACTGTTGCTTGGCGAGCTCCTCATCCATCTGTCTGGCGATGTCAGATGCCTCATAAGGGTTAAGGACCGCCTCCATACCGCAGTAAATACACTTGATCTTGAAGTGCCCGGAGAACTGAGCCTTACGTCCGCAGCCGGGACAGGCCATACCCTTAAGCGTAGTCCTTCCCATAGCCTCTTCAGCCAGCGCCTGAGTAAGAGCTTCATCCAGCATCTCGTTTGTGTAGCCCTTCTGTTGGAACAGAAGCCAGAACGCGTGGATCATAGTCTCCAGCTTATCGAGACGTCCGTTAGTGCTGTCGGAAGCCGAGCTTCCGTTGTTGCTCATGATCGCCTCGAAGTTATCAGGATCATTGCTCATTCCAAACATGTTATATCCTCCTTATCCTCTGACAAATATTATGCAAAATTACCGCAGAATACTGATATTGCCTCAGCAACGTTAACCATGTTCTCTTCATCGACCAGCACAGCCTCATCATCGATGTTGCTAAGGAAGCCGAGACTGATCTGGAAGGACCTTATGCTGTTGGCGTAATTAAGCCCGGTATAAAGCGACGTTCTCTGAACTCTGTCAACCTCGAAGCCCTCTGCCTGCGCCACAGCATCCGCAAGCTGCTGAGCATATGAAGGGGAGGTGTCCGTGTAGCTTCCTGAGTCAGGTATATAGACCCGAACTCCGGACGTGGCGGAATCGCCCGCCGCATCTGCATGTATCCTTAAGAACAGATCAGCCTGAGCGGATGTAGCGATAGCAGCTCTTTCCTGATTCGAGATATTAACGTCATTCTCTTCTCTTGTGAGTATTACGTTGGCGCCGCACTGTTCAAGATAATCAGCAAGAACAAGGGAATAATCCAAGGTAAGCTCATACTCGTGTACTCCAGATATTACACCTGTGGTTCCGCTGGTGCACCTGGGCTTAGTACTAGAGAGCCACGAAGCATACAGCTCCGGCTCCTCGTCAGCCGTCTGCTGATGGCCAGGGTCGATAACTACGGTCAGTCCCGTGAGGTCCGGGTGGTCTGCTGCCACAGGAACACGAGTGGGAGCTGGCGTGGGTGTAACGGTAGGAGTAGGTGAGGGCGTTGCCGTTGCCTCCGGCGTAGGGGTAACAGTTTCCTCCGGCACCGTATCGGCGACACTTTCTGCTGTACCGCGTCCCTCGAGAAGCTTGTCTCTGTTGAAGTAAGCCACGCATGCGACCACGACGAAAAGCACCACCACAACAAACGCGATTATCCCGTTACGTACCTTACGCTTAAGTCTTCTTTTCTTTCTCGGGCCGTCTTGAATGTGCTCTTTATATGCTTCTGAATAAGGTGTCTGTTCGGTAGGAGCCTCATTAGCAACCTTCTTATCGTAGGTGGAGATTATCTTCTCGATAAGCTGTTCCTTCTGCTCATCGTTCATCTCGGAGAAATGGTACTGAAGAACTGACCTCTGCTCGGGGGTCATGTTCTTGACTATGCTCTCGAATTTACGCTTTGACTCGTCAGATATCATCCTTAAAAGCTCTCGTTCTGTTGATGTTAAGTAACGTGTGGTAAACTTACTAGAGAAATTATACATTAAAAGACAAGGTTAGGCGCAATTAATGGAAGATAGTCTTTATATTGTAATGCCCGCGTATAACGAGGAGGCCAATATCGAGTCCGTTGTGAAAGAATGGCACGAGGTAGTGGAGAAGGTCGGCCCTTCGTCGAGACTTGTGGTCGTTAATGACGGCAGTAAAGACAATACCTATAATAAGCTTCTTGAGCTTGCTAAGACATACCCGCAGCTCGAGCCCCTTACTAAAGCCAATTCCGGCCACGGCGCAACTTTGCTCTATGCCTATAATTACGCAGTTGATAAGAAAGCAGACTATATCTTCCAGACCGATTCCGACGGACAGACGCTCCCTTCGGAATTTTGGCCCTTCTGGGAAGATCGTAAGCTCTATGATGCCATAATCGGGCATAGAAATCACCGGGAAGACGGCTTCTCAAGAATAGTGGTAACCAAGGTCCTTAAGCTGGTTATAAGGCTCACCTTCGGGGTCAGCGTCACGGATGCCAACACGCCCTTCAGACTGATGCCCAGAAGAATCCTTGAGAAATATCTTCCGAAGATACCGAAGGATTTTAATCTCTCGAATGTAGTTCTGTCGGTGCTTCTCGTTAAGAATAAGGACAACGTCAAATTCGTACCTATAACCTTCAGACCCAGGCAGGGAGGAGTCAACTCCATTAACCTGAAGCGGATCTTTAAGATCGGAGCTCAGGCCGTCAAGGACTTTAGACAGCTTCGTAAGACAATCTGAAATTAATTCTCGTAGAATAGCTTGCTGAGTTGCGCCAGGGATTTTGTCCCGGTCTTGGTTCTTATGCTCGACAGATGCCTTTGGACGGTGCGAAGCGTTGCCCCCTGCATGTCTGCGAGCTCTTGCTGGGTCTTGTCAGGAAAGCTCAGGTAGGCCTTGAACGTAGCTGCTTCCTTGTCGGTAAGATCATACTTCGTGCAGAAAGATTTGATCCTTGTTGTCAGATCCTCCTCCGGCTCCTGTTCCTGCTCATGTTTAGCCTCAGTAGGCTGTTCCTTCGGTAATTCCGAGGTGCTTGAGGCTTCGGCTGCCGGATAGTCGTAATAAAGTGCTCTTACTGCCTGGAAGGAGCTGCACCCGGTCTTGTCGCATATATTGCTTAATGTCCTGTAAAGTACGCTTCTTGAGATATAAAGACTTCTGGCTAGCTCTGACATATTGCCTTCGAAGGTCAGTGATGTTGTAAAAAGTTCTGTTTCCTTATCTGAGAAACCGTAAATTCGGGCAAATTCAGCTGGTGAGATACGCTGCATCGTAACCTTCATAGTATCCTTGGTGTTAAGCTGCCCGGTGAAGGTAAAGAGCAGAAATATCAGGACTATGCATGCAAGCTCGATGGCGATGCCGGAATATAGGGGCAGCTCAGGTATTAAGGATGACGTAAAGACAGCAGATGCGATGCTGTCGATAATTCTTCCGCTTACCGCGATCAAAGGCGCATATTTTTGCCCCCCCATGGCGTATTTAAACATTATCAGCACAAGAAAAGAGTTAATGAAGCCTGCCACAACGTAATAAATACACGTGTTCACGTAAAGCATGGAGCTGTCGTTAAATAACACCGGATTAAGTATCCCTATGAGGACGCCTGCGAGAGTAACCGTAGGGAGGTATTTCATATCCTTACGCGCTGCTATGAAGCCCATCAGAAGATAAACCGGGACAGTAGCCAGGCGGGGAGTGGAGAATACTATGTTGTTTCCTTCCGATACCAGACTCAGAAGGGAATCCGAGAGGAAGTTTCCTACAAGCTCGAGAAGAACGATCGCCAAAAGGCAGATTATGTATTCTCCGGCATATCCCTTAGTGCCTGAGGCGGAACTAATCCTCTCGTCGTCCTCAACGTCCACAAGGTGCTCTGCAAGGCCTGACATATTGATAAACGCTGCTATGAATGAGAACAGGATCAGCATATAGAGCGACAGGTTGTAGTTAAGGTCGGGCTGTAGCGCATACTGCATCAGGAAGGAGCAGGTCATGCTTAAGGAGAACACGAGGTCCATATGTGAGACAGACGCGAAAGCCCTGTACATCAGGCTGTAGCAGTAAACGCACTCAAGCGCGATAACAAACTGAAGCACGTATCCGGAAATAAGGAAAAGAACCCGGTTATCGCTTTTGAAAAGGACCAGTATGAAGATTGTAGAGATTATAGTCACTATGCCGGTCAGCCGAGCGCGATCGTTGTGAGACAGTTTGCTTACAGAGAACCATACGCCGTAAAGCAACAGTGCTCCTGCGAAGATAAGAAGATTAAGCCTGATGTTTAATATCGCGTAGTCAGCTTCGAGATGATTGTAAATAAGGAATATAAAGCTGTTGTTTACAGATGAAAAAGTGTAGTTAAAAAAGAAGAAAAGAAGCCCCAGAAGTATATGTCTTCTGTATCGAAATTCCTTTATAGGTATTTTTCTTGGCGACTGCTGACTATCCATATCATAAATATAATGTCATAGCCTTTAAATCGAAAGTGTCTTATTTACGAAATGTCGCAAATACGACAACGGAGGTGACGATTAGAAACAGATGTAACCTATTGTCAAAGGCAATTTATATTTATCATCGAAGCATAGTAGCAATAGCCGGGCTATTGAATTATCTAGGAGGTTTGATAAATGAAAAGACGAATTATTAGCTTAATTACAACGTTATCTCTGGCGTTCGCACTGGTCCCCGCAAGCGTTGTTAATGCAACTACGGACGAGGCAGCGGTAGACTCGTCAGAGAAGATCAGTACAGTCAGCGTTACTGTGACACCGCCCGCGGCCGGAACAGTTATAGAAAGTGAAGATACAAAACCCTCAGTAACCTTAAGTAGTGATGCAAATTATTATATTTCATGGACTATGTATACCAGCTGTTTGCCTTCAGAAGGAGAGTATGACGATGGTTCTATTTATGGAACGACAGTTAAAGCCGGTGAGTTCTACTGCTTTGAGGTTTATTTGACACCGAATGGAGGATATGAGTTTGATGCTGCCGATAATGTAACACTAACTGTCAACGGCGCTGTCGCTTATGAATTAGGTTACTGTTCTGAATATCAATATGCTTTCTTTGTAAAGGTTCAGGCCGGGTCTTCCTCTTCCGGATCTCAGACTACATCTTCTGGATCTTCGTCTGCTTCTTCCGGCGGATCGTCCGCTCCTGCGCCGTCGCCTTATAACACTCCTCTTGAGGAATTTGTCGGCAGATCATATGCCACAGTACTCGGAAGAGCATTCGATGATGAGGGAATGGCTTACTGGACGGGACTTCTGGATAACGGTGCGACAGGAGCTGACGTTGTTAAGGGCTTCCTTTACTCTCAGGAATTCCTTGGAAGAGATCTGAGTGATGATTATTTCGTTGATGTTCTTTATACAGAATTCTTCAACAGAGCTCCTGATGCCGAGGGCAGAGCTTATTGGCTTGATAATCTTGCAGCCGGAATGAGCAGAGACCAGGTTATCGAAGGCTTCATCAATTCCGAAGAGTGGTCAGGCGTGTGTGCATCCTACGGAATAGAGTCCGGCAGTACAATCTGATTTACTGACTTTCAGCCTATGTGTTGTCCATGTGTCTCATGATGCGTGGGCAATAACATAGGCTTTTCTTTACGAAGAATGTAAACATAAAATGCAACTTGATTTACAATCAAGTCTGATATACAATCAGACTCATGGAAAACACTGCTAATAAAACTTCAACTAGAACATATAATCTGGTGCTCGAGGCTATATGCGCGGCACTGATTACGATTTGTGCATGGATCTCGCTGCAGGTCATGGAAGTGCCGTTTACTTTACAGACCTTTGGTATTCTTCTCGTGCTGTTTACGATAGGCGGCCGAAGAGGGACTATATCGATCGCGATATACCTCCTTCTGGGGCTTATCGGGTTGCCTGTATTCGCAGGCTTTAAGGGGGGACCCGCAGCCCTCATGGGTCCCACGGGAGGTTTCATAATAGGGTTCCTCCTGATGGGACTTGTTTACTGGGCACTCGATGTGTGGGTGCTGGGACGATTCAAGAAATCTGCTTCCTCGAGGCTTATCGTAAGCATAATAGAGGGCGTGCTTGGTGAAGTGGTGCTTTATGTTTTCGGTGTGGCGTGGTTTATGTTCGTGTACACCAGAAACACCGGTGCCATCGGGCTCGGGGCTGTTCTCGGAATGTGCGTGATCCCCTTCCTTATCCCCGATGCGGTGAAGCTTATTGTCGCTGCGACGGTGTCCTTAAGAACCGTGGGTATTGTCAAAAAACAGTAAACCACAGGCGCCCCGGTTACTATATAATGTAACTATGGCATTCAATCGGAACATCTACAATACTCGTTACGAGATCGAGCAGAAGAATCTGCCCGAGAGGTTTTACGAGACGCCGAAGGATGTTATCGCGAGTATTCTGGACCCGGGGAACAACACATTTTATAAGCTTTTTAAGGTTCTGATAGAGCGCACGGGGGAAGCTTTTCCCTATAAAGAAACGGACTTCTCCACTAAGTGCTTTAAGTTCGCGGACGGCGTGTTCGGGTGTTTCGTGACGCTGCCGAAGCCCGAGTCTGTTATGCTCTGTGCGCACATCGTTTATATCTTTAAGCCCGACTTAAGCAAGCTTATGTACTTCACCGTGGAGGCAGACGAGTTTATCGGGCACATGAACTATAAGCTCTGCTCCATTTCCTCTGACGGTAAGCACACGACTCACGGCGGATGCTCCATGAACGCAGCCGGCATAATAAGCAGAGTCCAGGAAATCTACGGGCGCACTTGAAATCCATGTTAAGAACCATAGCCTTAGGTGAGAAGACAATCGAATACGACTTGTCCCGGAAGCGTGTGCGTAATATTAATCTTCGCATTTCTCCTGACGGCACCATCAAAGTTTCATGTCCTTATAGGACTTCGATAGCCGAGGTGGAAGCGTTTATGAGAGCGGAGTCCGAGTTCATTTTCAAAGCTCTTGCCAAGGTCGACGCCAGGATCGAGAATGCCGCCCGTCCCAAGCGCTACGAGGACGGGGAGGAGGTCAACGTCTTCGGGGAGAGGTGTACGCTTCACGTTAGCCCCGATTACAGCTTCCGAGGCGTTCGCTACGAGTATCCTGACGTGTACGTCAGAGCCGATTCACCCGAGGCCGCCATGAGAGTCTATGAGACCTGGCGCAGGGCCTCTCTTCGTTCGAAAATAAGCGAGATGCTTGATTACTACTTTCCCATGTTCGAGGCTAAGGGTGTAAGACCGCCGTCGCAGGTATCCTACCGCACGATGAAGACCCGCTGGGGCGTATGTACGCCCTCGACAGGTAAGCTGACTTTTAACTATAATCTCTTTGAGGCGCCGGAGGAGCTTATCGCCTACGTGGTTGTGCATGAGCTGGCGCATTTCCTGGAGGCTAACCACTCCGAGCGATTCTGGGCTCACGTTGAGGATGTAATGCCGGACTATAAGATAAGACGAAAGACCTTGAGGGAGTACTGATGAGATATAAGCTTGTGATATTTGACCTTGACGGCACTGTGCTTAATACCCTGGGCGGGTTGACCTATGCCGTTAATAACGCCCTTGCCATGAATGATCTGCCGGAGATATCCGAGTCTAAGGTTAAAGCCATGATCGGCAACGGAACGCGTAAGCTTATTGAGAGAGCGCTTAATGATGTGGGCGCGGATGAGGGGATGTTTGATAAGGTTTTCGCAGATTATAAGGAGTTCTATGCGAAGAACTGCTCCCACGAGACCTTTCCTTACGACGGGATAATGACGCTGCTGGAGGGGCTTAATTCGCGTGGCGTGAAGTGTGCTGTGGTGACGAATAAGCCGGATCTGCCGGCGAAGATACTGATCTCGAAGAACTTCGGCGAGCTTATATGCGAGACTCACGGCAATGTGCCCGATGTGCCGGTGAAGCCTGACCCGACCTTTGTTTATAAGACAATGGAGAATGTCGGTGTAAAGCCTTCTGACGCGGTGTATATCGGCGACTCAGATGTGGATATCAGGACTGGAAGGAATGCCGGTATAGACTTCATCAGCGTCGACTGGGGCTTCAGGACGAGGGAGTTTCTTATACAGAACGGGGCCGGATTGATATTCTCCGACCCCGCAAAATTACTTGAATATTTAAGTGGTGACTGATCAAAGCATGTGTGCTCTTAATTCTTCTCCCGAGAGAGGAGAGAGCAGTGCAGGTGCGATGTCGAATACCGTCTTGCAGCCGTAATCGCCCTTCTGATAAAGCTTATAGACCGCGCGTGCGTAGGCGAGGATGACCGAAGCCGTGAACTCGGGGTTGGAGTCAAGCTTCAGGGAATACTCGATGATGTGCTTGTGCTCGCCGTCGGCACCGGTAACACCTGAACGGAATACGAAGCCGCCGTGGTTAAGACCTGAGTGGTTAGCGGCGAACTCCTCTTCGGATATGAAATGGACCGTAGTGTCATAGTCTGCGAAGTAGTTAGGCATCTCCTTAATCGTCTTCTCGATAAGAGCCTTGTCTGCGCCTTCCTCGGCAACTACGAAGCATTCTCTTGTGTGCTTCTGTCTTGTTGTAAGCTCAGGATTGGAGCCTGATCTTACAGCCTCGAGAGCTTCGGGAACGGGGATGGTGTACTGCTTGCCGTTCTTGACTCCGGGGATTCTTCTTATCGCGTCGGAGTGACCCTGTGATACACCCTTGCCCCAGAAGGTGTAGTCGTTGCCCTCGGGAAGGATGGAGTTGCTGTAAAGTCTTTGAAGAGAGAACATTCCGGGGTCCCAGCCGGCGGATATGATCGCTACTTTGTTGGCTTTACGAGCGGCGGCGTCAACAGCGGCATAATGCTCGGGGATCCTCGCATGTGTGTCGAAGCTGTCGATGATGTTATAAAGCTCTGCATACTTGGGGGTGGTTACTGGAAGGTCTGTCGCGGAGCCTCCGCAGTTGATCATGACGTCGAAGTCTTCAGTCTTACTCTGAAGCTCATCGACAGAATAAACCGGAACGCCCTGAGTCTTGATGGTTACGGATGAAAGATCGCGTCTTGTGAATACTCCGGCAAGTGTCATGTCGGGGCAGCGCTTGATCTCGCTCTCGACGCCGCGTGCCAGGTTGCCGTAGCCGATAATACCAATTCTGATTGCCATATAAGGCCTCCTTTGCTTTAGCGAAGTAAAATTTCCCGTTTATTATAGTTGATTGTTTTCTTTTTATAAATATTTCAAGTTAGGAAAAGTTGTAAAATATAATTACGAATTACAGATCAGGGAGGTGATCCTCATGTCAGTTAAGATAATCACGATAAGCAGACAGTTCGGAAGCGGAGGCAGGACCATAGCGAAAGCCCTGGCTCAGAAGCTCGGCTACGATTACTACGATAAAGAGATTATCGAGCATGTAGCCGAGAAGACGGGTTTCTCCCGCGAGGTGATTGCCGCGAGGGGAGAGGAAGCTCCTGGCAAGAGCGTTTTCTCCTATGGCTTTGAGGCTCAGGCGACTCCCGGGATCATGAACGGTCTTACTATGAATGACTACATCTGGACCGTTCAGCGTAAGGTTATTAAGGATATAGCCGACAGCGGTAAGCCCTGTGTGATCGTAGGTCGTTCGGCGGACTTTATTCTCAAGGATTATGATGACGTGCTTAATGTCTACATTTGTGCGGATCTCGAGTATCGCAAGGAGCGCATCGTAAAGCTCTACGGTGAGAGTGACAAGAAGCCGGAGAAGAGACTCGAGGAGAAGGATAAGAAGAGAGCTGCGAATCATAAGCATTTCACTGACCTTCAGTGGGGCTATGCACCGAATTACGATATTTGCTTGAATTCCTCGGCTCTCGGGATCGACAAGTGTGTCGAGATAATCGCGGATCTCGTGAATCGCGGTTGATTATATAGTCGGTTTATAATTGTTCTTTGGGGTTTGCTTGCCAAACCCCTTTAATTGTATGATGGGCATGCCGTCAGTCTGTGGTGAAAGTCCACAAGGGACGTAGTGCAAAAATGCGAAGGACATGTATCACACGACAATAGCAAACAAGGTCAGATACTTAAAGGAAACAAAGGAGGGACAGGATAAGATGGGCAGCGAATATGAAAGAATTCTAAGGGAAGGCAGAAGAGCCGGCCGTAAGGCAGGAATAGAGGCAGGTATAATCAAAGGTCGTAAAGAAGGCGAGGAACTCAACAAGGTTCAAATCGCTAAGAATATGATATCTAACGGACTGTCGATTGAGATGGTTTCTAAGTGCTCCGGCTTATCTATCGAGAAGGTCATACAGCTCGCTGAAC
The DNA here is from genome assembly GCA_017480325.1 of Clostridiales bacterium. Taxonomy (GTDB): domain Bacteria; phylum Bacillota; class Clostridia; order Saccharofermentanales; family Saccharofermentanaceae; genus Saccharofermentans. The sequence goes on from JAFVAY010000008.1 coordinate 74,438, forward strand.
CAAAGGCGGTCTGATACAAGCATTAACAGCTACAAACGAATGATTGTTCAGGTCGGCATTCGCCGGCCTTTTTTATCCGGCTGTGCAGGTCTCTCTTTAAGCTTAAAAATATCAATTTACAGAGACCACGTCAGAGATTTTGGGGTATAATATCTTTTTTTGCTCAAAAAGCTAGATTTACAGAGACGTATACAGGGACGAGAAATCTAAAAATCGCTAACAGACGTGACAAAATGTCACACCTATATTTTTATTCACAAATTCGTCACGGGGGGGGGTAACAATTAATGGGTAGAATGTACTCATCAATTCTTTTTGAGGAGGTTTGAGTATGAGAACAAAGTCTTTTACAAAAGCTGTTGTTTCCATTGCAGTTACAGCGTCAATGGTGGTATCTATAGGTTCAGGTGCTTTTGCTTCAACTGAAAGGTACAATACAGAGTTTGATGATAAAGATAACAATATTATTCCGGCAAATACCACTGTTATTGATACTTATTGGCACAATTATGGTGACGAAGAAGATAATGGCTCTTACATTAATATTTGCGAATGGGATGCTGCTGAAGAAATATATCGCGATATTGACGAAGTGTTAAATTCAAATGGAGGTAGTTGGGATACTGGTGATCAGGCTTATAAAGTGCTTAAGGTTACTGTTATTAAGTATTATGAGACAGAGACAATTGCCTATTATGACATGGTTGTAGTTCCCCTTGATGCGCCTGCCGAAGAGCCGGCAGAAGAGCCCGAGACGCCAGCTGAAGAGCCCGTTGAGCAGGTTACTGTTGAAACATCTTCAGCTCCCGCTCCTGTAGTCCTTACTCCTGAGCAGCTCAGACAGATGTCGATGAACAACTTCGTTGAGAATTTGTACATTGATATTTTCGGAAGGCAGTTTGATGTAGAGGGAAGAGATTTCTGGGTTGCATGCCTTGATCAGGGATGGTCCGCGACAGACGTAGTGAGAGGATTCCTCGGAAGCTCAGAGCTCGCGGAGTTGAATCTTAGCGATGAGGCTTATGTCACAATGCTTTATAAGGTGTTCTGCAACAGAGTTCCTGATGCTGAGGGCTTCACCAACTGGACCAACGCACTCGCGGCCGGTGCATCCAGATACCAGATCGTCAGTGAATTCGCGGCGACCTCCGAGTGGGCCGATAAGTGCATCTACTACGGTGTAAGCGTATAAAGCAGAACCTGTAAATCAATGATTAGGCTGTCTCATACCGAGGCAGCCTTTAAAATATCAAAATTTATTATTGACACGCGCGCGGGTACATATTATAAATTAACACCGAGGGGGCTGTCGATATAAAGGGCAGTCCTTTTTCACGGGAGGTTATTATGATTATCAAGATCCTGATGCTTATCATCTTCTTCGCGGTGCTCATAGCTGTCGGCGTGCTGAGCAGAAAGAGTGCCAAGAGCGTTGACGGCTTCGTGCTTGGCGGCAGATCCGTCGGACCCTGGCTCACCGCTTTTGCTTACGGAACCAGCTATTTCTCGGCAGTTATCTTCATCGGCTACGCAGGCCAGTTCGGCTGGAAATTCGGCGTGGCATCTACCTGGATCGGTATCGGTAATGCCGTTATCGGTTCGCTTCTCGCCTGGGTTATCCTGGGAAGAAGAACACGTCTTATGACACACAAGCTCAACTCATCCACAATGCCTGAGTTCTTCGCCAAGCGTTACGACTCTAAGGGTTTGAGGATCGGTTCTTCGCTTATCATCTTTATATTCCTGATCCCTTACACGGCGTCTCTTTATAACGGCCTTTCCAGGCTTTTCGAGATGGCGTTCCATATTGACTACAAGTACTGCATTATCGCCATGGCGGTGCTCACGGGTATCTACGTTATCGTCGGCGGCTACATGGCTACCGCTATCAACGATTTTATCCAGGGCATCATTATGCTGATCGGTATCGTCGCGGTCATACTCGCGGTGCTTAACATCAACGGCGGCTTCATGGGCTCTATGGTCGAGCTCGCGAGAGTTCCCGGCGATTTCCCTGACTATAACGGTGCGTATACATCCTTCGTGGGACCTCTCCCTATCGACCTTCTGGGCGTAGTTATCCTCACGTCACTCGGTACATGGGGTCTTCCTCAGATGGTGCAGAAGTTCTACGCCATCAAGTCTGAGGATGCCATTAATAAGGGCACGATCATCTCGACCTTCTTCGCTATCGTTGTGGCAGGCGGCTGCTATTTCCTTGGTGGCTTCGGCAGACTTTTCCTTACACAGGAGCAGGTGAATGAGATGGGCTTCGACGCCATCGTTCCCGCTATGCTGGCGAACCTTCCTGACATCCTTATCGCAGTAGTAGTTATTCTCGTTCTCTCCGCATCCATGTCCACGCTGTCCTCACTCGTTCTCACATCGAGCTCCACGCTCACGCTGGACTTCATCTCCGGCACAGTAGTGAAGAAAATGGACGAAAAGGCTAAGATGTTCTGGCTCAGAGGCCTCGTTGTAGCATTCATCGTGATCTCATCTGTTATCGCGCTTATCCAGTACAGCTCGCAGGTCACCTTCATCGCACAGCTCATGGGCGTATCCTGGGGTGCTCTCGCCGGTGCTTTCCTGGCGCCGTTCCTCTTCAGCCTCTACTGGAAGAAGACAACGAAAGCCTCCTGCTGGGTCTGCTTCGTATTCGGCTCAGTTCTCATGGTTGCCAACATGCTCTTCAGAAGCTCATTCCCGACACTTCTGCAGTCACCAATCAACTGCGGTGCTTTCGCGATGCTTGCCGGGTTTATAATAGTTCCTGTAGTTAGTCTGCTGTCTAAGGCTCCCGAGGATAAGCTTATCGAGGAAGCGTTCTCAAGCTATGAGAGACCTGTTACAGTAATGTCTAAGAGTATCTTGAAGGAAGAAGAATAATAAACATGAACTATGACGTGATAATAATCGGCGCAGGGCCGGGGGGAGTATTCTCTGCGTACGAATTAACTCACAAGGCTCCTTCACTTAAAGTTTTGCTTCTTGAGTCCGGAAAAGGCCTCGAGGAGCGCATATGTCCCATAGACGGCAAGAAGGTCAAATCCTGCATCAACTGTAAGACCTGCGCCATAATGCGCGGCTTCGGTGGCGCAGGTGCCTTCTCTGACGGAAAGTACAACATTACCAATGACTTCGGCGGCACCCTGTACGAGCATATCGGCAAGGAGACTGCCCTCGAGCTCATGGAGTATGTGGACGGCATTAATCTCGCGAACGGAGGCGAGGGGACTAAGCTTTATTCTACTGCAGGCACTTCCTTTAAGAAGATCTGCCTCGAGAACAAGCTTCACCTGCTCGATGCCTCCGTACGCCATCTGGGAACTGATAAGAACTATCAGGTGCTCGGCAATATCTATGCTGATCTTAAGGACAAGATCGATATCAGGTTCAACGCCATGGCGGACGATATCATGGTCAACGAGGACGGAAGCTATACAGTCGCAGTCGGTAACGAGTCCTTTACTTCTTCGAAGGTAATAGTATCAGTCGGTCGCTCCGGCAGTAAGTGGATCGAGAATATTTGTCAGAAGCTTAATATCGAGACCTTCTCGAACCGCGTTGACATCGGTGTCCGTGTGGAGCTTCCGGCGGTTATTTTCTCGCATCTTACGTCAGAGCTTTATGAGTCTAAGATCGTGTATCGCACTGAGAAGTTCGAGGACAGAGTCCGAACATTCTGCATGAATCCGAACGGATATGTGGTTAACGAGAACACCAACGGTATCGTTACCGTTAACGGCCACAGCTTCGACTCGCCGGAATTGCAGTCTGATAACACGAACTTCGCCCTGCTCGTCGCGAAACATTTCTCTGAGCCCTTCAAGGACAGTAACGGCTATGGTGAGTCGATCGCACGTCTGTCCAATATGTTGGGTGGCGGTGTCATTGTGCAAAGATTCGGTGACCTTATGAGAGGGCGACGCTCCAATGAGGCTCGTATTGCAGAGTCTACGGTGCGTCCGACCCTGCAGGCCACTCCGGGTGATCTGTCTCTGGTTTTGCCTAAGCGAATCTTGGACGGAATCATCGAGATGATCTATGCGCTTGATAAGATCGCTCCCGGAACGGCTAACGATGATACGCTGCTCTATGGAGTTGAGGTCAAGTTCTATAATATGGAGGTCGCCATCGACGAGAATCTGGAGACTCGCTATAAGGGTCTTTATATCATCGGTGACGGTTCCGGTGTTACGCATTCGCTGTCTCATGCTTCGGCAAGCGGCGTATACGTGGCAAGGCATATTATTGAGAACAGTTGACGGAATAATATGTGACATATCAGAGTTAAGATGATATAATCAGTCTTGGCTCTGATTAATTCGGGGCATTAGCTCAGCTGGGAGAGCGCTACGCTGGCAGCGTAGAGGTCACGGGTTCGAGCCCCGTATGCTCCACCAAGACAGAAACGGCATCGGCGTCAGTCGGTGCCGTTTCTGTCTTATTGAGTTGTAAGGGGCTCGGACCCGAGAGGGGACCGGGCGAAGCAAGAAGCATCCGGGGGATGCTTCGACGCCCGGGCGGTCGCAGGGAGCCGAAGGCGAGCAAGGCCACAGGCAGCGAGTTTACGAGCTGCCGGTCGAGCCCCGTATGCTCCACCAATCGCATAACAAACACCCTCGCTACGGTGCTCCGCGCTACGCTTGTGCGCAAGTCCGCTCGGGGGTGTTTGTTATGCTCTTAATAACTGAGCTGCCGGTCGAGCCCCGTATGCTGATAAAAAGGCGAGCAAGGCCACAGGCAGTGAGTTTACGAGCTGAAGCTACTGTTCGTCCTTCAACTCTGGTGTATAATGTTGACTATGTCAGTTCTTAACGGCTTCAACCTAATATCCGTTACGGTGAGACTTCTTCTCGCCATGACCTCCGGTGGGCTCATCGGCTACGGCCGCGAGAAGAAAGAGCGTAACGCCGGACTCCGCACCTATATGCTCATAAGCATCGGTGCGGCTTTGACGGTGCTTATCTCGATCTATGACTATGATATGCTCACCGGCTTATGGGAGCCGTACACCCACGATAATGCCATTAAATTCGACGCCATGAGATATGCCGCTCAGGTTCTGGCAGGTATTGGTTTCCTTGCTGCGGGAACGATACTGGCCTCGAGGCATCAGCAGGTGTCGGGACTGACGTCGGCGATCGGGCTTTTCGCTGCGGCGGTACTGGGAATAGCATCCGGCGCAGGCTTCTATATCTGTGTTATCCCGGCTATTCTGCTTATTGTGTTCTCCATGGAGGTGCTGCAGCCGCTGGAGGTGGATTACAAGAGGCGCCTTCGTAATATTACCATCACGGTCAGATTCAGAAGCCTCGAGAATACAGAGGACATTAAAGACGTGATCGAAGGGCAGGGGGCGAAGATCTACGATATAGATATCGAGAACGATGAGGTCTATGATGACGGCTCCGTGTCGGCGATCTTCTCCATGAAGATGAGTAAGGAACAGTCTTCGCACTCGGAGATGCTCTCGTCTATCGCGGAGCTGCCGTGCGTGATATCGCTGCATGAGCTTATTTCGTAAGGAGAGGGTATGCTGAGCTTCTTTGACGTCTACAGAGATATAAACCTTGTAAATGTGCTTGTCAGGCTTCTGATGGCGGTGCTGTGCGGCGGCGCTATCGGTCTCGAGAGATCATACAAGAACCGTCCCGCCGGCTTCAGAACACACATCCTCGTGTGTATCGGCGCTGCTATCGCGTCCATGACCGGCATCTTCATGTACATCAACATGCAACTGCCCACAGACATCTCGCGTATCGGCGCGCAGGTCGTATCCGGTCTGGGCTTCATCGGCGGAGGCACCATCATCGTCGTTAACAACAAGAAGATCAAAGGTCTTACCACTGCGGCGGGGCTCTGGGTCTGCGGTATTATCGGTCTGGCTATAGGCGCGGGCTTCTTCGAGGGTGCGATACTGGCGACAGTGCTTGTTCTCGTGGCTGAGATCGTCTTCAGCATCCTGGGCGGCAGGATCTCGCATAACGAAGCCTTCAGGCTGGAGCTTTCCTATAACGACAAGACGGCGCTCAACCACGTCATGAGGTACTGCAAGAACAACCGCATGATCATAAGCAACCTCGAGGTAACGGGCACATCGGATCACCACAGGCCCGAGTACAGCGTGACCATACACGTCAGGACGCGTAAAAAGATCGATCACTCCGACTTCATCGCCTACATTCGCGACATCAAGGGCGTCACCGCAGCCTCCATCTCCAACTTCGAAAAGGATTAATCCCGGACATTATCAGCAAACAAAAAGACTGCCCGTGGTAGGGGAAGGCAGTCTTCTTTGCCCCACTAGCAGGGAAGTTAATGGGACGAGGTATTATAAAGGGGTTAAGCCTTATTCGAGCGGAGGCTCCGATTACTGACAGCAACATAAGCTGAGGCTTAACGGTAATTATTTTATTTAATTCAACCCCTCAAAACAACGGCATGTGACAGATTGTCACGGCGGTGTGGAGAAAGATTGAATAAGATTCTACTTAATAAGGTGTTTCCACAACATTACTGCGTTTGAATTAACCATCAGCTTCTCTATATCGAGGCCGGCAGGACAGATATCGCGGCAGGAGAACGACTTGCCGCAGCCGTTGTATATGTGTTTTGAATATAGCTTGCGAAGTTCCTTGCTCTGCTGCGGCGTAAGCTTTTGAAGCATGCCGGAGACCGGAACCATGGCACTCATTCCCATGAGTTTACCGCCTGCATAGAAGTTGGGACAGATCTCAAGACAGCATCCGCACTGAAGGCATCTGCCTGCATCGAAAAGCACAGTTTCCTTATCCTCTTTCAAGGTTACATCGTCTCCGTCTTCGATCCAGGCCTTTATTATTTTAAGATTCTCCCAGAGGATCGATCTGTCGCATATAAGATCGCGAACCGTCGGAAATTTACGAAGTGGCTCGATCCTGATATTGCCGTTCTTATCAGCTGCTTCTTTAAGTTTCGTATCGCATGCCAGTCCCGGCTTTCCGTTTATCACCATCGCGCAGGCACCGCATTTTTTCTGAAGGCATGAACACTCCCAGGCAATCGGGTCCGCCTTCTTTCCTTCTATGTCAATAAGGTCGCTCCTGTTTATCAGGATCAGTGCCGCTGCGACCGTCTGCGCATCGTCAGAGGATTCAAAGGCAAAGGTCTGTTCGTATGAAGGCTCTTCGGAAGATTTCTTCCTTAAGATTGTTATCTTATAGTTCATGATTCGTCACCTTCGTATTTAAGCTCATGTCTTCCGTCAGTATAGGTAATAACCGACTTTGCCTTAAAGTTTACATCGTCTTTGTTCGGGTAGTCCGTTCTGTAGTGGGCGCCGCGACTCTCTTTACGCATTATTGCGCTTGTTAATATCGCGCGTGACAGAAGAAGTCTTCTTCTGTCGGCTTCGGTGAATGAGGAAGGATCTGTCTCATTAAGAGTTCTAAGAGAAGCTTCCATCGTCTGTCCGTCCCGTATTATCCCGACCGCCGATACAAGAGGATCCGTTACGCATGAAGGCGCGACGAAGTCTGTGTATTCGTAAGGAATGTCAATCTCTTCGATCCTGTTGCCGGTGGCGGCAGAATAGGTACCTTCAATACTTGAAGCGGCGACTTTACCTCCGTACAGTGCACCAAGCATGGAGTTACCTCCGAGGCGGTTGCCTCCGTGATATCTGCATGCGCATTCGCCTGCAGCATAAAGTCCGTCGACCGTCGTTTTGTGGTTCTTGTCGACGTAGATACCGCCCATGAAGTAGTGGATGCCGGGGGAGATCCTGATATAGTCCTTAACCGGATCTGATCCCAGAAGGCTTATCATCTGTTCTCTCATATCGGAAAGCTTGTTTTTCCACGTGTCGGAGGGAAGACCGGTCATGTCAATAAAGGCGTATCCGTCCTCGGAGTTCATTACTATCTCACGGGATGTGACGTCCCTCGGCATGAGATTGCCGAGCTCCGGATACTTCTCCTCCATAAAATACCAGGGCTTTCCGTCCCTTAAGATCATTAGTCTTCCGCCTTCCCCTCGGGCGGCTTCTGAGATCAGGCATCTTTTGCCCTCGATCTTCGCCGTCGTGGGATGGAACTGTATGAATTCCAGATTCGACAGGGGGAGGCCGATGGAATAAAGATATGAAGTGACATCTCCTGTGTTAACCGTCGTTCCGGTGGTAAGCCCCGGGAAAAGACTGTTCATTCCGCCTGTCGCAAGAATTACGGGTCCTTCGAGCCTTAAGGCTTTAAGGGAGTAATTATCTCTTATCAGAACTGCGGAGCAGCCGTTATCCCTTATATCCAACCCTTCGAAAATATGATGGGGAAATCTTCGGACTAAGCCTCTGGCCTCATACTGTCTTACGGCGTCGATCATGGCGGACATGATAAGTTTGCCTGTGCTGCTTCGTGAGAAAGCGGTCCGTCTTTTCTTCTGGCCGCCGAAGTAACGAAGGGAAATTTTCCCGTTCTCATTATTGAAGGGAACACCAAGTTTAATCAGTTCCTCGACTATCAGCGGCGCATTTTCCGTCATGCCCTCGATGCTTTCTTTCTCTCCTATGAAAGCGCCGCCCTTGAGGGTGTCGTCGAAGTGTTCGCGGGTCGTATCGTCATCTCCCATTGTGTTCATGGCGGCGTTGATTCCGCCTTCCGCCATGACGCTCTGGGCGCGTTCGGACGGCTGGGCGGATACGAGGTTTACATGGATATTGTTCCTGGAAAGCTCGAGGGAGGCGGAAAGTCCCGCCAGACCTGCTCCTATGACGTTTACGGTAAACGTACTCATAGTGTCTGCCACCTTATGTAGTAGATGATAAAAGCTATTGTCGACAGAAGAAGTATTATCGATGTCCAGAAAAGAACATCTCCGGCTCTTACGGCAGGCTTTTTGACTCCGGTCCCGATAAAGAGATTCTTCATGTTGGTAGCAAGATGAACTCCGAGCGAGAGCACCATGAGTATCTGTGTAATGAGTCTCCAGATATTGAATAAAGGAAGGGTATGATTCGTATCGTTTACTCCCGTGAAGGCGAGGATATGAAATACGATGAGTACCATGGTCGTAAAGCCGCTCGTTCGCCTTATCCAGAACAGCTGATTCTCTTTCTGGTACCTGACGCCTGCCTTGTTCTGGGCGACATCCGTCTTAACGGTAAGTATGGTTCCGATAACCACGTGTACTGCCACAAGCGCCAGAAGAAGATAGTTTATGCCCTTATAGACTACGGATGCGACGCCGGTAAGGTTAAAGATCCCGAGAATCGCATGGATCACGAAGACCAGTATCAGAAGGTGGCTTACGATCATGTTTATTTTTCTCATCTTACGACACACATCGCGATATCGTCGTTACCTTCGACGATGCCGCTTCCTCCCAGGTTCTCATATAGCTGTTCCGACATAACGATTATATCGAATTTTCCGTATTTTGCTTTGGACATTACAAGTATAGACGTCTCTGATCTTACCGTCATCTGATTGACAGGAAGCCTTCCCATCATGAATTCGCAGTATTCGGAGGTTATCCCGTCGCCTTCGATTATCAGTACGGATATGTCCTCGAAGATATCAGGCGCAGGACCTTCCTGGAAGAACTGAAGCCAAAGATCCGTATTCGCGGGATCCTTACGGACGTTCCTGTTAATAAGGACGACAACACCCGATTCAGATTCGAAGTCGCCCTCTGAGATAACTGTCGCTCCCGATACTGCGTCGGGATTTTTGCCGAGAATAAAATCTGCCCCTCCGAGAAGGAAAAAGGGCAGCAAAACGATAATAAGTAAAACAGTAATTCTATAGAGCCACAGACCGGCGGTCTTCATCAGGCCTCGGCCTGCGAAAGGGCATTATCCACGGCCTCCATGAACTGGCCGTAGGATATGGTCGCTCCGCTTATGGCATCTATCGAATGATAGTCCTGCGTCTCGACCAGAAGTCTTGCATACTCTCTCGATCCTGCGAGGGCTCTCTGGGCTCTGGTATAGAAACCTTCGTTGGCCACTTCGCCGTTCTGTGTTCCGTAATTTTCGTCCTTCAACGTACCGTCCGGCTCGTATGTCAGGAATTCGCATTCCGTAATCACTCCGCCCTCGATGGTAAGGGTTACTACGCCGTAACCGTTACCTTCCTCGGAATCGTCGATATATACCTCGCTTTGGCCGGTGTAGGTTCCGTCCTTGTATGTCTTCTTGCCGCAGGCGCTGAAGGCGCCGAGACTCAATACGGAAACAGTTAATATACTCAGCAGTTTAACAAATGTTTTTCTCATGTCACTTTTCCTTGGAATTGATTACTTCCTTCTTTATTTTACCATGTTCCAGAATAATAGTCCTGCCGGCAACATCAGCCACCTCGGGGTCGTGGGTTACGACGATCAAAGTGGTACCGGCCTTATGAAGCTGTCTGAAAAGATCGAGGACGATGTTCTCGTTCGCTTCGTCGAGGTTACCCGTAGGTTCGTCCGCGAGCATTATCTCCGGGTGATTCGTAAGAGCTCTTGCGATACATACTCTCTGCTGTTCTCCTCCGGACAGCTGGGCAGGGAGGTGCTTGGCCCTGTCCTTAAGTCCAACCATCTCGAGAGCTTCCATCGCCTCTGCCTCGTCGGGCATGCTGTGGTAGTACTGGGCCACCATGACATTCTCCAGAGCCGTTAAGTAGTTGACCAGATGGAACTGCTGGAAAATAAGACCGATCTTATCTCTTCTTATCTCTGTAAGTCTTTTGGAGTTTTCTTTGGCGATGTCGACTCCGTCGAGCAGGACCTGTCCTTCCGTGGGAGTGTCGAGGCAGCTTATGATATTCATCATAGTGGATTTACCGGAACCGGAAGGTCCCATTATCGCCACCCATTCTCCTTCTTCCACGGTGAGACTGACTTTGTCCAGGGCCTTCAGAGGGCCGTATATTTTGGATACATCTTTAAGTTCAAGTAAGCTCATTTACGCTAATCTCCTTTATAATGTTACTCACCCTTGAGGACGAGTGCAGGGTTGACTTCGGTCGTTCTTCTGACGGGAATCAGGCAGGCGATACCCGTTACGATCACCGAAGCAACGATGGTGATGGGAACGAGGATCGGTCGTAGTGTGATCGTGCTGTTGAATACGTTGACGCTTACGGCCTGGGCGAAAGCAAATCCCATGAACGATCCGATGAGACCTCCCACGGCTCCGAGCATCATGCCCTCTCCCATGAATTCCACCACGATGCTCCGGTCGGAGGCGCCGAGGGCCTTGCGAAGGCCGATCTCCTTGCGCCGTTCGGTAACTACGGCCATCATGGTCGTCGCCACGCAGATCATCATCAGCATTAGAACTACGATGGTGACGAGAAATACCAGGGATTGGAGTTTGGTCAATACAGTCGTCTCGGACTGGGTTACTCTCTTTACGAGTCTCGGTGTGATTCCCAGATCACGGGAGGTGATGTTATCGACATAACCCGTAAGCTCCTCAGACGAAGCTGAAACTGAAAGCTCGCATACATCGTAAGGACCTTCCCCGGTAAGTTCGCTTATGTCTTCAAGGGACATGAAGATATAGGACTCTTCGTTTCCGCCGGTATCGAGTATCCCCGTGATCGTGAATTCTATGTTTACCGCATCGGCGTTTAAGCCTCTGTCAGGCACCTCGTCCGGCTGTTCGGGGTTCTCGATCGCCTCTTCCGAATAAGTCATCAGAAGCGTATCACCGATGCCGCAGGAAAGCGTCTCGGCGATCTGCTTGCCTATGAGAATCTGTCCGTTCGAAGACGGCCATTCTCCGTCTACAAACCAGTACGGACTCGTCTTGCTTACGCCCTGAAGATCGGTGCCTGCGACTATGACCGGCTGGTTGTTGATGGTTACCGTCTCATATCTGTAGGGGGCGCATCCGACGATCTTGGAGTCGGGTATCTGCGTCAGCCCCTGCTCGAGGATGTCGGAGGTCAGGCCTTCTTCGTTCAGCGCAGAAGCCATAAATATCATATTCGCGCCGTAGTTTCTGAACTGTTCTCCCATCTGGCGTGGAACGTCGTAATAGATGGTCGTAAGACCGGAGAGGATCGTCGCTCCGACCGCGATGGCGAGCAGGGCGATAAACATTCTTGAACGTCTTCTTATAAGGGAAGCCGTTATCATGCGAAAGAACATCGTGCGTTTCTTCATAATGGCCTCCTTTCTTTAACGGCCGTGCAGGACTTCTGCAGGTTTCATCTTAAGAAGCATTCTGATCGCGGGGATGGATCCTGCAAGTGTAACCAGAATGATGAGTACCGATACTATGGGGATAACGATCGGCTTCATCTCTATGGACGAATCGAATACGGATTTTCCTATTATCTGCGCGAACCCATAACCGACAAAGTAACCTGCGATACCGCCAATGACGGCAGTTATAAGGATCTCCGTTAATACAAGCGAGGATACGGCTCCGTCCTTGGCGCCGATTGCCTTCAGAAGTCCTATCTCGTTCGATCTTTCCATAACGCTCGCGGTTACGAGGTTGGATATACCCAGTGCGGATCCGAGAAGGGAGAGTATCGTAATGAGGATCATCAGAAGCTGCGTCTTCTCCATGATCGCTCCCTCTGAGTCGGCCACCTGTCTTACAGGTGAAGCGACTGCGTCCGGGATTACCTCCTGGATCTGATAGCAGATCGAACTTACATAAGCCGTGCAGTACCACACCTCGTATTCCGATACGGAGAGGGACATGGGGTCCCTTGCAGCTTTCTGTGCGAGCTCGTCGTCAGGACTTGTGAGGGCGGAGACTTCGATGGAAGAGATGAGATCTCCCGTGTTTGCCAGCTCCTGGACGATGTCGAGATTGGTTATCATCTGATCGTCATCGTCTGCTCCGCTGTTATAGATACCGACCACAAGAAGATTCTTACTCGCGTTGTCGGTCGTAAGAGTAATACGGTCTCCGGCACGGATCCCCAGCGTCTGGGCAAGTGTCGTTCCCACCATGATGCCGTCCGGATTGACCTTCTCGTCAAGCCACTGACCGTCTTCGATATCCCACCAGGAACGAAGTCCTACTATTCCCGCATCCAGCTCTTCTCCGCTCGGAAGAGACAGATGGTGGTTGAACCACGATCCTGTAACTGTAACAGCGGTTCCGTTTACATCTGCCGTGGTCTCCAGGAAGGGAGCAAAGTCGACGATGCTATAGGTCCAGAAGATAGTCTTGATCTTTCCTATCTCATTCTCCTGAAGATATGAGCTTTGGATCTCGTCCTCGCCATCGACTTCGTAAAGATCCTCGAGAACACTGTTGTCCTTAGGCTTTACGATAATGTTGGCACCGTACGCTTTAAGTTCCTGATTGACCTTGTCTCCAACGTCAAACATTATATTGAGCATGGCTGTAGCGAGGGATGCTCCAAGGAGTATCGTGAACGCTATCATCACCATTTTGCCCTTCTGTCTTGTCAGGGCGCCTTTAACCATTCTTAAAAACACTGATGATGCGCCTCCTTACTTGAATTCATTCTGATTTGCTATGAGCTCGGATACGGGGATGTCGATGAGTCCGTCGTGCACCGTATATTCAAATACGATAGGATTACATCCTCCTCTGAATCCGATGGTGTTCGTGTTCATTACTACGCCGCATCTTCTGCATACGATCTGATCGTTGCGCTCGTAGTATCCTGCATCTCCGCAGATATCGCAGGCATCAAGACCTACGCCGTAAGTGGAAGAGCCCGGCTTCATTACTACGATGAACTTTACGAGTATGCCGTCGGGAGTGGTGTAACCGAACCTGTGAAGATGTCCGTCTTCCACCATCTCGAAAGGGACAAGAACCGATTCTCCCTCAAGGATCGGATCCTCCACCGGGGCGGATGCCGGCTCCCTGTTGTTATAAGCATCGATAACGGTAAGGTTAACAACCGCTATGACTGCACATACTATAAAGAGGACGGCCCATCTTCTCATCCTTCTCATGCGGGCCTTGATCTTACGAAGCTGGGCCTTGTTGGAGTATTCCTCGGTTACTTCTCGATTATTAAGGATGACGAGGATAACAAGGATCAGAGCCACGGCCATGGAAGCAAAGATGAAATCCTTGTAGTAGTTGAGCGTGATCTTAATTATATTGAAGGTGAGGGGGGAGGACTTGATTATAAGCCTCGTCCTTAACACCTGAATTGCTCTTCCCGAGTAAAGAAGTGCGTTTACAAAAAGCGCACACAGGGTGAAGATCAATGCTTTGTTTTGATTTAATGAAGCAAGGCACTTACCGGCGGACAGTGCTGCCAGATAACAGAGCAAAGCTCCGAATAACATACCGGCTATCCTGAAGATGAATTCCGTGGAGAAAATGGTGTTTCCGGACAGATCAAAGTTAAAAGGATAGAGGAATATGGTAGGAAAAATATAGAAGATTATCGAGAATATCATGAGCGAACCCGTTACATAGGTTGCTATCTCGGATATGATTCTGATCTTGTTTCTTAAGAGAGGTATGTTCGCTATTCCCCAAAGAAGGAAAGCGCCTACGAATATGCAATACATCGTGAGGTTAACATATCCTTGATTGATCTTGTTTGTGGTCTGGATAAAAAACGCCAGCACAATAGCAGCAATAAAAGATGCTCCTATGACCGCGTGTAGAATGTTCTTGCCGATCTTACGGAAATTGTTCTTTACGTAGGCATATATAAAGCCAATGGACAATCCGGCAATCATAAGATCTTGAGTCAGTTTAACGAAATACTTAAGCATAATATGTTCCGCTTTAATATGATTTGAAATTATCCCTTAAACCCGTAAAAGGGACCCGACCAAATGGCAGGTCCCTTCCACCGGAAAGCAATCTGTTTTATTTATCAGACTGTAACAGGGCCCTCATAGTTCCATGTGTGTGTTACAGAGATAGAACCGTTGGGGAATGCCTCGTCGAAGGACTGAGCTCCGGGGCCTGTAAGAGCATCTGTGTGAATGAGGTAATCATTCTCAGCAGGGCTGTGAATTGTGATAGTAAGCTCATATGTGCCTGCGTTAGGAAGAACGATGTTAGCACCATAGTGAGGACCGTCAGAAGCAGCCATCTCCATGAATGTACCCTCAGCAGCTACGTTTCCATCCTCATCAACTACAGAGTAGTCAACTGTGAGGTAAGGAACCCAGGAACCGAGCTCATAACCGAAGTCGTTCTCGTTAGCGGCGATATCAGCCTCAAGATGGATATCGTAATCCTCAGCTCTTGTTCCGTCAGACATAGGAACAGGCTGGAAATAAACTGCAGAAACGTTCATGAATGCAGCTGTATCATCCTCAAAGATCGGGATCTCTGTAAAACCTGCATCTTCTTCCTCATCAGCAGCATCTTCGACTGCCTCAACAACATCCTCGGCAGCGTCCTCTACATCCTGAGCAGATGTGTCAGAGCAACCTGCAAAAGCGCTGACTGCCATTACAGCACTTACTGCTACTGCAGCAAACTTCTTTGCAATCTTCATTTTAATTTCTCCTTTCAAAAAGAAATGTGTATTTTATTTATCTTTAAGCCCGCGTGAAGCAGGATTAAATTCATTATTTGCCCTCGGCTTCGGTCTTTACTTCAGCCTTGATTTTCTTAGCTCTTTTCTGCGCTACCACGAAGAGAATTATCGTGATAACAAGAAGGATGAGCTGGGGTACGACAGTCTCGATGTGAGGATAAATACCGAATGTATCGAGAATATCGTTCTCGGGGATCTTGGACACGAGAGCCGAGATTACCGGGATGTTGACGTTCCAGAGGTTGACGGCATCGCCTTCGATAAGTTCCTTAATGCCGGATCCTAAGAAGGCTATGGACATAACGGCCATCAGGATGCTTGTGGCAAGGAAGAAAGGCTTCAAAGGAAGTCTTATGGAGAAGAATCTTATAAGGATGAATACAACCGCAAGAACTACAACGGAAGCAAGTACACCAAGCCAGATAGGGGCATACCCGATACCCTGGTCCTTGGCATCCGAGAGCATGGGCTGATAGAAAAGGATTACTTCCGCACCCTCTCTGAATACGGCGAGAAATGCAGTGAAGCCCAATGCGAACATGGAACCCTTGGACACCGAACCTTCAACCTTGTCGTTAATATATTTTGTCCAGACTTCGGACTCGGATTTGCTTAACATCCAGTTGCTTACATAGAACAGAACAGCCACTGCAAGAAGAGCCGTGATGCCCTCGATAACTTCCTGAGAAGCACCGAAGGAAGCGCTCTGTTCCTTAAGTATGCTTAAGATCCATGCGGCGACAAAGCTTAATCCGATGGCGACAACGGAACCGACGTAAACAGGGCGTACCTGCTTCTTGTTTCCGGACTTGATAAGGTATGCGATGATACCACCGATTACCAGTATCGCCTCAAGGCCTTCACGGACCAGGATGATGAAAGCTTCAAAGAAGAAAGCTCCTGCCGATACATTGGTACCGGAACCCTCTGCCTGACCTGTAAGTCTGGAGAAAGCATCTGTGACAGGGCTTAAAAGCAATGCATCCTCATAAAGCATATCAGTAAGCGTATCGCATGCTACCTGAAGGTCTTCCACAGTACCGCCGTCTCTTATTACCTGTCTTATTGCCTTGTACTGGAATTCGACCGCATTCTTTCTTGAACCGCTTATACGGCTCATCGTCTGACGCTCGAAGCCGCAGACCTCGTAGTAACCATAGTAAGCGTCCTGAGCGCATTCGTAAGCGGCGTCGTTGTTTCCGTCAGTGTAATTTTGTACACAGGCTTCAAGAACCATATCGATCGCATAAGCGACCTCGTTCATATTCGTTGATGTACTGTCAGGAAAATATACGGGCTTTGCCTCTTCCCATGTAGCATAGTGCGGTGTAACATCTCCTGCTGCAGCTACGCTCAGCGGCAAGCAGATATTCAGACCGAGAACAGCTATAGCGGCCACGACAATGGCTTTAACAAGACGTTCCCTCAAAGATTTCATTTACAAATACCTCATGCATTAAGTTGTGGTTTATATTAACTTACGAATATTAGTTATAACTAACCAGTGAACAGATTGATTTATGCCACAGGCCTTTTTGAATGTCAATATCGGCCATATAAAAATTAGCAATTTCTAGCCTGTGAGGGTTCCGGCGTCCATTTTATATATGCAATCTGCATAATTGCCAGCAAGCTCATCGTGTGTGACCATAAGCACTGCTACTTTGTCTTGGGCAAGTCTTCTGAACAGTTCCAGAACGGATCTTGTGCTCTCATCGTCCAGGTCTCCCGTCGGTTCGTCTGCGAGTATGATTCCCGGACGGTTTATAAGGGCTCTGGCTATTGCCATTCTTCGAAGTTCCCCGCCGCTCATCTGAGAAGGATAGCAGTCGGCGATATCTTCAATACCCACAAATTTTATAAGTTCCTTCGCATACTTATCTGCCTCATTATCCTTGTGGTACAGGCAGTAGGGAAGAAGGATATTCTCGGTTACAGTGAGGCTGTCGATGCCTGACTGTCCTTGAGGAACTATTCCGATATTACTGTTAATAAGCTTTGATCTTTCATTATCGGAAAGAGAATAGATATCCGTTCCGTCTAAAGTTACCTTGCCTTCAGAAGGTGTCAGAAGGCCTCCAAGCATGTTAAGAAAAGTGGTTTTCCCTGAACCGGATCTTCCCATTATGGCGATAACTTCCCCTTCTTTTATCTCGAAGTCTGTAGCCTTGACCGCATAAAAGAAATTGGAATTGGCACTCAGACGAGGATATTTTCTAGATATGCTTTCTGCTTTAAGTATCATGCTCATTCCCTCAGTATCTTTCCCACATCTACGCGTGACAGGCTGTAAGCATTATAGGATGCCGACAGAGTAACTACGGCAACAGTCAGGAGGATCGTCCCTGCAAACAATAAAGCGACAGAGCTTACCGAAGGGATAAGGAAAGGAAGATTGAGCTTGTTTTCCAATGTGCCTGCGAACGGTATTACTACGATCAGAGCCAGCACGGCTCCCGTTACGCCGCCTCCGAGGGAAAGGAGGAATGTCTCTTCGAGGATTATTCGCGAGAGCATTCTGCGGGATGTTCCCATAACTCGAAGAACAGCAAATTCCTTCTTACGCTCGTTCATTCCGGAGTAGAAAAGAATGACGAGAACAAATATGACCAGGATCCATACTATCGCGATGAGAAATCCTGTCACGGAAGAGACTGCAGACAGACTGTCAGCAACCCCCGAGAGCATGCTTGTTGTGGCAACGGCCTCGACACCTCTTATATGAACATTAATATCTCCTGTTACCTGTTCAATGCTGTAACCGTCTTCAACTTCAATAAGGATCGATGAGATGATCTCATCAGGATCATGTTCGGAAAAATAAGGAAAGCTGTTGGTCTTGGACCCTTCGATCATGAGCTTTATCGTATCGTAGTTAGCGTAGACGGCGGTATCAAGAGCCGATCCTGTTCTGTCCAGCTTGGCAACTACCTTAGATGTTACGCCAAAGAACGTTAAAGTGTTTCCTACGGAAGCGTTTACATCATAGCCTACAACTATCTCGTTTAATCTCGGAGAAGTGCTCGAACTGTCGGCTATCCAGGGCGTGATGATAAAATCCGTATCGGGATCATATCCTATGATTTGAACAGGCATAGTGCAGCATCCGGCTTTTGCTGAAGCAAGATAATACTGGACTGTGATCCTTTTTATTCCTTCCCTGGCAGATACTTTATCAAGATATGATCTGTCCATATAAAAGTAGCCCGGTACACCGTCCAGAAGGATGCTCTCCAGATCTTTCTTGCTCTTCGCCTCATCGGGTACAACGATTATGTCGGCCCCAAGTCTCGTCCTAAGACTGTTAAGGCCGGTTCGAAGGCTTGTAAGAACCATAGCGCCGCCGAGCATAGTGAAGGCAAGCACAGCGATAATCGAAAGAAGAGAGGCGGTCCGTCCGCTTCTTCTTTTAAGATTCTTGACAGGAAGCTGCTTTATATTCATTTCGCAGAGGTTTTCTTTGTAAGATCAGCGACGACGGATATTGCCGCTACAATGGCGAGACCTGTGCAAATAACGGTAACGCCGGGTTTGGTGTAGAGGTTGCATCTCATCTCGCTCATCATGCACGTGTGCACGAGATGCCCCGGAACGAGCGCGCACAGCACCGACAGAAGGAGGTTGGAGATGTTAAGTCCGGGTCTTGTGTTTCCTATGTTTATAAAGGAAAGCACTGCCTGAATCAGGATAACAATGCTTAAAGCGGTGATTACGTTTCCGGCGTAATGGCAGGTCATAAATGAGCCGTCTTCCTTGGGCCAGCAGGTCTTAAGGAAAGTGAGTGAACCGAGAAGAAGGACCGCAGAAAGAATTAAGGTCATTACTTCGGGGATGCTTTTCTTTAACTTATTCATATGACAGATTCTCCTGTGAGTATGTTATATATAACAAAGATTAGCGCTGACTAACCAAAGAGATTCTATCACATCGTCCGGTTAATTTGTTTTGGTGCTTATGCGGGATATTATGGCCCCTGTGAGCATTCCGTTTATGGCACCTGCCACAAGACCCGATATGAGAAGAACCGGGAGATAGTAAATGAGGCCGTTTGTTCCGGTAACTATGGCCGCTGCCGCAAGCTGGCCCATGTTATGCGTAACTGCGCCGCCCATGCTGACGCCTGTGATCGAGAATCCCGTCCTTTTCAAAATGCACATGACAATGAAGCTTAGAATTCCTCCGGTCAGGCTGAAGACGAACGAGGATGCATTCCCGAATGTGGCGGCGGCGAGGACGATTCGCACTATAAGGACAGGTATGGCGTACACGGTACCGAACATATATAGAGTAATCATGACAGGTATATTTGCCAGGCCGAGCTTAACGCCCGGGATCCCAACGGACAGTGGAATGAGGTTCTCCAGAAATCCGAAGGCGAAGGAGAGGGCGATCATCATGGACGTTACTGCAAGCTTTTCTGTCGGTGTCTTAACCCGTGACGGCATCCACTTCTCCTTCATCGCTATTGGAAGCGATTGTAATAACTAACTCGTGTGGAACGCAGATTATCGATTCTCCGTCAGAAGATACCGGTCTGTGACGAGCGCATATCTCCTGCGGGCAGTCCGCATACGAGACATAAACTTTTCCGTCTTCGATCGTTACTTCATTAGTCCCGAGATCGGTTGTTACGGTAATCGTCCGGTTTTCATTAAGATCGTATCTTCCATATTCTTGTCCGGATACCGTAATTACCGCGAATTCCCCTTTACGGGATAGTAAAGGCGTGAGAACGGCGCATAAAGTGGCGACGGCTATCACCGCTGCAGCAAGAATGATATCTTTCTTTTTGAACTTTAATATATTACCTGACATAGTAAGATGAACCTGAAGACATAGTGACATTATAACCGCTGTCCGTCCATATGGCTTCGACTCCGTCCATACCGTCTACGATTTCCATCCCTGTTTCCTGATCTTCAATGAAAAGCCACGTAGACAGAAGATCTGCCATGGCTGAATCGTCGCAGATGACCGTGACGGACGAGAATTCAGAGGCGGGGTAAAGGGTTTCCGGATCTATTATGTGGCAGTATTTTTGGCCGTCGACAATGTAGAACCGCTGATAGTCTCCGCTTGTGACGATTGAGTTGTCGGCCGCTTCCAAAGTCAGGAATTCTTCGTCGGAAAGAAGATCCGGATTTTCTACGAGAATATTCCAGCGCGAATGGCCGTCAGCTTTTTTGTTTCCGAATGTTATGACATTTCCTCCGAAGCTTATGGCGGCATCGTGCCATAGATTTGAGGAGGCGTAATCACAAATGCTCTTGCCGGCGAATCCTTTCGCTATGGCTCCGACATCAAGTCTCATGAGGGGATCTTGGAGGAAAACCGTAGAGGATGCCTCGTCTATAATCAAGTCCTCTATGTTCGTGTGGGCGGAAGCTTCGCACAGTTCATCATAAGAGGGGAGACGGTTCGCGTCCTCTTCTCTGTATTCATGCCAGATCTTAAGCACTGCGCCGAAGCATATATTTACTTTACCTCCGGTTATCGAATGGCACTGCTTTCCCCACAAAAGAAGGTCGATTATTCGCTGATCCACTTCTACAGGCGCGATGCCCGCGTTGTCATTTACTGTCTTAAGGTTGTTGGTTCCTTCCGCATCGTCATAGATGCTGTAAAGTGAATCATACTCACGAAGAAGCGATTCAAATTCTTCCACGTGTTCTTCGAAGGCTTCGTCTGAAACATCGTAGGCAGTTACAGTCGTAGCAGTATCAAAATAACCCGTAATGACGCGGGTATAACGCTTTAAGGAAGCAGAGCATGAACAAAGATCAAGAAGCATGATCACAGAAAGGATTATACTGACATTTTTCCGCATAGAGTAATTTTATATCACATTCGACTCATACAAAAAACACGGATTTGTATCTGATAAGGATTGAAGTGAAAATCAGTTTAAGCATAATAACAGCCTCCGCGAGTGGGGGAGGCTGTTGTTACGTTACTTATTGTTAATCTTAAGTATCTACATCAAGGATTAACGTCGAAGCGGGCGCAGGTGCTTGTCCATTCGGTTGAATAGGCGAAGCCGTCGATCACCTGAGCTCTTGATGCTCCGTTGGCAAGTGCACTGGTCCAGTTGGCGAATCCCTCGGCATCAGGCGTTCTGTCAAAGAATACACTGTAAAGAATCGTTACGAACTCCTCGTCGCTCAAGTCTCTTCCGAGGAATTCCTGGCTGAAGAAGAAACCTCTTGCTACGTAAGCTCCGGAGTTGCCCTGATTAAGGAGCTGATCAATCCAATAATCTCTTCCGATAGTGTCGTATGTTCTGTCAAGAGCAATTACATACAGTCTCTCTACGAAATTATTGATGTTCATTGCTCTTACATCAGGAGCAGGAGCTGCAGGTGCAGCGGGAGCGGGGGTAGGAGTAGGTACGGGTACAGGTGCGGGCTCGGGCTCGGCAATTGTAGCTGTAACAGACTGAGGGGCAACGTCATTGTGATTCTCATCACCAACAACTTCATAATACACAGTGTATGTTCCGGGGTCAGCAGCTACAGGAATCTCTTCTGAAAATTCACCGTCTTCGCTAAGGCTATATAGCATCGTTCCGCCTTCTGCAGAACCTGCCACAATAAGTTGCTGATCCGCCTCTGTATAAGCAAGTGTATTTCCTGTAGGGGGAGTGACGGTACAATCTGCTTTATTTACAGTAAGAGTCACATTACATGTAAGTGCAGGGGACTCGTCAAATGTAACTTCATACTCAGTTACGTCGCTGTCAGCAACGGAAGGGACTACAGAGCCATCAGACCATGTAAATTCGCCTTCTGTTAATACGCCATTTACATATGCTTCTCCGCCAGTTAGAGTACTGTCTGCCAAGGTCTGTCCATATGTAATAGCAGATGCAGATGGAGTGGTAGTAATTACTGTATATGGAATAATAGTTGCAGTTAAGTCAAAACCGGAATCAGTAACGCTATAATCTGTTATAAATTTAATTCGCATTGTATTTCCATTAGTTGTTAAATCAATTGTTCCCGTACTGGAACCTAAGTAGCACAATTGAGTATCGCCTTCATATACGTATAACTTATCATATTCATTACCTTCAAGGTTTATGCTGTTGCTATTTAATCTTATTTGATAGCCAATAGGAGCAATAATTTCCAAAGTACCATTCCAATTGTTGTTATAAGAACCATTTGGTCCGCCACCATCATATATTCTTAAAGTAGAGACTCCGTCTGAACTTAAATTGATAGTGTCTGTTCCACTACTTGGTACCAATGCATAGTAACCGGTTTCTTCATCTCCTTGAATACCGTCGGCGATTGCCGATATTGCTATTGACATTACCAGCGACGCCGTAACCGCCAGTGATGCCATTACTTTCAAAAGATTTCTTTTCATCAAAACACCTCCATTTGTTTTATAGGCCAATTGTAAAAAAAGTTTGAGCAAATACCATAAATATTTTATGAACTAACTATGACGTGACAAAATGTCACACGTCATGCCAAAACATAAGAGGAAAATTTATAATAGTATCGGAGGTTTAGGTGAAAAGTTCATTTGGCGAAGCGTTAAGACGGATACGAACGGAGAAGGGGATCTCCCAGCAACAGCTGGCGGAGATGCTTTACGTTGACAGATCCAGTATAGCGGGGTGGGAGACGGGACGCCGTGTTCCTGACTTTGCCATGATTCAACGCATCTCGAAGTGCCTCGGGACCGATATCAGTACCTTTGTGAACGAGCCGAAGAGACCTTCGAAAGTACGCGGCATCCCCAATGTCGTTATCATCGACGACGAGAAGATCATTCTTGCAGGGAGCGAGAGGATCATTAGGAAGGCGCTTCCCAAGGCTCATGTGACATCATTTACCAAGCCTACCGAGCTTCTGGAGTTCGCCAGAAGTACAACTGTCTCGCTAGCTTTTCTTGATATCGAGCTGGGGCAGACTAGCGGGCTGGAGCTGTGTGAGGAGCTTCTTAAGATCAATCCCAATATGAATATTATTTTCCTCACGGCTTACAGTGATTATGCTTTCGAGGCATGGAAGACGGGGGCATGCGGCTTTCTTACCAAGCCTCTTACCGAGGACGACGTTATGGGGCAGCTTAAAAGACTTCGTTATTCCGTGCCCGGGTTATGATCTCAGGACTATGTTATGTATTCAGTAACTCGATTAATTAATATCTTTATAGACGGATGCTCCGTGATGCTGTCGCTGACGGGAATACTGTTGACGCTGTTCAGCAGATATATGAACAGATGGAACAGGAATTATTTCCTGGCGTTCTTCTCCTTTCTTGCCTTTGACAGTATCGGATCCACCTTGTTTATGATGTTTATAGAGAGAACGGAGCCTGTGTCGCTATATCTGTCCTCGGTAGGAATCTTTGTCCAGTCTCTGGCGGCATCCTTTCTGATGCCTGTCGTCACTTTCTTCCTGGTACATAAGTCTACGGTTAAGCTTAACAACAAGCTTCTTCAGTTCTCTGTTCTGTTCTTATGGTTAGCATATCTGGTGCTTCTTCTCTCTACGATCTGGAGTGATCAGATATATCACATAAGCGATATGAACCAATATTACAGGGGACCTTATTATTACCTGCTGCTTACGGCCTCCACGCTCCTTATGGCGCTTAACCTTATAGCCTTCATCAGACGTAACAAGGGCTATACATCATTACAGAAAAAAGCGATCAGAGCCGTTATTATACTCCCGATGATAAGTATGGTCATTCAGATCTTCTTCATGGGTATCGTTACAGTCCTTCTGGGTACATCACTCGCGGCGATGATAATGTTTACGCTGATACTTCATGAGCAGATGGAAATCTATATCACGAAGGAGAAGGAAACCCTCGTACAGAAGGCAAGCATAATCAATCTTCAGATGAGGCCCCACTTCATCTGCAACACTTTGATCAGTATCTATTATCTTTGTAATGACGACGTCAGGAAGGCTCAGGACGTCATCCTTAACTTCACGCGATACTTAAGAAGCAACTTCAGTGCACTTGCCAAAGAGGATCGTATACCTTTCGCAGAGGAGCTTGAGCACACAAAGACCTACATAGCGGTAGAGAAGATGAGGTATGAGGATAATCTGAATATAATCTTTGATATAAGGTGTACAGACTTCCTTCTTCCTCCTCTGACCCTGCAGCCTCTGGTGGAGAACGCCATCAAATACGGCATCGATCCTGAGTCGGAACCTCTTACCGTTACAATTACTACTCAGGTCATTAGTGGAGGCAATGAGGTCATAGTCAGCGACACCGGCCCCGGTATATATAACTCACCTGACGACAGCGGCTCTCACATCGCTCTTAACAACATAAAGGACCGCCTTAGTATGATGTGCGGCGGTTACCTGCTGATAGAGTCTGAGAAGGGAAGGGGCACAACAGTCACCCTGCGTATTCCTGATACCCCCCCGATAAAAACATACTCGGAATAAGATAATATCTCCACTAACAAACGGGCCGCCCCGGCAATCGAGGCGACCCGTTGTGTTTATATGTTGGAGGTACTATGTTATTCCTTTTTCTTAGGTTCGGAGTGACATGAGCCGGCCATGGCGCAGGAGCCGCAGTTACAGCCGCATGAGCCCTTGCCGGACTTCTTGTCTTTGATCATGCTTCTGATGACGAGCGCGACGACGACCGCCAGGATAAGCAATATGATTATGTTTCCCGTATTAGCCTGTAGCCAGTCAAGCATGATGCAATTCCTCCTTTATAAGATTATATACCTTCGATCAAACCTTTACGTCTGTCTTCGGAGCGGGTCTGAAGAGCATGTACAGCAGGAAGGTGAGCACGATCAGGGCTGCGATTAGACCTACTACGTTCACGCTGCCAGTAACAAGCAGGCCGATCTGGTACACGATAAGTGCGACAGCATAAGCGAAAAGGCACTGATAGCCGATCGCGAACCATGTCCACTTAGCTGAGTTCATCTCTCTCTTGATTGCACCGATAGCCGCGAAGCAGGGAGCGCACAGGAGGTTGAAAATCAGGAAGGAGTAGCCCGCAAGAGCTGTGAGACCCTCGAAGTCAAGTACTCCGAATACACCTACGACCTCTTCCTTAGCAACAAGGCCCATTACTGTAGCAACTGTAGCTCTTACGTCGCCGAAGCCCAAAGGAGCGAAAATCCACTTAACTGCATTACCTACGATACCAAGGATGGAATTATCAAGCTCCATGTCAGGATCGAAGCCGATGCCTGAGCCTGTGTCACCGAAGACTGAGCCGAGCCAGATGACGATAGAGGAGATGAGGATGATGGTTCCAGCCTTCTTGATGAAGGACCATCCACGCTCCCACATGGATCTTAAGAGGTTGCCGATAGTAGGCCAGTGGTAAGCAGGAAGCTCCATTACGAAGGGAGCAACCTCACCTGCGAAAAGCTTAGTCTTCTTAAGCATGATACCGGAGATGATAACCGCAGCGATACCTACGAAGTATGCAGAAGGGCCTACCCACCATGCACCTTTGAACAGTGCGGCAGCAATCAAAGCGATGATAGGAAGCTTAGCGCCGCAGGGGATGAAGGTGGTGGTCATGATTGTCATTCTTCTGTCGCGAGGATTCTCGATAGTTCTGGAAGCCATAACGCCCGGAACGCCACAGCCGGAGCCGATAAGCATAGGGATGAAGGACTTACCTGACAGACCGAATCTTCTGAAGATACGGTCGAGAACGAATGCAACTCTTGCCATATAGCCACAGGCCTCGAGGAATGCGAGCATCAGGAAGAGAACGAGCATCTGAGGAACGAAGCCCAATACAGCGCCAACACCGCCGACGATACCGTCAACGATAAGACCTGTAACGAATTCGTTGGCGTTAGCCTTCTCAAGAAGACCGGAAACTACGTCAGGGACGGAAGGAACGAAGATAGCGCCTTCAGCCTCATCCATACCGGGAGTTGTGAATTCGCCGTCCTCGAGAGCGCCGCTTGCTACAAGAGGTGCCTCGATATCATAGCCGTTCTCCATAAGATCGTCTGCATAGAAGCCGTAGCTCTCCTCGAATGCACCGAAGTCGGCATCCTCAAATGCTGCCTGAAGATCCTCAGCACCGATTACGTTGGAGTCATCAGCGGCTTCATCTATAACTGTCTTAACATCGTCTGTGAATACGACCTCACCGGCCCACTCGTCAACGAGGTCATCATAGCTACTCTGGCCGATTCCGAGAAGATACCAGCCGTCGCCGAAGAGGTTATCATTTGTCCAGTCTGTTACCCATGCGCCGACTGTTGTTATGGCGATGTAGTAAACAAGGAACATAACGAGCGCGAAGATAGGGAGAGCCAACCATCTGTTGGTTACGACCTTGTCGATCTTATCGGAGACTGTGAGAGCTTCTTTGGAAGCCTTCTTGTAGCAGGACTTAATCACACTGGCGATATAGACATAACGCTCGTTGGTGATAATGGACTCTGCATCGTCATCGATCTCCTTCTCGGCAGCCTTGATATCATTCTCAACGTGGTCGAGCTTATCCTTAGCGATACCGAGCTTCTCGATGAGCTTCTCATCTCTCTCGAATACCTTGATAGCGTAGAATCTCTGCTTCTCGTCAGGTACATCATGGAAGAGGTACTCCTCGATGTGTGCCAGAGCGTGCTCGACAGGACCGGAGAAGGAATGCATAGGGATCGTTTTCGCGCCGGATGCAGCCTTAACCGCAGCCTCAGCGGCCTCTGTGATTCCCGTGCCCTTAAGAGCCGAGATGGGGAAGACCTTGCAGCCTAGCTGCTTGCCGAGCTGATCGAGATCGATCTTATCGCCGTTCTTCTCGATGATATCCATCATGTTGACGGCGATGACTACCGGGATACCGAGCTCAGTAAGCTGAGTGGTGAGGTAGAGGTTACGCTCGAGGTTGGTACCGTCGATGATATTCAGGATGGCATCGGGCTTCTCATCGATAAGGTAGTTACGAGCCACGACCTCCTCAAGTGTGTAAGGGGAGAGGGAATAGATACCGGGAAGGTCAGTGATAGTTACATCATTGTGCTTCTTAAGCTTACCTTCCTTCTTCTCGACCGTAACTCCCGGCCAGTTGCCTACGAACTGGTTGGAACCCGTCAATGCGTTGAAGAGTGTTGTCTTACCGCAGTTAGGGTTACCTGCTAAAGCAATCTTAATACTCATGTATGTTCACCTTTCAAATATTTTCTTCCTTACTCGACCTCAATGATCTTGGCATCTTCCTTACGAAGAGAGAGCTCATAGCCTCTTACCGTGACCTCGACGGGGTCTCCCAGAGGAGCCACCTTACGGACATAGATCTCGATGCCCTTGGTGATCCCCATGTCCATGATCCTTCTCTTGACAGGACCCTGGCCGTTGATCTTGATGACTTTAACAGTTTGTCCAACATTTGCTTCCTTAAGTGTCATAACATATCTCCTTATAATTGATAAATCAGATCATAATCTTCATCGCCATATCTTTATTAAGAGCGATGCGTGATTCCTTTACCTTCAGGATAACGTTGCCGTCGTTGATGCTTATGAGAGTGACGATATCTCCGGGAACTATTCCCAAATTCTCCAGATGCTGTCTGACCTCGGGCTTGCCCCCGACCTTCCTTATGATTACTTCCTCTCCGGGGTCCGCTACAGGCAGTGGCATCAATTTAATCACCTCTTATTACAAATAGTTTTTATAAATATATGTTAGCCCGATCTAACGGTAATTAAAATACATTACTTTAATAATAATTCAAGTTTTGACGGGCTGTTTATGTGCAAGATGACTTTTATGATAAAATGGCATCAATGATCTTTGAGGTTTGGGGTTCAAGGGGATAAATGAATAGGGATATGTGCTATGGAATACTTTGATCATAAGAGCGTCACGAGCAAGCGTAAAGGGCTTCTGTTCACTGAGTTCCTTGAGGTCCCCAGCATCATTATGATGATCCTTCTTATCGCCGTCATGGCTGAGGAGGAAGACTACGGCGCCATTATCGGTGCTTCGATCGTCCTTGTATTGCTGATAGTGCTTCAGGTATTGATAATCTACCTTTACAAAATGATGGAAAGGGCTGCTGTCTGTGGCGAGATCTTTAACGAGGACCACGACGGAATTATTACCTTCGGAAGATTATCCGAGATGACGGGGTATAAGGAACCTCGTATCAGAAGGGACATCAATTGGGCCCGTAAGATCGGTTTATACCATAACGTTAATGTCGACGGTGATCGAATAGTTCTGGGAGGCACTGTCGGGGCCTCGGTAACTGACGAATTCCAGGATGTAATTTGTCCCACCTGTGGTGCTACTAACCGTGTAAGGAAGCTGAGCTCCGCCAAGTGCAAAAGCTGCGGCTCCTATCTTAGAAGGACTTAATTATGAAGGATATGTATAAGAATCAGGCAAGATATAAGTCATGTATGGTGACAGGAATATTGGAGGTCGTCCTGGGCTTCGCGCTGTCTGGATTTTTCCTTCTGGGTTTTATCGCTTTACTGACGACGGATATGATTGGCGGAGTTGTTTTCTTCGCGATGATGTTTGTAGCTTCTGTTGTTGCCGTCGTCTTCGGCATCAGAAGGCTGGTATTGCTGGGGGCTGTGAGCTACTGCAGTAAGCTTTTCGCGCAGGATAATGACGGTTACGTCAGCATGGATGCCGTGCTCGAGAGAAGAGGGGCCAGGAAGGGATCGGCCTTCGAGAGGCGGGTTCAGCGTGCGGCGGATAAGGGATTTTTCCTTAAGGTCACGTACGACAAGGCTAATCGCGTGTTTGAGCTGTCGGATCGCGTGAGTAATACAGAAGAGTACAGCAAAAGGTTCGTGGGGCTTAATTGCCCGAACTGCGGGGCTCCTCTTAAGGTTCGTAAAGGTACTGTCGCCAGGTGCGATCGGTGCGGAGGAGAGGTTAGAGCCTGAACTGCTGTTGACACCCTTGATATGTAATGGTATATTTACCACGTCAGTCGTAGTACGACAGATATAGTACGACTGGCGTAGGTCTTTAGTAATGCCTTCGGGAGGATATACATGAGGATTTTTGGTATTAAAGCTTTGGCCTCCGGGCTCGCGGGACTGATCTTATTAGCTTGTTCTCCTGTGTCGGCGATGGCTTCAGAGGATGAGACTCCCTCGGGAATTGCTCTGGATGATGTAGGAAGCAGTATAGAGGCCTGGGCTCAGGAACACGAAGACGAATATCCTTCCTTTGCCGTAGCTGTGATAGATGGTGATGAGATGGTATATTCCGGTGCCTTCGGTTACATCGATGCCGAGAACGGTATAGAAGCAACTCCCGACGATACAGTATATGAGTGGGGTTCGATCACGAAGACCTTGGTCTGGGTCAGCGTTATGCAGCTGTGGGAGCAGGGAAGGATAGATCTTAACGAGGACATCCGTAACTACCTGCCTGACGGCTATTTCCATAAACTGCAGTACGATGATCCTATAACCATGCTGAATCTTATGAATCACAACGCAGGCTGGTGCGAGCCTGTCTGGGCTTTTCAGGTCTCAAATGAAGGCGATGTCATGGGGCTTGAAGAATCCCTGCAGTATTCAGAGCCTGTTCAGATCTACCGTCCCGGCGAAGTGTCTTCCTACAGCAACTACGGCGCTGCTGTGGCAGGATATGTGGTCGAGTGTATTACAGGTCAGCCGTTCTGGGAGTATGTACATGAGAACATTTTCGAGCCTCTCGGAATGGAGCATACTGCGATCAAGCCTGCTCACGATGATTGTCAGTGGGTCTACGAGAGAAGACAACAGTTTGTCTCTTATTACGATTCCGGTGACGGTTGGGTGTCTCAGGGAAGTCAGCTTTACTTTATAATACCGTATCCAGCAGGTGCTACCTGCGGTTCCGTTGAAGATTTGGCGCGTTATTGCTCGGCGTTTGTAAGTGAAGATAATCCTTTGTTTGAGAATGAATTCACAAGGGACGAGTTGTTATCAGCCACAATGTACTGCGGTGATACCGATATTCCTATGTGTTGCCACGGATTCTGGAAAAGTGACTACGAGGGTGTGACGACTCTGGGACACAACGGCGGTACTAACGGCGGATCTTCAAATCTCGAGTTCGATCCGGTAAGCGGTGTCGGCGTTGTTACTCTTATAAACGGCAGCGGAAGCTCTGCTCACAGTGCGATGGCGGAGCTTATCTTCGGGGGACCTGTGAATGAGGCTCCCGAGATTTACGGGGGCGATTATACTGAAGCGGATATCTCAGGAATTTATATCAGTGCCAGAGCGATGAGACGAGGACCTATGAGATTCATGTCATTGCTCGGACTAATGCCGGTTATCCGCACGGCCGAGGATGAGTACGATGTTATGGGGCTATATTCCGTAAGTCGTATAGGCGAGGATGTTTATTTTATAAGTGACGACAGTATTGGAATAGCAGGAATGGTGAGAACCTTAGACGACGGCACTAAGGTCCTTAACCTTCCGTCAGCAGCTTATGTGACGGAGAAGGGATTGTTCGTCGAGCTGGCGCTTCTGGTGATTTATATTCTGTGTGTTGTTGTGACCATGATACTTCTTGTGATTAAGCTGATTAAGCTTATTGCTAAGAAATATAAGACTTACCCCGGAGCGCGATTTATAACGGCTGCTCAGGTTGCAAAGCTTATATCTGTAGGAGTGATTATATCCTGGATGAGCGTGTATGCACAGCAGTATGGTATTTATAAGCCGCAGGGAGTAATCGGATGCCTTATCGAGATGGTGTGCTTCGCGCTTTGCCTTTTGTCTATCGGCGCGTCCGTTAAGGCTCTTGCTTCAGGCGCTAAAGGCAAATTCAAGTATATCGTGAATATTATTGCTAACGTGCTGTTTGCTACGGCGATGATAGTCTTCGAGTTGATGGTATTCTGGGGAGTATGATGTATAGAATTCCACCTTTTGAGCTTAAAAATGCGAAAAGGGTGGAACAGTAAGGGGGAATTTTAAAGTATATGTTGAGGTTTTTGTTGATTTTTACATTCATAGCCCACATAGTCTGCGGATTTTGTGACTGCCTTCTGGGCTACGGGAAGAACGGACGCATAGATTTCAAGAAGATAAACGATCCCGAAGCGATGAATAAGATGTTCGATGGGATGCCTCTTTGGCAGCCTATGACGTCAATGATCCTCGGTGTCTTCGCGATAGCGATGTTCGCCTTCGGGTATCTGGAATTAAGCCGGTGGATGTATGAGTTTAATCATATATCAGCTGGAATTATGGCGGTTGGAGCTATTATTTTCGCCGTGTTTATCGTGGTGCATCACGTTATCTGCGGTCTGGTGGAGTGGTTTTATATAAGGCTTGGAAGGACTGAAGAGGCGCGTGTCACGGTGCTGGAGTTCCAGAAGAAGACTATGATTACAATGATCGTGGGTTACCTCGGGCTTCTCTCGTTCCTCATAGCTCTGTTTGTGCCTGTTGTTACGGGGCAGACGAGTCTTCCGTGGTGGGCGTGTTTTATTAACACGCTGCCGATAATGATTTTTCTTATCCCGACCAAGCTACCTGCCAAGGGCAACATTGCCGGCGCGCTTATGTGCCTCGGGCTCGCGATATTGATATAAGGAGAATTCGAATATGAGTCTTGGCTTCTCCTACATAGGACTTATTATGCTGCTGATGCTTTTTGTTCCGAATGCCATTTGGACGAAGAATCAGCCTAAGGATTATGACAAATACGCAGCTTCCGAGAATAAAGTGCTGCAGGCATTCGAGCGTGTCGGGCAGTTTATCGTGACCCCCGCGGCGCTTATCTTCTCGGACTTTAATCCGAAGGCATGGAACTTCTGGTGCTGGGTTCTGATTCTGGCTTTGCTTAATCTGCTGGTCTATGACATCGCATGGGTTAGATATTTTAAGTCCGAGAAGACCATGAAGGATTTCTATAAAGGCTTTCTTGGCATGCCTCTGGCGTTCGCGACTTACCCCGTAATCGCATTCTTCTTACTTGGAATCTTCGGCGGAAATATCATTATGGTCATAGGCTCCGTTCTTCTCGGTATCGGGCATATCGGAATTCACGTCCAGCATGCGAAGGAAGTTTACGGGGCGCGTAAGAAGAGGCCGATCGTAGTTAGAATACTTAAGTGGATAGGTGTCGCGGTTCTGGTTCTTATATTAGGGTTTGTCGCTGTATGTATTGCCGGACGCAACTACCATCAGGTTAAGAGAGCGATCGAATACAGGGACGGAATTGACGAGACTATATATGTGGAGCTCAACGGACAGGAGCAGTATCTGTGGATAGCGGGGCACGATACTTCCAATCCAGTGATCATCAGCCTTCACGGCGGTCCCGGCGCCCCGACGAGCTTCATTGATTATTGCTGGATCGACGAACTTACGGATAACTATACGGTGGTCTCCTGGGACAACAGAGGCTGCGGCAGGACTTACTTCAGGAATATAGATTCAGACCCTGATAATGAGACTGTTAATTTCGAGCAGGCGCAGGAGGATCTCGATGCTCTGGTTGACTATCTCTGCGACAGGTTCGGTCAGGATCAGGTGATAATTTTGGGTCATTCTTACGGGTCGCTTCTTGGAAGTCAGTATGTGACTAAACACCCGGAGAAGGTGGCTGCTTATATAGGCGTTGGTCAGGTCGTTCATGAGAGAGGTTATTACGGCGAGATCTATTCTTATGAGGATGCGCTCGCCCGTGCCAAAGAGGCGGGCGACGATACGTCCGAGATGGAGGCTGCGTTTGATGCCTTTATGGACGATATGGGACTTAAAAATCTCATGGCTCTTCGTAATGCCGTTGCGCCTTACCACCCTCAGAAAGTTACGACTGATGTCTCGACTTGGGCTGGAATCACTTCTCCTTATCTCGGAGTGGACGACGCGAGGTGGTATTTGACGGAGATGACTTTCCTTCTTGGCAGCGACAGATATGAGAGGCTCATAAGCGGTCTTGAAGTTATTCTGGACGACTTTGATTTCTACGATTACACCCTTGATTATCAGGTGCCGGTGCTCTTTATCTCCGGTTCCGACGACTGGATCTGTCCTTCGGATTTTGTTGAGGAATACTGCGAGGATATAACAGCACCCCGTAAAAAAATCAATCTCATGGAAGGCTGCGGTCATTCCCCTCAGGGTCAGTTGCCTGCTGAGTTTGGAGATTTGGTAGAGGCGTTTTTACAATGATGATTAAGGAATTTTTTAAGAAGGTCGGAAGAGGCGTCAAGAAGCCCTTCAGCTTCATTAAGCGTAAGACTGCTCCGGAGTTGATACCTGGACGATAGTTTCTTACGAGAGAGGCAACGGCGGTGAAGGGGAGAACTATGTTCTCGATCTTACATGGTAAGAGGAGTCCGAGCCTTATTTTGAGGTTAGTTTTGCATCTGTTGATATATCAGGTGGCTGCATCTGCTTCGAGATCGCCGATATGAGAGAAGATACGGAAGAACTGACCGAGGGCTTGGAGTATACCGTCGAACTTACTGATGCTTCGGGGAATACCGTGTCTGTAGATAGTCCTGTGTTGGTCTATCATTCACTTGCCGTTCAGTTGATCCGGATAACGCATTTACGCGCGATCTCTCCTATCATGGCATAAATCATATCCCTGATTGTCTCAAAGTCAGGACGATAGAATTTATCCCCTGATAGGAAGATTATGTCGCGTCCTATATAGATCCCCGAATTCATGTAGTTCTCGAACTTGTCGGCATTATCCCTTATGTAGTCAAAGCTTCCCAGAGCTCCTAGATATTCCATAAACCCACACCGGTCATATTCAGGAAATGCCATTGCAAAGTCTGGGCTGACCGGCCCCTGATTAAGGATCAGGGTTGTATCATACTTAAACTGTATATGCATATCATCAATAACGGATGCAATTGAAGTTTCGAACTGGGATCGCATTTTAATTCCCTTGTATATAAACGGATGCTTTATCTCTCGCGGACACTGACCGTTAGCAAGAGAATTCCAGAGCTCCATATTAAGGTTGCTAGGGTCTCCCTTAATTATCTTATAGTTGGCGGACACATCCTTTATTGACCCGCCATAATCCTGATTCCATGCGTTCTCAAGAAAGCTAATTTCATTTTTAAGGAACAATCTCTTATCAGCTATACGCCTCATCTTTTCCCAATCAGAATTCTTATCGGAGATTCTCCTTTTCTTAATCTCCCCGGTTGACTTATCCCTATAACGTATAGTCAGGATAGTCTTATTGTTTCTGTGGGTGTAAGAGACTCTCGGCAATCGATCCAAGTTCTCTTTGTAATAGATATAGCGACCAATAAGAAATTCCTTTGGTCTTTTCCCGAATTCCATATATAGAAAATACTCTGTATACCATCGGTTTGCAAGTGTAAATTACCGTTGTGTCCTCAGGTGTGTCCACTTTTCCTAAAGGAACACGACAAAAGACCATATAGGGGGTATATTGCCTTTAAGTGTGTCCTTTTCTTCAAATCGGGCATACAAAAGGACCCGCTCAAAAACAAAATAAGAAACAATAATTAACATATGTCAATGCAGATCGGTAATTGCTCTGTTATAGTAGCAGCATAAGGAGAGCGCGAATATGAATAAAGACAGGATTCTGATTGGTACTTGGGCGTGGGGCTCCGGATTGAACGGATCCTCAATGGTCTTCGGGAACAAGCTTGATAAGGGCACTTTGGAGGAGACCTTCAATACTGCTTATTCTCAGGGTTTTACCAGGTGGGATACAGCAGCGGTCTACGGCATGGGCACCTGCGAGGAATTTCTTGGAGAGCTTATCAAGGGCAAGGATGATATTTATCTATCTACGAAATATATGCCCTCTAAGAGGTACAGGCAGGGCGGGTTTACCAAGTCCTTCGAGGACAGTATGGTAAGGCTCGGAAGTAGGGACGCGGATCTGTTCTGGATACACGTTCCCAATAATCTTCAGGAGAATATTAAAGAAGCGATCCCGCTTATGAAGGAAGGACGGATAAAGTCTCTTGGATTGTCTAATGTCTCACTTGCGCACATTAAGACCGCAGAGGCTATACTTAAGAAGAACGGTTTAAGCCTTGGCGCTGTTCAGAATCACTTCAGTCTGCTTCGTAACGATCAGCAGCCGATAATTGATTATTGCAACGAGAACGGTATTACATACTACGCCTATATGGTGCTGGAACAGGGCGCTTTATCGGGACACTACTCTGCGAAGAATCATTTTCCCACATTCTCCATGAGAAACTTCTCGTTCCCCAAGGCGAAGTTTATCAAGATTGAGGGACTTCTTAATTCTATGAAGAAGCTGGCGTCAAAGTATGACATCGACCCATCCCAGATACCGATTCTCTGGGTCCTGGGTAAAGGTGCAGTCCCCATAGTGGGACTTACGAAGCCTTTTCATGCTAAGAAGCTTGCCAAGGCGATAGAGGTTGAGCTTACTTCGGAAGAGATAAAGATGCTGGAGGATGAGGCAAAGGCGACAGGTATCCGTCAGCAGGGGAACTGGGAGCCTCAGTAAGAATAGCTTAAAGATTTTTTAATAATTCTCGAGTAATATAGGAAACATGAGAAGGATTAATTATAAGTTCGCTGTTATAGCATTTATTGTTGTAACATTGTTACAAATTTTAACGTTTTTCCGTATACAGGGGAACGACGCTTACGATGCGTATCTGTCGGGGAAGTACTATTTCTTGGCTCATGCGACTACCGTCAAGGAAGAACTGACAAATGATAACGCTCTGCGTCTGGCATCTCTTGATTACTCGAACCCCCGTAATCTTCTGATGGTTAATGAATGGGATGTTTATGCTTACGGTCCTCATGGTGGTTACTGCACCGTGGTGTACGGGGAAGACGTAATTACTAACTTTCCGGTAAGCAGACTTCGTTTCAGGAGTGAACTGGAGCGTCGGATATTTGACGACACGGAGAAGCTTACCAGAGAGGAATATGATGAATACGTCAGGATTCTTGCCGATAGGAATGATGTATCTGCGGTCAGTGATCCTAAGATGCTCAAGGAAAGTGTTCTCAGCACTGGTAGGACCCAGTTCCTGCTGATCGTGATTATATTCTCTGTCGTAATGGCAGTAGTGTTGTATTTTGTTCGCGAGGATACGGATGTGTTCAATCTGTGTCTTATAATATGGGCGGGACTTTGTATCCTGTGGGATGTAATATCGTACTATATCATTTAAAGTTTGTTTAACCCTATATGTAACGATAGAGCTCGAAGATTATCGAGAGGCTTACGGACTATTAAGAAGTGATATAATCATATCCAGTACGTAGGAAAATGATTATAGGAGTGTTTTATGGTTTTGAATAAAAGAATTGTTGCTGCGGTGATGACAGCGGTTATGGCATTCGGTTTTACTTCATGCGACAAAGGAGGGAGCGGCAACGGAGGATCGTCTGATATGCTCAGCGCTAAGAGACTTGCCGAGGTCTGCGACGAGTTGGAATTTGATTTTGTTTCCATAGACGAAGTTGAATCCGCTTCTGCCGTTGATGGTTACTACCTCACGGTTACGGGCGAGGATGAGATACAAGAGTTAAGGGACAGCGTTCTTGCTGAGGGGTTGCCGTTGTCTTCGTATCTTATGTCAGGTACAGGAGAGTATGCCGAAGATATTGAGGCTATTACATATCTGAACGTTACGGATATGAGTTTGGGCGAGTTCGGGTCGCATTTAAGAGTAATTGCCGTTGATTTCGGAGAAGACAGTTCAGCCGGCAAACTTTGGTCCAGCTGGACAAGTGTCTGCAAGACTTTTGTTAAGTCCAAATCCCAGGACGGAGGGGAAGATTATCTACTAAGATATGGTGACGATTCACTCGCTTTCTTCGGTCGTGTAAGTTATTCCGGAATCAACAGTTATATGGCTGAATACAGAATAGGAAACTCCCTGCTGTTCATTGAAGTATACGGTGAGATTGCTTCCTTCGAGGATGGATGTGCCGAGCTTTGTGAAGCAATCGGAATCACATCTCCCTATGAGCTTGAGAAAGTAAGCTGGGATGACTGGAACGCCGAATCTTAACCGTAATCAGATAAAATATTTAGCTATCATCGCGATGTTAATTGACCACATCGCGATGTTTCTTTTGTCTCCGGGGATAGCGGAAGCGTCCTGGATGAAGGTCGCGCTTTACGCTGCCATGCGAGTAATTGGAAGGCTCACGGGACCTATAATGCTGTTCTTTCTCGTGGAAGGATTTGTCCACACTTCCTCTAGATTTAAATACGGGGCGAGGCTTCTTGTCTTCGGTCTGATATCTCAGGTGCCCTATGCGCTGTCACACTACAACACGCTGTTGGTATTAGACTTCAACGTTATCATCACGCTGTTCATTACCTTCCTCATGCTTCTTGCCTGCGAGAAGATAGAGAACCGAACTTTAAGGGTGATAGTTACGTTCGTCTTTATAATGATCACTTTCTGCTGTGACTGGGGAGTGATCGGTCCATTCATGGCGTGGCTGTTCTATCAGTACAGAGATGACCGTAATGTCCAGATCAAGGCTTATTCGATTATCTGTGCGATACAGGTGATAAGCGCCGCGTTCTTCTTGGCATCGAACGGTCTCCACTGGTACGGCGAGCTTTGGCAGGCCGGGTTGTTCCTGGTGATACCGTTCCTCCTTTGGTACAACGGGGAAGCCGGAAGTCGTAAACCTATCCATAAGTGGGCTTTCTATATTATCTATCCTCTGCATTTTATAGTGTTCTGGCTTATAAAATTTCACACTTGACAGCAGTTACATAACAGTGTTATGTTGTAGTCCGTAAATGGTTATGAACGAAGACAAAGACACAAAGCTGAGGCTCCTCGAGAGCGCACGTAAAGAATTTATCGAGAAGGGATACAACAAGGCATCCTTAAGGTCGATCTGTGCAGACGCGAAGGTTACAACAGGCGCACTATATTTCTTCTATAAGGATAAAGATGATCTTTTCGAAGAGGTGATGAAGGAGCCTCTGGCTGAGCTTTACGGTGTAATTAAGACGCATTTTATCTCAGAGAATGAATCGACGGAGCTTCCGGACGGCATGGAAGGCGATATCAAAGCAGCTGAAGCTATCGTAAAGGTTCTGTTTAAGAAAAGAGACCTGTTCCTCATGATGCTGACAAAGGCTCAGGGGTCAAAGCTCGAGAATATAAGGGATGAATTCGTAGCCTTCGTTGAGAGTCATTACAGAAGCTTCGCGTATCAGTTCGAGAAGATAGCCGGGAAGAAGTTTGTGGGGGATGAGATCATACACTGGATTTCGCACGACGAAGTTGACGTCTTCGTGTATCTTCTTGAGCATTATGAGAAGGAAGAGGATGCAATCAAAGCGATACCTAGTATCGTGTCCTTCCTGACGGGGGGATGGTATGCACTTTTCCGATGAGGTTTATATTTTTTGCTGTCAACATAACGGCGTTATGTAACTGAGTTAATTAAAAGAAAGGAACATATAAAAATGCACGTAGAGACAAAGGATTTAAGAAAGAGCTACGGTGAAGGCGGAAGCTACGTTGAGGTGTTAAAGGGCGTCAACGTGAAGATCGAGAAGGGGGAGATGTGTGTAATCCAGGGCACGTCAGGTTCTGGCAAATCGACTCTTCTTAACTGTATCGGAGGACTCGATGAGGTGGGTTCCGGAAGTATCAAGGTGGCAGGCACCGAGATCTCGAATCTTAAAGGAGAGAAGCTCTCGGACTATAGAAGAGATAATCTTGGGTTCATCTTCCAGTTTTATAATCTCATTCCCAACCTGACGGTAAGGGAGAATATCGAGGTATGCCGTTATCTGTCGAAGAACCCGCTCGATATTGATGAGCTTCTTACGATTTTAAATATGAAGGAGCAGGAGAAGAAGTTTCCTTCGCAGCTCTCGGGAGGACAGCAGCAAAGATGTGCTATCGCGAGAGCTCTTGTCAAGAATCCCGAGCTTTTATTGTGTGACGAACCCACGGGCGCTCTGGATTCAAAGACCTCAAGAGATATCCTCATACTTCTGGAACAGATAAACAAGAAATACGGAACCACAATGATAATCGTTACTCACAACAACTCGATTAAGAATATGGTTGACCACGTGATTTATCTTAAGGACGGACAGATAAGCAAGGACTACATAAACGAGAAGAAAGTTCCTGCCGCAGAACTGGAGGACCTTTAATATGTGGAAAGTACTGATAAAGAGGGCGGTAAGGGACCTCGGGGCAAATAAGCTTCGCTATCTTGCACTGTCGATACTGATTATCTTCTCTATCTATATGGTTGTAGGAATGATGGGTGCGGCTATTACGGTAATTGAGCAGACAGACGTCAAGGACGAAGAACTTAACGTGGAAGATGGTCAGTTTACGGTATTCGTTCCGTTAAGTGCTTATGAACGCGCGGCAATCACAGATACAGGCGTTGATCTTGAAGAGGAGTTCTATCTCGACTTTAAGGCGAACGACGAGGATATCATAAGAGTATTTAAGGTAAGAGAGAATATCAATCTTGTAAGTCTTATCGACGGCGAAATGCCCGTTTCCGATAACGAGATCGTGCTCGAGAGACGCTACTGCGAAGATAATAAAATCAATACCGGCGATACGATAATCATCGGGGATCAGGAATTTACTGTATCCGGTATCGGCGCGACACCTGACTATAACAACGTGTTAAGAAAGTTCTCGGATTCTTCAGTGGAGAGTTCGACCTTCGGTGTAGGTTTTGTCACATCTGAAAGCTATATAAACATGCGCGGAAGCGAAAACTCACTGGCATCCGAATGTTATACATATTCATACGTCCTCAACGATGCTATGACCGACGATGAGCTCCGCGATATTCTGGAGGATAACAAATATAACGTCGATGACATTGATGATGTATATTTCCGGGAATACTACAGCAGAATGACGTCTGACAGAGATGAACTTCTGGATGGTGTAACCGAATTAAGAGACGGCGCTTCCGATCTTTATGACGGAGTTGTTGAGCTTCATGATAATGCTGAGCCTTTGGCACCTATGGCGCCGGATCTTATAGCCGGTATAGAGGAACTTCAGGACGGCGCCGGGGAACTGTCGGATGGCATGAACGAGTTCTACGACGAGACGAATGATCTTATAGACGAGGTCTTCGAGATAGACAATACAAACCTTACGGAGTTCATAAGAAGAGCCGACAATTCCAGAATAGATGCGGCTGCCGACGACGTCCAGATCAATAAGAATGCCGGACTTGCAGTCGGCGTGCTTCTTATGATCCTTTTCTCGTACGTAATCTCTGTATTTGTGGTTCATTCCATCGATAAAGAAAGTGCCGTGATAGGTGCGCTTTATTCTCTCGGAGTAAAGAAGAGGGACCTGATGTTCTCCTATATAATGCTTCCGGTCCTTGTTGCATTCCTGTCCGGTGTGGCGGGAACACTTATTGGTCTCTTCACACCTCTTGGTATCGAGGCTGAGATGGCGGACGCGCTGGGTTACTATTCTATGCCTCTTATCGATGTAATAATCTCCCCCTGGCTAATAGTCTATGGCGTAGTTCTTCCTCCGGTTATTTCCATTGTCGTAAATGTGCTTGTTATAAGTAGCAGGCTTAAAAGGACTCCCTTGTCTCTTCTTAGAAGCGAGCAGAAAGCCGCCAAGGGTAGGGAGCTTAACTTTAAGAAAATGAAGTTCATGAATCTGTTCCGTATAAGACAGATGCTCCGTGAGATGAGAATAGGACTTACGGTCGTGTTCGGACTCTTTATAAGCCTTATCGTCGCGATGCTTGCAGTGAATATCTATATGTACTGCGTTCGCTACAACACTTTAAGCGTGCAGAATACGAACTTCGAGTATATGTATCTTTATAAATACCCCGAAGAAGAGGTTCCGGAGGGTGGATATGAAGCGATAGTTCAGACCTGCAACAAAGAATTCATGTCTTATACGTTTGATGTGGAGCTTGTAGGCATCAGGGAGGATGAGCCTTTCTTCGGGATAGATAATATGCCTTCTTCCAAAGGGGAAGCTGCGATAAGCAGTTCGTTCGCGTACAAGTATAAGATCGCCATAGGAGATGTATTCACCATAAATGACAAGGAGAACGATACCATATATGCATTCCGCGTAACCGATATCGTCGACTACTCCGCTTCGATGATGGTATATCTTAACATCGACGATATGCGTGAGCTTTACGGTATGGACGACGAATACTATAACGCGGTCTTCTCCGACCACGACCTGAACGTGGAGACGGGACGCCTTTACTCGGTATTAAGCAAGGACGATATCAGAAGATCCTCTGAAGTGTTCTTCAACCAGATGAGAAGTCTTATCTATACGCTTGCGGTGGCGTCGGCGGTTATTTTCGCTATGGTTATGTACCTTATGATGAAGACCATGGTTGACAGGTCCGCGTTTAATATCTCAATCGTGAAGGTGTTCGGGTACAGGAACAATGAGGTGCGGAAGATGTACCTTGACGGCAACTTCTATATTGTCGCTCTGGGGGCGCTTCTGTCGATCCCTCTTACCAAGCTTATTATGAACCTTGTCTATCCGAGCTACCTTGTTGGTAACGTGGGCGTCGGTATCAGTCAGGCGTTTCCGTGGTATGTCTATGTAGGAATGTATGCGGCAATTCTTGTGCTTTACTTCATAATCAACAACGTGCTAATCTTCAGGATACGTAAGGTAACGCCGGCGGAGGTGCTCAAGAACAGAGAGTAAGTGATATAATCTTCGCATGCCCGAAGTACAAGAGAAAAAAGTTGAATACTTAGAGTTGATTTACGACCTGATATTTGTCTATCTTATCGGTCGTAACAACTCTATTCTTCATTACATCGAGGACGGCTTTGTGCCCGGAAGAGTGTTCTTCGCATACGTGCTTTGCTCCCTTGCTGTAATTCAGATATGGAACTTCAGCACCTTCTATATCAACCTCTACGGCAGGAACAGCGTCCGGGATCACATATTCATCTTTATCAATATGTACCTTCTGTATCACATGGCGGACGGCATCAGCACCGGATGGCAGGCGTCCTTCTATCAGTTCTGTGCAGCGTGGGCACTGATACTTCTTAATATCGGCGTACAGCACATCATCGAGCTTAGAAACCATGAGGCCGAGCCCTGGGCACAGGTCATGATTAAGCGCAAAGCCTTTATTATCATCGGAGAAGCTGTAATTGTTGTAATTCACATGCTTGTGTATACGGCAACGGCAGTCTCCATCGCTTACGTTCCGATACTGTTCGGGATCATTGCTACGGCCTTGTCGGGGCAGATCAATATGTTTATGCCGGTCGACTTCGCACACTTAAGTGAGCGAGCTATGCTCTACGTGGTCTTTACCTTCGGAGAGATGATAATATCCATTACCGCTTACTTCGAGGGTGACATCGGCTTTAACGTGATCTATTTCTCTGCCATGGCCTTCTTAATCGTTGTAGGGTTGTTCTTAAGCTACGAGCAGATCTATAACAAGATAGTCGACAGAGAGCGCACCACTAACGGAACTCTTTACATGATGATACATGTTTTCCTGATACTTGCTCTTAATAACATCTCCGTGGCGCTGGAGTTCATGAGGGAAGAGGAGGTTGAGCTTCTTCACAAGACCGTGTTCATATCCGGGTCATTTATTCTTTACTTCATATGTCTTATGGCTCTCGGAATATACGCTAAGAGCAGATGCGGCCTTAATGTGAGGTTCTATCTGGGTCTGGGACTTATGAGTCTGAGCTTTCTCGTTCTGATGCTGATGTTAAGAACGAATATGCACATAAATATAGCCATAAGCGTTATGTACGTTATGGCCATATTCATTGTTCTTTATTTAAGGGGAAGAAAGATTATTTCCTCTCATCCATAGGGATGTAATCCGCCCGAGGCTGTACCGCTTTGTACGCAGGACGGATGATCTTGCCCGCGTTATTAAGCTCCTCGATACGATGTGCCGACCAGCCTGATATTCTGGCTATGGCGAAGAGCGGTGTGTAGAACTCCAGCGGCAGATTAAGCATGGAGTACACGAAGCCCGAGTAGAAGTCGATGTTGGCCGATACGCCCTTATATATATGCCTCTCTGCTGCGATAAGCTCGGCGGCGATCCGCTCGATATCGGAGTAGAGCTTGAATTCCTTCTGCTTGTGCTTCTCGACGGAGAGCTTCTCTACGTACGACTTGAAGATACGGGCACGAGGGTCGGAGATGGAATATACGGCATGTCCTAGGCCGTACACCACACCTGCACCATCAAAGGCCTCCTTATGAAGGATCTTCTCGAGATGGCTTGTGAGCTCGTCCAGATCGTTCCAGTCCTTAACATTCTTCTTGATGTCCGCGAACATCTGCATGACCTTGATGTTGGCACCGCCGTGCTTTGGTCCCTTAAGGGAGGATAGTGCGGCAGCGATGGCAGCATAGGTGTCGGTTCCGGAGGATGTAACAACGTGGGTCGTGAAGGTCGAGTTGTT
Organism: Clostridiales bacterium; assembly: GCA_017480325.1. Taxonomy (GTDB): domain Bacteria; phylum Bacillota; class Clostridia; order Saccharofermentanales; family Saccharofermentanaceae; genus Saccharofermentans. Next base: position 118,320 of record JAFVAY010000008.1, read on the forward strand.
ACCTCCGCCGTGCTCTGCGTGAAGGATCAGTGCCAGATCGAGGATCTGTGCCTCCAGAGTAGAGAACTTACTGTCGGGGCGAAGCATATAGAGGATATTCTCCGCCGTGGACAGATTAGCCTGAGGCCTGTGTATGAACAGGCTTCCGTTATCGTTATAGTAGCTCTTGGCAGAATAAGAATAGGCCGCCAGCATAGGGAACATGGCGATAAGCTCCAGAGACTGTCTCAGAACATTCGGGATAGAGATATCATTCGCATTGTCATCGTATGAGAACAGCGTCAGCACCGCACGCGTGATGTTGTTCATGATATCGTCGCTCGGGGCCTTCATGATGACGTCTCTTACGAAGTTCTTGGGAAGGGAGGATCTGTAGCCTGCCAGGATCTTCATGAAGTCATTAAGCTCCTTGCTCGTAGGAAGCTTACCGAAAAGCAGTAAATACGTAACCTCCTCGAAGCCGTTGTGTCTTCCTGCCGTGGTTACGCCGTCAGTTATGTCATGAACGTCAATTCCTCTATAGTAGAGCTCGCCGTCACAGGAAACCTCTTTGCCGTCGACTTCCTTCTTGGATACTATCTCGGATATCTCGGTAAGTCCCGTAAGGACACCCTTACCGTTAAGGTCACGAAGACCTCTGTTTACGTTATATTTGGTGTAAAGTTCAGTCTCGATCTTGTTCTGCTCGCACATTACGGCGAGTTCTTTGATTTCAGGGGTCAGTCTTGAAAACTTATTCATTAATACCAGCCTCCATATTCCATAATTTTGAATTTCTAATATACAATATTTTTGATAACTCGGCAATTTTCCCAAACGGCAAAACTGTGTGAAACTTGCGGCATACTCTTTATTTTGATAAACTCTCACTGTTTTTTGATTAAACGGATTGGAGTATTAGTATGAGTACAACAGCAGTTTGGATACTTGTTACCATAATCTGCTATCTGATTATGATGATTGTTATAGGTGCTGTCTTCAGCAAGAAGAATAGAAGTTCTGATGACTTCTATCTCGGCGGAAGACACCTGGGACCTCTTGTAACGGCAATGAGCGCCGAGGCTTCGGATATGAGCTCATGGCTTCTTCTGGGACTTCCCGGACTTGCCCTGATCACGGGTCTTGCCGAGGCTACATGGACTGCCATCGGACTTGCCATCGGTACCTATCTTAACTGGCTTTTCGTCGCAAAGAGACTTCGTATTTATACCAAGCGCCTTGATGCGGTAACGATCCCTGATTTTTTTGCCAAGAGATTCGGCGATAAGGCTCATATACTTACCCTGATCTCAGCTATATTTATTGTTGTTTTCTTTGTGCCTTACACGGCTTCGGGCTTCGTCGGCTGCGGTAAGCTTTTCTCTTCTATCTTCGGTATTGATTACGTAACAGCCATGCTGATCTGTGCTCTGGTTATTGCACTTTACTGTATCCTCGGAGGCTTCTTGGCGGCTTCCACTACAGACTTTATACAGAGCATTATCATGACGATCGCACTTATAACGGTTCTCGGCTTCTCCTTCAAGGTGGCAGGCTTCAATACGATCATCGAGAATGCTAAGAGTATCGAAGGTTTTACCAATATCTTCCAGAGCTGCAATGTAACTGACGGTACAGTTGGTTCCTATGGTGCTCTTCCTATCGCATCTACGCTTGCATGGGGCCTCGGATACTTCGGAATGCCTCACATTATCCTTCGATTCATGGCTATCGAGGATGAGAAGAAGCTTCCTATCTCGAGAAGAGTCGGCTCCATCTGGGTTGTTGTATCTATGAGCGTAGCGATCTTTATCGGTGTATGCGGCTATACACTTATGAAGAACGGTATCGTTCCTTCTTATGCAACTAACGCCGATTCCGAGAGGATCATCATTGACATAGCTCAGAAGATCGCATCCTACGGTGCGCTTCCCGCTATCATCGGAGGAGTCATCCTCGCGGGTATCCTGGCTTCGGCTATGTCTACTGCCGACTCCCAGCTTCTCGCTGCTTCCTCATCGGTAACACAGAACATAGTTCAGGAATTCTTCCATGTTAAGCTTTCCCAGAAGGCTTCCATCATTCTTGCCAGAGTAATGGTTCTTGTGATCGCGGTTATCGCAGTATTCCTGGCAACAAACCCTGATTCCTCCGTATTCAGGATCGTGTCCTTCGCTTGGGCAGGCTTCGGTGCCACCTTCGGTCCGGCAATTCTTTTCTCACTGTTCTGGAAGCGCGCTAACCTTCCGGGCGTCTTATGCGGAATGATCGGCGGAGGCGTAGTGATCTTCGTATGGAAGTTCGCTGTAAGAGTTGCTTTCGCAGGGACATGGCTCGATATCTATGAGCTGCTTCCCGCATTCCTGGTTAACACCATTCTCGTAATAGTGGTATCCTTGCTTACGAAGGCTCCTTCGAAGGAGATCACGGACGAGTTCGATAAGGTTGCTGCCGAGGCTAAGTAAGGCTTCGTTATATTACAGCGTAAAGGGGATTAGATTTATGAGAAGGAAAATTGTAGCAGGAATTCTGGTGACGTCATTCATGTTATCGGTCGCAGGTTGCTCGGGGATCAAAGAGGTAACGAGTGATGATTTTATCGATGCTTGTGAGAAGCTCGGCGCCGATGAGGTCGATCCGGAGGACTTTGATGATCTGGAGCCTGATGACTATGAGGACGGAGTCTATGTAATTCTTGATCAGGACTTCATCGAGGAGAATGTTCAGGACTATGTCCTGATGTCCATTAAAGTCAGTAAGCTTGACCTTGATATCGACATAGATGATGTAGAGCAGGCCACCTTCTACCTCAGAGTAGATCCCGGGGTGTCCGATTTCATGGATGTCTTTGACAGCTACGATGATTTTGACTTCGACGATATCGAGGCAGATAGTGTAATAGCAGCTCAGATAACATTGTCCGAGGAGTATGAGGTGCCTGAGATAATGGACGGTATCGAGGATCTCGTTCGCCGTGCGAATATCGATGTGGATGACCTGAATTCTTCGGAATGGAAGTATAATAACCAGGGCGGATATCTTAAGCTTCATATAGATATTGCCGACTTTGTACAGGCATTCCTTGAGTCGGATTTCTATGACACTCTTGATGATCTCGGTACCGCAGATGATATCGAGGATATGATCGAGGATCTCGAGGGAGATCTGAGTGTGGCTTTCTATGTGTCTCCAACCAATGTATTTGTTGTAGTCGGCTTGGGACTTAATACTGACTCCGAGAGGATCACCGAATTCTGTTCTGAGCTTAACGTTGACAATCCTCTTAATCGTCCCAGCAGTGAGGTCGCTATTGACGCGATCATCGAGACACTGGACGATTACTCGGATATCTATGCGTCTTCGTTCGGTCGTTATATTGACTTGGCGAACGGCGGATCAAATGACTACGATTACTATGGTTTCTAATGAGGGAGAAAGCTATGGATCAGAAGTCTACTCCTAATAAGGCAGCCAATATTCTTTGTATTGTATCCTTGGTACTGATGCTCTTCGCACCGGTTACCTCATTATTGATAGGTTTATCATTAACGACAGGTGATACCAACAGCACTGTCTATGGGATGATTTCTTTTTTCTCGTGTGTCTTTGCTATCGCGGCATGGATCCTGGTGATAATTGCAAGAGTCAAATATAAGACCACCTTCAGCAAGGTCCTTCTTATCATCTATATCGTTCTTACCGTTCTCGGAATTATAGCCTTCATTTTCTCCATCGTCGTCTTCGGACTTCTGGTCTTCGGATGAGATCCTTGATCAGTGCCTAAGGAAGGCCGTGTGCATGACTTTTGATAAGTTAAATGCATATTGGAAAAGAATAAAACTCCTTAACAATCGATAAAATGAGGTGAATATGAAGTACGCTGATGATGAATTGGCTTCATTAGATATAATGTTGTTTGGTGCGGATAGAGGTAATCATATTTTCTCAGCTACCAATTGCGGAAATGGATTTTTGCCACAATATGTCATTAATGATAGAAGTGGTAATAAGAAAGTTTACGATTATTTTATGTACCATGATAGAAGAATCAGTCGTTGTGTAATGAAGAAATTATGATTGTTATTTCATTATCTCAGTACCTACAAACCCTATTACTATAGAATCACTTCCTCCAGAAGTTCGTTCCCTGATTCCTTACAGATTTGATTTTGATTTATTATGTGATCAAAAGGTTCAATTTAATAACTGTGGAATTATTAAAGGTGAATAATGATTGTTTTTGCATGAACAGAATCATGGAGTTCATAAAAGAAGAGTCAGTTTGTATCACCGGCGCTGTTTTGTGTAGTCAGATACAGATTTTTCTTTGATATCTGTATCTGATGCAATGTCATCATTCAAGAGATACATGCTCAAGACATAAATCTGTATCCAATCTTGCTTTTATAGCTTCCGGATACAATTACCATGTAAAAATCTGTATCTGAGTTGGTGTTTTGATTAATCGGATACAACTTGACAAATAAGAGAAATAAATCTGAAGAATTTCAGATCAGAAATCCGCCGTTGATGCCGATGATCTGGCCTGTGATGAAGGAGGAGCTGTCGGTGGAGAGGTTGTAGATCACCTTAGCGACGTCCTGAGGCTGGCCGAGTCTTTGAAGGGGAGTGTCGTACATAAGATTACGCTTATCCTCGTCTGAGAAAAGCTTCATCATATCGGTATCGATAACTCCGGGCGATACGGCGTTGACTCTTATGCCTGAGGGACCTAGTTCCTTGGCAAGAGATTTCACATAGGCGTCGATGGCGCCCTTGGAGGCTGAATACAGTGACTCGCAGGAGGCTCCGGTCTGTCCCCACATGGAAGATACGGCGGTGATGACACCTCTCTTGGCATTGACCATGGAGGGGATGACCTCATTGCAGACTGCGAAGAAGCCGCCGAAATTCGTATTCATTATTCGAAGATAATCCTCATAGGAGAAGTCTGTGGTAAGTCCTGTAAGGCTTATGCCTGCGCAGTATATGAGAATATCTATAGGTCCGAATTCGGAGGATGCAGTCTCAACTCCGGCTTTGATCTCTGAGGGGATCGTAACATCAGCCTTTATCGCATATCCGATCTTGCCTGGAGCGTGCTTGTAAAAATAGCTTACGTCGTAGCCTTCTTTCTCGAAAAGAGCTACCGTCGCTGCCCCTATACCGCGAGATCCGCCTGCCACCAGCACATGTGCCATATAAATACCTCACTTGACCTTTCAAGGATAATAAAATAGTTGAAGCCGATATGCAAACATATTAAAATTGTTGAGCTTAAGAAATGAGGTTAGAGAAAATGTCTGATAATAACGAAGAGATAAAGGACCTGATAACAGACGAGGAAGAGGATGCCGAATACGAGCGTGCTCTGGCAGCCCTTAATAAATCTAAGGGTGAACGCGTAAAGAAGATAACAGAGGAGAAGAAGGCCAAGAAGAAGGAAGCGAAGGCTAAGGAGGAAGCGGATAAGCCCGCGCCCTCGGGCTTCATCGCCAAGTGTAAGAAGGACCCTGTTATCCCTATTACCATAATTCTCCTTGTTGCCGTGGTTGTCGGTATTCTGATCCATATTATCGTTCCTATGCTGTCGGTTAAGTCGTTAGGGGTAACGGTAGATGAGTTCAGGGAGAATTACTCTAATGCCAGTATCTATAGAGCGACGCTCGCGCCTTATAACTTCGCTATCCCGGAGGTGACATATACAGACGGCAAGACTCTGGCTCTTACTGCAGCCGGTGAGGCTCAGAACAGAGAAGAGGACAAGCTTCAGTATTTCTCTGCCGCTATTCCCAATACAGCCACTACCTTCAGCACTGCAATACAGGGAAGTGTCCGTAAATCCGATAATAAGATCACGGCGATAAGGGTCATGGCTCAGATCAGTGATGATCCCAATTACTTTAATTTCTTGGTGCTTTACTTCGGAAGCTACCTTCAGGCATTAGCTCCTGACGTATCCGATCAGGATATCGAGACTCTTGTGGCTGAGGCGCTTAACAATGTCGCAGGTGCAGACTTCACGGTAAGACAGGATATCGCCTTCAGAGCTTCGCTTGTTAACGGTGACTCGGTAAGCTACGTAGCCTTCGATATCATGCCTGCCGGCAATCTGTGATAGTACAACAATTTCAGATATAAACTTAAAGGACAGCCCGTGAGGACTGTCCTTTATGCTTGGCAGGGGAGACACGATTCGAACGCGCAACCGGCGGTTTTGGAGACCGCTGCTCTACCGTTGAGCCACTCCCCTATGCGCGAGAGTAAGTTTACTTAAACCTTTGCAACCTGTCAAGTGTAATGTTATCATCACTTTTATAATAAATAATATAGAGGTACGGCTTATGAAGCTTACAGTTATAGGCGCGGGGAATATGGGTCGCGCCCTGATGAAGGGATTTATAGAGGGTGGCGTTCTTAAGCCTTCGCAGATCACAGTCTATGATATTATTTCTAAGGCCGCTATCAGTGCCGGTGAGACATTGGGTGTTAATGTATCTGATGACCCGAACGCTGATGTTAAGGACAGCGATTATGTACTGATGGCGGTTAAGCCTCAGCACTTTGACGCTACTTTGGCAGGGCTGAAGGACAGCCTTGGAGAGAATACCATTGTACTGTCTATAGCTGCTGCGGTTACTACATCCAGAATAAGCGGAATCATAGGAGACAGGAAATTCGTAAGGATAATGCCTAATACTCCCGCTCAGGTGGGAAGCGGTGTTTCCGCCGTGTGTCCGGTAGGCTTGAGCGAGGATGAGACGGAATTTGTTAAGAAGCTTCTCGAGACCTGCGGGATCGTTATTATCTGTGATGAGAAGACCCTTGATGCCATTGGCTGCGTCTCGGGAACCGGACCTGCTTACGTTATGCTTTTCGTAGAGGCCATGAGTGATGCGGCAGTAAGCCTCGGAATTAAGCGTGATGATGCTCTTAAGATCGCCGCTGCGACTGTTGCGGGCTCCGGTAAGCTGTGTCTCGAGACCGGGCTTCACCCCGCGGTGCTTAAGGATCAGGTTACAAGTCCTGCCGGAACTACCATAGAAGGCGTGATGGCACTCGAGGAGAACGGCTTCAGAAACGCGGTGATCAAGTCTGTAACGGCAGCTGCCGAGAAGACACGCAGGATGCAGGGGAAGTAATGGCAGCACTTACTAAGGTAACGATCTATACTGACGGAGCCTGCTCCGGTAACCCCGGCCCGGGTGGCTGGGGTGCTATTCTGTCTGCGGCAGGTAAAAGCAGAGAGATATCGGGAGGCGAGGCCCATACCACCAATAACCGTATGGAGATGATGGCTGTGATCAAGAGTCTCGAGCTTCTGACCCGTCCTTGTGAGGTGGAGGTATATTCCGACAGCGCTTATGTGGTTAACGCTTTTAATCAGGGCTGGATAGAGGGCTGGCAGAAGAAGGGCTGGAAGAACAGCGCCAAGAATGAAGTGGCGAATAAGGATCTGTGGATAAAACTGATCGAGCTTTGTAAGCTTCATACGGTCAGGTTCATCAAGGTCAAGGGCCATGCAGATAATGAGTTTAATAACAGATGTGACGAGCTGGCGGTAATGGAGTCCAAGCGATACGCGAAGGAAGACTGATGGAAGAGAAATATCGTAACCTAATTGAAATAACTGAGACCTCTGAAGTAATTTTCCACGGAAAAGTTTTTGATACAATTGTTAAGACGGTCAGCCTGGCAGACGGCAGGAAGTCCCAAAGAGAGATAGTTAAGCACAATGGAGGCGCCTGCGTTCTCCCGATCGACGATGACTTGAATTGCTACATGGTAAGACAGTTTAGAAGTCCGTTCGAGAGGATACTTCTCGAGGTCCCGGCAGGTAAGCTGGAGCCGGGTGAGGAGCCTCTTCACTGTGCCGTCAGGGAGCTTCATGAGGAGACCGGCTTCGAGGCGTCGGAGATGATTGACTTCGGAGGCATGATCGCGTCTCCCGGGTATGACAGTGAGGTGATCTACCTTTTTATGGCCAGAGGGCTTAAGCAGATCGGTCAGAAGCTTGACGAGGGGGAGTTACTTAACGTAGAGAAGATACCTCTTACCACGCTTCTTAAGATGGCCGAGGAAGGGCAGATCAGTGACAGTAAGACGCAGCTTTGTATCTATAAAGCCGCAAGGAGACTTGGTATTTGAAGGATTTTGAGAGTAAAAGAGAGGTCACGGGAATAATCCTTTTCTTCTGTGCCATCGCGTTAACGTTGATGTACTATTTGCCGATCGATGTTACGGGAGTTCTGGGCAGCTTTATAAGAACTGTGGGAGGAGGGCTTATCGGGTCCGCCGCCTTCGTGATACCGCTTTTCCTTCTGTATGCATCTGTTGATTTCTTCCTTGAGAAAAGGGAAGGGGTATCTCCCATAAGGATAAGATCTGTTGTAATTTTCCTGGTGTGTCTGTCGGCACTGCTTGCAGTAGTCACCATGGATTTTATGTTCTTTAAGGCACAGTGCGCATCGGATATAGACCAGAAGTATAAGGCTTCGAAGGCTATAGCACTCCTGTGGAGATCCGGCGCTGATTCATCTTTGTTATCGTCAAGCACCACATCCAAGGTCCTTCCGGGAGGCATACTCGGAGGGCTTCTTGCAGTATCGCTTCACACTGTATGCGGTAAGATCACATCCATCGTTGTACTTATCGGACTTATCGCTTCTCAGGTTATATTGGTTTTCCACATATCCGTTAAGACCACGGTAAAGAAGACCGCCAAGGCCGTGGGTAATGCGGTTCGCAGTAATAACGTAAGAAGAGCGGCTCAGAGACCTCATAATACGGCTCCGAGGCCTCAGCAGTATCCGGTCCAGGGCGGCTATCCTTCGCAGGTTCAGCAGGTGGCTCGTCCTGTGATACCTCAGCCCTCGGCATCGCCCTTCGTCAATGCCCCGACAGCTATAGGCACACAGCCTATGTTCGATAAATCCTATAATGTTCAGGATCCATTCAACAGGTCATTGCCTGTAGACAGCAGATCAGGCTTCGCCGATATGACAGATCCTGCCTTCGCCGCAGATACCAAAGGCGAGCAGGGTGTTCTCAAGTACGGCGAGAAGCGCGTAAACACAGAGAATCCTTATTCTGTGGACGAGGCGGATTTTACATACGATTCCATCCCTCACAGCTCAAGGCTAAGAGGTTCCAAGAACGGTGTTGAAGAGCCTGATTTTCTTAAGAAGCAGAAGCATCAAGATTTCTTCGATCTGTCCGGTGCCGTATATGCTTCAGAGCAAGAGGTCAATGACGACTACAGTCAAAGACCTGCAGCCGGCGGCTATTACCGCCCCGAGGATGATATGCCCTATGAGGTGGATGATTCGGCCTACGATTATCAGGAGGAGGTAAGACCCAAGGTCAGAGCTCCGCGCATGCCCGAGAATAGCGATACACCTATCGGAATGCCTTCTTCGGGAATCCCTGAGGTAACTGCAGGTGTTGCACCGTCTATTGCAATTAATAAGGAGGATTCTGTAGAGGGTTATTCGGCTACCGAAGGAAGAATAATAGATACCTCTGCTGCAAGAAAGTCCACGGGTGGAAGCGGTGTAGAGATAGAATCCACGTCTGCCGCGCGAGAGGGACGACGGATCAAGGCAAATGCTTTTAAGAATTATAGACCGGTTCCGATCACGGTCCTTGCTCAGGATCCCAATAAGAGTCAGAAGTCTACTGAGAGTGATGAGAAGCTCAGGGAGAAGGCGATGAGCCTTCAGGAAACCTTAAGGACCTTCGGAATTACGGATGCGCAGGTAAGTAATATAACTCACGGCCCTGCCATCACGAGATTCGAGGTCACCATAGGTGCGGGCGTTAAGGTATCTAAGGTTAAGTCTCTTGAGGATGATATCGCACTTGCCATGGCCGCGACTGCAGTACGTATTGAGGCTCCTATCCCCGGCAAGCGGGCTATCGGTATCGAGATACCTAATGATAAGACCTCCGCTGTTTACCTTAGAAGTATTCTTGAGACTAAGGAGTTCAGATCGTCAACACCTATGACTGTAGGCCTCGGTAAGGATATCCCGGGTAAGCCTATATACTGCGATATCGCCAAGATGCCGCATCTTCTTATCGCCGGTGCTACGGGCTCCGGTAAGTCCGTCTGCGTCAACTCCATCCTTATGAGCATTCTGTGCAAGGCATCTCCCAAGGAAGTTAAGATGATACTCATCGACCCTAAGGTCGTTGAGCTGTCAGTCTATAACGGGATACCGCATCTTCTCATGCCGGTCGTAACTGATATGAAGGTGGCTACAGGCGCCTTGAAATGGGCTGTCGCGGAGATGGAGAGAAGATATAAGCTTTTCGCGGAGAAGGCTGTAAGAGACATGAAGGGCTATAACATGTGCCTCGAGGATGACGAGGAGCCGTTGCCTCTGATACTTATTATTATCGACGAGTTGGCGGACCTTATGGCTGTTGCCAAGAACGAGGTGGAGGTTCAGATCGGGCGACTTGCCGCCATGGCAAGAGCTGCGGGAATGCACATGATAATTGCTACTCAGAGACCTTCCGTAGATGTTATCACCGGAGTTATCAAGAGTAACGTTCCGTCGAGAATTGCCTTCGCAGTGGCGTCGGGCGTAGACAGCCGAACAATACTTGACTCCTACGGCGCCGAGAAACTTCTCGGACGAGGCGATATGTTGTACGGACCTTTGTCGGCACCTAAGCCGATAAGAGGACAGGGTGCATTCGTGTCAGACGGTGAGGTAGAGGCTGCTGTAGATTACCTGAAGCAGCGCTACGGAGCGCTTTATGATCAGGATATCAACGATCAGATCGAGCGGATCGCCAGAGGCGAGGGAAGCGGTAAGACCGAGGGTGTGTCTGAGGGCTCGTCCGACAGCGACGGCGATGATCTCCTCTCAGCTGCAGTAGAGACTGTTATCCAGGCTAAGAACGCCAGTGTATCAATCCTTCAGAGACGCTTGGGCGTAGGTTATCCCAGAGCCGCGAGACTTATAGATGTACTCGAGCAGAAGGGATATATCGGCCCCTTCGAGGGAAGTAAGCCCAGGAAGGTGCTTATCACGGAGACCGACTGGCTTGAGATCAAGGCTAAGGGCGGTAACTGATGGCCTTAATTACGGCATCGGGTCTTATAGATAATCTACGAGCGAAGGGCCTTAAGTGCTCCTTCGCCGAGAGCCTTACCGGCGGTATGATAGCCTGCGGGATAGTAGATGTTCCCGGTGCTTCGGATGTGCTCGACGGAAGTATAGTTTCTTATTCAGACAGCTTTAAGATTAATGTTCTGGGTGTTCCTTCTTCGGTGATAGAGGAAAAGACCGCAGTATCCCATGATTGCGCGGTGGCGATGGCTCAAGGAGCATTAAGATTGTCAGGTGCAGATATCGCCGTGTCGGTCACAGGCTACGCAGGTCCGGGCGATGGAGCGGACGGAACTCCCTGCGGGACTGTTTATATAGGCTTCGCGGATCGTAACGGTTCGGGGGCATACAAGCATCACTTCGACGGAGACCGGGATGAGGTAAGAACAGCCACTCGCGACAGCGCTTACAGCCTTGTTAATGAGAGGATCGCTCTTCTATGACATCAGATAAGAAGGCCGGCAGATCTTCGTCGAATAATATGGTAATTGCAACCCTGCTTGTTATGCTGGGTCTTGTATTCTCCAAGGGCTCGGGGTTCTTAAGAGATATATTTGTAGGTATTAAGTTCAGTGATCCGGTGTTCCGCGACGGATTTACACTTGCCTTCACGATCCCGGATCTGGTTTATAACCTTCTTATTGGCGGCTCTATTCAGTCCGCGATCACCCCGTCTTTATCCGCTGCGGTAGCCTCGGGTAAGGAGAAGGAGGGAATAAGGACCGTAAGTATCTTTATCTCGTTCTTCTCGGTGCTTTTGGTAGCGGTGTGTGCTCTCGGAGTTATCTTCTCGCATCCTCTTTACAGTCTGTTCGGCAACGGCGAGAGAAGTGCCATGACTATTGATCTCGCGGCCTCTGCTTCAAGATGGCTTTTCCCTCAGATCGTATTCATGATGCTGGCGGCCTTGTGCATCGGTATTCTTAATGCATATAAGAGATTCGGCTCCACGGCCTTCGGTCCCACCATCTACAATGTCTGTGTTCTTATCGCGATCCTGGTGTTCGCAGGTAACAGCCTTCCTCAGCTCATGCGTACAACCTTCGGTATCATGCTTGCTGCAGCGGTTTATTTCCTGTATCAGGCGATCGTAGGAAGAGATAAGCTTAAGCAGTTCAGATTCATCTGGGCTCCCGGCGATGCGGGCTTCCATAAGCTTGTAAGAAGAGCTCTGCCGATCCTTATATCCGCCTCCGTGGTACAGCTTAACATGCTCATCTTAAATTACTTCGCGATCAAGCTTCCCGATGACGGCAATGTATTTGCCTTAAGAAACGCTTCCACTACATGGCAGCTTCCTTATGGTATCTTCGCTGTTGCCATAGGTAATGTCATGCTGCCGTCTCTCGCGGAATTCTACGGCAAGAAGGACTTCAAGGGGGCATCTGAGCTTCTGTCTTCGAGATTAAGAAGTGCATTGTTCCTGACTATACCCTCCGCGGGCTTCATGTTCATTATGAATACGGACGTTATCAAGGCGATCTTCAAGTGGAGTCCCGCTTATACGGATTATGATGCCAGAAGGGCAGGGGCACTTCTAGCGGGGTATTCTATCGCGATAATTACACATTCCGTTGTGTTTATAATGAATCAGGCCTTCTACGCCATAGGTAAGACCAAGGTGCCTTTGATGGCCGGATGTATCGGTCTTCTCACGAATCCTATTTGCTGTACGCTTCTTATGCCTTCACTGGGCGCAATGGGGCTTACCCTGTCTTACTCCGTCACAAGCATCCTTCAGATGACAGTGCTGTGCGTGGTCTACTGTAGGAATAAGGAGCTTCGCCCTCACGGGATGCTTACATTCATCGGCAAGTGCGCTCTTACGCTTGTAATTATGTGCGCCACTTTATTCGTTCTTAATATGTACTATCCCGCACCGGTAGGTAAAGTAAACGAGCTTATCGCCATCTCTGTCAAGTTCGTTGCAGCCGGTGCTCTTTACTTTGCTCTTACTGTTGTCTTCAGGGTAAAGGAGTCCTCCGAGTGGATATCCAAGGCCTTGAAACTTGTGCGTAAGTCCCATTAATAACCCTTTGTCGATTTTTGTCGATTTTTGTCGAAAATTGTCGGTCATATTAAGTTGACTTTGTTGTATTTTATTCGTAGAATGTTTTCGAAAGAAATGAACAAATGTTCAGTTTTATTGTGGAGGATCACTAATAATGGCTAAGAACAAAGCATCCAAACCTCAGGTACAATCCATATCTTCAGACGATCAAGACGCACGTAAGAAGGCTCTTGAGGCTGCTATGTCTCAGATCGAGAAGCAGTTCGGCAAGGGCTCGGTAATGAGACTTGGCGATCAGCAGACCACTGATATCGAGACGATACCTACCGGTGCCATAAGTCTTGATATAGCACTCGGAGTCGGCGGACTTCCCAGGGGAAGGATCGTAGAGATATACGGACCCGAGTCGTCAGGTAAGACTACAGTAGCGCTTCACTGCGTTGCAGAGGCTCAGAAGATGGGAGGCACCTGTGCATTCATAGACGCAGAGCACGCTCTTGATCCCAACTACGCCGCTGTTATCGGTGTAGACGTTGATAACCTTCTTCTGTCGCAGCCGGATACAGGTGAACAGGCTCTCGATATCACAGAGACACTCGTTAGATCAGGCTGTATAGATGTTATCGTTATAGACTCTGTCGCGGCACTGGTACCCAGGGCCGAGATCGAGGGCGAGATGGGGGATTCGCACGTAGGTCTTCAGGCAAGGCTTATGAGCCAGGGCTTAAGAAAGCTTACGGGTATAATCGCCAAGTCAGGAACGGTATGTATCTTCATTAACCAGCTTCGTGAGAAGATTGGTATCATGTTCGGTAATCCCGAGACTACTACGGGTGGACGTGCTCTGAAGTTCTATTCTTCTGTAAGACTTGATGTCAGGAAGACTGAGACATTGAAGAACGGTACTGAGGTTATCGGTAACCATGTAAGAGTTAAGATCGTTAAGAATAAGGTGGCGCCTCCGTTCAAGGAAGCAGAATTCGATATCCTCTACGGTCAGGGTATATCCAGAGAGGGAAGTATCATCGATCTGGCGGTAGAGAATAATATCATCGATAAGAGCGGAGCATGGTTCGCTTATAAGGGTCAGAAGATCGGTCAGGGTAAGGAGAATACCAGACAGTATCTCATTGATAACCCGGATGTGTGCAGCGAGATCGAGGAGCTTATCAGAGATTCCTATAAGCCTGCCGATGCCACGGCCTTCGTGGACGGCGGAGATGATCCCGAGGATGCTGATGCAGATATCGAGAGCGACGACGATATCCTCGGAATCGACATGTAATGGCTAAGGCGGCTCTTTATAACCTTGATTCTGTCGCGGATGCTCAGACCTGCGGTATAAGGCATATAGGTATCGGCACATGCTCCTCGGGTAAGCTTCGTGATTATCTTAGGAAGCAGGGGTTCTCTGACAGTGTTATATCAGAGGCTGTAGCTGAGCTTATCAAGAGAGAATACATTGACGATGTTAAAGCAGGACGTAAGGTCCTGCTTTACCGTTCCGGCAAGAAGCAGGAGAGCAGGCTTCTTCTTAAGCAGCGACTATATGCTGCCGGTGTAAGAGGTGAGATTGCCGATGAGCTGATTTCAGAGGTGGAAGAAGACGGCGTTTTGTGCTTTAATCTTTACCTGAGCGTGAAGCCGGAGACGGCTGATGCCGAAGAGGCATATGCCATGGAGGAAGAACTTCTGAAGACTGCCTCCAAGCGCGGATTCGGTTCCGAGACCGCGAGATATGCCTACGGCAAATGGCTCGAGAAGGTTATTAATGATCGATAGAAGTGATATTAGTGTTGCTATAGTTGCACTGGGGTGCTCTAAGAATCTGGTGGACGCGGAATGTATGTCCACCAAGCTTCGCGAAGCTGGGTACAGCATAAGTGATTCGGCAGATGACAGCGAGGTCGTTGTCATTAATACCTGCGGCTTCATAGAGGCGGCTAAGAAGGAAGCTATAGATACCATTCTTCGGGCAGGTGACCTCAAGTACGGCTTTAACGGTTCTCATAAGCTTAAGCATATTATAGTTACCGGCTGTTTGTCCCAAAGATACCCTGACGATATCCTTGCTCAGATGCCTGAGGTCGATATAGTTCTTGGTACTGCGGATTACGGTAGCATAGTGGAAGCTGTCGATTCCTTATACGGATCCCCTGAAGACTTCAAGCGTAAGTACGAGGGCAAGCCCGGAGGTATGTCCCACCTTATGACTCAGAGGGATATCTCCACATCAGGCTACGCCTGGCTTAAGATAGGTGAAGGATGTCTTCACAGATGTGCCTTCTGTGCTATCCCTAATATCAGAGGCACCTTTGTATCAAGACCTATGGAGGAGATCCTAGCCGAGGCAAGATCGCTTGCCGATAAGGGCTATAAGGAGATAGTCCTGACGGCTCAGGATACAACCAATTACGGTATTGAGCTTTATAAGAAGAGGATGCTTCCTACTTTGATCAACGAGATTTCCAAGATCGAAGGTATCGAGGCTATACGTGTTCTCTACGGCTATATGGACGGCATCGATGATGAACTTATAGCTGTTATGAGGGACAATCCCAAGGTCGTTCATTACCTTGATATCCCGATCCAGCACGGCTGCGATAAGATCCTCAAAGCTATGAAAAGACATGATACCGTAGATATCATCACAGCCAAGCTTCAGATGATAAGGAAAGAAATTCCGGATATCATCATCAGGACCACAGTTCTGGTTGGCTTCCCGGGTGAGACTGAAGAGGACTTTAACGAGCTTCTAAGTAATCTTAAGAGATGGAAATTCGACAGATTGGGATGCTTTGCCTATTCTCCGGAGGAGGATACTCCGGCCTTCGATATGCCTGATCAGGTAGACGAGGAGACTAAGAAACAGAGAGTAAAGCAGGTATATGATACTCAGTACCCTATTACCCTTAAGTCTTCTGAGGCAAGAGTAGGCTCTGAGGTTGATGTTACCATTGATTCAGTGGCGGATGACGGTATATTCTATGTCGGCAGAAGCTACGGAGAGGCTCCCGATGATGATCCGGTGATCTATGTGGCCGCTTCGTCTGACGAGCTTAAGGTAGGCGGCAGGTATAAGGTTAAGCTCGTAGAATGCCGCGATTCTTTTGATCTTACAGGAGAGAGTATATGAACCTTCCGAATAAACTGTCCATGCTTCGTATCATATTGATACCGGTCACCATGCTCTTCATGCTGCCTATATCGATATACGGCTTCGAGCCTTCAGGTTGGAATGCATTTATAGAGTCCTCGGGAATGACCATAGCGGGAATCGTGTTTATTATCGCTTCCATTACGGATTTCCTGGACGGACAGATAGCCAGGCGCTTCAATATGATCACGAATCTCGGTAAATTCCTGGATTCACTTGCCGATAAGATGCTTGTAATAGCGGTGCTTATTGCCTTTGTCGCACTCGGAAGGGTCTCGGCTTGGCTTCTTATGATCATCGTGTTAAGAGAGTTCATGGTCACGGGTATAAGGCTTATAGCGTCAAAGCAGGGCGTTGTCATGGCTGCCAAGATGATAGGCAAGATCAAGACCACCACTCAGATGATCGCCATTATTTTCCTTATGTTCGAGCCTCTTATCATCAAGCTCACAGGGGCTTCCGCGGCTGTTCCGATTATAGGAGATATCCTGTTCTATATCAGCGTGATAATGACCATAATATCCGGTTTGGACTATCTTATTAAGAATATTTCCTACCTTAAAGAGGCGGATTAAACACAAAAATAGTTATTGACTTTTTATATCTATTACATTAAAAGTATTGTAGATTGTAACAGGCAATCATTTATGGAGGTAATTTACAAATGACTAATGAAGAACTTTTTGAGAAGCTTAAGGGCATGATCGTTGACCAGCTTGGTGTTGACGAAGATTCCATCACAATGGAAGCAAGCTTTGTAGACGATCTGAATGCTGATTCTCTCGACATGGTAGAGCTCGTTATGGCTATGGAGCAGGAATTCGACATCTCCGTACCTGATGAGGTTGCAGAGAAGGTTGGCACAGTTGGTGACGCAGTAGAGTTCATCAAGTCCGCTATCGGCTGATAAGAGTTAACATAGAATAATCAGGCTGAATGTGCCGCTTATGTGCATTCAGCCTTTATTTATGGGTTTAATAACTATCTGGGCAGGATTAATAACATGGACTACACTGTTTTCGAAGAGAAATTAGGCTACACCTTTAAGGACAAAGCTCTTCTGGAACTATCCCTGACTCACACGACCTATGTGTTCGAACACAACGGTAAGCACAGCGATTCCAATCAAAGGCTCGAGTATATAGGTGACGCGGTCATGGATCTGGTAATAGGACGAAAGCTTTACGAACTGAAGCCTGAGGCTGACGAAGGCTATCTTTCTAAGATCAGATCGATAATCGTATGTGAAGAGTCTTTCGCGGGAGTCGCTAGAAGACTCGGTATCGGGGAGCTCCTTCTCATGGGTAAGGGAGAGGAGCAGACCGGAGGAAGAGACAAGGATTCCACGCTGGCAGATGCCTTCGAGGCGCTGATAGCGGCGGTATACTTCGATTCCGACTTTGAGACTGTACGCGAGGTGGTATTAAGGAACCTGGCGGAGACGATAAAGCTTGCCGTAGACGGTAAGATATTCCTCGACTATAAGAGCAGGCTCCTCGAGATCGCGCAGATCAGGAACCATCAGCATAAGATCACCTTTAATATCGTGGACGAGCGAGGCCCGCAGCATGAGCGGGAGTTCGAGGTGGAGGTATATGCCGATGACACCTTCCTCGCGAGGGCGATAGGGCGTTCCAAGAAGGATGCGGAGCAGAAGGGTGCCAAGGCGGCTATCGAGGCTTACGAGAAGATTTTTGTGGTAAAATAACTTGCTATGTATCTGAAAAAGCTTGAGTTACAGGGATTCAAATCGTTTCCCGAATATACACTTATCGAATTTGATCGCGGAATGACCGCAGTTGTAGGGCCTAACGGAAGCGGTAAGTCTAATGTTACCGATGCCGTGAGATGGGTCCTGGGTGAGCAGAGCGTCAAATCCTTAAGAGGCGGTAAGATGGAGGATGTTATCTTTAACGGTACCTCCGTCAAGAAAGCCATGAATTATGCCGAGGTCACCATGACCCTCGATAATTCCGATAAGTATGTGGATACCGAGTTTAATGAGATTGAGATCACAAGAAGGCTCTATAGATCAGGTGAGTCTGAGTATCAGATCAATAAGGTCAACTGCAGGCTTAAGGATATAGTGAATCTGTTCTTTGACACAGGTCTCGGTAAGGACGGTTATTCTATCGTCGGACAGGGCAGAGTCGATGAGATCCTGTCGCCTAAGTCAGAGGACAGAAGACGTGTTATCGAGGAAGCTGCGGGAATTACCAAGTTCAAGGCCAGAAAGGACGAAGCTGAAAGAAAGCTCGCGTCCACCGAGCAGAACCTTCTTCGTATAGACGACAGATTAAATGAGCTTACCGAGCGCATAGGACCTCTTAAGGAGCAGGCGGAGAAGGCCACAGAGTATCACCGAGCCTATGAACAGCTTAAGACCACGGATATCAGTCTTCTTGTAAGAAGGATCAATGATGCGTCCGCGGCGATGGGCGATTATGTGGATGTCCTTCAGAAGGTAAGGGATGAGATCAAGACCCAGGAGGACAGATACCTCGAGCTTAGGGAATCCAACAGCGAGCTTAATAAGCAGTCCGAAGATCTGGACGTTAAAATAGAGGACAAGAGGCAGGAGCTCTCCGACCTTACGGAGCAGATGCATGATCTATCTTCGGATGTAAAGGTCAACGAGGAGCGTTCTTCTTCCCTGAAGTCCAAGATAGAGCAGACCGTTCAGGCTGAGAATGAGATCGGCGAGGATATAGCCCGTCTTCAGAACGAATATAAGGGACGTCTTAACAAGGCGGATGAGCTTCTTAATAAAGCCAATGATGAGAAGAATAAGACCGAGGAGCTAGAGCTGCAGAAGGATGAGCTTCTCGGAAGCTTCAGAGATTCGGAGAAGAATATCGAAGAGCTGCGTAAGGATATCGAGGATAAGACCTCCAGGATCAATGAGGCTTCAGGTAAGATCAATACCGCTAAGGGTCAGATCACATCGCTTCTCGATCGAATCAAGGAGCTGACGGATAACCGCGAGGCATCCCGTAAGATCAAGGATGAACTCGAGGTCAAGATCACCGAGGCCGAGAAGCTTTGGCGTGAGATGATGGAGAAGGAGGGAGAGGTCACCTCTGATATACAGGTCAGAAATGACTCTCTCTCGGTCCTTAAGAAGGAAGAGAATGATCTTCTTACCAAGCACGAGACTATAACGAGAGCATATCTATCGGATAAGTCCAGATTGAAGACCCTGAAGGACTTCGAGAGCAGACGCGAGGGCTATCAGGAGTCGGTAAGAAGGCTGATGAATCACGCAGATGCGGACGCCTCTTCACGCAAGAAGATTACCGGTGTGCTGGGTGATCTGATCTCTACGGACAAGAAATACAATACAGCTATTGAGATCGCGCTTGGAAATGCTATTCACAATGTAGTCACCAAGACCGAGCAGGATGCGTCCGATCTTATTAATGTACTTAAGGATAACAGACTCGGTAGAGTTACGTTCCTTCCTATAGAGAATATCAAGCCTCGAAGCATCGACAGGAAGCTTCTGTCTGACGCTTCTAAGGTTCCGGGCTTTATCGATGTGGCAGACAACCTTATCAAGAACGATAAGAGCCTTAACGATATTGTATCCAATCTTCTGGGTAAGATCATTATCTGCGAGGATATGGACAGTGCCAGAGCCATCGCCCGTGCCGTGTCACACCAGGTCAAGATAATCACCTTGGACGGAGATTCGATTAACGCGGGAGGCTCTCTTACAGGAGGCTCCATACGTAAGGATGCCACAGGTATCCTGGGCCGATCAGAAGAGATCAAGTCTTTGGAGGCCGCTATCGTCAAGAAGGATCAGGAGCTGGCTGTGCTCGAGGCACAAAGACAGGATGTTGATTCCAAGGTGGGTGATATAGAGCGCGAGCTTGCTCAGCTTGATGAGCAGCTTAAGTACTTCAGCGTCGAGAGAGCCAAGGCTGAGTCCGAGTACAGGAATCTGGGTCAAAGAAGGACCGAGCTTACCGACTCTGTTGCCGAGGGCGAGAAGCAGCTTCACCAGATATCCGTTGATAAGCTTCGTCTCGAGGATGATATCGCAGAATATGAGCAGATCATTAAGGAGATCGAGAATGAGATCTCCGATACCCGTGAGGATATCGACAGAAGCGATGTTGCCGCCAAGGAGTTTAACGAGAAGCTTGATAAGCTCCGCGAGAAGATAACGGAGGCTAAGACCTCATCCGAGAGGATACTTGCCGAGCGTAACGGTGTACTTGATCTGGCTTCTCACATTAAGGAGGAGCTGGAGGCCCGCCGGAAGACCCTGGAGGAATCCAAGGCTTCGAGGGCGGAGGACTCCAAGGCTTTGGAAGAGGTCAATAAGGATATCGAGAGCAAGAAGGAGCAGCAGATCGGTATGCAGGCGTCCTTCGAGTCCATGTCCTCCGTCATCAGGGAGCTCATGACCGAGAAGGAGGAGGTAGATACCAAGCTTAAGGGCTTCTTCGCGAAAAGCTCGGAGGTCAACGACATCCTCACCCGTCTGCGCGAGAAGGAGAACGGTATAATCTCCAGGAATGAGAAGCATATTAACGATATCGACACCTCTAAGAACCGCCTGTGGGAGGACTATGAGGTTACCTACGATAATGTGAAGGAGTCCTATCCTCCTACCACCAATATCAATGAATCGGCCAAGACGATATCGTCCCTTAAGAATAAGATCAAGGCCTTAGGCCCCGTTAACCTTAACTCCATCGAGGAGTATCGTGAGGTGTCCGAGAAGTACGAATTCATAAGCGAGCAGCGTAATGATATCTATAAGGCCAAGACCGACCTTCAGAAGGTTATCTCGGATCTTGTTAACGAGATGAAGGAGCAGTTTATTAAGAACTTCACCACGATTAACGAGAACTTCAAGACCGTATTCACGGATCTGTTTAACGGAGGAAGTGCGGAGATACTTCTAAGCGACACTGAGGATGTTCTTAACTGTACCATCGAGATCAAGGCCCAGCCTCCGGGAAAGAAGCTTCAGAATCTTACGCTTCTGTCTGGAGGAGAGAGGTGTCTTACCGCAATAGCGCTTCTTTTCGCGATATTGCAGCTAAGACCGTCGCCCTTCGTAATTCTCGATGAGGTAGAGGCTGCCCTGGATGATGTTAACGTAACGCGTTTCACGGACTTCGTAAGGCGTTATACCGCCAGATCGCAGTTCATACTCGTTACACACCGTAAGGGTACCATGGAGGCTTGTGACCGCATGTACGGCGTCACCATGGCGGAGCGTGGAATATCGAAGATACTCTCGATGAGGATTGGAGATTAATATGGGATTATTCGAATCATTTAAGAAGGGTCTTACCAAGACACGTGACTTCTGGGCGGCCGAGTGGGTCAAGACTACCGCGTCCCACGGCAAATTCGACCAGGATATGCTGGACGAGCTCGAGGAGCTCATGATCCGCGCGGACTGCGGGATACCGGCAAGCGAGGACGTGACGGAGTACGTTAAGCAGTACATAAGAGATACGGGTGACGATTCTCACGACGGAGTGATGAAGGCTGTTAAGAAGAGGATAGTGGAGATATTGGGCCAGAAGCAGACCATTGAGCTTGAGCCCGGTAAGCTTAATATCCTCCTTATGGTAGGCGTGAACGGAACCGGTAAGACGACTACCGCAGGTAAATTGTCTTTAAAGTATAAGAACGAGGGCAGGAAGGTTATCATGGCTGCCGCCGATACCTTCAGAGCCGCCGCTGTTGAGCAGCTTAAGGAGTGGGGAGAGCGTACATCTACCGCAGTCATCGCTCATGAAGAGGGCTCTGATCCGGCTTCGGTGGTGTTCGATGCTGTGGCTGCCGCCAAGGCTCGTAAGAGTGATGTACTGATCATAGATACTGCCGGAAGACTTCATAATAAGAAGAACCTGATGGATGAGCTTTCCAAGATCAACCGTATAATCGACCGCGAGGCTCCTGATGCCAATAAGAAGGCGATGCTTATTATAGACGCGACGACAGGTCAGAATGCGGTGCTTCAGACCGAGGCCTTCTCGGAGGCGGTTAAGCTTGACTACCTTGGAGTAACCAAGCTTGACGGCTCTGCCAAGGGAGGAGTTGCTATCGCCGTATCCTATCTCGCGAAGGTCCCTATCGTTCTGGCGGGACTCGGCGAAGGCGTGGAGGATCTTATGGAATTCGATCCTGAAGCCTTCGCTGATGCCTTGATTGACACTGATCAGGGCGTGTGATATTATCTTCGAGCTTGCCGTGACGCAGATATAGGGCTTGTCCGCCTTATCCGCAGTCACCGGTGAATAATAATTATTGGAGGACAATAACAAATGGCACAGATCAACAAGGCTGAGATCATCAAGGAGTACGCTACACACGAGGGCGATACAGGATCCCCTGAGGTTCAGATCGCTATCCTCTCTGCTAGGATCGCACTTCTCACAGAGCACCTCAAGACTCACAAGGGTGACCACCACTCAAGAAGAGGTCTTCTCATGATGGTCGGTAAGAGAAGAGGTCTTCTCGAGTACCTTCAGAAGGTTGATATCGAGAGATACAGAGCTATCGTTGCTAAGCTTGGCTTGAGAAAGTAATTCTCATTAAGTAGACGATCAATTACAGGGTTGTCCTTCGGGACAACCCTTTTAATGTCCAATTAATGAAACATGACACAATATATTGTTGTGTTATACTGTAATGAGTTGAAAATATGGGGGTAAGCATGGCTAGAAAGTCAGATTACGGTAACGAGAGCATTACCATGCTCAAGGGCGCAGACAGAGTAAGAAAGCGCCCGGGTGTTATATTCGGTTCGGATGATCTCGAAGGATGCATTCAGTCCTTCTTCGAGATCCTCTCTAACTCTATAGATGAGGCCAGAGAAGGCCACGGTAAGCAGATTATTATAACGAGGTTTAAGGACGGATCACTTCAGGTAGAGGACTTCGGACGAGGAATTCCTCTTGATTACAATGCCAAGGAAGACAGATATAACTGGGAGCTTGTATACTGCGAGCTTTACGCAGGTGCCAAGTACGATAATGATGCGTTAAGCGATTATGAGTATTCTCTCGGACTGAACGGTCTCGGTGCTTGTGCCACACAGTACTCCTCCGAATTCTTCGAGGTCACCGTATTCCGCGATAAGACAAAGTATGAGCTGTCCTTCCGTAAGGGTGAGGTAGTGGGTGAGCTTCGTAAGGAGCCCTACAGATTTAAAAGGACCGGAACGATCCAGAGATGGAAGCCCGATTCGGAGGTGTTTACCGATACCGTTATTCCTTACGAGAGACTTAAGGATATCGTTAAGAAGCAGTCTGTGGTTAACGGCGGTATAGAGTTCATTCTGAAGGATGAGGCTCTTGGTACTGAGGATACATTCCTCTGTCCTGAAGGTATCAAGGGCTACTGTGACGAATTATCCGAGATGAAGGGCTTTACCGATGTGTACCGCTTCGAGGGAGAGGGCAAGGGTCAGGATGCCGACGACAGAAAGCCCTATACCTGTAAGGCTGAGGTAGCCTTCTGCTTTAATAATGAGATCAATGAGCTTCAGTACTTTCATAACTCGAGCTTCCTGGAGCACGGAGGCTCCCCCGACAGGGCGGTAAAGAACGCGTTCCTTTACTCCATCGATAAGGAGATCAAGGCCAGAGATAAGTACAAGGCCAATGAGAGCAAGATCAAGTTCGAGGATATACAGGATTCACTGATCCTTATTACTTCAACATTCTCGACTCTGACCTCATATGAGAATCAGACAAAGAAGGCAATTAATAACAAGTTTGTCCAGGACTTCATGACTGATCTTATCAAGAAGAACCTTGAGGTATGGTTCATCGAGAATAAGCAGCAGGGTGATAAGGTAGTCGATCAGATACTTATTAATAAGCGCTCCAGAGAGAATGCGGAGAAGACCCGTATCAATATCAAGAAGCAGCTCACCGGTAAGGTCGATATCAACAACAGGATCAAGAAGTTCGTTGACTGCAGATCGAAGGATACGGACAGACGTGAGCTATATATCGTAGAGGGTGATTCCGCCTTAGGCTCCGTTAAGCTCGGAAGAGACGCGGAGTTCCAGGGGATCATGCCGGTAAGAGGTAAGATTTTAAACTGCCTTAAGGCTGATTATGCTACGATTTTTAAGAGTGAGATAATCACTGATCTTATTAAGGTCTTAGGCTGCGGTGTCGAGATAAGTAATAAGCACACCAAGGATATGAGTGCATTTAATCTTGATCAGTTAAGATGGAACAAGATCATAGTCTGTACAGATGCCGATGTAGACGGCTTCCAGATAAGGACTCTGATACTTGCCATGATATATCGTCTGTGCCCCACGCTTATCGAGAAGGGATTCGTATATATTGCCGAGTCACCGTTGTTCGAGATAACTGTAAGGACCAAGGGCAAAGGATCGACGGAGCAGACCTTCTTCGCATTTAACGAGAAGGAGAAGACTGAGATACTCTCGAGGTTTGAAGAGGAGAAGGTATCCATCAATATTCAGAGATCCAAGGGTCTTGGTGAGAATGAGCCTGAGATGATGTGGGAGACCACCATGAATCCTAAGACCAGACGTCTTATTAAGGTCTGTCCGGAGGATGCCAGAAAGACGGCAGAGATATTCGAGCTCCTTCTGGGTGATAATCTGGCAGGAAGGAAGCAACATATAGAACAGGACGGGCATCTGTATCTTGACATGCTCGATGTAGGATAAGGAATATGGCGAAGAAGAAAGAGATTAAGAACAACAGTAATTCACTTAAGGCGAGACTTACTGACGACAGTAAGCCGGATATGCCCGCAGTTGACCAGCCCATCACTCAGATGCTGGAGATCAACTATATGCCCTATGCCATGTCGGTTATCATATCCCGTGCGATCCCTGAGATCGACGGGTTCAAGCCGTCGCATAGGAAGCTTCTTTATACGATGTATAAGATGGGACTGCTTAACGGCAACAGGACGAAGTCTGCCAACGTCGTAGGTCAGACCATGAAGCTTAACCCTCACGGAGATATGGCTATCTACGAGACTATGGTCAGAATGACCCGGGGCAATGCGGCGCTTCTACATCCGTATGTGGATTCCAAGGGTAACTTCGGTAAGCAGTACAGCAGGGATATGGCCTTCGCCGCACCGAGATATACCGAGGTCAAGCTTGAGAAGATATGCGAGGAGCTTTTCGCAGGGATAGATAGAGATGCCGTGGATATGGTGGACAACTATGACGGCACCTTAAAGGAGCCGGTGCTTCTGCCTGCTACCTTCCCGAGTCTTCTTGTCAACAGCAATCAGGGTATCGCCGTAGGAATGGCGTCCAATATTTGCTCCTTTAATCTTAAGGAGGTCTGTGATGCCACGATCGCTTACCTTAAGGACAAAAGCATCGATTTCCTGGATATCATGCCGGCGCCGGACTTCTCGGGAGGCGGACAGATCCTTTATAACAAGGAGCAGATGCGCGAGATATACGAGACCGGTAAGGGCTCTATTATCCTTAGAAGCAAGTATAACGTCGATACCAAGAACAACCTTATCGAGATCACGGAGATACCATATTCCACGTCCTCGGAGGCTATTATCGACGGTATAGCCGACCTGGTTAAATCCGGTAAGGTGAGGGAGATCAACGACGTAAGAGATGAGACCGACCTCGACGGCCTTAAGATCACCATCGATTGTAAAAGAGGAACTAATCACGAGGAACTGATGAAGAAGCTTTTCCGCTTCACTAAGCTTCAGGATACCTTCTCGTGTAACTTCAATATACTGATCAACGGAACTCCAAGGGTGATGGGCGTAAGAGACATCATCACCGAGTGGCTTAACTGGAGACGACAGTGTGTATCAAGGGAGCTGAGCTTCGATCTTGAGAAGAAGAAGGCTAAGCTCCACCTTCTGGAAGGTCTCGAGAAGATATTACTCGATATAGATAAGGCTATCGCGATCATAAGGAATACCGAGCTCGAGGAGGATGTAGTTCCCAACCTCATGAAGGGCTTTGATATCGATAAGATCCAGGCAGACTACGTCGCTGAGATTAAGCTTCGTAATATCAACAAGCAGTACATCTTAAACAGGACGGCAGACAAGGCTGATCTCGAGAAGGATATCGCGGATATCGAGGATATCCTGGGTAAGCCTAACCGTATTAACACACTGATCTCCAAGAAGCTTAAGGAGGTAGCGGATAAGTACGGTAAGCCGAGGAAGACCGAGCTTGTTATGGCTGAGCAGGTTGAAGTCTATCAGCCCGATACCACGATACCCGACTATCAGGTCCATCTTATGCTTACAAGGCACGGTTATCTTAAGAAATTCACGCCCAACGCCCTGAAGCGCTCGGATGAGGTAAAGATTAAGGATGACGATGAGATTTTCCTTAGCTGTGATGCCATGAATAAGAGCGACATATTGTTCTTCTCCGATAAGTGTAACGTCTATAAGTCCAAGACCTATGAGTTCCAGGATAATAAGGTGACCGAATTCGGCTCCTTCCTCGGAAACGAGCTTGGGCTCGAGGAGGATGAGCATATTATCTATATGCTTGTGACTACCGATTATAAGGGCAATATATTGATCGGCTTTAAGAACGGTAAGGCTGCAAGGTTCCCTGTGGAGGCCTATGAGACCAAGCAGAATAGGAAGAAGCTTATCAACGCCTTCTCTGATAAGGCGGAGGCCGTATCGTTCCTGTTCATTCCTGAGGGAGAGGACCCTGATCTGTTCGCCAGATCCGATAAGGAGAAGGCTGTAGTCTTCAAGTCATCTATGGTTCCCCTTAAGACCACGAGATCCACGCAGGGTGTACAACTTCTTATAAGTAAGAAGGGCTCGACGCTCTCAGAGATCATCACGCTTGAAGAGTCAGGACTCAGGGATCCTGAGTATTACCGTATAAGGAATATCCCGGCTATTGGCTATTACATCAAGCCGGATTCCTTCGAGATCAAGCAGCTCGGGTTCGAAGACTTGACGTGAGACGATCGGAAGATAATATCTTCGATAACTATGAGAAAAGGTCAGTAAACGGTGCCGGTTATATAGTCGCGGCCTGCTTCTGTATGGCTGCCGTCATCGGGATGATAATCGTTGTATTCTGGCTTAATTCATCTCTTAAGGCAGAGTCAGATATTGTGCCTGACTTCGAGATCGCTATTGACGAGGGCAGGTATGATGATGCTCTTCAGATGTACAGGCAGATCCATGATGATGTGGTGGCTTCGGACAGCGCTACTCCCGGTGAGGATGCCGAGCTTCAGATAAGACGCGATCAGATGGCATCCATGGAGGAGATAGTTAATACCAGACTGATTGCCATAGAGGATCAGATGAGATTCTCAAGATATACACCATCAACAGCGGATCTTCGCTTCATGAACGAGATGCAGGAGATGACCTCTTCGAGACTGTCAACCTGGCTTAATGATCTGTGTACCGAGTTCCTTCTGGGGACTATCGAGAAGCCGGATCTGATATTCATCTTTGA
Organism: Clostridiales bacterium; assembly: GCA_017480325.1. Lineage (GTDB taxonomy): Bacteria > Bacillota > Clostridia > Saccharofermentanales > Saccharofermentanaceae > Saccharofermentans. The sequence continues at coordinate 146,054 of JAFVAY010000008.1, forward strand.
AGCTGTTGGGGGCGTTAACAGCGTAGCCTCCACGACTACTCCGCTTCTTTACGAGATAGAGACTATAGAGATGGCGAGGGGAGATGTCCAGGCTGCAGAGGCTTCCTTCGACGCCGGTGATTATGTCTCTGCCGTGCAGACCTACGTAGATGTATGTAACAGCTATGACGGCTTCGTATATGATTTCTCTTCCTTCAGGCTTACGGAGATCAAGGAGATCATGTATGAGCCTATGCTTGAAGAGGGTGAGCATATGCTTGAGCGGCTTCGTTACTTCTCTGCAGAGTCGCTGCTCTCCGATCTTGCTGTGATATTCCCTGACGATAACAGAATCAATGCGGATCTTCTTGAGGCTACCAGCCATACCACGGAGGTTCGTGAGTATAGCGGAACCGTGGAGGTCTTAAGCGTAAGACAGCTTATCGCCGACGTCTCGAGAGGTGCGTCCAACACCGGTCTTTACCTTACCACTGACGAGTTCGAGAGGATGCTTCAGCAGCTTTATGAGAACGATTATGTTCTCGTTGATGCAGAGACCATGGCTGATATGTCCGAGGCAGACTTCATTACAGAGGTCAATCTTACGGTGCCGGTGGGAAAGAAGCCTTTGATCCTTGTGCTTGACACCTTCGATTATATGGCAGCCAACACCTATAATTACGGGCTTTGTACCCAGTTGTCCCTCGACGAGCAGGGGCATGTCTGCGGTCAGTACGTCGCTCCCGACGGTACGCTGGTGTCCGGGCGCGAGCTGGAGGCAATAGGCATACTTGATTCCTTCGTGGAGGCGCACCCGGATTTCTCCTTCGACGGCGCGAAAGGAGTAATCTCCATATGCGGCTATGAATCCGTGTTCGGTTATGTCATAAGCCGGGATGAGGCGGACGACAGGAGTACGGCTCTTGCCAATATAGGTAGACCCAATGTGAATTTTACCGACAGTGAGATAGAAAATAACCGTCAGACCGTAGCGGAGATAATGGATGTGCTTCTTGATACGGGCTGGAAATTCGCATCCTCCACCTATGGCAATATCAACGCCTTCGATTCTGATATGGAGACCATCGTGGCCGATACAGAGAAATGGATGGATCAGATCGAGAGCCTAACCGGTGATGTTCATATTATCGTATATCCCGGAGGCAACTATATCTACGGTACTGACCCCAGAGCCGAATATCTTAAGAGCAACGGCTTCAGGATATTCATAGGTATGGGCTATAACCCTTATCACATATACGGAAGCAATTATCTTTACTATGACAGGACTCCCATAAGTGAGTCGACCCTTTCCAATTCGGATTATTCCAGATTGTTCGATGTAACACTTATACTGGATTCGTATGTTAATGCGGTAAATCCTTCTGAGGGGGAGGATGAACAGGAAGTTATCTGACAATAATGTTTCCTTTTGGGTATAAATTTATTATTCGGTGGTACTAATCGTGAAAAAAAGATATAATCATAAAAGATATTGGAGGAATGATCATGGCTAAGACCGACAGATTGTCAGAATATGTTAAGGAAGAGCCCATTCTTTGGCAGGATAGAAGAAGGTATCTCGGCTTACCTATATCCTTCACCAGATACAGCTTCGACAGCAATAAGTTCTATCTTAAGAAGGGTCTGTTCAATACAACGGCAGACGAGGTCCTTCTATACAGAGTTCTTGATGTACGACTTCTTCGAAGCTTCTGGCAGAAGATATTCGGCGTCGGAACCATAGTTCTCGTAACTGCAGATCAGACAACTCCCAACCTCGAGATCAAGAGCGTTAAGGACTCGGAGAGAGTTAAGACCGCTCTCAGTAATATTGTTGAGAACGAGAGAAATGAGAAGAGAGTTCTCGGCAAGGAGATGTTCGGTGCCGCAGGCCATCACGGTATCGATCTTGACGGAGACGGCATCCCCGATATCATTGACGGCGATATTCAGTAAGGTAACGGCAAGGTAATAAGTGGAAACCAGATTAGACAGATACGAAGGTGCCAGAGAGGCAAAGATAGCCCAGCTTCGGGAGCTTATAGAGAATTCTAAGAAGATCGTTTTCTTAGGAGGCGCCGGTGTGTCCACCGAGAGCGGTATTCCGGACTTCAGAAGCGGTGACGGTATCTATAATCAGGAGAGCGGCCTTAACTATAGGCCTGTCGATATAATCTCCCATTCCTTCTTCATAGAGCATCCTGAGGAGTTTTACGACTTCTACAGACGTAAGCTTCTTTATCCTGATGCCAAGCCCAATAAGGCTCATAAGGCTCTTGTAAGGCTGGAGCGACAGGGCAAGCTTATGGCCATCATTACTCAGAATATAGACCGACTTCACCAGGACGCAGGCTCCAAGTGCACTATAGAGCTTCACGGCTCGGTCTTCAGAAATTACTGTATGGATTGTGGCAAGAAGTTCAAGCTTGATTACATCCTGGGAACTGAGGGCGTTCCTCACTGTGACAGATGCGGCGGAATCGTTCGTCCCGGCATCACACTTTATGAGGAGAATCTTGATCACGAGCCTGTAGACAGCGCTATCAAGGCCTTGAAGAAGTGTGACCTTCTTATTATCGGCGGTACATCACTTACGGTTTATCCCGCTGCCACATTCTCTCAGTTCATCAAGCACGATAAGATGGTAATCATCAATAAGTCGTCTACATATCTCGATCTGTCAGCTATGCTTACCATTCATGACAGCATCGGCGATGTTCTCGATCAGGCTATACCTAAGAGGAAGAAGAGATCGGATGCGGGTAAGAAGCGGAAGAAGACCTCCGGCAAGGCATCTGCCAAGAAGACGACTACTAAGAAAACAACTTCAAAGAAGGCTTCAGACAAGACCAAATGACGGACTACTACGAGACCAACATTCCCGTATTAAAAGCGAAGTCGGAAGAGCTTAATAAGAAGAACCGCAGGCTGAGCTCCCTGCGGCTCGTTTTTTTCGCGCTGTTCGCAGCTTCTCTTATTGCAGCCTTCGTAAGAAGTATGAGCGTGCCGCTATTCGTAGTGTCCGGGCTCTCTATTGCCGTGTTTATCGTGCTTTGTGTCATACACGGCAGGTCAAAGTATGAGGCCTTGATAGTAGAGGAGAAAAAGCTTTCAAACGGAAGGTATATCGCCAGAATGAAGGGCGACTTCTCGAAGTTTCCGGATACCGGCGAGGAGTTTATTAATCACTCGCATCCCTTTGCCTCTGACCTTGATATATTCGGGCAGCATTCGGTATTCGAGCTTTATAATATCTCGCACTCTATCTTCGGAAGACAGGCCTTCGCGAACAGGCTTAAGTGTAAGCATTTTGACCGTATTACGGCTGAGTCTGTAAGGGAGGATCAAAGGCTGGTGGAGGCCTTGTCCTCTGACCCGGATTTCCTTCTGGAGTACGAGGCCGTGGGAAGCGTTCATCCCATTAAGAAGGTTCCTGAGGCGATGTTAAGGCTCTGCGCCAAGGAGAAGAAACTGTCGAGGTCTGTAAAGCTTTTCTACAAGCTCGCGCCCTTCCTCTGGTTGCTTCCGGTAGTGACTCTGCTTCTGGGTTATACTTCCTATGCCAAGGCTGCCGTTCTCGTAGTAATACTTCTTAATCTTCTGATCTGGTTCTTCGTATCAAGACCTAATTGTGAGGATATACTTAAGGCAGGCCTTATATCGAAGCAGGCGAAGGCGATTAAGGTTAGAAGCGATCTTATCTTCGATAAGGCTCCGGGGAAGGAACTCATAATTCCTAAGATCATTGATGATAGCGTAAAGACTGATGTCGATGAGCTTATAAGGTCGTGTCGTCTCTGCTCCTTTAGAGAGCAGCCGATCCTGGCACTGATATTCAATGTTATCCTGCCCTTCGATCTTATATGCGCAGACAGACTGATTGACTGGAGTGTCGAGCACGGTTCCAGATTTATGGACAGCGTCGACAGTATAGGACAGCTCGAGAGCATGATGAGTGCCTGTGTTCCCGGCATTATATCCCGTATCTCCTGTTTCCCAAGTATCGCGGAGGACAAGAATGCCTTCTTCGACGGGACGGATATGGTGCATCCTCTTCTTGACCCTTCGAAGGCTGTGCCTAACTCCGTGAGCATAGATTCGAAGACTGCGCTTATCACGGGCTCTAATATGAGCGGTAAGACCACACTAATAAGAACAGTAGGTATCATGTGTGTCCTGACATATATAGGAGCAAAGGTCCCGGCGACCTCAGTTAATACTTCGATCATGAGAATAATGAGCTCTATGAGGATAGCTGACAGCCTGGAGGAGAATATGAGTACCTTCAAAGCTGAGCTTATAAGGATCGGCTCTATCGTTTCGGCATCTTCTGAGGAGACACCCTTGCTTTTCCTCGTTGATGAGGTGTTCAGAGGAACTAACTCGCAGGACAGGACCGACGGGGCAACCATGCTTCTTAACAAGCTTAATAAGCCTTATATCGCAGGCTTCATGACAACTCACGATTACGCCCTGTGTGACAGAGTCGCAGAGGGAAAGCTTCAGGGGATAGTCTTCTATCACTTCAGCGAGCGGTATGAGGGAGAGGAGATCATCTTCGACTATAAGCTTAAGGACGGCATGTCACATGAATCCAATGCCAAGTTCCTTATGAAATTAGTAGGAATTATCTGATTGCGATTACATTAATTTTATATTTTTGACACATTTCCGCCACAATTTTGCCTCAAGTTATTGCCTTTATTATTTTATTAGTTAAAATAGAGTTATGTCTCTAGAGATCTTGAACAACTACAAATCGTTCATAGTCGATTATTCATTCATCAGGCAGTTCGCCGGAAGTCGTATATTGCCGGAATTTCTTGATCTTGTAACCTCGGAGCGTAAGGATGTGTACGTAAGCAGATCCTTTAAGCTACTGCATTATTGTGTAATTCATCAGGCGGACGATAAGACCTCGGCAGTTACCAACGCCATGCGCGATTTCTGCTCTATGCTTCTTCCCGATAAGCTTCTGCATTCTGTGCAGATATCGGAGATAGGACAATTCCTTAACAAGATGTCTCTTGTTCAGGACGGCTGCCTTATCATGAGTTCCAAGGGAATACTCATTAAGAGGCTTCGCGAGAAGAGACCCGTATTCCTGGGCGATATCTGCGTATTCGGAGAGGACGGAGAACCTTCGATCTATCACAGTATCTCCGAGCTTCTAGAGGATATTAAGGAAGAGCCGCTAAGCCCCTTGGCCTCTTCGGACAAGTATCTTGATGTTCCCGTCTATTGTAATGTCGGCGATGTTGTTACGACCGGTAAGGGAGATAAGGTCGTTCTTGATAAGAGAGTCAGCGCCGGAGCCGAAGGAATGGTGTTTACTACCGATAATCCGAAGGTAGTTGCCAAGATTTATCACAAGGGCATCATTACACCTCTTCGCTGGAAGAAGCTTCAGACTCAGGTAGAGATGGGAATCAACTCCCTCGGAATCTGCTGGCCCAGAGATCTTCTGTTCTATAAGGGGATCCCCGTAGGCTATACGATGATCATGGGTAAGGGTAAGACCTTGGGTAATGTCTTTGACGGACCGGATGCTCTTCTTAACAGCTTCCCTGAGTGCACAAGACTTGATATCGTCACTACGCTATGTGACCTTCTTGAGAAATATCTGTATCTTCATATGTTCGATATCGTCGCAGGCGATATTCAGATGAAGAATGCTTTGATCTATTCTCCTAATTCCATCTTCCTTATCGATATGGACAGTGTTCAGGTAGGTAATCTCCCATGTCCGGTAGGTACGGAGGAGTTTACCGATCCCAGACTCTGGGGTAAGGATTTCTCGGGCTTCCTTCGTAAGCTTGAGGATGAGGATTATTCCATCGCCATGCTGGTGTTCTCTCTTCTTTTCTGCGGACTTCATCCTTATGCCACACGTAACGGTGCAGAAACCTTAAGAGAAGAGATATTAGGTAAGAATTTCCCTTATTCTCTTGACGACGCAGAGGGGGATCACATTCCGAAGGGTGGATATAACTATATCTGGGAATATCTTCCTGATAATCTTAAGCAGATGCTGTATAAGACCTTCCACGACGGTGAGTCCTTCGAGGCTATCGAGTGGTATGATGCCGTAACGGTCTATAAGGACAGCCTGTCCTCGAGAGAATATGAGGATGAGCAGGCTTATAAGGCTTTCCCTAAGATGGATTATGTAGCTACGGACCCTCATCCTATCTCGAAGCCGAGATTTACACCTCCGGTCAAGAAGAAGGCCCCGGATGGGGTTTTCGCTCCGCCTAGGACGACACAGCCTGCAGCTTCTGTTAACAGAAGACCTGAGAATGACGGTCAGTCTGCGCTTGCAAGAAGAATGATGGCGAGCTCGGGGTCTAATGCTCCGGAGCAGGAGGAGAAGAAGGAAGATCCGCCGGGCGGCAGGAATGAAGGCGGTCTATTCGGATTATTCAAGAACAGGAGATAAGTTATGTCTGAGAACAACATTAATGCATCGGATTTTGGAAGCAGCACCAAGAGAAGACTTCCTATCTGTTTCTGTCTTGATACTTCAGGCTCCATGATGGGTAACCCTATTCAGCAGCTTAATCAGGGACTGTCAAACTTTATCGCATCCATTAAGGCTAACGACGATACCAGGTCTGCCACGGATATTGCCATCATAACCTTCGGTTCATCCGTCGAGATCGTAATGCCCTTCGGTAAGATCACTAACGAGGGACTTCCCAATATCACGGCTTCCACCACCATGACTCCTATCGGTGAGGGAATCCTTACGGCTCTCGAGCTTCTCAACGCCCGTAAGGAGGGCTACAAGGAGCAGGGCATCAAGTATTATCAGCCTTGGTTGGTAGTCATTACAGACGGTGCTCCTCAGGGTCCTAATGCCATGGCCAACATGGAGCTTGCCATCAAGGCCTGTAACGAGCTTGAGCAGGACGATAAGCTTGTTATCTTCAATATCGGTGTAGGTAACAGCGTTGACTTCGATATCCTTAAGAGGCTTTCTGTTAAGAGAGAAGAGCCTATATCGGTATCCTCGGGAGACTTTGGTAAGCTCTTCGAGTTCTTAGGTTCCTCGAGCTCGTCCGTCGTATCCTCCGGTATGAGTGATGATGCGCTTTATAATCTATCCGATGAGCCTCAGGGCGAGTCGGTGGATGTGGACGATTTCTTTAAGTTTATGGAAGAGTAAGTTATGTCTGATATAACAGTATCTGCAGTAACCTTAATGGGCAATAAGCACAAGGGAAGAGGTGTTCCTTGTGAGGATTCATCTATCGCGGTACAAAGAGACGGAGTATCCTGCGTTGTCGTTGCGGACGGTGCGGGCTCCAAGCAGTATACTCACGCGAGATTCGGCTCCAAGTCAGCCTGTGATACGGTATCGGAGCTTCTTATTGATCACTTCGATGCTCTTTATTATGAGAACAGGGAGGCTGCGGTAAAGTCGATCATTATTGCCGCCGTACACGTAGGCTTCTCCAAGCTTATCGAGGAATATAAGTTGGACTCTCTGGACAGATTATCCTGTACGCTTCTGTTCTGTGCAGTTAAGGACAGAAGAGTTATCGTAGGTCATATCGGTGACGGCCTCATTGCCTGCGTATCCAGGAACGGTGTGCGCCCCATTACCATGCCTCAGAATGGTACGAATGCTTCATCTACGTATTTCGTAACGGCACCTCATGCTGCAGATTATTTAAGACTTATTAAGACAACTACGGACGATATTCACGGGATCGCCCTTATGACTGACGGCGTGCAGGACAGCGTTTACGATGAGAACTCGGGTCTTGTAAAGCCCGTGGTAGCTTCTATGGTTGAGACTGCGGCAAAGGGCCGCGAGAAGTCCGAGCAGGAGATCAATTCCATACTCTCACAGTATATAGTGGGAGCGTCTAATAACAGTGATGATGCTTCTTTTGGAATAATGCTTCTTGATAAGACGCAGGGGCCTGATGCAGGTAAGCTGCCTAAGTCAGCCGACAGATTCGGGAAGAGTGAGGAGACCTTCAAGGACCTTCAGACCAAGATGCTTCCGGAGGTGAAGAAGGCGAAGCAGATAATTACATCCTGCGGTACCAATCCTCCGCCTAAGACCATAGCGCCCGGCGATGACGAAGATGTTAAGACCTCTGACACGAAGCCCGTTGCAGTTAAGAAGGATGAGAAGGAATACGCCGCTGATGAGACTAAGATGAAGATCAAGTCCAATAAAGACGACAAGTCTTCTTGGATCCTTAAGGCTGTGGCTTTGACAGAATTGGTCGCGATTATTATTCTATTAATAAAGATGTTTATTCTTGGGGGTTAACTAGTGGAAAGAGAAGAGAAGAAGTATGAAGTATTGCCCGGAGTAAAGACCCCGGATATCAAGTCGATACTAAGTGCGGCATCTGATTTTACTAACCCCGGTGTAGATGACCTTGTATTAAAGGGCGCTGAATACAGAAAGACATTGGCACCCGCATCCGAAGCCAAGAGTGCACCCTCTAAGGAAGAGCTTGCCAAGCTTCAGAATCTCGGTGAAGCGGTGGGCGAAGAGGAGCTCCGCGCTCAGGAAGAGTCCAGAAAGAAGATGGAGGAGATCAAGAAGCAGATCATCGCTCCTGAATCCATGGACAAGCTTCAGAAGGAAGCTGCTGCCAAGATGAGTGACGAGAAGCGCGAGATCATCGAGAAGGAGCGTGCCGAGAAGGAAGCTCTGAAGGCAGAAGAGGAAGCAAAGAATAAGGCTAGAGAAGAGAGACGTCTTGCTCAGCAGAAGGCTCTCGAGGAGTCCCGTCAGAAGAAGGCGGCTGCCGAGGAAGAAGCCAGAAGAAAGCAGGAGGAAGAGCTTCTTAAGAAGAAAGAGGAAGAAGCTGCCCGTAAGAAGAAGGAAGAAGAGGAGCTTCGTAAGAAGAAAGCATCTAAGAAGAATGCACCTTCCGCTCCCGCCCCAGCTAGTACTTCTTCGTCCTCTAAGGGACCCGATGACGATTATAAGGCTTGGGTAAAGGCCAAGAGAGAAGCTGCCATGGCGGAGCAGGCCGAGAAAGCTCAGAAGGCCAAGAAGAATGAGGAAGCTAAGGCTTCCGAGAATAAGCCTTCCTCTGATAAGAAGGAAGAGCCGAAGCCTGAGGATCCTAAGCCTGTTGATACCAAACCCGCGGATACGAAGACTGCGAGCGGTGATCCTGACGATTCCGATACACAGACACTCGAGGATTTCTCCGAGTTCCTTTAATAATTCGTAAGCTCGATATTCACCTCGAATTGTTTCAATTAGGTGACAAAAGCGTTTCTGCGCGCTTTTTGCCGTATTTGTCGAAGCTTTAACCCTTATAATTACAGTATGGGTTATACCGTTCGTAAGACAATTGCCATTCTTGCAGGTATGGCATTAACCTTCAATGTGTTAAGCGTCGATGATATCGGGGCAGTTAATGACGTGTCCCTTCAGGCGCCGGAGATGGAGATCACTACCGCTGAGCCGGTCGATTATGTTCCTTCAGCCATTATTGTTGCCAATTCCCATGTGTCAGCTGAAGTGTCTGCCACAACTGATGATATAGAGGCGAGGACCTTCACTATTTCCATGGACGATGTAGAGGAGGCGGAGATCACCGATCCCGATGACTTCGTTCATGACGGCACTCACCAGTGGGTCAATGTAGATATAGCCAATCTTCGTTCTCTTCCTGATACTGAGTCCGATATCATCACACAGACCACATATGCATCTGATGTTGTTCGTATTTCTTACGGGACTTACTGGTCTTATGTAAGGCTTCAGGACGGGACTGAAGGGTATATTATGTCATCCCTTTTGTCGGGCGATGAGATCGCTTTGCCTACCGCGACTCCTACCCCTCGTCCCACCAGTACGCCTACTCCTACACCGACTACTGCTCCGACGGCTACGCCTACGCCAGTTCCCGCACAGCAGGCTCCTTCTTACAGTGAGACCTCCTATGAGGCTACCGTATACGCTTCCTGTGTAATGAATGTAAGATCCGGCCCGGGCACGGAGTATTCTCTTATTACGGGCTATAACACCGGCGATGCCATATCGGTTACTGCGGTCACTGATAACGGCTGGTACAGGACCTCATCAGGCTACTATGTTAAGGCCGATCTGTGCCTTGATACTGCTCCTGTCGTTCAGACTCCTGTGGCTGCTGCCACAACGCCGACAGTTGATCCGTCGAGCTACTCTGACTTTGCGAATTACTGCCTGCAGTTCGTCGGCACCCCTTATGTCTACAGCGGTTCGTCTCCTTCGGGCTTCGACTGTTCTGGCTTCGTGTCTTATATCTATGCTAACTACTACGGTATCAGCCTTCCTCATAATGCTGCCGATATCGCTCAGCTTGGAAGCTCAGTCTCGGCCGACGGCATTCAGTGCGGTGATGTTATTTGTCACGACTATAATAATGACGGCTATATCGATCACGTCAGCCTTTACATAGGCAACGGCACATGCATCCATGCATCCAATTCCAGAATGGGTGTAATAACTACCTCATGGCCTATGGGGTCAGTGGTGAGCATCAGAAGGTTCGTTTAATCTCCTGTAGACAGTAAAGTACATGGTAAGGAAGCTCGCGAGGCCTCCTACTACATTCGACACGGGTTCGGCCATGAATACTCCGTTTACTTCCGGTGTTACTATCTTAGGCAGGAGTATTGTAAGGGGGATTACGAGAATAGCTTTGCGAAAAAGGGAGAAGAATATAGCGCGCCCGTTCTTCTCCAGCGCCATGAAGGTGGACTGCCCAGAGAACTGGAACGCCATGAAGACGTAAGCCATAAAGTACAGGTGAAGAGTGGGGATCGCGGCTGTAATAAGCTCCGTATCGTCGGTAAACATACTTATGAAGAATCTCGGGAAGATAAAGACGAGAAGCCAGGCTATCGCAGTGTAGGCAGACGCGAGAAGGAAAGATATGCGGATGCCGCTTTTTACCCGGTGGTATTTACCTGCGCCGTAGTTGAAGCTCATGACAGGAGATGCTCCGTTGGTTATCGCGTGAACAACGACGCTCATAATGTCTCTTACCGAGCTTACGATCGTCATTATGCCTACATAAAGGTTGCCTCCGTACTGAAGGAGCGTGCGGTTGCAGACTATCTGTGTCGCACTGTTCGTAAACTGCATGATAAATCCCGTAAGACCCACCGCGCAGATCTCTTTGCAGATTCGCCCCTCGGGCTTCATGTTTTTCAGTTTAAGCTTGAACTTGGGTTTCTTGCCTGTGAGGAAAACAATAACCCATATCAAAGATGCGGTCTGTGAGATAATGGTAGCAAGTGCCGCGCCTTCTATGTTCATATGAAGAGCGAATATGAATATCGGATCCAGTATTATGTTAAGAAGGGCTCCAGTAAGTGTGGTGACCATGGCTGTGACAGGGAACCCTTGTGAGCTTATATAGAAATTAAGACCGTTGGCAAGCATTGTTGAGGCGGTGCCGATAAGATAGATCTTAAGATACGCCGCAGCGTAAGGATACGTGACATCGCTTGCTCCGAGTGCGAAGAGCACGGGCCTCATAAAGACGTATAGGGCGATCATGAGAACGACGCTTCCGATGCTCATCATGAAGAAAGAGTTGCCGAGAACCTTTGAGGCTTTTCTATCGTTGCCGGCACCCATGGCGATCGAGAATACGGGAGCTCCGCCCTGCCCGAAAAGCATAGTAAATGCGAGTATTATGGAAACTATAGGGAATGTGAGACCCAAGCCGGTAAGTGCATCTTTACCTTCGCCCGGGATGTGACCGATATAGATCCTGTCAACGATATTATAAAGGAGCTGGACGACCTGCGAGAGCATAAGAGGAAAGGCCTGCCGCAGGATGTGTCCTGCGACACTGCCGTTACCAAAGTCAATTGATTTTCCGTTATCCTTGCCAGACATCTTCCCGGTAGTATACCACGATTTTACTGACCTGCTTATTCTGATGGGGGATAATTAGTATGGATATAATAGTGAAAGGTTGGTAAGAAGAACGGTAAAGGAGATTAAGACGATGAAGAGTTTGTTTAGAACAATTAAGAAAGTAGAGAGGATTTCCTCATGGTGGCTTGTGGACTTGATTGTTATATTCGTGAGTTTAGTCCACAGAAATGAGTGATCCTGTGGACTAACGTGCTGTAATTCATTGTGTTAGTCCACGGATTTATCTGAAGAGTGGACTAACTTGGGTTAGACGGGAGTTTAGTCCACAGAATAAGGTTAATTCGTGGACTAAGAGCCTTAACTTATTCAGTTTAGTCCACAAGGGGAGATTTAAGGCAGTAGATGAAGTGGTTAGGCTATAACAATTCCGAAGGAGAGATGAAATGGGGGAGAACAGGAGTCCTATTATCGAGCAAAAAGAAAGAACCCCTTGTAATAAGAGGTTCTTCTGGTCGGAGTGACGGGACTTGAACCCACGACCTCTTGCTCCCTAAGCAAGCACTCTAGCCACCTGAGCTACACCCCGATATAACTGTCTTATGGCGCCTGTTCGGAAATCCTGGTCGGAGTGGCGGGACTTGAACCCACGGCCTCTTGCTCCCGAAGCAAGCACTCTACCACCTGAGCCACACCCCGATATTTCCGAGCTACAGCCTTAGACAGCTATATGATGATATTACATCTTTTTAAAATATGCAAGTTTATTCTTAACTGCACTTTTATTATAATTATATAGATTTTTACTGCGGAGGATATCTTTCTGATGAGTGTTGCAGACGAGATCTTTGATAAGAATATTAATGACATTCTTAATTCGGGATATACCACGGAGAACGAGAAGGTGAGACCTCATTGGGAAGACGGGACGCCGGCCTATACATATAAGGCATTCGGTATCGTCAACCGCTATGATCTCAGTAAGGAATTCCCCATGCTTACCCAGAGGTATATTAACTTCAAGGGTGCGGTAGATGAGCTTCTGTGGATATGGCAAAAAAAATCCAATAATGTTCATGACCTGGGAACTCATATATGGGATGCCTGGGCAGACGATACGGGCTCTATCGGCAAGGCCTACGGCTATCAGCTCGGTGTAAAGCATCACTATAAAGAGGGGGACATGGATCAGGTGGATCGAGTTATCTACGATCTTAAGAACAATCCCTCCAGCAGAAGAATTCTCACGAATATCTACGTTCATCAGGATCTGTCGGAGATGAATCTTTATCCCTGCGCCTATTCCATGACCTTTAATGTCACGGGTAATAGGCTTAATGCCATTCTTAATCAAAGAAGCAACGATATGCTGGTCGCTAACGGCTGGAACGTGTGCCAATATGCGGTGCTGGTTCACCTTATGGCAAGATGCTCAGGACTTGAGGTTGGTGAGTTTGTTCATGTTATCGCCGATGCGCACGTTTACGACAGACACGTTCCGATAGTTAAGGAAGTAATCTCGAGGCCCTCGTTCCCGGCACCCAAGCTCGTTATCGATGAGGGTATAACTGACTTTTATCAGTTCAGCACTGATAACATCCGTCTCGAGAATTATCAGTACGGAGATAAGGTGAAAGGAATACCGGTGGCTGTCTGATGAGTATGATCGCTATTGCTGCTGTTGATGAGAATTGGGCTATCGGCAACAAGGGAGACCTTCTGATATCAATCCCTGAGGATCAGAAGGGTGTGTTCCGTAAGTATACGGCGGGTAATACCGTAGTCTTCGGAAGAAAAACTCTGATGACCTTCCCGGGCGAGAGGCTTCTGCCTAAGAGAGTGAACATTATACTAACGCGTAATAAGCTTTTCGCGAAGGAGGGTGCAGTGATCCTCCACGATAAGGAAGAGCTAAAGACCTACGAGGAGGAGCACCCCGAGGAGAAGATATTTCTGATCGGAGGCGAGTCTGTATATAAGACCATGCTGGATCTTTGTGATGAGGCGATAATTACCTATATCCACAAGACCTTCGAGGCTGATGCGTACTTCCCGAACCTCGATGAGGACCCCGAGTGGATACTTGACAGAGAAGAAGAGACAATAGAGTCAGAGGTCGGAGTCTCGTTTAATGTAAGATTTTACAAGAAGAAAATTGACTAATGGTCAATTTTGTAGTAGGATAAGCAGGTCAAAGGAGGAAGAGAAGTGTTGAAGGTTGACCCTACAATCAAGAAGGAAACCGGATATATTGCTTTGACCGTGGTTATCCTGAGTGCCCTACTGGAGGCAGTTTACCTTGTTATCGGGCAGTGGGGACTACCGGTTCTGTTCGGGAATCTTTTAGGAGCCGGTGTCGGTATCCTTAACTTTTTCCTCATGGGGATCGGGCTTCAAAGCGCACTTAACAAGGACGAGAAGGGGGCAAAGGCAACCGTGAGCTTCTCACATACCATGAGATTTCTTCTTATGGCGGCAGTGGTGGTAATTGCCGTATTTGTTGACTTCATAGGTCTTCTTCCTACCATACTCTCGCTGTTCTTCCCAAGTATCGGGGTATATATGAGAACCTTGGCGGTGCGTAATAAAGGGGAGGTGTCCGAAGGATGACGTTGCTTTTGCTTATCCTTGCCATAATTCCTCTTATCGCGGGAGTTGTCATCAAGATAATGTTCGTGCCGGCGTCATCCGGCATCGATATCACCGGTGCCCACATATTCTTTACTATCGATCTTCCTATGGGAGGACTTCCCATAACGGAAGCACAGGTCAATTCCTGGCTGGTGATATTATCCCTTTTCTTCTTCTGCCTGTTCCTGACACACGATCTTAAGACCACCGATATGTCAATAAGACAGCTTATAGCAGAGTGGATAGTGGAGAAGGTGGAGGGTCTTGTCAGATCCAATATGGGAGAATTCTTTATATGCTTCGCGCCCTTTATTGCCGCGATCTTAGGTCTGTCAGCATGCTCGAGTCTTCTTACTCTGATCGGACTTTTCCCTCCGACATCCGATATCAATATCGTTGCCGGCTGGGCGATAATGACCTTCATTCTTATTACCTACTATAAGTTCAAGGCCGGTCCCTGGATATACATAAGAAGCTTCGGTGAGCCTGTGCCGTTCCTAGCACCTCTTAATATCATAAGCGAGGTGGCAACGCCTATCTCCATGGCGTTCCGTCACTACGGCAACGTGCTGTCGGGTTCTATCATATCGGTTCTTGTGTCGGCGCTTCTTACCACGCTGTCACAGCTTATATTCGGTAAACTGCCGGGATTCTTGGGAGAGTTCCCGTTCTTAAGAATAGGACTTCCCGCGATCCTGTCTATATACTTTGACCTCTTCAGCGGATGCCTTCAGGCCTTTATCTTCGCCATGCTGACTATGCTTTATGTATCAGGCGGCTTCCCCGAGGATGAGTACTTTAAGCGTAAACGCATGAAGGAAGCAAAGCGTAAACAACAAAACGTACAATTAGAGAATACGAACGGAGGTATTTGACAATGTTGGAACTGGCAATCGGAATTATCCTGGGAGGTTGTGCATTAGGTGCCGGCTGCGCTATGATCGCAGGTATCGGTCCCGGTATCGGTGAAGGTAACGCCGTAGCTGCTGCCTGTGAGGCGATCGGAAGACAGCCTGAATCAAGAAGTGCAGTTACGACCACGATGCTCATGGGCTGCGCGGTAGCAGAGACTACAGGTCTTTATGCTCTGGTTATCGCTATCCTGCTGATATTCGTAGCACCCGGAAGATTCGTTAATATCCTTCTCGATGCAATCGGATAATAACCTATGAATAATCTTGATATTATCTCGATCAATATATGGCAGATAATCATATCTCTGGCGAACCTCGTCATATTATTCCTGATGTTTAAGAAGTTTCTCTTCGCCCCCGTCAAGAAGATCGTGGCGAAGCGTCAGGCAGAGGTCTCGGCTTTATACGACGAAGCCGCGAAGACCAATGACGAGGCCAACAGTCTCAAGTCCTCGTGGGAGGATAGGATGAAGACTGCCGATGAGGATGCCGATAAGATCATCAAGGAAGCGGTGGAGAAGGCTGACAGGAGAAGTGAGGTCATGCTCTACGAGTCTCGCGAAAAGGCCGAGACCATAATCCGTAAAGCGAAGGCCGAGGCCGAGCGCGATAAGGCAGATGCTCAGGAATATATAAAGAAAGAGATCATCGATGTGTCGGCAGCCATGTCCTCACAGGTCCTCGGACGTGAGATCAATATGGAGGATCATAGAAACCTTATCGATTCCTTCATCGATAACCTGGAGGATAATGCATGAACGGCAACGGTAAGGAGTACGCCATTGCCCTGTTCTCCATAATGCTGGAGTCTGATCCCGAGGGCAGGATATATGAGGATCTTAACCTTGTGGATCGATCCATTAAGGAGAATCCGGATTACCTGGAATTCTTGGTTAATCCCGCTATCCCGAAGTCCGAGCGTATCGAGAGCTTAAGAGGCGTCTTCGAGGGCAGGGTGTGTGAATCCGTTTACTCCTTCCTTAATGTCATCTGTGAGCACAGAGATATGTATGTACTATTCTCTGCCATAAATGAATTCAGAGGGCTCTATGAGGACTACATGAACATGGCGGATGCCATGATCACCAGTGCCGTGGAACTGACTGATGACGAGAAGAGAAGGCTTGTATCAAAGCTTAGTGAGGTGACCGGTAAGAAGATCCGTGCAACCTACACGATAGACAAAGAGCTTATCGGAGGTGTCTCCGTTACCGTAGACGGTAAGCACTTTGACGGAAGTGTTCGTAAGAACCTTAAGAATATAAAGGAAGTGATATCCTGATATGAACAGAAAACCGGAAGAGATTAGTAATATCCTTAAGGAACAGATCAAGAGCTATAAGAACAGGATCGACATGGGCGAGGTCGGAACCGTTGTCATGGTAGGAGACGGTATCGCCAGCGTATACGGTATACGTAACTGCATGTCCACCGAGCTTCTCGAGTTCGAGGACGGAAGTGTCGGTCTCGCACAGAATCTGGAGAATGAGATAGTCTCCGTTGCTATCCTGTCTGACTCGGGAGATATAAGAGAAGGAACCAAGGTCAAGAGGACCGGTAAGGTTCTGTCAGTTCCCGTAGGAGAAGGGTATCTCGGAAGAGTAGTAAATCCTCTGGGCGAGCCTATAGACGGCAAGGGCCCGGTCCCTCACGACGGCTATAAGCCGGTCGAGGCTGAGGCTCCCGGAATTATCGAGCGTAAGAGTGTTTCCGTTCCGCTTCAGACAGGTATCAAGGCTATAGACTCCATGATCCCTATAGGAAGAGGGCAGCGTGAGCTCATCATCGGCGACAGACAGACAGGTAAGACCCAGATCGCTCTGGATACCATCGTTAATCAGAAGGATACGGGAGTTATCTGCGTATATGTCGCCATTGGACAGAAGGCTTCTTCGGTGGTTCAGTTGGTGGCTGATCTTACAAGAGCGGGAGCCATGTCATATACCATCATAGTATCCGCTACTGCGGCGGAGAGTGCTCCTATTCAGTACATTGCTCCTTACTCCGGCTGTGCTATGGCAGAGTATTTCAGAGAGAAGGGCAAGGATGTTCTGATCATATACGATGATCTTTCCAAGCATGCCGTCGCCTACAGAGCACTGTCGCTTCTTATAAGAAGACCTCCGGGACGTGAGGCTTACCCGGGTGATGTATTCTATCTTCACTCTAGACTTCTCGAGCGTGCCGCCTGCGTGGCACCCGAGTTCGGAGGAGGCTCCATCACCGCGCTTCCGATAGTTGAGACTCAGGCAGGTGATGTATCCGCTTATATTCCGACCAACGTAATTTCCATTACCGACGGACAGATATTCCTGGAGACCGAGCTGTTCCACAGCGGTGTTATTCCGGCTATTAACCCGGGTATCTCCGTAAGCCGTGTCGGAGGCTCCGCTCAGGTCAAGGCTATGAAGAAGGTCTCAGGCGAGCTTAAGCTTCTGTACTCACAGTATAGAGAGCTTCAGGAATTCTCTCAGTTCGGCTCTGATCTTGACGCTGATACCAAGGCGAGACTTCACTTAGGAGAGAGGATCGTTAAGGTCCTGGAGCAGAATCTTAACAGCCCGGTCTCCGTAGGCGGACAGGTCGCTATCATCTATGCAGTCATTAACGGCTATCTTAACGGCATCGCTATTAACAAGGTAGATGAATTCGAGAAAAAGCTCTACGATACGCTTAACCTCGATCACAAGGACTGGATGATCAGGATCGAGCGCGGTTCGTGGGAGCAGGACGACGAGGAAGAACTCAAGAATGTGCTTAAGGAGCTTACTTCGGATAAGTAAGTCGGATAGTGTATGGCAGAGGATATTAAGGCTTTACGTAAAAGAATAAAGAGCTTCGACTCTACGCTTCACCTTACAGGTGCCATGGGACTTGTGGCATCCTCTAAGATGCGTAAGGCTACCGATGCCATGCTCGAAGGGCGTAAGTATCTTAAGGCGGTAACCGATATCGTTGATGATCTTATCAAGTGTCAGGAGTGTAGAAGATCTCCTTACCTTGAGGAGCGCGATACGTCCGATGGCGTGACCAAGCTTATAGTTATCGCAGGTGACAGAGGTCTGTGCGGCGGCTATAACGCCAATGTCTTCAGAACTGTAAGAGATATGGGCGATGGGCTTGATATTATCCCCATAGGTAAGCGTGCATTCGACAGATATACGGATGACGACCTGTCGGATTATGATCCCGACTATGTAAGAGATTACGATTCCTCTGAGTATTACACCTATGATATGGCCTATAAGCTGGCTGCTTCTCTAACTGAGGAATATAAGGCGGGGAAGATCGGAAGAGTCGGTATCGTATATAACAAGTATGTATCTATCATGACTCAGGAGCCTAAGATCAGGTGGATACTTCCTCTTGCCAAGGCTCCGGAGGGTGAGAGTGCCCGCGGGGTTTTCGAGCCGGATCCGCTGACACTGCTGGAGGATATAGTGCCTCAGTACGTAGCTGGTGTAATCTACTGCCTCGTGAGGGAGAGCTTCGCATGTGAGGTGGCTGCGAGAAGGATGGCGATGGACAGCGCCACGAAGAATGCGACGGAGATGATAGACAACCTTACTCTGGAGTACAACCGTGTAAGACAGAGCAAGATAACTCAGGAAATAACCGAGATAGTTGCCGGAGCAGGCAAGTAAAGGAGTGAGAATATATGGCTGATGAGATCAACAAGGGGCGTGTGTCACAGGTCATGGGACCTGTCGTAGACGTGCACTTCAACGAAGGGTGTCTGCCGCCGATTAATAACGCTCTCGAGATGTATATAGGCCAGAAGAAGCTGGTGGTAGAGGTAGCACAGCATATTGGCGACAGTACTGCCAGATGCATCGCCATGGCTTCTACAGACGGCCTTAAGAGAGAGACCGAGGTCATAGACAGCGGTGCGCCTATAAGTGTGCCGGTAGGGCGAGAGACCTTAGGAAGAATATTTAACGTCCTAGGAGAGCCTACGGATATGCTGCCGCCTCCGGAGAATGCCGAGAGGTGGAATATCCACAGACCGGCGCCGACCTTCGCGAATCTGTCCTCGAGTAAGCTGATCCTCGAGACAGGTATCAAGGTCATAGACCTCCTGTGCCCTTACGCCAAGGGTGGAAAGATCGGACTGTTCGGAGGCGCGGGAGTAGGTAAGACCGTTCTTATCATGGAGCTTATCAACAACATCGCCAAGGAGCACGGCGGACTGTCAGTATTTACCGGAGTAGGAGAGAGGACCCGTGAGGGTAACGATCTTTACAATGAGATGAAGGAGTCGGGAGTTCTCAGTAAGACCTCGCTCGTATACGGTCAGATGAATGAGCCGCCGGGAGCAAGAATGAGAGTCGCACTGTCGGGACTTACCATGGCCGAGTACTTCAGAGACGAGGAGAACCAGGACGTTCTTCTGTTTATCGATAATATCTTCAGATTCACTCAGGCGGGCTCTGAGGTGTCTGCTCTTCTCGGTCGTATGCCTTCGGCCGTCGGTTATCAGCCTACACTTGCCAATGAGATGGGCGCTCTGCAGGAGAGGATCACATCCACTGTGAAGGGCTCTATTACATCCGTTCAGGCTGTTTATGTTCCCGCAGATGATCTCACAGATCCGGCGCCTGCCACAACCTTCGCTCATCTTGACGCGACTACGGTTCTGTCAAGATCCATCGCATCCCAGGGTATCTACCCGGCAGTCGATCCTCTGGAGTCCACTTCGAGAATACTCTCGCCTGAGATCGTGGGTGTGGAGCATTATGAGGTTGCCAAGGAGGTTCAGAGAATTATCCAGCGTTATACGGAGCTTATGGATATCATCGCCATTATGGGCCTCGACGAGCTGTCGGATGAGGATAAGCTTCTGGTCGAGCGCGCCCGTAAGATACAGAGATTCCTGTCGCAGCCCTTCCATGTATCCGAGAAATTCACGGGTATCGAGGGTACCTATGTTCCCCTTTATGAGACTATCAGGGGTTTCAAGGAGATCATCGAGGGTAAGCATGACGATCTTCCCGAGTCTGCGTTCCTGTTCGTCGGCACCATCGACGAGGCCGTCGAGAAAGCACAGAGGGAGAAGCAGGCAGAAGCATGACCACCTATCACTTAAGCGTAATGTCTCCTGACGGAGAGGTATTTAATGATGAGGTCATCTCTCTGTCTTTAAGAGGCGCGGACGGAGATCTGGCGGTGTTCGCGGGCCATGTGCCTCTGATAACTACCGTGAGGCCCGGGAAATGCGTCATCACCAGAGCCGACGAGTCTGAGATAGAGGGGGAGCTTACCTCCGGTATCCTTGACGTCAGCAAGGACGGGGTGAAGCTTCTGATAGGGCAGAAGGATACATTCTCCGTCTGAGTTCCGCGCGAAAAGCTTAAATTAGATAAAACAAAACCCGTGGGGAAATCCCTACGGGTTTATTAGTGGTTGCGGAGGCGGGACTCGAACCACACGACCTCCGGGTTATGAGCCCGGCAAGCTACCAACTGCTCCACTCCGCGATATCAATTTGTCAATGCACTAGGATGGTGCTCGTGACCGGACTTGAACCGGTACGGATTTTACTCCGACGGATTTTAAGTCCGTTGCGTCTGCCGATTCCGCCACACGAGCTTATCGAGCATATCCGCGAGTGCCTGATGATAATAACACCCGTTAACAACGGTGTCAAGTTAGTGTCTGTTTGATTACACATCCTCTGTTTCAATTGAAAAACGAATTGTAACAAATATAATTTTTATATATTAAAAAGCAAGAGGTATCAGAATGATTATTGATCCTGAGAATTCAAACAACAATAATAACCCGAATCCCAATTCGGATGAGTTCGTTGATTCTTCCTTTATGGTCTCCTTCAAGGCCAATGATCCAGAGTCTGTATCTGAGAAGATCAAGGATATGGCCGGGAATGACGAATTCGATAGCTTTGATTTTGATCCCAATAAGTCGGCATTTAAGCCCTTATCCGCTCCCGTAGAGGCTCCTTCCGAGAAGCCTTTGGAGGAAGCGCCTAAGACAGAGGAGAATACTCAGCAGAAGCCTAAGTATCCGGATTCCTTTAATTCTCCCGTTAAGACCGACTTCGAGAAGGTTGCTATGGCGGGTGATCCGGCATTTGCCGATGCCGATATAGAATTCAAGGAGTTTACTAATCAGGTTCCTGTCAGAAGTCCCGAGACTCAGAAGCTCTTTGACGCAGGTAAGGATCTTGATTTTGCAGCTTCATCCAGTTCTTTCGCTCAGGCTGACGACGAGTTTGCCTTGGATGATGAGGCTCTCGCGATCAATCCCTTTAAGCCCAAGAATGCTGACAGAATTCCTCCTGTTCCTGCCGCTCCTAAGGCAGCTGAACCTAAGACGTCTGCGCCTAAGGCAGAGACTGCAGCTCCAGTCAAGGCTCCTGATGCAAAGCCCGTTGAGGTTAAGCCTGTTGTAGCTGCTCCGGCACCTGAATCTAAGGCTGAGCCTGATAAGAAGGATGCAGCCAATATTAAGACATATGGCAAGGTGTCAAGCGGAGTAAATGCTTTCCGTAAGGCTCCGATCAAGAAGGACGAGGAGAAGCCTGAGGCTCAGGCACCCTCTCATAAGTCTCCCTTCGTTGCTCCTGCCAACAAAGCTCCTGAGGCTAAGCCTGCCGTAGAGAAGTCGGCTGAATCTAAGGCTACTGCCCCTATGGCTCCTGCGCCTAAGGCTGAAACTCCTAATTTTGAAGCTCCCGCTCCGGTTAAGGCCCCTGAGACGAAGCCTGCGCCTGAAGCTAAGACTGAGCCTTCGCCATTTGTGAAGAAGCAGCCTGCTCAGCCCATTAAGAGACCTGCTTCCAATGTCGGTAAGGTGGCATCTAATACAAGACCTGCGGTAGCTGCTCCTAAGACGGCTCCCAATGCTGCTCCTAATTCCGCTCCCAGATCCGCAGCTGCCGAAGTGAGAGCTGATGCTCCCGCTGAGCAGAAGACTCCTGCCTTCGCACCTAAGGGACAGGCTCCTCAGAGACCGGTCGCCAAGACGGCAGATACTGCTTCGAGACCCGGAACCTCTCACACTCCTGCGGCATCTCCCGCATCATCTCACACTGATCATCAGGGTAGCAATATTGCTCCTGTTACTACAGTTAAGAAGGCTAAGCGTAAGTCTAAGGAGGATAAGAAGGTCAAGGAGCCGGGTAAGGGCGGAATATTCGCACTTATCGGTGTTCTTGCAGCTATCTTCGTAATTCTCTGGGTTCTTGATAATTATCAGCAGTGGTTTGGTAAATCCGATACTAATACACGTCCTACTCAGGTAACAGCTGTAGCGACAACTGAGGCAACAGAGGCTACGACTGTAACAACTGTTGATGAGACACAGGCAACCGAGACGTCCGAGGAGACGACAGCTACTACTACCGAGACCTCTGAGACAACGGAAGCTACTGAGGCTACCACATCCGAGACAACTGAGGAGACCACAGAAGAGACAACCACAACTACTACCGAGGAAGAGACAACAACTACGACGACAAGCTCATCCTCTTCGTCTTCGCCTGTAAGATGCAGCTACAGCATCACCAATCCTCATACTCTGACAGACGGCTTCAGCTTCGATATTGCTATCACGAATAACGGTGATGATCTTAATATGTCAAGGCTCAACGAGCTTACTATCACGATAAGTACTGACACAACGATCACTTCACTGACCTCTGATTACTACACCTTCAGAGCAGGTGATGCACCTAATTCCTTCATCGGTACACCTAGATCCAACACACTGCCTTCGGGTCAGACCACCAACACCACTATCACGGCGGTTACCGAGGATCACGTAGTTCACTTCACGATCTCGAACTACCACTTCGACTGGGACTGATAAGATAGCTTAGATCCGATCACTTAAGGGCTGTTCGTTAAGAGCAGCCCTTTATTATTGTTAACTGTTATAATAGCTTCATGATTTATATCTTTACTGCGCTTAAGTGTGAGGGGGAGCCCTTAAGACTATTCGAGAAGGATGACTTAAAGGTCATCGTAACCGGCGTCGGGAAGACCAATATGGCCTTTGCATTGGGAAGAACTTTTCCTGAGGGCTCGACCAGAAGATCTCTTGTTAATGATATTGTGATCAATATCGGTTGCTGCTGTGCGAAAAGTCTTCAGGGGGTATATCTTATCAATAAGATCACGGATCAGGCCTCATCCCGAGACTTCTATCCCGATATGCTTAGGGTGACGGGCATTAAAGAGGCTGCACTTATTACCACTGATACCTTAGTTACCGAGCCGGAGGAAGATGTCTTGTATGACATGGAGGCGTCATCCTTTTATGAGACGGCAAGCAGGCTGTTAAGTCCTGACAGAATAATCACTCTTAAGATCGTAAGCGACAGCGGGAATACTGATGGCATCACTACTTCTTACATTACATCTCTTGTTAATGATCACATAGATCAGATCGGAGAGGTGATAGCGGTGTTAAGATCCGGAATGACAGAGCGTGAGGATGAGGCAGATATTGAACTTATATATACCATGCTTCATGCCACTGAAGCCATGAAGGTCCAGTTAGATGAGCTTATAAATTATGCGAGACTTACAGATGCGGATATAAATAAGCTTATAAGTGAAGAGATAAACAGTATCTGTGAAGACAAAGAGCTTACAAAGGCTCAGGGGAAGGAGGTTCTTAAGCGTGTGCGGGATAAGCTCACTTCCTGAGGTCTTCTCCCATATCTATGTAGAGAAGAGGGCTCGCGAATATATCATGACGGAGCAGGTCCTGTCTCACTTTAAGGGCAGCACTGTCATAGATATAGAGCATTATAAGGATGTCTTTAATAGGCCCGGTCAGGACTTATATCTTCAGAACAGCTCCAAGAATCTGATCATCGCCGTTAATGAGGGTAAGAAGATTTTTAAAGGTGCTCCCGTGTGTCAGGACTTCGGCTTTGACAGATTCTACTATGCCGAGTCTGCGATGAACTGTATATTCTCCTGCGACTATTGCTTTCTTAAAGGGATGTACGGGACCTCTAATATAGTGATCTTCGTAAATTACGTGGATTATCTTAAAGAGTGCGAGAAGATGCTTGAGGAAGGTCCTGTGTATCTTTGTGCCTCCTTCGACACCGATCTGGCCGCACTGTCAGGTATTTGCTCCTGGCAGAGTATATGGGAGGACTTCGCCGCTTCTCATCCTGAGTTTACATTAGAGCTTAGGACTAAGGCTGCCGTCAGCAGGGTAACATCTAAGGAGAATATCATCTACGCTTTTACAGTTTCTCCCGAGAAGATAATTAAGCTATATGAGAAGAATACACCGACACTTAAGACCAGGCTTAATAGCATCAACAACGCCCTGTCACAGGGGGCTTCCGTGAGACTTTGCTTCGATCCCATTATCTACGTAAAAGACTATGAATTGTGCTACAATGAATTCGTTGATACTGTTCTTGATGCAGTTGATATTAAGCTTATAAGAGATATCAGTATCGGCACATTCCGAATATCCTCAGGCTACCTTCAGAATATAAGGAGGGCGTGCCCATATTCTTCGGCGGTTCACTTTCCTTTCGCTAAGGAAGACGGCTATGCCGTTTACCCGAAGAAGCTCAGGCAGAGCATGATCGGAATACTTGAGAACAGACTTAAAGGAGCAGGTTGTGAGTCAAAGCTCTATGTCATGCCATAAAGGTTCTGCGATAGTTACGGGGGCATCCTCCGGGATCGGACTTAGCATCTGTAATATGCTTTCTGATCTGGGGTTTGATGTCTATGGTCTGGCGAGACACTTTAAGGATATTGATTACGGCTTTAATACCATCATCTGTGATATTACCGATACCGATGCTCTGATCAAAGCTCTGGGTCAGATCAAAGCTCCCAAGGTAGTCGTAAACTGCGCCGGTGTGGGGTTTTACGGGCTTCATGAGAATATAAGTATCGATGACATCAAGAGTATGGTTAGGACCAATCTCGAAGCTCCTATGATAATAACCAACTACTTCCTTCCCGTCTTCAAGAGACAGGGAGAGGGTACCATTATTAATATCTCGTCGATCACCTCTGATAAGGTCAATACCCACGGGGCGGCCTACGGAGCTACTAAGGCAGGGCTGTCGTCCTTCGGAGCAAGTGTCTTCGAAGAGGCGCGTAAGCATGGTGTGAAGGTGATAGAGATATGCCCTGATATGACTGCTACTGATCTATACAGGAATGCGAGCTTTACTTATGACGAGGATCCCTTGTGTCATCTGGAGCCTTCGGATGTGGCACAGGCTGTTAAAGCGGCGTTGACCATGAGTACTGATTCCTGCGTCACGAGACTTACTGTCGTGCCGCAGCTTATGAGAATAAAAAGGAGAAAAGAAGATGAGGATCGATATTAACGACGGCTGGATATTTAATGATGACTTCTCGAAGCTTCCCGAGGGAGATAAGGTAAGAATCCCTCATACAGTGACAACGACGCCCCTTCATTACTTCGATGAGGCTGTCTATCAGAAGCTGTCGGGATATATCAAGTATTTCGATGCTCCCGCTGAATGGAAGGGGAAGAGGCTTTTTCTCACATTCGAGGGTGTTGCTCATGAGGCGACAGTATATGTTAACGGGCTGCTGGCAGGCGTTCACAGCTGTGGTTATACGGCCTTCACTTATGAGATCACCGATTATGTGAATATCAATGCCATCAATGAGATCAAGGTTCAGGTCGACAGCAGAGAGACACTTAATATCCCGCCCTTCGGCTTCGTAATAGATTATATGACCTACGGCGGCATATACCGCGAGGTGAGCCTGGAGGTAAAGGAGCAGTGCTATATAAAGGATGTATTCGTCAGGGCAACAGCGGCGGGCTCTGTATTCGCTGATGTTACCTTCGACGGAGGTGACGAGTCGCAGGACTTCGGGATAATCATTCTGGAGAAGGAATCAAGGGAGGAGCTGGCAAGGCTTCCCGGTAAGAAGGGCTACTGTGCCATAAGCAAGGTCCCGGGCTATAAGAAATGGGATATCAATGATCCCATGCTTTATATACTTAGAGTAGAGTCGGAGACGGATGTCAAGGAAGTGGTGTTCGGCTTCAGAGACAGCGAGTTCAGAGCCGACGGATATTATCTTAACGGTAAGAAGGTAACGATCATGGGCCTTAACAGGCATCAGTCCTATCCCTATGTCGGATATGCCATGCCCAAGTCCATGCAGGCCTATGATGCGGATATCCTTAAGTACGAGCTGGGTGTAAATGCCGTCAGGACCTCTCACTATCCTCAGTCCAGACATTTCCTTGACAGATGCGATGAGATCGGACTTCTGGTGTTTACCGAGATCCCCGGCTGGCAGCACATAGGCGATGAGAAGTGGAAGGATCAGGCCGTGAAGAATGTGGAGGAGATGGTGCTTCAGTACAGAAATCATCCGTCGATCATTCTGTGGGGTGTCCGTATCAACGAGTCAGTCGATGATGACGAGTTCTACAGAAGGACCAACGAGACGGCGCATAAGCTTGATTCCTCGAGGCCTACCAGCGGTGTACGTTACCTTAAGAAGAGTAGCTTCCTCGAGGATGTTTACGCTTATAACGATTTTCTTCACGACGGTAAGACCGCAGGCTGTGAGAAGAAGAAAAATGTATCCTCCGACATGAAGAAGCCATACCTTATCTCGGAGTATAACGGTCACATGTATCCCACCAAGACCTTCGACAGCGAGGATCACAGGACCGAACACATGATAAGACATGCCAATGTAATTGACGCGGCGAGGGGAGAGGATGGTATAAGCGGCACCTTCGGTTGGTGTATGTTCGATTACAACACTCATAAGGACTTCGGCTCCGGCGACCGTATCTGTTATCACGGAGTAATGGATATGTTCCGTAATCCCAAGCTGGCAGCGTCGATATACTCGGCGGCAGGTAATGTGGATAAGCCTTTCCTTGAGATATCCTCGGAGATGAATATCGGTGAACATCCTTCGGGTAACAGAGGAAATGTATATATAATCACTAACTGCGACAGCGTGAGGATGTATAAGAACGACCTTTTTATAAAGGAGTACACACATTCAGATTCCTCCTATAAAAACCTTCCTAATGCACCGATCCTTATCGATGATTACATCGGTGATCAGATGAAGGATAAGGAGGGCTTCACCGACAGGCAGAATCAGATAGTAAGGGATGCTCTTAACTATATCGGACTTTACGGGATGAATAATATCCCTCCCAAGATCATGCTGAAGCTTGGCGAAGCTATGGCAAGGTACAGAATGACCTTCCAGGACGCCTATGCTTTATACGGTAAGTACATCGGCGACTGGGGCGGTAAGTCTACGGAATTTAAGTTCATAGGTATTAAGGACGGCAAGGAAGTGATAACCAAGATCAAGTCGCCTTGTAGCGGCATGGACCTTGATATCAGGGTATCCTCCTTCGAGCTTCACGAGGGTCCGACCTATGACGTGGCAAGTGTAAGGATTCGTGTGGTGGATCAGAACGGCAACGTGCTTCCGTTCTATAACGGCGAGCTTGATCTGGAGACCGAGGGTCCCATCAGGGTAGTGGGTCCTAAGAGAGCCGAGATTAGAGGCGGCATGGGCGGAGTTTACGTTAAAACTACAGGTAAGTTAGGTGAGGCTTCACTAAAAGTTTACTTTCATAGTGGGTTTAATTCCTATGACTCTGATATAATCAAGGAGATCAGATTTGAGGTGTCGGGGGGGGTAAACAATATTGAACAGACAGCGAATAGCTCTTTTATGTGGACAACCTGAAGAGTATTGTCAGCGCCTGTTTATCGAAGGCTTTAATAAGGTGGCGTTAGCTGCCGGCTTTGATGTGTGCGTGTTTACCATGTATCAGAAGTATCAGGACTCTATTCAGAGAGAGACCGGAGATTCTTCCATCTTCAATGTAATTAATTATGATAAGTTCGATGCCGTTGTAGTAATGGCGGACTCTATCCAGACCCCCGGAGTAGTTGAGAGGATAGAGAACGCTCTTAATGATCACTATAGGGGGAAGGTCCTGTTCATAGAAGCAGAGACGGATAAGTACCCCGTAGAGCTTCAGGATAATTACTATCCCATAAAGAAGCTGATATCGCATCTTATTGAAGAGCACAATTATAAGGATATTGCTTACATTACGGGTAAATCATGGCACCCTCACTCTAAGAAGAGACTTCAGGCGTTCCTCGATACGATGAAGGAGCATGGCCTGGAGGTGGATGAGAAGAGCAGAGTTTTCTATGGCGACTTCTGGTATTCAAGTGGTGAGAGCGTCGTTGAGAAGCTTACGAAGAAGAATATGCTCCTTCCACAGGCTATCGCCTGTGCCAATGATGCCATGGCATTAGGTGTTGCCAAGGCACTTACAGCCAAGGGCTTCAAGATCCCTGAGGATATAGCGGTAATAGGTTACGACAGTAATGACGAGGGTAAGCACGCACCCGTGCCCTTAACCTCGGCGGATCTTCCTCTTTATGCCTTCGGTGAGCATTCGGCTCAGGATATTATCAATATGCTGGACGGTAAGGAGCCCACCGAATTCGTATCCGATACCGATCTGTTCATAGGTAAGACCTGCGGATGTGACGGTGACAGCATTAAGCCCGATTATCCTCTTCGTGATATATGGGATACTCAGTTGTCCGATTCCGGAGTCTATTCGGTATTTAATCACATGTCCGAAGACCTTATAAGTCAGGCTAATCTGACGGGACTTGTTAATACGATATTCTCTTATGTATATCAGATAAGGCCCTTCGAGAGTTTCTCATTATGTCTTAACAGCGAGTGGAAGAGAAAGAATGATATCTTCTCGAATGAGATGATCGAAGTGATAAGATGCGGTTCCGGCGGCAACAAGGACAGCGTTAACTTCGATATTACCTTTAATAAAGAGCTTATACTTCCGCTTCTGTATGAAGAATGCGATAAGCCGAGGGTATTCTATTTCATGCCCTTTACCTTTGATGACAGATTATTCGGATATACTGCGTTAGCTTATACTGACCCTGCCAAGTGTGTGGATGATAATTTCAGAATATGGGCCAGAAAGGCCATGATGGGCTTCGAGGTACTAAGACGTGCTGATGAGGCTCTGCGTGAGGAGAAGCGCGTTCAGGATGTACTGATGAGAGATACTCTTACAGGCCTTCTTAATTATCAGGGAATCGTTGAAGAGGGTGAATATATCCTGGGACTTATGCACAACCGAGGAGGCTATGTCAGTGCTCTTGCCATTGATGTTAAGGATCTGTCACTGATCAATGAGCAGTTCGGCAGAAGCTGTGGAGACAAGACACTTATTAATACGGCAGGTATCCTGGAGTCGGTATTCAATGATAACGGTTCCATCTGCGCGTGTCTGGGTAACGGTGAATTCGTTGCAGTTAAGGTATCAAGCGTTCCGGATGAGTCGGAGATGCTGGCTTCCTATGATGCTATGAAGGAGAAGCTTACAAGCTATAATCTGGATCCTACCACTGTTGCCAAGATATTCCTTTACTACGGTATCGAGATCGGCAGGCCTCAGACCGTAACTGATCTCGAGAGACTTATCAATACCGCCATAAGTAAGAAGAACGGTAATAAGCTGAGCGTAGGTAAAGCACAGAGTGCGGATATGTCGGACGAGGAGAAGGAGAAATCTCTTATCGTTAATGAGATCATCGAGTCTAACAGACTTAATTATCACTTCCAGCCTATCGTTAAGACTATGGATGGTGAGATCTTCGCATATGAGGCCTTGATGAGGGCGGATATTAACCCATATATTGATCCTCCTACGATCCTTAAATTCGCAGAGATGTCTGACAGATTATCTGAGGTGGAGTACGAGACGTTAAGTAACGTAGTCGGTATTGTGGAGCAGAGAAAGGATATCTTCGACGGCACAAGAAAGGTGTTTATCAATTCTATCCCGGGAACTAAGGTTCCGGAAGATAAGGAAGAGGATATTTCCAATCGTATAAAAGCACTCAGGGGATCGGTTGTTATCGAGCTTACTGAACAGTCTGAGCTTACTGATGACGAGCTTGCTGATCTTAAGGCACTATATGCCAAGACCGGTGTGGAGACCGCCGTAGATGATTACGGTACCGGCTACTCCAATGTCACCAATCTTCTTCGCTATATGCCTAGATACGTTAAGATCGACCGTATGCTTCTTACCAATATCCAGGACAGCCCTCAGAAGCAGCATTTCGTAAAGGATATTATTACCTTCTCTCATGATAACGGCATTATCACCCTTGCCGAGGGCGTGGAGACCACAGAGGAGCTTAATACGGTAATTATGCTCGGTGTAGACCTTATACAGGGCTACTACACCGCCAGACCGTCGGCTGAGATCATAAGAAGCATCGATCAGAAGGTTAAGCAGGAGATCTGTGAATACAGGATGAAGTACGAGGAGTCTAACCTCGATTCCGTATTCGTCGCCGGAAGAGAAGCGAGGATCATGCTTAACAACCTTAATGAGCAGGGAGTGGAGGTCATAAGTGTCAGCAGGAAGGAAGCTACATTTATCGACTTTACCGTAACCGGTTCTCCTGAGCTTATGACCGGCATGGTAATGAATATCACTAACGGCTATAAGGGCAGAATAACGCTTGATAATGTCGGTATCGGAAGAGAGAAGGAAGTCCCTGCGATATCCATCGACGGAGAATCTGATGTTACTCTCGTTATTAAGGGCGGTAATACCCTTATGAGCGGTATATATGTGGCCCCTAATTCCGTGCTTCATATAGAGGGTGACGGAGATCTGACCTTTAATGTCAGCGGTTATCAGTTCTTCTGTATCGGTGCCGGTATGGATAAGAAGCATGGAGATATCATAATCGATGACTACGACGGTGCGCTCTCTGTTACCGGCAACGGTTCAACAGGTGTGGGTATCGGCTCCGGTCTCGGAGGCAATATAATCATCAACTCCGCAAATTTCACAATCAGTGTTCCCGGAAGAAGCACTGTAGGTATAGGTAATATGACCGGTGAATCTGATATAAGGATCAATGATTGCCAGATCTCGCTGTATGCCAAGTGCATGGCTCATACCGGAATCGGCTCTCAGGACGGTTACGCCGATATCAGCGTAACAAACAGCAGCATCAACTCCTCTATCGACGGAAGAGACGCTATGCTTATGGGTAGCTTCGATATGAGAGCAAGGCCTGAGGTCAGAGGCTGTACTATCATTTCAGATATTAAGTCGACCCTTATAAAGCAGCAGAGCATGGTCACGGATTGCCTGAGCTTCCTTAACGGAACCTTCGAGGTGGATGACGAGGGTAAGATTATACAGGCTTGACCTTTGAACATTGCTTTGTTAAGATTGCAACAACTTGATAGTTAATGCGTTGATGAAGAATAGTACCTTCATACGATCCTTATAGAGAGCTGTCGGTCGGTGTAAGACAGCAGGACACGATAAAGGGAACTCACTTCGGAGCAGCCGGTCTGAAAGGCTTTATCCCAAGGATCGGACGCATGCCCAGCGTTACAGGGGCAGGATATCGGATATCAGTTTATCCCGTATCTGTAGAGTGCATTCAGGAATGAATGAATTAGAGTGGTACCGCGAACGACCCTTCGTCTCTAAGTGACGAAGGGTCGTTATTTTATCGGGAGGTAGCAACAATGAACTATCAAAAGTATCAGAAAATCCCTGAGGTAAGACTTCAGAACAGGAAGTGGCCTGACCGCGTGATCGACAAGGCCCCTGTCTGGTGTTCTGTAGACTTAAGAGACGGTAACCAGGCTCTGGAGGTCCCTATGACTCTGGACCAGAAGCTTAAATTCTATAAGCTGCTTCTGAAGGTGGGCTTCAAGCAGATCGAGATCGGCTTTCCCGCAGCTTCGGATACAGACTATAACTTCTGCCGTGAGCTTATCGATAACGATCTGATCCCCGACGACGTCGCCATTCAGGTGCTGACTCAGTCTAGGCCGGAGATAATCGATAAGACTATGGAGGCCGTATACGGTGCCAAAAACGTTATCATTCATCTTTATAACTCCACCAGCACACTTCAAAGAGACGTGGTTTTCGACTTCTCCAAGGAGGAGTGCAAGAAGCTGGCAGTCGACGGCGCCAGAATGATCAAGGAGTATATCGACGAGGCCGAATCGGATACTAATTACATTCTCGAGTATTCGCCGGAATCCTATTCGTCTACTGAGCCGGATTTTGCCGTAGAGATCTGTGATGCGGTATGTGACGTATGGAAGCCTACGCCGGATAAAAAGGTAATTATCAACCTGCCTGAGACTGTGGAGTATACGCTCCCTAATGTCTATGCAGACAGTATCGAGTATTTCTGCGATAACACCAGGTGGAGAGACAGTATAGAAGTGTCGCTTCATACTCATAACGACAGAGGCACCGGTGTGGCGGCCTCCGAGTTAGGCATGCTCGCAGGAGCAGACAGAGTGGAGGGCACGCTGTTCGGTAACGGCGAGAGGACAGGTAATGTCGACGTGATTACTCTTTGCATTAATATGATGATGCACGGAGTCGATCCGAAGCTTGATTTCTCGGATATCAACGAATGTATCGATATATATGAAGAGTGTACAAGGATGAAGGTGGACCCGAGACACCCCTGGTCGGGAAAGCTCGTGTTTACTGCCTTCTCGGGGTCTCATCAGGACGCCATCAACAAGGGAAGGAAGAAGATGCAGGAGAGAGGCTCGGATATATGGGCTGTTCCTTATCTTCCTATAGATCCTGCTGACGTAGGGCGAGATTATGAGCCTATCATCCGTATCAACAGTCAGTCCGGAAGGGGCGGTATCTCTTATGTTATGGAGCAGTACTTCGGTGTTATTCTGCCAAGGTCCTTCCAGAGAGATTTCCTTACTGTGGTTAAGCATGAGACCGACGATAACTCAAGAGAACTGCTGCCTCAGGAGCTCTTTGATCTGTTCGACGATAACTATATTAACGTCATGTCTCCCTACTGGTTAAATACCTTCTCGGAGCACTCGCTGGGAGATAAGATGAGTGAGATAGAGGCAAAGATCACCTACCTGGGTCAGCCTGTAACCATAAAGGGAAGCGGTAACGGTCTCCTCGATGCTTTTGTTGATGCTTTCTCGACTTATACCGGCGTAAAGTTCTCCATAAACATGTATAATGAACATGCAATGGAGAACGGTACTGATTCTGCCGCTATAACATATCTTGAGATCAAGCGGGCAGAGGATGGTAAGATATTCTTAGGTGCAGGTGTATCAAGCTCTGTGACCAAGTCCTCAGTCAGAGCCGTTCTAAGTGCTTATAACAGAATGATCAAGTGAGGTTATAGGATGTACGATTATCTTATTGTAGGTGCGGGATTGTTCGGAGCCGTCTTCGCCAGATGCGTAAAGGACTCAGGCGGTTCGGTGCTTGTTATCGATAAGAGAGCTCACATAGGCGGTAATTGCTATACAGAGAGTGTAGAGGGCATCAATGTCCATAAGTACGGTGCGCATATCTTCCATACGAATGATAAGACCGTATGGGAATTCCTTAATCGTTATGTTGACTTTAACCGCTACACCAACTCTCCAGTTGCCAATTATAACGGCGAGCTTTATTCTCTACCCTTTAACATGTACACCTTCAATAAGATGTGGGGCGTAGTAACTCCTGATGAGGCTAAGGCTATTATAGAGAAGCAGCGTGAGGAAGCCGGTATTACGGAGCCCTCGAACCTCGAGGAGCAGGCTATAAGTCTTGTAGGTCGGGATATCTACGAGAAGCTTGTTAAGGGCTACACCATGAAGCAGTGGGGAAGACCTTGTAATGAGCTTCCCTCGTCGATTATCAAGCGTCTGCCCGTAAGATTCACATTCGATAATAATTACTTTAATGCGCTTTATCAGGGGATACCGATAGGCGGGTATACTAAGCTTTTCGACAGGCTCTTGGAAGGGATCGAGGTCAGGCTTAACACGGATTACGCTGATATTAAGGATGAGGCGGGTTCGATCGCATCCCGGGTGGTGTACACAGGACCTCTTGATGAGTTCTTCGACTACAAGCTCGGGCACCTTCACTATAGGACCGTAAGGTTCGAGACGGAGGTTATTGATACACCGAACTTCCAGGGCAATGCGGTCATTAATTACACTGACGATAAGACGCCCTACACGAGGATAATAGAGCATAAGTTCTTCGAATTCGGAACACAGGAGAAGACAGTTATCTCAAGAGAGTACAGCTCTGAGTGGAAGGTGGGGGACGAGCCCTTCTATCCTGTTAACGATGATCGTAATAACAGTCTTTACGAGGAATATAGAAGGCTCGCGGACGAGACGGATATCATATTCGGAGGAAGGCTTGCCGACTATAAGTATTACGACATGGATGTCACTGTTAAGAAGGCTCTGGAGGCATTCTCGGGAAGATAATGAAGAAGGACGTAATACTGTCGTTTATATCGTGGCTTCTGATGCTGTCTCTGGCGATAGCGGGACTTTCCGTGATATCGTGGGAGGTGGGGCGCGAGTTCCCCGGTGACGGCTACGAGTATCTTATGATGCCCGTGTCTATCATGAACCACGGTACAACTGACGTTACCTCTGAGGATATCGACGATGCCAAGGCTTATTACGGCAATGAGATATTCGATACCATCTACAGGGACAGAGAGGATATTACTCTGGTAAGAGGCTCCGACGGCAAGGATTACGCCAAGCATGTGGGGTTTTACTCCGTGCTTTGTATGCCTATGAGAGCCTTGTTCCATTTCCTGGGGATGAATCCTGCCAAGGCCTTCCTGTACATGAATCTTGTATTCTGGCTTACGGCATGCCTTATGGTGCAGCTGGTGCTTAAGACGGATCAGCTTAAGAAGACTCTTCTAATGGTTTTCCTGGTCATTAACCCCGCAGGGTTCTACCTTACATGGATACATACCGAGATACTGATGTTCTCTCTTGTGGTGGCGTCGCTGGTGATGAGACACAACAAGAATTACGTGGTCTCTATGCTTCTCATGAGCCTCGCTGCCGTATCTAATCTGACTTTGCTGGTTCCGGCGTTTCTACTGGGGATCGATTTCCTGGTCACCGCTTATCGCGAGTCGGGTAGAAAGCTTAAGGGCACCATAATAAGCACGATTCCTGTGCTTGTGGCAGCGATCCCGGGGTTCGTGCCGATAATAAGATCATTTATACTGTTCGGAAGCTACAGCCCTGTAGCAGCAGTGGCATCGACATCGGCCAGCACCGATCCTGTCGACAGCAGACTTATCTGTGCGCTGTCATATATCTTCGACCCTAATCAGGGTATGATAGTCTATACACTTCTTATCGTTCCGGCCTTCTTCATCGCAGTAGTTGTAAATGTTATCAAGCGTAAGAATGTATTCAGATCGGTGTTGTATCTTCTTGCCGTAATCGCCATGCTTTTTATCGTATCGCAGGAGCTTCATATCAACTGCGGAATGTCCTATATAATGCGCTATAACGTATGGATGCTGCCATTTATGGCCTTCTATAATGTCTTTAACATAAGTCCGAAGCTGTCATCCTGCGTGTTCGGGATTAGCGGCGCGTGGACTCTTGCCATACTTATGCTGTTCGGTCTTATGTTCCCGAAGAATCTTTATCTCGATTATACATTGTTCGGCAGATTTGTTATGGATAATATGCCGTCTCTTTATAATCCTCCGGTCGGTATCTTTTACTCCAGGACCCTGACCGAGGAGAACTATTACTGCGAATACCCGGTGCCGTACTTCGATGAAGAGGGCAATCTTCGTAAGCTTCTTATAACTCCCGAGGCCGCGACGCTTCTTGATGAAGGGGAGTGGACTATATACGGTCCCGGACTCGAGACGGTTGACTTCAGGTCGCTTAATTCAACTAGTATCAACGGAGAGCCTTTTACTTATGTCAATATACCTGAGGACGGATATCATATAGTCCGCGACGTTGATACTCTGGACTTCTCCGAGCTTACTCAGAATGATATGTCACTTATAAGAAGTCCTATGGGCTTCGAGGGTGATGTGGGACTCGTGTACGGCAACAGCCTTAACCTAAGACTTCATATGCTGCCGGGAACCTATACAGGGCGCTTCGGTCTGGTGAATGTCTTCGGCGGTGTTCAGAACATTACCGTAAGAGTTAATGGTGCGGTGGTCTTTGATGGCCCTGTGTCGATGGATGACGACAGCTTCGAGTTCGAATTCACTCTGGACGACAGCTTCAGATGCGATATGGATATAGATATACCGGGAGCGCTGTCTCCGATCTCTGTTCTGCCCGATACCGCAGACGATCGTGTCTTATCCCTTTATCTTACCGACTTTACTTACACAAGAGCCGATTAAAGCATCTTGTTCTTATTACGGAATTCTCTCGCAGCTCTCTTTCTGGCCTTGCGCCTGAAGATGATGAGTGAATACACCAGGATTATAAGCAGAACAAGTATTACTATCAGCGTCACCAGCGCGGTCTTAAGAGTTGACCAGATGGACCTTTTCTCAGGGTTTATAGGGACGAGATTGTCCTTGGTCCCCACCTGGATATTAAGCACACCTACGATATAGGTCTTGCCGTCGTTAAAAGCGCGAAGTATCGGAATACGGAAGTCCTGATTCTCCGTGGAGGAGGTGTCAATTATGACCTGCGAAAGGTCGACGGTATTTGTGCTTCCCAGGGAAACTCTAGCCGTGGTGGTAGTGATATAAGGCGACAGATCCATAGACGCCTCCATTACCGCCAGCTCGGTCCCCAGAAGCGCGGAGTTGATCTGCTCTATAGTGTCGTTATAAAGGGGCATGAACTCTCCCTGGTCTATGGGGAGGGTGGAAAAGGAAGAGTACCCGCTGTCGAAAAGCTCGATCATATCGTTATATCTTCCGTAGGTATCCGTTGCCCCCAGGATTATGCCCACGAGCTTACGTCCGTTCTTGTTGGCTGCGGCAGCGATGGAATACCCTACACCGTCGGAGTAAGCGGTGAGACCGCCGGCGTAATAATCATAGGAATACTCCTGAGTGGATATGAACTTATTAGCGTTCGAGATCAGTCTCGAGTCACTGTAAAGGTTAGTGCCGAGCATAGTGTGCTGAAAGGTGGTGGATATGTCCACGAAGTCCTGATGATCTGTGCAGGCGTCGAGGATAAGGGCCATGTCGTGAGCGGTGCTTAAGTTACTTACATCATCATTGCCGTAGCAATTGGTGAAGAAGGTGTGTGTGCACCCGAGCTCTGAGGCACGCTGGTTCATAAGACCGGTGAAGAGAGACTCAGCTCCCGATACGGCTATGGCGAGGGCGAGGCAGGCATCACTGTCCGACTCGAGAAGTGCTGCATATACAAGATCCCTTATGGTAACAATCTCCCCCTCGGTAGCTCCCAATGTGAAGTAGTTCTCCGGGACTCCTATGTACATGGGCTGTGTGATGGTGATAGTGTCATCAAGGTCCAGATTTTCCATAGCAAGAAGCACGGTCATGAGCTTGGTTATGGCTGCGGGCTGAACCTGATAATCTATATTCCTTCCCATAAGGATGGCGCCGGACTGTGCGTCATAAAGAATGTAGGATGAGCCTATGACCTCGGGTACATCCGCAGGGCCGTCATTCATCAGGTCATCATAGGCCTCGTTCTGAGAGACAAGCCCGTCATCAGGGTCGTCAAGATCGTCGTTAACCGCCAGTGCGGATACAGGCAGGATAAGGGCTACGGTCATCACCGCGGTAAGTAGAAGGGCCAACATTCTTTTCATAAATACGATTATAACAAAAGAAGAATTTCTAGTATAATTAATTGTTGAGTTTGAAAGGAAAGAGTAATGGCGATAATCAAGGTCGGTAAAGAGGATCTTCGCGAGAGCGATTCCTCCATGAGTGAGCTGTCAGAGTATTTCTCCAGCCTTTCTGCCTCCAAGGGCAGATCGATCACATATAACGTTAAAACCTACGGCTGCCAGCTTAATGAATCGGATTCCGAGAAGCTGTGCGGTATGCTCGAGCAGATGGGGCTTAAGGAGGCTTCGTCTGATGAGACAGCGGATATAATTATTTTCAATACCTGTGCCGTCAGGGAGAATGCCGAGGACAGGCTTTTCGGAAACTTAGGGATAGTAAAGGCCGATAAGATTAATGATAAGGACCGTATTGTTGCCGTATGCGGCTGCATGACCATGGTGGAGCAGAATGTCGAGAAGATAAAGAAGAGCTTCCCTTATGTGGACATGGTCTTCGATCCCCAGCATCTTCACCTTTTCCCCGTGTACCTTAGGGATGCCTTAAGAAACAAGAAGCAACTCGTGAATATCTCTGCCGAGGATTACATAGTAGAGGATTCTCTGGTGCCTATAGCGCGTAAGAGGCGCTTCAGAGCTCTGGTTCCTATCATGTATGGCTGTAATAATTTCTGCACTTACTGTATCGTGCCCTATGCCAGAGGACGCGAGAGATCGCGCGATATGG
Source organism: Clostridiales bacterium (assembly GCA_017480325.1). Lineage (GTDB taxonomy): Bacteria > Bacillota > Clostridia > Saccharofermentanales > Saccharofermentanaceae > Saccharofermentans. The sequence goes on from JAFVAY010000008.1 coordinate 184,836, forward strand.
AAGAGATCATGGATGAGTTAAAAAAGCTCGCCTCAGAGGGCTATAAAGAGGTTATGCTCCTGGGGCAGAACGTTAATTCCTACAGAAGCTCGAAGGGGGAGAGGTTTCCGCAGATACTGGAGGCTGCTGCAGGTATAGAGGGGTTCTCGAGAATCAGATTCATGTCATCTCACCCGAAGGATGTATCTGAAGAGATCGTGGATATTATGGCTTCGTACCCTAATATAGAGACTCATCTTCATCTTCCTCTGCAGTCCGGCTCCGACAGGATACTTAAGCTCATGAATCGCCCGTATAACAGGGAGGATTATCTTAAGACCGCTCACTACTTCAGGGATAAGGTTCCTCACGGTGCGATATCCACAGATATTATCGTAGGTTTCCCCGGCGAGACTGAGGAGGATTTCCTTGAGACGCTGAAGGTCGTGAAGGAATGCGGCTTCGATTCTGCGTTCACCTTCCAGTATTCAAGAAGACCCGGTACGAAGGCGGCGACCATGGAGGACCAGATACCTCACGATGTGGTTACCGAGAGATTCGGAAGGCTATTGGAGCTTCAGAATGATCTTGCTTATAAATCCAATCTTGCTAAGGTCGGGAAGACTGAGGAAATACTTATAGAGGGCCAAAGCTCGACGGCTCCCGATATACTGACGGGAAGGACTCTGTCTAACCATCTGGTCAACTTCACGATCCCGGATGAGCTTAAGGATCCGTCCAAGACCTCGGATGATTATGAGGGAATGCTCTGTGATGTAGAGTTTACGCATGCACGTCCTTATTCGGTTGACGGTAAGATGGTGAGGCTTAAATGACAGACAACAAACCTTTAAGACTTGATGATGTGCCATATGAGCAGCTGTCTCCCATGATGCAGAAATACGCCGATCTGAAGCGTCAGATGGGCGAGATAATTATCTTCTACAGGCTTGGAGACTTCTACGAGTGCTTCTTCGATGATGCTTTATTCGTATCCAAGACGCTGGAGCTCACATTAACTGCCAGAGACTGTGGCAGCGGACTTCGCGCCCCGATGTGCGGTGTCCCCCACCATGCCTATAAGTCCTATGCGGGAAGGCTCGTTAATGAGGGCTGTAAAGTAGCCATCTGCGAGCAGCTTGAGGATCCTGCCACGGCGAAGGGCCTGGTCAAGAGAGGTATAGTTCAGGTGCTGACACCGGGTACTATGACCGATACCGAAGAGCTTGACGACAGGAAGAATAATTTCCTTATGAGCGTAATGTGTGTAGGAACTCAGTACGGTATCGCCGTTGCAGATATCACGACCGGAGACTTCGAAGCGACACAACTTGACTTTACGGGTAATGATGAGCACCTTATTAATCTGATAGGTAAGTATTCTCCTTCGGAGATCATATATAATCCCGCTTTCGAGGCGGTGCCTTACTTTAAGACCCTAAGACAGGCCTTTGAAGTGTCTTATACAAGTAGACCCGAGAGAGATTTCGCTGCTTCCTCTATTAAAGAGAACAAACTTAAGGTCTACGGAGACGATAAATTCAAGGATACGGGACTGATGCTCGGGGCCTGCGCTGCCCTGATCTCCTATGCAGAGGAGACCCAGACCGGCAGGGTAATGCACCTTAATGAGATCAACTGCTTCAAGATATCCGAGACTATGGAGATCGACTACAGCACGAGAGTAAACCTCGAGCTTACACACACCATAAGATCGGGTGCCAAGAAGGGATCACTTCTATGGGCGATAGATCGTACGAAGACTGCCATGGGAGGAAGACTTCTTCGCAAGTGGGTGGAGGAGCCTTTAATAGTTACAAGTGCCATTAATGCCAGACTTGATGCGGTGGAGGAGTGCTACGACAGGTATATCGAGAGAAAGCAGCTGATAGAGTGCCTTACCGGTCTATACGACCTGGAGAGACTGGCGGCTAAGGTGTCCCTGGGAAGCATTAATGCCCGCGAGATGCTGTCATTGAAGCATTCATTAGGTAAGCTTCCTTTTCTTAAGGAGTGCTCATCTAAGTTCGGTAAGGGCAGCTTCCGCGAGATTAACAGTATCCTCGATCCTCTTGAGGATATATATGAGCTTCTTGATCGGTCCATATCGGAGGATCCTCCTATAGTAATCACCGAGGGAGACATCATCAAGGAAGGCTATAATTCCGAATGTGATGAGCTTCGGGATATCGCATCCAACGCGCGTAATTACATTATGGAGCTGGAGGCGAAGGAGCGTGAGAGGACCGGAGTTAAGACCTTGAAGATAGGCTATAACCGGGTCTTTGGCTACTATGTGGAGGTCCCGAGAAGCGTAAAGGAATTACCCTCTGAATATACACGTAAACAGACCCTTGCAAATAATGAGAGATATATCTCGCCTGAGCTTAAGGAGCTGGAAGAGAAGATACTCGGTGCGACCTCCAGAAGGACGGCTCTGGAATATCAGTTGTATGTGGATATCAGAGAGACTGTGAAGGCCTCCTGTGACAGGCTGTTCGGAAGCGCGAGGGCGGCCGCTCTCATCGATGTTATCTCATCCTTGGCCGAGCTCGCGAATGAAGAGCATTATGTACGTCCTGTTGTTGATAATTCCGATGTTCTGGAGATAAAGGACGGACGTCATCCTGTAGTAGAGAAAATGCTTAGCGGAGAGGATCGATTCGTTCCGAATGATACTCTTATCGATTCCGACAGAAGAATAATGGTTCTGACAGGCCCTAATATGGCGGGTAAGTCAACCTATATGAGACAGAACGCCATAATAGTTCTGATGGCGCAGATGGGGTCCTTCGTACCTGCATCCTCCGCTCACATCGGACTTGTGGATAAGATTTTCACACGTATCGGAGCCTCTGATGATATCTCCATGGGGCAGTCAACGTTCATGGTGGAGATGAAGGAGGTAGCGGGGATACTTAAGAATGCCACGTCCCGAAGCCTGCTGCTTCTTGATGAAGTTGGAAGAGGTACCTCGACTTACGACGGTCTCTCCATAGCATGGGCGGTGCTGGAATATATTGCAGATCCCGGGATACTGTTCGCCAGAACGATCTTCGCGACGCATTATCACGAGCTTAACCGCTTGCAGAAGAGCATTCGCGGGATATTCAATAATCATGTGGATGTCACCGAGAATGATGACGGGGTTGTTTTCCTTCATAAGATAGTGGAGGGCGGGACCTCTGATTCATACGGTATCGAGGTAGCAAGGCTTGCCGGTGTTCCGTCGGATGTGCTCGTGAGGGCTCGTAATATCCTTAAGGAGCTGGAGCGCCTTGGCGAATTCAAGACCTCGGAGGAAGCCCAGATCCCGGGACAGGATTCGATCTTTAATCCCGATAATGTTTACTACAGGAAGGAAGACAGCATCAGAAATGCACTTCGCGATATCGATATCACAAGAGTAACACCTCTTGAAGCGATGAACCTTCTTTACGGCTTTATAGATACCGTAAGAAAGGAAGACGAGAATGAGCAGGATTAATGTCCTGGATTTAAAGACCGCCAATGCCATTAAGGCGGGAGAGGTTATAGAGAGACCCGTATCCGTCGTAAAGGAGTTGGTGGACAACAGTCTTGATTCCTGCGCCACCACGATCAAGATAGAATTCGAGAGCGGCGGTATATCGCTTATAAGAGTCAGTGATAACGGCTTTGGCATGGATCGCGATGACGCGCGTAAATGCTTCCTAATTCATGCGACCTCTAAGCTTCACAGGATAGAGGATTTGTATGATCTTTCCACACAGGGCTTCAGAGGCGAGGCGCTGGCTTCTATCGCAGCCTGCAGTGATATTGTCGTAACTACCAAGCAGGAAGACATGAAGACCGGTATATCCATAGAGTATAAGGACGGTGAGTTTCTTAAGGAGAGCGAGGTCGCCGCTGATAACGGAACTGTGGTGACTGTACGTAATCTGTTCGCGAATATGCCTGCACGGTATAAGTTCCTGAAGAGAGATGCTACCGAGAGCATGTATATATGCGGCCTTGTGGAGAAGCTGGCGATCATTAATCCGCAGGTGTCCTTCAGACTGATCAAGGACGGCAAACAGGTGCTTTTTACTCCGGGTAACGGCAATATGAAGGATGCGATCTACGCTATTTACGGCAATGAGCTGACGTCGGGTCTGGTGCCTGTGGAGTATGAGCTTGACGGGATCAAGCTTAGAGGCTTCACGGGTAAGCCTTCGTGTGTGCGCGGTAACAGGGGAATGCAGTATGTGTTCGTCAACGACAGACCCATCAAGAGTGCGGTGGTGTCTGCCGCTATTGATGAGGCATATAAGGCCTCGGTGATGAAGCATAAGTACGCGGTATGTATTCTAAGTATTTACGTGCCCTCCGGAGGTGTGGATGTTAACGTGCATCCTCAGAAGGCGGAGGTTAAGTTCTCAGACGATTCAACAATATTCCGTCTTGTGCTTCACGGTATTAAGAATGCCGTGTTCCAAGAGCCTTCGTCTGTAGTAAAGGAGGTTAATTCTTCCAAGGTATCCGCTCCCGTGAATGGCTCTTCTTCATCAGGCTCCGGCTCCAAGGGCGGGACCTTCTCGCAGAGATCCTCTTATACGACTTCTGAAGCAAAGGCTACTGAGAATCTTCTGACAATACTGTCTCAGTTTAAACCTGATATAGATAAGATCGAAGGCGAGGATGACGAGCCTGAAGCTTCTGTTGATGCTTCCGATTCTGTTGTCGATACGGATGTTGAGGAGGTGCCGACTGAAGTCGATGATAATGGCGAAGAATTACCTGTCGTGTTTGATGATTACGACGGTAATAAGGGCGATATCGAGGAGCTTTATAATTCTGAATTCGTGGGATTTCTATTCTCCACGTATATTATCATGCAGTCGGATGATTGCTATTTCCTTGTGGATCAGCATGCGGCGCATGAGAGAGTGCTTTTCGAGCGGTTCGGGGCAAGAAGAGAGAAGCTTGACGACAGCGGAAGAGCGGTACAGGCTCTTCTGGTGCCTCAGGTGATCGAGTTGTCGGCCTCGGATATTTCCTTCGTGACGGACAACCTTCAGGGGTTTAAGGAGTTCGGCTTCGATATCGATGTGGTGGGTGATAAGCAAATCGCGTTAAGGTCCGTACCCGTGGCTACGAAGGCAGAGGATCGTCTGAAGTCCATGTCGAAGCCCTCCGTAATGTTTACTCAGATACTGGAGGATATGAAGCGACAGACACCGGCCAAGAGTCAGGTGTGGGTATCGCTTATACAGACTACTGCCTGTAAGGCGGCGATCAAGGCGCACGATCATATTACCCGGGAAGAGGCACTATCACTGATAGCTCAGCTTCATGAGTGCCGGGATCCTTATCACTGTGCTCACGGCAGGCCGACCTTCATTAAGGTGTACGAGACTGAGCTTGAGAAGAAGTTTAAAAGGATCCTATGACGGATAAGGACACGATCATTCCCATTATCACCGGACCTACTGCCAGCGGTAAAAGTGCCGTGGCTCTTGATCTATGCCTTAAGGCGGGAGGCGAGCTTATTTCCTGTGATTCAATGCAGATATATAAAGGCCTTGATGTCGGGACTGCCAAGGCGACGCGGCAGGAACGGGAGCTGGTTTCTCATCATATGATCGATATTATCGAACCCGGGGATAATTATAATGTCTCAATGTTCGTGGAGGACTGCAGCAGCTGTATAGATGATGTCTTAAGTAGAGGCAGGCTTCCCGTGCTGTGCGGAGGGACAGGGCAGTACATCTCGGCTCTTAAAGACGGATTGGCATTCGAAGAGGATCCGAGAGCAGATGAGGTTACCGATCAGCTGTATGAGGAGTATGAACGTAACGGGATAGATGATATCTACAGAAGATTGGTTGACGCTGATCCAGAAGCGGCAGCTAAGATACATCCTAATAATACAAGAAGAGTAATAAGGGCTTTGGCGGTGTTCGAGGCGACAGGTAAGACTAAGACCCAGCGTGATAATGATTCTAAGAAGACCGGACCGTTATATAACTTCAGGTTGTTCGATATTGATTATGAGGACGACAGGTCGGTCCTTTATGACCGTATCAATCTTCGTGTGGATAAGATGATGGAAGATGGGCTTGAGGCTGAGGCAAGGTATTTATATTCACTTCCTATTGACAGGAAGTCTACTTGCTGTCAGGCCATAGGATATAAGGAGTTCCTGCCGCTGATCGATAATGTGCCCGGAAGCACATTGGAGCGCGTGGCTTATGAGATCAAGCTTAATACAAGACATTATGCCAAGCGTCAGTTGACATGGTTCAGGTATATTGATGAGATTATAAGGATCGATAGAAATATAAGAGTGGATCAGCAGGCTGATTTTATTCTCGATCGAATCAGTATGTGATTATTAATTTGCTCTATGTTGTGCAAAAAATGCACAATCATGGAAGATTGTGCATTTGATGAACAATAAAATCAAAGCGTCTTAACATTCCGCGGGTTTTGTGGTGAAAAGAGGCTGATTTCATGATCTTGGAAGGAAAACGTTGTTATAGTCTTCGTAGACCACAAAGGAGGACTAAGACATGACAGCGATCAATCTATAGAATACCTGTGAAGGCCGACGACTTTGCCCAATATCCTGCAGTCTTCCGTGTTAAATGGAATAGGGGAATACATATCATTCTCGGGGAACAGATAAGGAACACCATTCAGCTTTCCATACCTCTTAACAGTAGCTTCATCATTAATAAGGGCAGCGATGATATCTCCTTCTTGGCAGCTGCTCTGCTTCCTTACTATTATATAGTCTCCGTCTAAGATATGTGCATTGATCATACTGGTGCCGCTAACCTTCAGAATAAAGGCATCCTCACGACCGATAATGGACTTACCGAGTGCAGATGAATTCACATAAATCGAATCGGAATAGTCTTCGTGAGCATAGATCGGTTCACCTGCTGTGATCTTACCGATACACGGAAGTCTGATTATATCGGCAGGGAGTGCGACCTCCTGTTCATCTTCAAGGTTCTTGATTATTATTGCTCTTCTCATTCCGGGACGATATTCGATTTTACCCTGTTCGTCCAACTTCTTTAAATACATATGAACTGACGAGGTGGACTTGAGGCCGGCTCCCTTGCAAATATCTCTGACAGATGGGGAGTAGGTGTTGGACTTAATGTAATACTTTACGTAGTTATATACTCTGTCGATAGCCTTCTCGGACTTATTATCTGTCTTTCCGGTTGCACCCATGTTCGCGACCTCCAAACATATTTTCTTATTGGATTTTATCCGATTGTTATTCCTTTGTCAAACACTTGTTCGTATAGGAGGTATTTATGTACGAGAATATTCTAAGGGAACGTCTTAACACGCTTTACGAGGATTTGACCTGCTCCAATAATGAGGCCATATCTCTTGTTAACTTTATGTCCGAATGTGTTGACGACAAGATCGCTGTTATAAGAGACATGTATTTCCACGACCATGCTCCGGTAAGAGTTCTTAATCCGTCTATAGAACATACCGGAGGGTCCTATGATATCGAGGAGGAGATCATAGAGATAAGTCAGGGTTACGATACCTTCGTAAAGAAGCTCGGGAATAAGACGAGCTATGTTCTTAATAAGCATGCCAAAGCACTTGCCTTGTTCCTGACGCTCATGAATCTACCGGATCCGTATTCCCGCGTGCTCTATCTTAGGTACTTTAAGTGCTTAAGCGTAGAGGACATAAGCGAAGAGATGTTTATCAGTAAATCTTCAGTCTATAGAAAGCATGATAAAGGCATCAGCCTGCTATACGAGCTCATGTCATCTAAGGATGCTTGAAAAGGTTTTATTATTTGATTTGTTTGTTATAATTCATGTTATGAAGAAAGAAGCGACTCTGGAAAGCAGTGATTTGGGCAGTAAGCTGTCTTCGATTCTTGGCTCTATTGCCAGGACTACTGTTAAATTCTTTAAGAATATTCCTTCGAGAGTTCAGAATTACATAAGAAGAAAAATCACCGAGTATAAGAGGAAGCCCAAGCGCGACAGCGTAAATAAGGTATATGTTCTGGTAGGCTATGCCACCAAGGAGCATATAGATGCCAAGTATAATGCGGAGCGCCGGCTTATAATCCTTAACAGAGGTCTTCTTATCCTTATATTCTTTCTTCTGCTGTTCATATCTGTTAATGCCATTCTTCCTCATATTAATACAGAACAATATAAGGATATGTTCGGAATATCTACTGTGGAGGAGGTAACCCGTAATGATCCGTTTACAGTGCCCACCTCCGTTGATCCTGCATCGACCCTGCCGAATTCTACTACTGTGCAGGTTCCGGCGAATTAATATTACTTATCGTTTCTGAATAAAAGACGAGATCTACCTCGATTATGAATTTCCTTAAATTGATTATTGCATAAACAACACTGTTGATATATTATTTTTGCAGTTTATGAATTTTTTGACACTGCGACTTGCAAATTCGCAGTAAAAAGGAAAGGTGGACACAATGGATTACAAAATTGAAAATCCCTATCTTAACGATCTGATGCAGAGTGTTATGAAGAAGAACCCAAACGAGCCGGAATTCTTCCAGGCTGTTTATGAGTTCTTATCTTCTATCGAGCCCGCACTTGCTACACATCCTGAGCTTATTGAGAAGCAGGTTCTCGAGAGAATCCTCGAGCCTGAGAGACAGGTTATGTTCAGAGTTGCATGGGTTGATGACAACGGCAAGATCCAGGTTAATCGCGGCTACAGAATTCAGTTCAACAGCGCTATCGGACCTTACAAGGGCGGTATCAGACTCCATCCTTCCGTTAACCTTTCTATTCTGAAGTTCTTGGGCTTCGAGCAGATCTTCAAGAACTCTCTTACAACACTTCCTATGGGCGGTGCTAAGGGTGGTTCCGACTTCGATCCTAAGGGTAAGTCCGATAATGAAGTACAGGCCTTCTGCCAGAGCTTCATGAGAGAGCTCTACAGACACATCGGCCCTGATACAGATGTACCTGCAGGTGATATCGGTACAGGCGCTCGTGAGATCGGCTTCATGTTCGGTCAGTATAAGAAGATCGTTAATGAGTTCTCCGGAATCCTTACAGGTAAGAAGATCTCCTTCGGCGGTTCCCTTGCAAGAACAGAGGCTACAGGCTATGGTCTTTGCTACTTTGTAGACTGCCTCCTCCACAAGAAGCTTAATTCCTCCTTCGAGGGTAAGACAGTTGTTATCTCCGGTTCCGGTAACGTTGCTATCTACGCTTGTGAGAAGGCTACACAGCTCGGCGCTAAGGTAGTTGCTCTTTCCGACTCCAACGGTTACATCTATGACGAGAACGGTATCAACCTCGATGCTGTCAAGGAGATTAAGGAGGTTAAGAGAGGAAGAATCAAGGAGTATCTTGATTATGTTCCTTCCGCTAAGTACACAGAGGATGTTAACGGCTCTAAGGGCGTCTGGACAATTCCTTGTGACATCGCTCTTCCTTGCGCTACACAGAATGAGCTTAACCTCGAGTCCGCTAAGGCTCTCGTTGCTAACGGCGTAAAGGTAGTAGGTGAGGGCGCTAACATGCCTACAACACCTGATGCTATCTCTTACTTCCAGGAGAACAATATCTTCTTCTGCCCCGGTAAGGCTTCTAACGCCGGCGGTGTTGCTACCTCAGGTCTTGAGATGTGCCAGAACAGCGCTCGTCTTTCCTGGACCTTCGAAGAGGTTGACGCTAAGCTCAAGGGTATCATGGAGAATATCTTCGACACAGTTGATTCCACAGCAGCTTCCGTAGGTCATGAGAACAACTACGTTGTAGGTGCCAATATCGCAGGCTTGCTCAAGGTTTCCGATGCAATGATCGCACAGGGTTGCATCTGATCTATAAAGAGACTTTTCGGATGGGAGGCTGTCTTGCAAAAGACAGCCTCTTCTGTTTTATGAGATAATAGCATTATGGATAATAATTCATTCGTCGATACACATATTCACGGAGCCTTCGGAGCGGATGTGTCTGATGCTTCCGTGGAGGGGATTCTTACTATGGCAAGACGGCTCCCGGAGTTTGATGTCGGGGCCTTCTGTCCTACCACTATGACGATATCCGTGGATGACATAATGAGGGTGTTCGAGGCGGTTATGAAGGCTAATGATATTCTTAAGACGCAGGGCGGAAGCTATGCTGAGATTCTGGGTATCCATCTGGAAGGTCCGTTCATGAGCCCCAATAAGGCGGGTGTTCAGAATAAGGATCTGTGTATACCTCCCTCCGAGGCAGGGAAGATCGTCGATAGGATAGAGAGTGACTTTCCCGGAATGCTTAAGATCATTGACATTGCTCCTGAGCTCGACGGAGCTATGGACTTTATACGACAGTACAAGGACAGATATGTGATCTCGCTGGCTCATACAGAGGCAGACTATGATACTGCCTGTGAAGCCTTTGAGTCCGGAGCCTCAAGCGTTACACATCTTCTTAATGCCATGAATCCTTGCACCAAGAGAAGCCCGGGGATTCTGGGAGCCGTCTTCGATAATAAAGACATCTACTGCGAGCTGATATGCGACGGAATACATATAAGTCCGCCGGTGCTGAGGATGCTTTTCGCGATGCTTCCCGAGGACAGGATCATAGTGGTATCGGATTCCATGAGAGGCGCGGGAATGCCTGACGGCGAGTATAAGCTCGCCGATGCCGCTGTTACGGTAAAAGGGGGCAGAACATACTACGGTCCCGAAGGTAATCTCGCAGGTTCTGTCACAAATATGGGGGAAGAAGCACAAAGGCTCGTGGCCTTCGGCATAGATCCCTCGAAAATCCTTAAGGCTTGCCGCACAAATCCTTTGTCGAGGCTTAACTTAGTGTTAAAATAAACTAATATGGGCAGTGATTCTTTAATAGCGCAGCTGATAGATTTTATCGTCGAATTGGTTAACAGCTTCTCAAGCGGTTATGTGTTCTTCGGTAGCACGCTTGACGTTATAAGATACGCTATCGACATCACGATGGTTGCCGCGCTGTTCTACTGGATACTGTTATTTGTTAAGCAGTCCCGTGCCTGGCAGCTTATAAAGGGTATAGTTCTTATCCTTCTGTTCGTGCTGATGTGCGGACTGTTCGGGCTCGAGATGGTGGGCTTTATCTTCAACAGGCTGCTCTATGTTATCGCGATACTGTTTATCGTGCTTTTCCAGCCTGAATTAAGAAGAGTTCTGGAGACAGTAGGCCTTAAGTCCTTTACCTCGGTCAAGAGTCTGTTTGTCTCCGATGATTACGATAATACAACGCTGTCGACCACCTTTGTCCATGAGATATGTAATGCCTGCTCCGAGATGGCTTCGTCCTATACCGGAGCGCTTATTCTAATTGAGCGTAAGACCAGACTTGATGAGCTTCTTACTCAGGAGAATGTCGTAAGATTCGATTCCACAGTAACAAGCTCGGTGCTTCAGTCCATATTCTATAAGGGCTCGCCTATGCATGACGGCGGACTTCTTATAAGGGACGGAAGGATAATAGCTGCAAGATGTCATGTTCCGCTCTCGGTTACCATGCATAACCTGCAAAGATCCGGAACCCGTCACAGAGCTGCAGTAGGAGCCTCTGAGATGGGCGATACCGTCGTTGTTGTTGTATCAGAGGAGAGAGGTAAGACCTCCATCGCCGTCAATGGAAATCTTTATGAGATGAAGGATGTAAGGGAGCTGGAGGCAAACCTTGATTACCTTCTGGGCGTTTATTCCGATAAGTCGGAGAAGCGCGGCCTGGGAAGGATATTCCACAGTGTAAGAAGAAAGAAGAAGGCCGAGGAAGAGGCCCGTCTGGCTTATGTGACGGCTACTGAAGCCGCCGGCGAGAAGTCCGAGAACTTAGAGATCAGAACAGCTAAGGCCGAGGTGCTTGCCAATTCATCCAGAGTAGGCGCTGGCACTAAGCTCGGACTGATGCTGCTGTCACTTCTCATGTCATTCTGTCTGTGGATGTATATTCAGGTCAATACCAACCCTGTTGTTACCACATCTATAACGGTACCCATTACCTATAATAATTCATCAACCCCCGATAATATTGATGTCTCATATCCTGTAGATTCTGTTGACCTCGAGCTTGTAGGTCGCCAGGAGACACTTGATAGGATCAATGCAAGCGATATTATCGCGACAATAGATTATTCGGCTGTATCAGATACCGGAGTTGTTGAGCTTCCGGTAGTTGTTACTTCTTCGGACAGTCGGGTTTACTTCAGAGTAGAAAGGCAAGTGCCTGAGACGATATCCGTCACGGTTTATTCCCTGAACGATACTGCATCAACGGCCACGGAAGGATAAAAGCTTATGTGTGGAATTGTAGGTTACATCGGAAGCAGAAACACCCTATCGGTTTTACTTAAAGGATTGAATACACTGGAGTATCGTGGTTACGATTCCGCCGGTGTTTCTTTTATTAAGGACGGAGATCTTCATCTTATAAAGAAGAAGGGCAGAGTCAACGAGCTTAAGGATGAGGTCGCAGCTCAAGGGTACACCCTAGAGGAGCACAGGACTAATAAGATATCCTCAGGTATCGGCCACAACAGATGGGCGACTCACGGCGCTCCCTCTGATGAGAACTCTCATCCCCATCTGTCGATGAACGGTAAGATATGTGTCGTTCATAACGGAATTATCGAGAACTACGCGGAGCTTAGAAAGTTTCTCAAAAGACATGGCTATGTCTTCAAGTCTGAGACTGATACCGAGGTCGCAGCTCAGCTTATTGAGTATTACTACGTTAAATCCGGCAACGATGATATAGAGGCTGCGGTCTGCAGAGCTTTGGCGGATATAGTCGGTTCCTATGCTCTGTGCATTCTCTGTGTTGACAGACCGGATGAGCTTATATGCGCCAAGAAGGATAATCCGATAGTTATAGGTCTCGGCAAGAACGAGAACTTCGTAGCTTCCGATATTACAGCGCTTATCGAATACACGAGAGATGTGGTCTTCATGGAGGATAACTGCTATCTCATCATGAAGAAGGATTCCATCGAGATCAAGGATATTCACGGCGAGCCTGTGGAATATGAGATATCTCATGTTGAGTGGGATTCCAATGCCGCTCAGAAGGGCGGTTACGCCCACTTTATGATGAAGGAGATGTTCGAGGAGCCCTCTGCCTTCGATAATACAGTTCGCCCGAGGATCAAGGACGACAGGATATATCTGGAGCATATCCCCGTGGATAAGGAATTTCTGGCAGGTATAACAAATATCAATATAATCGCTTGCGGTACGGCTTATCACGCGGGATGTGTGGGTAAGTTCCTCTTCGAGAAGCTGTGCAGGATACCTACCGTGTGTGGCGTGGCGAGTGAGTTTATTTACTCGGATCCGCTTATAGATGAGAATACGCTTACCATAGTGATCTCTCAGTCCGGCGAGACCCTTGACACCAGAAATGCCATGAAGATAGCGAAAGAGAAGGGAAGCCGCACCATCGCTGTGGTTAACGTAATAGGAAGCACCATCGCTCGTGAGGCGGATTACGTGCTCTATACGGCTGCGGGCCCTGAGATATCCGTCGCATCCACCAAGGCTTATACCACACAGCTTGGCTGTATGTATCTTATGGCAATTAAATTCGCTTATACTCTCGGCAAGATCTCCGAGGATAAGTACAAGGAATACCATCAGGAGCTCCTCGCTATCCCCGAGAAGCTTAAGACCATACTTCAGAAGCAGAATGAGATCCAGAGGTTCGCATCCAAGCAATTTAATGCGGATTCCATCTTCTTCATGGGAAGAGGTCTTGATTATTATCTGTCCATGGAGGCTTCACTGAAGCTTAAAGAGATATCCTACATTCATTCCGAGGCATATGCCGGAGGTGAGCTTAAGCACGGTACCATTGCTCTTATCGAGGACGGGACTCTCGTCGTATCTCCTATTACTCAGGACGAGCTTGCCTCTAAGATGGAGTCTAACATCAAGGAGGTAAGGACCAGAGGAGCTACGGTGCTCGCGATCATCCCCGAGAGGCTCAGTAAGGACAGCTTCTCCTGCGATGAGATGTTTATAATTCCTGACTGTGACGAGATTTTCGCGCCTATCCTGGGAGTGCTTCCATGTCAGCTGTTAGCTTATTACATGGCGGTCAATAAGGGCTGCGACGTGGATAAGCCGAGGAATCTCGCCAAGAGTGTAACGGTAGAATAAAGTGTTTTGTGCAGAAAACTTTATTGATATAATTTCTCCAGAACAAGAAACAGAGGTGATTATTTATGGGTAAATACTTCGGTACAGACGGCTTCAGAGGAGAGGCGAATGAGATCCTCACATCCGAGAAGGCCTTTCAGATCGGAAGATACTTAGGCTGGTATTACGGTCAGAATCACGAGGACGGAAGAGCGAGAATCATTATAGGTAAAGATACCAGAAGAAGCTCTTACACTCTCGAATATGCACTCTCCAGCGGAATTACCGCTTCAGGCTCGGATGCATATCTTCTTCATGTATCCACGACCCCTTCAGTATCGTACTGCTGCAGAACAGACGGCTTCGACTGCGGAGTAATGATCTCCGCATCACATAACCCTTTCTATGATAACGGAATTAAGATTATGAGGGCTAACGGTCAGAAGATCGAGCCCGAGATCGAGGAGAAGATAGAGGATTATATCGACGGACTTATTCCTGAGCTTCCTCTTGCCAAGCGTGAGAAGATGGGTAACGTTATCGATTACGCAGCAGGAAGGAATCGCTATATCGGATATCTTATGTCCATTCCCACAAGAGGCTTTAACGGCATGAGCGTGGGTCTCGACTGTGCCAACGGTGCTTCCTGGAACATCGCCAGAGCAGTATACGAGGCCCTGGGCGCGAAGGTTTATGTAATAAATAACACTCCCGACGGCGTCAATATTAATCTTAACTGTGGTTCTACTCATATGGAGAGCCTTAAGAAGTACGTGATCGATAATCACCTTAATGTCGGCTTTGCCTATGACGGTGATGCAGACAGATGTCTGTGCGTCGATGAGAACGGTGAAGAGGTCAACGGCGATCAGGTCATGTATCTGTGCGGTAAGTATATGAAGGAGAACGGCCAGCTCGACGGAGATACTATTGTTACGACTATCATGTCCAACATGGGTCTTTACAAGGCCTGCGAGGCAATAGGTATCAATACGGAGAAGACGGCAGTCGGTGATAAGTACGTTGCCGAGAACATGATGCAGAACGGCTACGTCTTGGGCGGTGAGCAGTCCGGTCACATTATATTCGGTAAGTATGCGACCACGGGTGACGGTATCCTGACATCTCTTATGGTAATGATGACCATGCTCGATAAGAAGCTTCCTCTGTCCATGCTGGCAGGTGAGATGAAGATGTATCCTCAGTGCCTTAAAAATGTAGTTGTTAAGGACAAGAAGGCCGCTCAGGAGGATCCGGTCGTTGTTGCTGCAGTTAATAAGGTTAACGAGGAGCTTGCCGGTAACGGCAGAATGCTCTTAAGAGCCTCCGGTACTGAGCCTAAGATCCGTGTCATGGTTGAGGCTGCTACCGATGAGATCTGCGAGAAATATGTCGATCAGCTTATTGATGTAATTAAGCAGCAGGGGCTTACTGCTGAGTAATCTTAAGAGGAAGAGGTAAATCATATGGAAACAGCATTGATCAGCAATCTTTACAATCTTGACGAGACTATCGCCAAGGCGATTTTCGAGGGGTGTACTTACCCTTGGGAGGTCCTTCCCAAGATCAAGGACTTTATCCTGAAGCTCGGTCCCACACTGGATCCTAATGAGTACGATAAGGTGGGCGAGGACGTCTGGATCGCTAAGGATGCTGAGATTTTCCCCTCCGCTTATATCCATGGTCCTGCCATCATCGGAAAGGGTGCTAAGGTAAGACAGTGTGCTTTCATCAGAGAGTCTGCTATCGTAGGTGAGGGAGCTACTGTCGGTAACTCTACGGAGCTTAAGAACGTTATTCTCTTTAACAAAGTTGAGGTTCCTCACTATAACTACGTAGGTGACTCGATCCTGGGCTACAAGGCTCATATGGGTGCGGGTGCCATCACCTCCAACATCAAGGCAGACCGTAAGAATGTAGTTGTTAAGGGCGAGGGCAAGTCCTACGAGACGGGACTTCGTAAGTTCGGCGCCATGTTGGGCGATAATGTTGAGGTAGGCTGCAACAGCGTTCTTAATCCCGGCACGGTAGTGGGACCTCACACTAATATCTATCCTATGTCCATGGTAAGAGGTATCGTTCCCGATCACTCCATCTATAAGGACAAGGACAATATCGTTGTTAAGACAGAAGACTAATTAATAATAAATGGGGGCAACAACATGAGAGTAATTCGCAAAGCTAATTACGAGGAAGCATCAAAGGCATGTGCGGAGCTTATCGCATCACAGATCAGACTTAAGCCTGACTGTAAGATCGGTCTTGCAACAGGATCGACACCTGTAGGAACCTATAAGGCTCTGGTGGATATGTATAAGGAGGGAAGCCTTGACTTCTCTAAGGTCACATCCGCTAACCTCGATGAGTACAGAGGACTCGGCGGAGATCACGATCAGTCCTACAGATACTTTATGAATTCAAATCTGTTCGATCACGTTAATATCGATAAGAGCAAGACTTATGTACCTGACGGTCTCGAGGCTGATGCTGTTAAGGCTTGTACTGATTATGACGCTATCTTAAAGTCCTTGGGACACCTTGATATTCAGCTTCTCGGCATCGGCGGAGACGGACATATCGGCTTCAATGAGCCTGCAGATGCTTTCTGTGTCAATACACAGTGCATCGATCTCGAGGAGCAGACGATTCAGGACAATGCGAGATTGTTCTTCAACGGCAAGATTGATGAGGTCCCCACTCAGGCTTACACCATGGGTATCGGTTATATCATGAAGTCCACAACGGTTATCCTTATGGCAACCGGCGCAGGCAAGAAGGATATCGTAGAGAAGGCCTTCACAGGTCCTGTTACACCTTCTGTTCCTGCTTCGATCCTTCAGCTTCACCCTAACGTTGTTGTTATCGGTGACGAGGCTGCCATCTCCGATAAGGTGGTAGCTGCTGCCGACTGATAATTCTTCCATGAAGACTATATGCATAGCCGGCAAGAATGATATAGCTGTTGCTGTACTTGCTTACTGTATCGACAACTATCCTGATCTCAGGATAGTTGTTGTTTGCAACAGAAATGATTCCGGCGTCAATTCATGGCAAAGATCTCTTCTTTGGTTTGCTAAGAAGAAGGGGATAGAGATACTTTCCTTAGAAGATGTTTATGGCATAGAGGATCTGGTTTTCCTGTCTACTGAATTTGACAGGATAATAAGACCTGAGAAGTTCCTATCCACCAGACTTTTTAATATTCATTTCTCTATGCTGCCCGAGTATAAGGGATGTCACACCTCAGTTCTTCCCATTCTTCAGGGACGGGATAAGACCGGTATCACATTCCATAGGATGGACAGCGGTATCGATACGGGAGAGATAATAGAACAGAAGGTTATAGATATCGATCCTTCCGATACGGCATTCGATCTATATCTGAAGCTTATAGCGGAAGGAACTAAGCTTGTGATCAAGAACCTTCCCGTCGTTATCAACGGCGAAGAGGTCTCAAGGCCACAAAGCTTCGAGAGTTCAACCTATTATCCTATCGGCTACATCAACTATAAGGAATTAAGCCTTGATGTTAATGCGACCTCATTCCAGATAAGAAATCAGGTGAGGGCCTTCGGCTTCAGACCCTATCAGCTTCTGTCATGGAACGGCATAAGGTATGTAGAGTGTGAGATAACCGATACACGTTCTGTTAATAAGCCCGGATATGTAATCGAGGATACGGATATCTACACATTGATATCGACAGTTGATTATGACGTAAAGCTGTATAAGGATGTGCTGACAGATGTGCTCGATGCGATATCAGAGGGAAGAAATGACGCCGCGATCGCCCTTCTTAGATCCCCTAAGATAATCAATGCCAAGAACGATAAAGGCTGGTCTCCTCTTACGGTGGCGGTATATAACGCTGATGTTAAGGTGTTCGAATATCTTGTAAGTAACGGTGCTGATATATTCGTTAAGAACAACAACGGTACTACGCTTCTGATGTATGCCAAGAATGCGGGGATCAATACCGGTGACTGGACGATCTTCAGAAGACTTCTCGAGCTGGGGCTCGATCCCGGACAGAAGGACTACGAGGAGCTGACGCTTAAGGACTATGTTCTGGACTCCGGCTGTACTGGAGCTGTTCCTGATGATGTTAAGGAGGCTATGGGGATAGATGGGTGACAGTAAAAGATTCAGCATTCTATTTCCTGAAAAATCCGAAGCAGAGGTGAAAAGACTTTCTGATACCACTTATCATGACTTGGGTATCGATGCCGTCCTTAATTCTGTCACGGATGATGCCAAGGAACGTCAGATGATAAGTGACGTCCTGTCTAACATGACCTCTGATCCTGACGTGTCTTCCTACAGGCAGGCGATATTTGCCGATCTCATCGATAATCCAAAGCTTAGAGATGAGCTTAAGGATCTGTTCGAGAAGATAGAGTTTCTTAAGAGCTTTAATACTATCCATAAGACATCCGATGAGGAGATCGGTATCTGGCATCTGTTCCAAAGACTTGATGAGATAGACAGCTACATAAAGTGTGTAGAGGGTCTTAAGTCCTCTCTAAGTGATGAGCGTATCAGATCTCAGGGCCTTCAGGGGCTTAAGAGGTATATAGATGATTTATATGATGAGGCTTTTTTCGAGCAGATGAAGAAGGATATAAAGGAGTTGAAAGTCAAGGCCTCTGATGTTAAGAGTGTTACCGTTGGTATCAATGTTAACGACAGGCTTGAGGCCGTAAGCATGGGCCTTGTATCAGTCAACAAGAGGTCCTTCAAAAAATCCGGTATCGTTAGCAGCTTCTCTGATGCCATCGCCACCAAGGATTCTATCAACGAGGATACCGAGTGGGATGGAGACATGCACTATAAAGAGGTGGATAAGGATAACAAGAATGATCTTGCCGCAGCCTTGGAAAGAAGTGCGGGTATCAGCACCATTGCCTTCGTGGATTCCAAGATCAAGTCCACTTTGGCGGGTGTATCTGACGGCGACAGCACTAAGACTTCTACCTTCTACCTCGAGAATGTCCTTAACAAGATGCTGGGTTCCATGGTAAAGACCCTAAGGGATACGCTTACCAAGTACGCTAATATTGCTATTGTCAATATCTCACAGCTGGTGCCGGAGTTTATCTACTACATAAGATTCGCGGAATTTATAGACAATCAGAGAGCCAAGGGCTTCGCGTTCTGCGAGGCCTCGGTGACGGGAAGAGACGGCATATCGATGGATGCCAAGGGCTTTTATAACATAAGGCTTGCTCTGACGCTGCCTTCCATGAATGATATCGTTACCAATGATCTGATATTCGATGATACAAGGCTCATATATATACTTACGGGAGCCAACAGGGGAGGCAAGACCACCATCACCCAGGCTGTAGGACTTCTTTATGTTCTGGCTCAGGGCGGTATCTATGTGCCTGCGAGCTCCTTCGAGTATAAGCCTGTCGATCAGATTTATACGCATTTTCCTGCGGATGAGGATAAGACCACGGATCTCGGTAGGCTCGGCGAGGAGTGCGTAAGGTTCAAGGAGATATATCAGGCTTGTACTGATAGAAGTCTGATACTTCTTAACGAGTCCTTCTCCACCACGTCCTTCGAGGAAGGGTATTACATCGCCAAGGACTGCATCAAGGCGCTTATGAGAAGAAGGGTTAGAACGATATATAACACTCATATGCATAAGCTCGCCTCGGATTCCGACATGGAGGAGCTTAACGGCTCTGATACAGGTCATGTCGCGGCCTCGCTCGTGATGATGAGTGACAGCGGCAAACGGTCCTTCAAGGTGGTGGAGGCGCCTCCGGAGGGGCTGTCCTACGCCAGAGACATCGCCGAGAAGTACGGGGTGACCTACGAGCTTCTTACAGAGTAAACGAAAAGGGGCTTCATCTGAAGCCCCTTGTTAATGTTCATAATTCTCTCGATCAGACGACTCTGTCCTTTAATCTGTCGAAGGCGTTCTTGGCGATCTGTCTTACGTTAGGATCCGAATCTGCGAATGCGAGCTTCTTTACATACTCTTCGCAGTGCTTAGCTCCTATATCAGCAGCAGATGTAGCTGCGGCAGCCCTAACTGACGGGGAAGAATCACGAAGCAGTGGAATAAGAGCCATGCCGGATTCATAGGTCCTTATCTGACCCATAGCAATTGCTACTTCCGTGCGTACATCATCATCAGAGTCACCGGAGAGTTTAACAAGACCATCCAGCTTGCCCTTGGCGGCCAACTTCATGATCTTATTACGTAAGCTGTCTACACGTGACATCCATCTATCTCCTCTATGTATGATCTATTTAATATTATATAGCTTGTGTCAGGTTAAATTGTTAATAAAGTATGACAAAAATATTAATGGGAGTCAATAGATTATCAATTTTGCTTGTTAATTCGCTTGTTGAATAAAACCCCTTAAAATTATATACTGATTTTATCTTTTTTCTAAGTGGAGTTACTATGAATCGTAAAGTTTTGCCGTCGGTAATTGCCTTGGCGATCTCGGCATCATTTATTATGAGTGCTTGTTCTTCCAAGCTTCCACCTGAAACATTACCTTCTGTTACCCAGACAACGGCTGAAACTACTGAAGCTACTGAGACCACTATACTCGAGACCGAGGCTCCCGAGGAGACTATAGGTCCCAACAGTACGCCTCAGGTTACCGATATCCCGGTAGAGATCAACGGTCAGCTTCGAGTCGAGGGCACACAGCTTGTGAACGAGAACGGTGACCCCATACAGCTTAAGGGCATGAGCAGCTGCGGCCTTCATGCCACATATAATTTCTTCACTGACAATGTAGCTGATACGCTTATTCAGGACTGGGGCTGTACGGTAATCAGACTTGCCATGACCACGAGAGGTTATGACAACGGTTATACCTATAATCCCGATACCTTCTTCGAGGACATGTGCAGATATCTTGATGTTCTTATAGACCACGGTGTGTATGTTATAGTCGATTGGCACATACTGTACGACGGCGATCCCACCGAGTATCAGGACGAGGCCGTGGATTTCTTCTCCAGAATATCAGCGATATACGGAGAATATCCGAATGTTATTTATGAGGTATGTAATGAGCCTAACGGTGTCCGTTATGACGATCCGGATGCCGAGGTCGACTGGGATAACGTCATTAAGCCCTATGCAGAGACCGTTATAGCTGCCATCAGGGAGAACGATCCCGATAATATCATCATCGTCGGTACTCCTAACTGGAGCCGTGACGTGGATGTGGCATCTCTTAATCCCATAGACGGGGATAATATCATGTACACTCTTCATTTCTATGCCGGATCTCACGGTCAGGACCTAAGAGATCAGGCACAGACTGCTCTCGATAACGGACTTCCCATCTTCTGTACCGAATGGGGAACCTCCTATGATTCCGGTAACGGCGGTGTATTCTACGAGCAGACCTATGAGTGGATAGAGTTCATGGATTCCAATAATATCTCTTGGTGTAACTGGTCCATAGGAAGCTCAGTAGGTGAGACTTCCAATGCATTAAGGCTGTATGCCAACCGCTTTACTATAGAGCAGAAGCTGTACGGACATTGGCCGGATGAGATGCTCTCTCCTTCGGGACTGTTCGTTAGGGCGCTTATACTCGGGCAGGATTTTGAAATACCTGAAGAAGGCTGACGGGGTCTGTAGTTGATTAGGATAAGAAGTCTCAGGAGATTAATATTAACGGCGATGGTGCTTCTTGCAGCTTTTGCTGTCGTATCCTGTGCCTATGATTCACAGGCTCAGGAGACTACTATAGAAACAACTGAGACGACTGCTCCTTCTCCGACTCCGACATCGACTCCGACTCCTACCAATACACCCACGCCTACTCCGGCTCCTGAGCATATCGTAGTTGATTTCCTTGGAGATCTTACACTTGCCGATGCTCTTGCCTGGAGCGGTGCGCCCGGAAGCTTCGATGCTGTTGTAGGTGATGACTATGAGTACTGCTTCCAGAACTGTGCCGAATATCTGTCGCAGGATGATCTTACGCTTGCAAACTTCGAAGGCACTTACGGTGATGAGTATGCACCTCATCAGATCAAGGAATTCGTATTCGCTAGTGACCCCGAGACGGTTCAGATACTTATTAACGGTAGCATAGAGGCGGTTAATCTGTCCAATAATCACAGCGGTGACTACTGGGATGCCGGACTAACACTTACTCAAGAGACCTTAGAGGGTGCGGGAATACTGTGGAGCAATCAGCATCAGTATGCGATCTATGAGGTCAGAGGGATCAAGATAGGCATGTTCGGTATCGATATGGTGGGTAACGGTGATAATGCTCAGACCGCCTATCCTCTCATAGATGAGCTGAGATTATTAGGTTGCCAGATAGTTATCGCCTCATGTCACTGGGGAATAGAGAGGTATTATGAGCCTACCAATGATCAGATTTATACGGCTCATGCCCTTATCGATTACGGCGTGGATATAGTAGTGGGAACTCACCCTCACAGACTGGAGCCCATAGAGGTCTATAACGGAAGATATATCCTCTATAGTCTCTCGAACTTCTGCTTCGGCGGTAATACCGGGCTCTCAGATCCCGATTCCTGCATAGTCAGATGTGAATTCATAATGAATGAGGATAATTCTGAGGTTGAGACTTATAATCTTACGGTGACTCCCTATAGTCAGACGAGCTTTACCGCCAATGACTATTGTCCCCGTCCTTATGAGTGGGGATCGGATGATTATTATCGTGTAATGGACAGACTTAACTGGTCACAAGAAGATGAATAACAGAGGAGAGGCGTAACATGGCAACTAACAAAGTGCTGGTAATCATGGGTTCTGATTCGGACTTCCCCGTTATGGAGGGATGCTTTAAGAATCTTAAAAAATTCGGTGTAGATTATGAGGTTCATATAGCATCAGCCCACAGAAGTCCGCAGAAGGCAGCTAAGCTTGCTTCTGAGGCGAGAGATAACGGCTTCTCTGCTATAATCGCTGCTGCAGGTCTCGCAGCGCATCTGGCAGGTGTCCTTGCCTCTAATACCATTCTTCCTGTTATAGGAGTTCCTTGTAAGGGCGGTGCCCTTAACGGTGTTGATGCGCTTTATGCCACTGTTCAGATGCCCTCCGGCATTCCTGTGGCTACTGTCGCTATTGACAGCGGTGCCAATGCGGCCATCCTTGCCTGCGAGATGATCGCCCTTAAGGACTATGAGGTGGCCGCCAAGCTTATCGAATATAAGAAAGAGCTTGCTTCCTCGGTAGATACTAAGGAAGCCAAGCTTATAGACAGACTTAAGGAGGCAGGACTTTAATATGAGCGGAATCTTCGGTGTAATCAACAGAGCAGGTATAGATGAGGGAACAGCCAAGACTGCATATTACGGCATCTTCTCTCTGCAGCACAGAGGTCAGGAGGCTTCGGGGATTGCCATCAATAACAGCGGCTCCTTTCTGGTCCACAAGAGAGAGGGAATGGTAGCTGATATATTTGATGAGGTTACTTTATCCGCTTTAAGTGGAGCCTGTGCAGTGGCTCATGCCAGAGGCGCTGACGGTATTATGGGCCCTGACGGTATACAGCCTGTAGTTATCAAGTCCAGAGTAGGTAACGTTGCCTTAAGTGCAGACTCCGTCATCCTTAATGCGGAGCAGATAAGGGAGGAGCTTAAGAATCAGGGAGCTATCTTCCAGACCAATACCGACACTGAGCTTATACTCTCACTTTTCTCCCGGAATCGTGTTATTACCGATACTATTCAGGATGCACTTCTTAAGACTATGAAGGAGCTTAAGGGCGTGTATGCCATGGTCATTATGACAGATGATGCGCTCATCGGTATAAGAGACCCTTATGGCTTGAGACCCCTGTCCTTTGGTAAGAAGGGCAATGAGTGGATGATCTCCTCCGAGAACTGCGCCTTCGATGCTCTTGATGCTGAATATATTAGAAATCTTGAGCCAGGAGAGATCCTTACAATTACTAAGGATGAGGTATCAAGTGCATATTACGATGCTTCCGTCGACTCCGATACCAGGATCAAGAACGGTAAGGTCTGTATCTTCGAGTATGTTTATGTCGCGAGGCCCGATTCAGTCATCGACGGTACTAACGTGTTTAAGTCCAGATATGAGGCCGGTAAAGCACTTTCGAAGCTTCATCCCTGCGAGTGCGATCTTGTCATCGGCGCTCCCGATTCCGGTAATGCCGCAGCATTGGGCTTCGCTGACGGCTTGGGAGTTACATACGGTATGGGTCTTCTTAAGAACCGTTATGTAGGAAGGACCTTCATTAAGAGTACACAGGAGCAGCGTGAGCTTGCGGTACGCATGAAGTTTGCTGTCCTTAAGGAGGCTGTTAAGGGTAAAAGAATAGCTATAGTTGATGACTCTCTTGTAAGAGGAACAACTACGAAGCATATAATCAGATTCCTTAAGGATAATGGTGCTTCCGAGGTTCACGTAAGACTTGCTTCTCCCGAGGTTAAGTATCCCTGCTGTTACGGCGTCAACGCTTCGTCAGATAAGGATCTTCCGGCAACACGCATGACCGATGATGAGATCTGCGAGATGATCGGTGCAGATTCACTGGGGTATATCACACTGCCCGAGCTTAAGAATGCTTTGGGTGGTCTTATCTGTGATACGTGCTCTGCCTGCTTCGACGGTAACTACGTCGCAGGGAAGCCTGTCGACTTCGAGAAAAGCGTACATCAGGTGACCAATCTATGAATATAGCGGTATTTGTATCAGGGGGAGGAACAAACCTTCAGGCCATAATAGACAACATCAAGTCCGGCTACTTGGACGGAGTTAATATCGCTCTTGTTGTCGCTTCCAATGATGGTGCCTACGCACTTACGCGGGCTTCCGAGAATGGTATTCCTGCAGTCGTTAAGTCTGTTAAGGCTTATGAATCCCGCGAGGCTTGGGATGAGGATGTACTTAACACCTTGATCGAGAAGAATATTGATCTTATTGTTCTTGCCGGATACCTGTCGCTTCTGGGGGAGAAGACGGTAAAGCAGTACAGCAATAGGATCATTAACATTCATCCTGCTCTGATCCCTTCCTTCTGCGGTAAGGGAATGTACGGGATAAAGCCTCACGAGGCGGTCCTTGCCAGAGGCGTAAAGGTCTCGGGAGCTACTGTTCATTATGTTAACGAGAATTACGATGAAGGTCCCATTATCCTGCAGAAGGTTGTAGACGTATTGCCTTCTGATACACCCGAGGTCCTTCAGAAGAGAATCATGAAGGAATGTGAGCAGGTCATTCTTCCCAAGGCTATTAAGCTTATCTCGGAAGGTAAAGTTGTTATCAAAAATAATATTGCATATGTAGAGGAATGAATTATGGAAAAAAGAAACATCTCCGAACTTCTTAAGAACAACCCTTATCCCGGAAGAGGGATCATTATCGGTAAGTCTGCTGACGGCAAAAGTGCTGTAACTGCTTACTTCATCATGGGAAGAAGCGTTAATTCAAGAAACCGCGTATTCACTCCCACAGAGGATGGGATAAAGACAGAGGCCTTCGATCCTGCGCTTCTTTCTGATCCTCATCTCATTATCTATTCACCCGTAAGAGTTCTCGGTAACAAGACCATAGTTACTAACGGCGATCAGACAGACACTATTTATGAGCTTATGGATAAGCAGCAGACCTTCGAGATGAGCTTAAGAGGACGCGAGTTCGAGGACGATGCTCCTAACTATACGCCCCGTATATCGGGAATTATGCATGTGGAGAACGGAGCATTCAATTACGCGATGTCCATATTGAAGTCTGCCGACGGCAATCCGGATTCCTGTGAGAGACATACATTCTCTTACTCGAACCCTATAGCAGGTGACGGAAGATTCATCCACACATATATGGGTGACGGAAGTCCTCTTCCGAGCTTCGAGGGTGAGCCTGAGAAGATCGGTATCGATGGAGATATCGACTCCTTTACCGATATGCTCTGGAATAGTCTTAATGAAGACAATAAGGTCTCACTGTTCGTAAGATTCATCGATATAGCGACAGGTGAAGCCACAACTAGAATTGTAAATAAGAATGTTAAGGAGTGAATTTAAGATGTCTAACGATATGGAATTAAAGTACGGTTGTAACCCAAATCAGAAGCCCTCTAAGATATATATGGAGGACGGCTCCGAGCTTCCCATCGAAGTTCTTAACGGAAGACCCGGATACATCAATCTTCTGGATGCATTTAACGGTTGGCAGTTGGTTCGTGAGCTTAAGAAGGCAACTGGACTTCCTTCCGCTACATCCTTTAAGCATGTATCTCCTGCGGGAGCAGCAGTAGGGAAGCCTCTTTCTAAGACTGAAGCAAAGATTTACTTCGTAGATGACTTAGGCGAGCTTTCTCCCATAGCCTCTGCTTATGCAAGGGCAAGAGGCGCGGACAGAATGAGCTCCTACGGTGACTTTGTCGCATTGTCGGATACCTGCGACGCTATTACCGCTAAGATGCTTCAGCGTGAGGTATCCGACGGTATAATCGCCCCCGACTATACGGATGAGGCTCTGGAGATCCTGAAGTCCAAGCGCAAGGGAACCTATAACGTGATCAAGATCGATCCAGGGTATAAGCCTGCTCCCATCGAGCGTAAGCAGGTGTTCGGAGTTACCTTCGAGCAGGGAAGAAATGAGCTTGATATTAACGAGGAGCTTCTTTCCAACATCGTTACCGACAATAAGGAGATCCCCGAGGATAAGAAGATCGACCTTCTGATCTCACTTATTACATTGAAGTACACGCAGAGCAATTCCGTCTGTTATGTTAAGGACGGTCAGGCTATCGGTATCGGCGCAGGTCAGCAGTCCAGAATCCACTGCACGAGACTTGCTGGAAATAAAGCTGATATCTGGTGGCTCAGGCAGCATCCGAAGGTTATGGGCTTAAAGTTCGTCGATGATATAAGAAGACCCGACAGAGACAATACGATCGACGTTTACATCTCTGATGAGCACGACGATGTATTAAGAGAGGGAACATGGCAGACACTGTTCAAGGAGAAGCCGGAGGTATTGACTGACGAGGAGAAGAAGGAGTGGCTTTCTAAGAATACTGATGTTGCCTTAGGCTCCGATGCATTCTTCCCCTTCGGCGATAATATCGAAAGAGCTTATAAGAGCGGTGTTAAGTATATCGCCGAGCCCGGCGGGTCCATAAGAGACGATCATGTAATCATGACCTGTAATAAGTACGATATGGCAATGGCCTTCACCGGTATAAGGCTTTTCCACCATTGATAAGAGGCTGAGAATGGAAGAGGTTGCTTTTATAACTAAGCCTAAGGGCTTCATGGCAAACGGCGTTGCAGCCGGAATGAAGACGGATCTTGCCAATATTTATCCTGACGGTGAGCTTAATAAGATTCTCGATGTCGGTATGGTTTATTCTGAGTATCCCTGTAACGTTGCAGGTGTCTATACATCTAATCTTGTTAAGGGTCATTCTCTTGTTAGATCCATCGATATCATCGAGAGCGGCAGGAAAGTAAGGGGCATTATCGTCAACAGTAAGAATGCTAATGCGGGCGTAGGCCCTGTCGGTGTCTTAGATGCCGATAAGGTTGCCGAGTGTGCAGCGTCTTTGCTTAACTGTTCATCTGATGAGATACTTACCGCTTCTACTGGTGTTATCGGTTACAGATTACCCGTAGATAAGATCACAGCTGTTATTCCTGAGCTTGTTAATAATTTATCCTCTGATGAACAGAATGCACACCGGGCTGAATTCGCCATGATGACTACGGATACTGTTCCCAAGGAGGTCAGTGCCTATCTTACGTTAAGCAATGGCAAGACCGTAACCATAAGTGCGATGGCAAAGGGATCCGGTATGATCCACCCGAATCTTGCCACCATGATATGCGTATTCACAACAGACGCGGATATCGATTCTTCAGCTCTTAAGAGCATTCTTACGAAGTCAGTCAAATACACCTTCAACAGAGTGTCTGTTGACGGCGATACGTCGGTATGTGATATGGTGACGGTTCTTGCTAACGGAGCTTCCGGAGAGAGGATAGAAGAGGGAAGTGAGGACTATAGCCTTTTCGAAGAGGCCTTCGCTAAGCTTTGTGAGGATATCGCGAGGATGCTTGCTTCTGACGGAGAGGGTGCAACCAAGTTTATAGAGATAGAGGTCTTCGGTGCGAAGGATGAGTATGATGCGAAGCTGATTGTAACCTCCGTGGCAAGGTCACCTCTTGTTAAGACTGCTTTCTTCGGCGAGGATGCCAATATCGGAAGAGTGCTTACGGCGGTAGGTTATTCCGGAGCAAGATTTGATCCGGAGAAGGTGGATATACTCGTGGGAGATATGCTTTTCTTCCACTACGGAGTATGTGTAGAATTCGATGAGGAGGAAGCAACGAAGATGCTGTCGGAGCACGATATACATGTTGTCATTAAGCTTCAAGAGGGTGAGGCTTACGACCGCATGTTTACTTGTGATTTCTCCTACGATTACGTGAAGATCAACGGCAGCTACAGAACATAAGCTTACGAGGGGTAATGTTATGAAGGACGGTTTTATCAGAGTAGGGTCGGCATCTCCGAAGGTTCGCGTCGCGGACGTGGAATATAACGTCAATGAGATCATAAGGCTGTCGCAGGAAGCTGATGAGAAGAAGTGTTCCTTGCTGGTCTTTCCGGAGCTGTCGATAACCGGATATACCTGTGGTGATCTTTTCCTTCAGGATCAGCTTCAGGAGGCTGCTCTGACGGGACTTTACGATATCGCGGAGGCTTCCTGTGAGCTTAATGTAACCATAGTCGTGGGCTTGCCTTATAAGTTCGAGGGAAAGCTTTATAACGTGGCGGCAGTCGTTTCCAAGGGAGAGGTCATAGGTATCGTTCCCAAGAGGTTTATCCCAAATTATTCAGAATTCTACGAGCTTCGTTACTTTGAGGCCTTCGAGGGAGAGGATGAGACCGAGGACGGTATACCTTTCGGTAATCTGGTGTTCCGTAATGAGACATATGAGGACTTTACATTTGGGATAGAGATATGTGAGGATCTGTGGGTTGCAGATCCGCCGTCTGTCAAGGCTGCAGTCTCCGGTGCCACGATTATCTGTAATCTGTCTGCGTCGGATGAAGTGATAGGGAAGAGGCAGTATAGAGAGAAGCTCGTATCCATGCAGTCAGGGCGACTCATATGCGGATATATTTACTCAGACTGCGGCTTCGGTGAATCTACACAGGATCTCGTGTTCGCAGGCCACAGGATGATATGCGAGAACGGCTCTGTTATAAATGAATCCGAGTGCTTCGGTAAGCCCGGTGTGATCTATGCTGATCTGGATCTTCATAGACTTGCTCATGACAGACTTAGAAATTCCTTTGAGAACTCTGACGAGCCTCTGAGTATCGTATACTTCGATACCGAGCCCGAGACGGATCTTAAGATCACAAGGAAGATCGCTTCTATGCCTTTCGTTCCTGAGGATATACAGGTATTGTCCTCCAGATGCGAGGAGATCATCACCATGCAGGCGGCAGGTCTTGCTAAGAGGCTGTCGCATATTAATGGCAGGTGTGCTGTAGTAGGCTTATCAGGCGGTCTAGATTCCACACTCGCACTGATAGTTACTGTTCACGCATTCGATATGCTCGATATCCCTAGAGAGGGAATTATTGCCGTAACTATGCCGGGCTTCGGTACCACCTCCAGAACCAAGAATAATTCAGTGTCTCTTGCCGAGGCTTATGGTGTGACCCTGAAGACCGTCGATATTAAGCTTGCCGTGAGACAGCACTTCGAGGATATAGGTCAGAGCGAGGATGATCACGACGTAACCTATGAGAATGCTCAGGCTAGGGAACGCACACAGATCCTTATGGATATCGCCAATAAGAATAACGGTATCGTAATCGGTACCGGTGATCTGAGTGAGCTCGCCCTCGGGTGGGCTACCTATAACGGCGATCATATGTCTATGTACGGCGTTAATTCCTCTATACCCAAGACCTTGATAAGACATCTCGTATCCTATGAAGCCTCTAAGACTACAGGAGAGCTGTCTTCGGTTCTTAAGGATGTAGTCGCTACGCCGGTATCGCCCGAGCTTCTGCCTCCGGACGGAAACGGCGAGATCTCGCAGAAGACGGAGGATCTTGTGGGTCCTTATGAGCTTCATGATTTCTTCCTGTATTACTTCTTAAGATGGGGCTTCAAGCCATCTAAGATATACAGACTTGCCAATATCGCATTCGAGGGTAGGTTCTCCCCGGAGATAATCTATAAGTGGGAGGAGACCTTCATAAGAAGGTTCTTCAATCAACAGTTCAAAAGATCCTGTCTTCCCGACGGACCTAAGGTAGGAACCGTTACCCTGTCTCCCAGAGGAGACTGGCGTATGCCTTCCGATGCTGTTTCCAAGCTGTGGCTTGATGATCTTAAGAGCGTTCTGTAAGAGAGGCTGAAAATTGCTTTTTAACTCATTACAGTTCCTTCTGTTCTTCGTGGTAGTGATCGTAGTCTTCTACGTGCTGCCCCCGAGAGTAAGAGTCTGGTGGATACTTATCGCCAGTCTCTTCTTCTACTGCTATGAGAGTCCCGAGAAGCCTATATCCGATCAGTCCAAGTATCTATTACTGGCTATAGCGGTATCATGGATCACCGGACTTATAATGGATGTCATCCCTTCCGAGGGAAGACTTAAGATATTAAGAACTGCGCTTCTGATAGAAGGTCTTGTCACAGACTTCGGGATGCTTTGTTACTTCAAGTACACGAAGTTTATAATCGAGCTTATTAATCCGTCTATCGTGGAGAAGGGCGGAGAGGCCATATCCACGGACTTTAATCTTCTGATGCCCTTAGGGATTTCCTTCTTCATATTCACGTCCACCGGATATCTCTTTGATGTGTACAGAGGCAAGACACGCGCAGAGAAGAATCCCTTATACTATGCGCTCTTTACCTGCTTCTTCCCGTGTATAATGTCAGGTCCTATCGAGAGGGCGGATCACCTGATCCCCCAGCTTAAGAAGCTTCATGAGGTTAAGGTCATAAGTGCCGACAGGATGGCTAACGGGGTATCCTTGCTGGTGTGGGGCCTGTTCGCCAAGATGGTTATCGCAGACAGAATAGCCATGATAGTAGATAATGTGTACGCACATTACTATCTTTACGGATCTGTGGAGCTTATCTTCGCGTCTGTCTGCTACTCGATCCAGATATACTGCGACTTTATGAGCTATTCGTCTATTGCTCTCGGCTGTGCGAAGCTTATGGGGATAGATGTATTCGATAACTTCAATGCTCCTTATCTGTCTCAGAGCGTTCAGGAGTTCTGGAGAAGGTGGCATATCTCATTAAGCTCATGGCTTAAGGATTATGTGTATATACCCTTGGGAGGAAGCCGCTGCTCTAAGCTTCGAAAGTATCTTAATGTCATGATCACCTTCCTCGTGAGCGGTATCTGGCACGGTGCAGGCCTGAACTTCATTATCTGGGGTGGGATTCACGGTATCTTTCAGGTCATCGACGGTATGACCTCACCGCTTCGTAAGAAGTTTAATGAGCTTACACACGCGAAGACCGACAGCTTCGGCTATCGCTTCGGAAGAGGGCTTGTGACCTTCATATGTGTGGATATCGCATGGGTATACTTCAGGATCACCGACTTCCATCTGGCGAACGAGATATTAAGAAGGATGATAAGCAAGCCCGATCTGTGGGTGCTTTTTAACGACGGACTTTATACTCTGGGACTTAATCGTAAGGAGTTTAATGTTTTGTTTATAGCTTTGATCATCCTTGTGGTTATGGATATAGCAAGAAAGAAGACCGAGAAGTCAGTAGGAGATATTATGGTGGCACAGCCGTGGTGGTTCCGTTGGGCGTTTATAATCATAATGCTGTTTGCTGTTCTGACATTCGGTATCTACGGACCTGCCTTCGATGCGGCAAACTTTATATATCTGCAGTTCTAAGGGGGGTAATTGATGAAGAATATACTGATCAATATATTAAAATCCCTTAAGAACATAGTAAGACTTGCAGCCTTTGTACTGGTGGTCGCGTTGCTCCTTAATATCTGGATCGGGTGGTTCAAGCCTAAGGGCTTTGACGGACTTCATTCCATGGAGAATTTCTATAATCAGCCGGAGAACAGTATCGATCTTCTTTGTGTCGGAAGCTCCCATACTTTTATAGACATTAACACCGGACTTATGTGGGATAAGTTCGGGATTCCGTCGTATGTTCTGGGTGCGAGTCTTCAACCATTCTGGCACACCTACTATAATCTCAGGGAGGCTACGAAGACTCAGACGCCGAGACTGGTAGTGCTGGAGGCCCTCGCTGCTCATCTTACTGATGATTACAGCAACAGGGGAGTTACCATCAACAATGTATACGGTATGCATTGGAATATGAACAAGCTGGAGTCTATTAGAGCTGGGGTAACGGATACGGACGGGCTTCTGGATTACGGGATGCTTTTCGAAGAGTACCATAACAGGTACGCGGAGCTTGACATGTCTGATGTGGCAAGCGACCTCGGGGATGTAGTAAAGAATGAGAACTTTAAGGGCTTCTACGATTATCTGAGGACAGAGCATATTCCAAGGCCCGAGTTCGACTCTGATGTCGACCCTATCCCCATGACCAATAAGCAGGAATACTACTACAGGATGATCATAGAGTTTTGTCAGGAGGAAGATATTCCGCTTCTTATTATGGTGTCTCCTGACGGAGGTTATGATAATCATGCCAGAGAGAATTACCTGTATGCGGGGGAGATTGCTGCTGAGTACGGGGTACCGTTCATAGATTTTAACGATTACTATGATGAGATCGGGCTGGATTTTGATGAGGATTTTGGCGATATCGGGCACCTTAATCACATAGGTAACCGTAAGTTCACAACCTTCTTCGGTAACTACATAGTGTCTAACTTTGATCTTGTGGATCGAAGAGGGGATACGACGGGGATATACGATTCTTGGGATGAGAACAGGAAGTACCTTGAGACCAGAGTCGAGAACTACCTGCTTCAGGATACCTATGATATCTCCGACTATTATGATATGCTTTTCGATCTGTCGGATGATTATGAGGTGTTCGTCACAATATCTGATATCACTTATGTTACTGACGAGACAAGAGCATACCTGGGTATCAACGGGATCCCTTGTTCGAGGCCCTACGACGAAAGAAGATGGATGATCAGAAGCGGTATAACGACAGTGCTGACGTCTGATGATAACGGGCTTTATTATGAGGAGTTCACGGGAAGCCACCATCTGGCGGTAAGCTCTGAAGGACTTTACTTCGACAGTCATAAACGTCTTGACTGGGAGAGAGTGGGTGTAGAGATAGTCGTGTTCGACAGATATAACCAGCTGATCGCAGATAATGTGGTCATGGTGGGAGACGAGGTGTGGCGCCTTGACTTTTAACGTTCGTAAGATAGCGAAGACGAGCTTTATCGTCTTAACATATATAGTAAGGATCGCTCTTGCCGGGGCGATACTCTGGTGGTGCTTCGGCAGGTATAACGAATGGAAGGACTTCCAGGTGTTCCATCAGTGGAACGATCATTATGAGTTCGAAGGTGACGGTTCGTATGAGGATCCGTATCT
The DNA here is from genome assembly GCA_017480325.1 of Clostridiales bacterium. Taxonomy (GTDB): domain Bacteria; phylum Bacillota; class Clostridia; order Saccharofermentanales; family Saccharofermentanaceae; genus Saccharofermentans. Next base: position 218,495 of record JAFVAY010000008.1, read on the forward strand.
GATCCAGTCTGCCGACGACCTTATAAGATTCTCTGATGCAGTTAATAACGGAGATTACTTCAACGGTGTATATTTCCGTCAGACTGCCGACATCGATCTTGCCGAATGCGATAACTTCGTTCCTATCGGCACCTTTGACAGCGGATATATGTTCCGAGGAATATATGACGGTGCAGGGCATAGGATATACAATCTTAATATCAACGCGAATAAGCTGGAGAGCAGATTCGTAGGCTTGTTCGGCCGCCTCGGAGGAGTCGTGATGAACCTCGGTATCGAGAGCGGAAGAATATCCGGGGATTACGTGGGAAGCTTCGCCGCTACCGACGGCTCCTACGATGCCATGATCATCAATTGCTATAACAGAGCTAATCTCTATGCCATCGTAAGATGCGGCGGAATAGCTGATAACTTCACCTCAGGAAGGATATTAGGCTGTGCCAATTACGGACATCTGGCAGGCTCGGTAACCTGTCAAATCGTGTCATACAACTGCTCTACCATAAGCGGCTGCTGTAATCTTCAGGGTTCTCACGATTATATGGTTCCGACGGACACCTTTAACGGCAGACTTTACGACTGCTATGTGGGTTCGAATGATGAGACTGAGCTTAACAGATATATCGAGGCATATAAGCTCTTGATGGTGAATACTGAGGATTATACCTACGACATTATGCCTTGGGAGCCTGTAGCTTAACAGTTATCAGAAGTACTTAGAATACTCCGGATCGGATATAGGGGTCCTTCCTTCGTAATAGAAGATCTCTGATACACCCAACGACTTCAAGTATTTGGCGGTCCTATCGAAGTGAAGACCTATTCTCTCAGTCGTATGAGCGTCTGAGCCTATGGTAATAAGCTTTCCCCCCATGGAGATATAACGTCTTATGACATCCGGGTCAGGCATAATATAGGAGGAACCCTTAACTATCTGCTTCTCGATAGATGCGGTGTTGATCTCAAGAGCCTTATCCTTGGATATCAGAGCATCGAAGAGATCGTCAAATTCCTCAGGGCAATCCTTGTAGAATACAGAGGACGACTTATCCTCGATATAGCGGTTAATGTAATCGTAGTGAGCTACTATGTCGTAATTATCTATCTCACGGCACATACGGGCCAATGCGGATATATACTCTTTATTACGTTCCTTCCTTGGCATCAGAGCGATATCTCCGCCGTAATATATATCCACTCCGTGGAAGACGTGAATAGACAGGAGTAAGGAATCGAAGGGAAGAGCAGTGGCTGTCTGCTCGATCCTGTCCTTGAGGTGGCTTTGCCAGCCGATCTCGATCCCCATGTGAACTGACGGCCCGTCTATGCTTCTCGAGAACTCCTGCCATTCCTTAATGGAACGGCTGTATTCCTGAAGATCGAATTCCCAGATGAATTCCTTGTCCGGAAAATCCATATCGTTGTGTTCTGTTATAGTAACGTTCTTAATTCCGAGGCTTTTGGCAGTAGTAATGAGCTCCTCGGGAGACTGCGAAGCGTCGGGACTATATATCTTCGTATGCATGTGTGAATCTGAAATCATGCTTAGATTATATATCAAGGATCTTTTGCCGGAAACGGTTTACTTTTACAGCCGGATTAATTATTATTTAAGAGTTAATTAATCACGTAAAGGAGTGTATTTCATGGACATTTCACCACTTCAGAAAGCAAGATACGAGTATAAGCCTAAGCTTCCCGGTATGCTTCGTAACGGCGTATCCGAGATTTGCGTTAAGGAAGGTGCTGAGACATCAAGCGTAGCTGATCAGGATAAGATCAAGGCTTTATTCCCGAATACATATGGTAAGAAGGAGATCACTTTCGAGAAGGGCACAAATACATCTGTAGCCAAGAAGCAGGTAGTAGGCGTTATCCTCTCAGGCGGACAGGCTCCCGGCGGACATAACGTAATCACAGGTCTTTACGATGCACTGAAGGCAGCTGACAAGAGCAATGTCCTTCTTGGCTTCAAGGGAGGTCCTGACGGACTTCTCAAGAATGACTTTATTGAGTTCGACGACGAGTTCATCGATTCTTATAGAAACACAGGCGGATTCGATATCATCGGTTCCGGCAGAACAAAGCTCGAGACAGAGGAGCAGTTCGGTATTGTTGCCGAGAATGCCAAGAAGAACGGTCTTACCGCTATCGTAATCATCGGCGGTGACGACTCCAACACCAACGCAGCTACACTTGCAGAGTACATGGCTGCAAATAACACAGGCGTTCAGGTTATAGGATGCCCCAAGACGATCGACGGCGACCTCAAGAACGAGGATATCGAGGCTTCCTTCGGATTCGATACAGCTACAAAGACATATAGCGAAGTAATCGGCAACATCGAGCGTGATGCCAATTCCGCCAAGAAGTACTGGCACTTTATCAAGGTTATGGGTCGTTCTGCTTCCCACGTTGCGCTCGAGTGTGCTCTCGAGACACAGCCTAACATCTGCCTTATCGGTGAGGAAGTAAAGGCTAAAAACATGTCTCTTGCCCAGATCACAAACTACATTGCAGATTCAGTTGAGAAGAGAGCCGCTAACGGCGATAACTTCGGTGTTGCCATCATACCTGAGGGCATCGTAGAGTTCGTTCCCGAGTTCTCCGCTTTAATCGCAGAGATCAACGAGCTTCTTGCAGGCGAGAAGACAGAAGCTTTCAATGCGCTTCCCGACTGGCAGGCTAAGTACGACTTCATTAAGGCAGGTCTTTCAGCTTCCGCATTCGCAGTATTCGATCTTCTTCCCATAGGAATCCAGCAGCAGCTCTTCCTCGAAAGAGATCCTCACGGCAACGTTCAGGTTTCTCTTATCGAGTCAGAGAAGCTTTTCTCCGAGCTTGTTAAGAACGAGCTTGCCAAGAGAAAGGCTGCAGGAACATACAAGGGCAAATTCTCACCATTGCATCACTTCTTCGGATATGAGGGAAGATGTGCATTCCCGTCCAACTTCGATGCAGACTATTGTTATTCTCTGGGTTACAACGCATTCATGCTCATTCAGTACGGCTACACAGGTTATCTTTCCAAGGTATCCAACATTAGTAAGTCCGCTGATGAGTGGGTTGCAGGCGGTATGCCTATTACAAAGATGATGAACATTGAAAGAAGAAACGGTGCTGACAAGCCCGTTATCAGAAAGGCTCTCGTCGAGCTCGACGGCAAGCCCTTCAAGTACTTCGAGGCTAATAGAGATAAGTGGGCGGTTGAAACCTGCTTCACATATCCCGGAGCAATCCAGTACTTCGGACCCTCTGAAGTCTGCGACAGAACAACAGTTACTCTCGCACTCGAGCAGGGCTGAGCGAAAAGCTTTACTAGTAACTAACTTATGTGAGGACCGTCGGCAACGGCGGTCCTTTTAATATTCTGTAAACTGTTTATAAACCTATTCCAAAGTTTTCTGTTTGATATTTTTTTTTTTTGATAGTTATAATTGAACTATCAATGCAAATGTCAAATTATTTTTATAGGAGGTTTACTACGATGAGACATTTCAAGACTAAAGTCCTGAGTATCGCATTAGCCGCGTCACTTCTGATCGGAAGTTCGTCGGTGTTGGCTGATTCTGATGTGGGCGGAGATTGGAGTACTAAGGACAGTGCAATAACAATCAGCGTAAATACACAGGTCGATGTTTCTTATGATAATGGAGGGAAGTGGTATCTTTTTAGTCCTTCGACATCAGGTCAATATACTATTTACTCAGCCGGTATTTATTATTATACAGGAAACTATCGTGATGCATATGTATGGTTATATGATTCAAATGGTAATCTTTTGAGTAGAGATGATGATGGCGCAAGGGATGATAATAATAACTTTCGTTTGACCTATAATTTTGAAGCCGGTAATGAATACTATATATGGGCAACAAGTTTTTGGTCCAATGGTTATATCAATGAATATCCGATGTACATTGTCGAAGATCCTACTCCGATTATAAGCGGAGGCGTAAATAATGTGCGTAGTGGCAATAACTATGCCGGAGGTAATGGTATCAGCGGATCAGATGTGACAATTGGTTTAACAAGTGATATTGCAGATTCATATCAATATAGCAGATCGGATATTGGAACAGAAAGCTGGGCAGAGATTCCCGAAGCAACAGGTTATACCTATACCTTTGTTATGGGTGATGAGTATACGGAGTATCGATTGATAGCTACAAAAGGCAACCTGACATACTATATGTATTATTTTGTTTACGCTGTTAGTGTTCCTTCTGTATTTATAAATGGTGTGGAGCAAACGTATAGCTCGTTCTTTGAAATTGAGATTACTGAACCCGATTATGGACCGGAAGTGCGATTGGCAGCCGTTGAGCCAGTAGCAACTCGTACAGTTACTTATAAAATGCCTCTTGTAACTGCAACTTTTGTACAGGGAACGACCGTTACCTTGGGGGTTGAGGAAATCGAGGGAGCTTCCTATTCTTGGGCTGACTTAAATGACACTTCAAACCCGGAAATTATTGAAGATGAAGAAGAAAGAGATCTTGTATGTGATGATTTGGCGATTGGTACACATAGATTTGTTGCTGCTGTCATCAATGAAGACGCTGAAGCAGAGTATAGCCCTGTTGCTTTCGAGATCACTATTACAGAATCTGCTCCTGAAACTCCCGCAGCGCCTCCTGCTCCAGCTTCCTCGCCTGCAGCACCTGCTTCAGATAATCTGACAGATGTTGAGGGCTTTGTGGAGAGACTATATGTTCAGGCATTGGACAGAAACTCCGATGCAGACGGTAAGGCTTATTGGACATCAAGACTTGTATCCGGTGAGTATACCGGAATTCAGGTGGCAAGAGGCTTCCTCTACAGCCAGGAATTCCTTAACAAGGATCTTTCCAACGAAGAGTATGTGACTATCCTTTATGCCACATTCCTGGGAAGAACACCTGATGAGGTCGGATTTGCATACTGGATCGATAAGCTTGAATCCGGTTCGTCAAGAGACGACGTATTCTTGGGCTTCGCATATTCTCCTGAGTTCGGTGCTCTTTGCGCACAGTATGGAATCGTAAGATAATTCATAAGATAAACTGATTCCTCAAGGGGCTGTTATACTTCGACTAATAACCGAGGTTTAACAGCCTTTTTATAATGCTCTTCACTGAATCAGGGATTATATCTTCGTCTTGTATCCAACAATAAGAAATCGACTATGGGATACACATTTCTGACCTATATCTGTATCTCAGTAGGCAGATTCAGCCAACGGATACAGGTTTCCAACGGTTTTGTGTATCATTTTTTATGATATGTGGATTGGGATACAGATAGTAACGAATAATCTGTACTATATCACTAAAACAACGTCATTTGATAAAAACTAATTAAGGAAGAAGTACAAACCAGAGAAATGTATGTTTCTGAGTATGTATTTTCAAAATTTCCATACATAATGACATAAAAAAGCCCGTATGTATGGCAATATGTATGCTTTTCATGATTTCCAATACCTAAATCCATACTCGTCCTGTATTCCTATGCCAGTCCCAAGGGAATGTGAAAAGCCTCTTATAATTTAAACCACACAGATCTGTACCATTGATTATCCCATGTTTGGTATGGCGCGTAACCAGACTGGTTTGACGCTCTCGTTACCGCAGGACAAAACCGCATCCTTGACAAGTAAAAATACTTGACAGAGTAGATGTCATCTTGTATTATTCTCAAGGTCTTATTAGCAGGAGGATACTTATGAAGTCCTTTGAGGATGGTCTATTACTGGATTTTTATGGGAATCTTCTGACTGATAAGATGAGGCTCACACTTGATATGTATCTTAACGATGATCTTTCATTGGCAGAGATCGCAGAGGATGAAGGGATATCAAGACAGGGCGTGCATGATAAGATCAAGCGTGGCCTTGCACAGCTAAGAGGCTATGAAGAGAAGCTCGGACTTGTGAAGAGATTCTTAGAGCAAAGAGAAGCTGTCAAGGATGCCATAGATCTTATCGATAACAGTAAATACGATGATGCGAGGGAAGTTCTGTCAAGACTTTCCACGGAGATAGAGGAGTAAATACAAGATGTTCGAGAGCCTGTCGGCTAAGCTTCAGAAGATAACGGCATCCATGCGCGGAAAGGCGCGTGTTACTGAGGCTGACATCAAGGATATGATGAAGCAGATCCGTATGGCTCTGCTCGAGGCTGACGTTAACTATCAGGTGACGAAGGAATTCGTCAAGGATATGGAGGCGAAGTGTCTTAATGCCGATATCGAGGGTAGCTTCACTCCGGGTCAGCAGATCGTTAAAATCGTTCACGAATCACTGACTGAACTTCTGGGTGAGTCTGATGCCAAGATCAATGTATCTTCCTCTGGATTCACGGTAATCATGCTATATGGTCTTCAGGGTGCAGGTAAGACAACTACAGCCGTAAAGCTTGCCAATGTCCTTAAGAAGGACGGCAAGAAGCCGATGGTCGTATCTGTCGATGTTCACAGACCCGCAGCCGCTCAGCAGCTTAAGGTCCTGGCAGACAGTGTCGGAATCAACTGCTATATCGATCCCGAACAGAAGGATGCGGTCAAGATCGCCAAGGACGGTATCGAGAAGGCCAAGTATATGCTCTGTAATTACCTGATCGTCGATACTGCGGGTCGCACCGTTGTTGATGACGAGATGATGGATGAGCTTAAGAAGATCAATGCCGCGGTCAATCCCGATGAGAAGCTTCTCGTAGTTGATGCGATGATCGGTCAGGAAGCTGTTAATGTCGCTATGACCTTCGAAGAGGCTATCGGTATGGACGGCTTCATCATGACAAAGCTCGACGGTGATGCCAGAGGCGGTGCCGCACTATCCATCAGGAAGATGACAGGCAAGCCTATTAAGTACATCTGCGTAGGCGAGAAGATAGACAAGATCGAGGTGTTCCACCCGGGTAGAATGGCTGACAGGATCCTCGGTATGGGTGACGTTATGTCGCTGATCGAGAAGGCTTCGGCCAATATCGATCAGGAGGAGGCACAGAAGTCTCTCGAGAAGATGATGTCCAATAAGTTCGACTTCAATGATCTTCTCTCACAGTTCGAGCAGATGAAGAAGATGGGCTCTATGAAGGATCTTATAGGAATGATCCCTGGCGCATCAGGTAAAATCACCGATGAGCAGCTCGATGACTCCGAGGTAGCTATCAACAGGAACATGGCAATTATTAAGTCCATGACCATGAGAGAGCGTAAGAATCCCAATCTTCTTAACGCCAGCAGAAGAAAGAGAATTGCAGCAGGCTCGGGAACTACTGTCCAGGATGTAAATAATCTCGTGAGACAGTATGAGCAGACGGCCAAGCTTATGAAGCAGTTTAACAAAGGCGGCTTCAAGATGCCTAAGGGCTTCCCCGGAGGTAAGCTCGGCGGCCTGGGCGGCTTCGGCAAGAGAGGCTTTTTCTAAGTGATCTAACCATAAGGGTTTTATCAATATACAAGATTATTAATTTTTGGAGGAAAACAAAAATGGCAGTAAAGATTCGTTTAAAGAGACTCGGCAAGAAGAAGGCTCCTTTCTACAGAGTTGTAGTAGCAGACGCCAGATATCCGAGAAACGGACGTTTCATCGAGGAAATCGGTACTTATGATCCTATGACTTCCGAGGAGAAGCAGGTCAACATCGATGCAGAGGCAGCAAAGAAGTGGATCGGTAACGGTGCTCAGCCTACAGACACAGTTCGCGCTCTTCTTAAGAAGCAGGGCATTATCTGAGGTGACATAAATGGAATTACTTACTTACATGGCTAAGTCCCTCGTAAGCAATCCGGATGAAGTTCAGGTTAAGAAGACAGAGCGCGGAAATACTGTTATTTTCGAGCTTTCTGTAGCACCTGAGGACATGGGTAAGATAATCGGCAAGAACGGTAAGAGGGCTCAGGCTATCCGTTCTATCATGAAGGCCAAGTATCTTAAGACCGGCAAGAGGGTCGTAGTAGATATCGTAGGATGACGGAAGGTCGTCTTATAATCGGTAAAATCACGGCGGCGCACGGCATCAAGGGTGAGGTTACAGTCTTCCCCCTGACGGACGATGCCCGCCGTTTTCTTAAGCTTAAAAATGCTTCACTCTGTGACGAGAAGGGTGACAACGAGATCCCCTGTGTTATCAAAGCAGCCAGAATAGATCGCGACCGCGTGCTCGTCAGGATCGAAGGTTGTGATGACAGGAATAAGGCCGAGACATATAAGGGCAGGTTCCTGTCCGTGAGTAGAGAGGATGCAGTTAAGCTTAATGAGGGCAGTTACTTCATAGAGGATCTTAAAGGCATCAATGTCGTTGATGACAGTAAGGGAGACTTGGGTGTCGTAAATGACGTTATTAAGTCCGGTGCTCAGCATATCGTTATGATAAGAAGAGCAGGCAAGCAGGATCTTATGGTCCCCTTCGCCAAGGACATCTTCTATGATATTAAGCCTTCTGAGGGCAGTATCAGATGCCGTCTTCCCGAGGGCTTGTACGAGCTTTATGAAGTTTGATGTACTGACGCTTTTCCCCGAGCAGATAGAAGAGAACATATGCAAGAGCATCACCGGACGCGCCTTGTCTAAGGGCGTTATCTCGCTTAAGACCGTTAACATGCGTGACTTCTGCGGGAACAGCTACGGCAAGGTGGATGACACGATATACGGCGGCGGTACCGGTCTTCTTATAACAGCAAGATCTGTCTACGACAGCTGGCACAGCCTGTTCGAAAAGGACGACGATAGGCCCTATACTGTATACGTAAGTCCCAAGGGAAGTGTCCTTAACCAGCAAAAGGTCATAGAATTATCAAAGAAGAAAGAGCTGTGCATAATCTGCGGACACTACGAGGGTATCGACAGCAGAGCTATCGACGCGGTTTGTGATGAGGAGATATCCATAGGCGATTACGTGCTTACCGGGGGTGAGCTCGCGGCATGCGTAATAATAGACTCCGTATCAAGGATGATCGAAGGCGTGCTTCCTAACGAAGATGCCTTCACGAATGAATCACATATGGACGGGACCCTGGAGGCACCTCAGTACACAATGCCCTCTGAATGGAAGGGGATGAAGGTGCCTGAAGTTCTCCTGTCAGGTAATGACGCAGCTATAGATGAGCATAGAAGGACGTCGGCTCTGGTGGAGACCTGGGTCAAAAGGCCGGATATGCTGGATAAATTAGATATATCAGAGCCCGAATGGCAGAAAATGCTTGCCTTAAGAAGGACTTTATGATATTTTTATGAAGTTAATCAGGGCGGTCCTCTGGAATATTAGATTTGTACGAACGCCTGAAGGAGAAGGAGGAAACTCATAATGGATTTGGTAAAGGTTATCGAGAGTGAGAATCTTAAGAATACCTATCCCGAGGTTGAGATTGGTGATTATGTTAAGGCATATCTCAAGATCAAGGAGGGAAGCCGTGAGCGTATCCAGGTCTTCGAAGGTTATGTTATCGCCAGAAAGGGCGGCGGACTTTCTGAGACAATCACGATCCGTCGTATCTCATACGGCGTAGGCGTAGAGCGTATCTTACCTGTTAACTCACCTAAGATCGAGAAGATCGAGGTCGTTCGTAAGGGTAAGGTAAGAAGAGCTAAGCTTTACTACTTGAGAGGTCGTCAGGGTAAGGCTGCTCGTATTCAGGAGAAGCTCTGATTCTGTGAAGTTTCACAAAGCTTTGAATTTAAGACATCGCTTCGGCGGTGTCTTATTTTTATGTTAATATATCTTCATGGCACAGGATATTAACTGGTTCCCGGGGCACATGCGTAAAGCCCTTAACGATACGAAGGACAAGCTTAAGCTTGTCGATATCGTCTATGAGACCTGCGATGCGAGGATACCGTCGTCTAGTCGTAACCCGGAGCTTGATAAGATCATAGGGGATAAGAAGAGGATAGTGATCCTTAATAAGGCTGATCTGGCAGATCCCGATAAGACATCGGCCTGGATATCAAAGCTTAATTCGCGGGGAATATCGGCTATTGCTCTGGAAGCCGTGGACAGGAAGAGCGTTACCAAGCTTACCGATCTTACTATGGAGCTTGTATCTGACATCCTTGATAAGGCGGCTTCCAAGGGTAGAACAGGAAGACCTGTAAGAGTTATGGTGGTAGGTGTTCCCAATACCGGTAAATCTACTCTTATTAATACTCTTGCCGGCAAGAAGGCTGCTGTCACGGGGGATAAACCGGGTGTTACCAGACAGCCTAAGTGGATCCCGACCGGCGGCAGGCTCGAGCTTATGGATATGCCGGGAGTTCTGTGGCCCAAGCTCGGTAACAGAAAATCTCAGGTTATACTCGCCGCTACAGGAGCCGTGAAGGCCGAGGTCACGGATATGATAGAGGTGGCCTATGATGCGTCCAATCTTCTATGGGAGATGTATCCGTCTCTGATGGAGGAGAGATACGGTTCGTTCGATGAGAGTATAGACCCGTATGACAGATTTCAGCTTATGGCGAAGAAGAAGGGCTGTCTTATGAGCGGAGGAAGAATCGATGAGGACAGATTCTCCCGGTTGTTTATTGATGATTTAAGGTCAGGAAGAATAGGAAGAATAACCTTCGAGGAAGCGGGGAAGAATTAATGGCTAGACTTACAGAAGCTCAGCTTATAGAGAAATACGACAGATTAAGCTCATACGAGAATGAGTATCTCGGGCAGGGCTTGGAATTAATCGCCGGAATCGATGAGGCGGGAAGAGGCCCTCTTGCAGGTCCTGTAGTCGCTGCTGCCTGTGTGCTGGATCCGAAGGTCAGGATATTAGGCCTTGATGACTCGAAGAAGCTGTCCGCGAAGAAGAGAGACGAGCTGTACGATAAGATCATCGAGTATGCCCTGTGCTATGAGATAAGAAGTGTAGATGCAGACATTATCGATGAGATCAATATATTAGAGGCAACAAAGAGGGCTATGAGAGAATGTGTCAAGGGCCTTGAGAACAAGGGCTTCAAGCCTCAGGTGCTGTTAATTGACGCCGTGAAGCTCGAAGGTACTGATGTACCCGTTATCGTTCCGATTATTAAGGGCGATGCCAATTCTAATTCTATTGCAGCCGCTTCTATACTTGCCAAGGTCACAAGGGACAGGATGATGGAGGAATACGATGTGACGTATCCGGGCTATGGCTTCGCCGCTCATAAGGGTTACGGAACAGCTGCGCATTATAAGGCGATCCGTGAGCTCGGTATGTGTCCGATCCACAGAAGATCATTCCTTAAGGTTATTCACTGATTAATTCACTGATTAAAGCTTGTCGTATACGGGATCGTTCAGGCGACGCTTGAAGAATCTCTCGGACAGAGCCTTCTCGAACAAGTCACCCTGGAAGATCGAGCATCCGCAGGAGCCTGCGGCATTGACCACATTGATATCGGAAGGCTCTGAGCAGATGACCTCATAGCCCAGCTTCGAGGCCATGGAGATTATATTCTCGATTATAATCATATCCTTGGCAGAGCCCGAATTCATTAGTTCCGGATTGATCTTAAGATACTGGAATGTGAATTCGCTCAGAAGCTTAAGGGAGGATGCTCCGCCGCCGTAGTTCATGATGTTGACATTGACTCCTGCGTTAGTGAACTTCTGAGTAGATATCTTCATATCCTCATAATGGCCGTGGAAGCTTTCTTCGTCGAATTCGAGAATGATCCTGTTTCTCTTGATGTGATATCTGTCGATCGCCTTTACTAAGTTATCGGCGAAGGCTGTATTAAAGTAATCGTAGGATCTTACCTGAATTCCTATAGGTACCGTCTCGATACCGTGTGCCTCCCATGTGCTTAGAAGCTCGCAGGTCTTACGGAAGAGGAAATCGTCCATGTCTCTTAGGAGGTTATTATTGCCTGATGAGGGTACAAGTGTATAAGGGTCAATAAGTCTTCCGTCCTTGCGCCATCTTAATACGGCTTCGGCGCCGCTTAAACGCATGCTGCCGTAGGTTCCGGATCTTCTGATATAGGGCTTGAAGTACAGTAAGAACTGATTGGACTTCAGTGCAGAGCTGATCTCAGATATCCCGATATAGTTCTGATTACCATAGGGAGTTCCGTCACCGTTGATGTAGTAGATATCCGGATACTCCTTAAGTCTCGAGAAGCCTAATGCGTGCTCTGCCAAATGAATAAGATCGCTGCTCTTTCTGGTGTTAGCTGCGAGGTTAACTACACCAGCTCTGATCCTGACGTTATACTCCACGATATCGCCGTTAAGCTCGACGCTTACCTCGGAATTGTTCATGGTGTTAAGAATCCTATCGATGTTAGAGGTGAGAGCTATCATTATGAAGCTGTCAGAGGATAGTCTGGAGATGACCTCGTAGTTGTTCTGATCGAACAGCTCCAGGCTGTCCTGAGCGAAGTCTCTAATGATCTTATCCGTTATATCCGAGCCGAAGATTCGGTTGATGGCTCCGCAGTTTCTTATGTTGACACAAGCGACTGAGTAGGGCTCGTACTTTCCCGAGATAAGAAGATCTGTCAGATAGGAAAGGAAATAATTAATGTTGGTAAGCTTGGTAAGAGAATCGTAGAATCTGGCATTCTCGTATGCCTTGAGAAGATTCTTGACACAGATACCCGACAGTACCGATTCTCCGAATACCTGCAGGTTATATGTATTCTCTGAGGAGAGTGCGGGCGCATCCGAGAAGCGGTGGACCTTAAGCACGATAAGCCGGTCGTTGCTGGCGATCCTCTGGAAAACAAATTCCTCCCCCAGGGTGGAGCCGGGAGCGTTATAGATGACCGTGGACTCGATGCTGACGTCATTTATGAAAATCCTATAGGAGACCTTGCTTATATTAAGGACTTTAGCGAAAAGATCAACGGTATCCTTCTCAGAGAATTTGTTATCAAAATCCTGACAGATCCTGATCAGATTAAGTATGTCGTTTACACCGATCTCCATCACTCTCATTTTATATTCTCAAATGGGTGAATTCAACATGTAACAGGGGCGTGTTGCATATTTTATCGCTTTTAAGTAAAATAACGTGATGTTTAAATATTATTTTTAAGGAGAGTATTATGATCAGCGCAGGCGATTTTAGAAACGGACTTTGCTTCGAGATGGATAATCAGGTTTATCAGGTTGTTGAGTTCCAGCACGTTAAGCCGGGTAAGGGAGCTGCTTTCGTAAGAACCAAGTATAAGAATGTAAAGACAGGATCAGTTGTTGAGAGATCCTTTAACCCTAACGAGAAGTTCGAGGAGGCACATCTTGACAGAAGAGATATGCAGTACCTCTATAACGACGGTGAGCTTTACTACTTCATGGATCAGGAGACCTACGATCAGATGCCTATCCATGCAGGCCCTATCGGAGATGCCATCAAGTTCCTTAAGGAGGAGATGATCTGTAAGGTGCTCTCCTACAAGGGTGAGGTATTCTCTGTAGAGCTTCCTATCACAGTAGAGCTTGAGATCACAGAGTGTGAGCCCGGTGTTCGCGGCGATACAACAAACAATGCCAATAAGTATGCTACTCTCGAGACAGGCGCTGTTGTTAAGGTTCCTTTGTTCGTTAACCAGGGTGAGAAGATCAGAGTAGATACAAGAACAGGTGAATACCTCGAGCGTGCTTAATAGTAAGCCCGCACCCTTGAAGCTTAATGAGCGTTAATTCGAACATCGAATCAATAAAGGGCGACAGATCGATGACGCAGGGCTTCGTGGCACAGTATGCCGCAGAAGCCGCGCTTCAGATCGACGGAGTATATGAGCTTAAGCCGTCCTTCGCGGTTGCTCTTAAGGAGAAGTCCGGAGTAGTTCACGAGGGAAAGGGTGTAAGAGTAGTATTTGGCGATTCAGGCAAGGAGAATGTATCCATTACCGTATATCCGATAATATATTACGGTATGGTCATTCCCGAGGTTGCCTGGTCTATTCAGGAGAAGGTTAAGAAGGACGTCGAGAGATTTACAGGTCTCGATGTAGAGTCTGTAGATGTGTACGTCTGCGGAATTAAGGACAGTGAGGATAAGCTCGAAGGAGGGGAGAAGATAGTATGAACGGTCTGATGCGTTTCCTGTTATTTATCTATTCTGTTTTTCTGGCTTTACTGTCTATCATATTGCTTTTCGCTGTGATTGATGACGGTATCTTCGCAGACCTGCTGTCCCCCTTGTCCTCCATGGTAACGAACCCGGTCACGAGATACGTGTACTTAGGGGTCCTGATCCTGGTGCTGATCTCATGTATCCTAGGTATATTCGGCGTTATCTCTTCCGGAAGAGCCTACAGGACCAAGCTTCGTAAGACGGACATAGGCTCCGTCGATATCGGTGCGGATGCACTTGAGTCTATCGCGAGAAATTCCGCGATGTCTGCTCAGGCCGGAATCAAGACGGTAAAAGCCAGAGTAACCTCTGCCAGGAACGGCGCCATCAGCGTCAGCATACATGCGATCCTTTACTCTAATGTAGAGATCCCGTCCTCCATGTCTAAGGTTCAGGAGAGGATCAAGAAGGATATCGAGCGTTACACCGGTATCATAGTAGAAGAGGTCAAGGTCAGAGTTACCAGAGTCGAGCCCGCGGCGGCAAGAGTCGAGGGCCGATAATATATGGAACGTCTGCTTTCCAGAATATTCGAGAAGCTGAAGAATACCAAGGCCGGCGCTCTGTCTGCCTTTATTTTCTTTATTGTGGCAGTGTTGATATGCATCTTCGGCTTCTGGAAGACATTGTTCATCCTCATATTCACGTTAGGAGGATTCATCGTCGGTGCCTTCCTGTTCGGCGACGAGAGTAGATTTAAGAAATTTCTTGACAGGATACTGCCTCCGGGGAGAGTAAGATGAGTAGGATAGATACGCGCGAATCGGTAGTTTTCTTTATTTATCAGTATGACTTCCGAAGAGAAGATATAGATAAGCAGATCGAGCTTTATGTGGAAGCCAATGATGCTCTTAAGGAGGATCTCGGGTACTTCAGATCGACCGTTATCGGTATCGTCGGGAAGCGGGATGCCTTAGATGAGAGCATAGCTAAGTATCTTAAGAATTGGTCTCTGGACAGAATTCCTAAGCTTGATAAGGCTATTCTGGAGACTGCTGTCTATGAGATATCTTATAACGATGATATCCCCACCAGTGTTGCGATCAATGAGGCGGTCAGACTGGCCAAGAAGTACGGAACTGACGACTCTTATTCGTATATTAACGGAGTGCTGTCAAGCTACGAGAAGAATCTCTGAGACAGTTGGTGTAGCATCCCTCTGCCGGGGGAGAAAGTGAAGCAGGGTTAAATGATCGACGCGAATCAATGGATAAAGCCTTATCTTGATAAAGTCTTCGATACGCTGGATAGTGAAGATGTGGTAGTGAAGGCAGCGTCCTACAGCCTTTACGCAGGAGGGAAAAGGATCAGACCTGCTCTCATGCATGCTTCAGCTTCGCTTCTTACAGGCTATGGCGTTGCAGCTGATGATATAGCTCCCTATGCGGCATGTCTTGAGATGATACATACCTATTCTCTGATCCATGACGATCTTCCTGCTATGGATAATGACGACTTAAGAAGAGGAAGAGCGACCTGTCATAAGGTGTTCGGAGAAGGGATAGCTATCCTCGCAGGAGACATGCTTCTTAATACCGCTCATGAAGAGCTTCTTAAGCTGGCAATTAATTCCGAGTCTCATGCCAGGGCTTCCTATAACATATCTCATCTTGCAGGAATAAGCGGGATGATAGGCGGTCAGAGCATTGATATAGCATCCGAAGGCAAGAAGATCACAATAGATACTCTGTATGAGCTTCAAAGGAAGAAGACCGGTGCACTTATCGAGGCCGCCGTCACGACTCCTTATTTCATTTCCAATGCTCCCGATAATATCCTTACTCTTCTTAGAGAATATGCCTGCCACTTAGGGCTTGCCTTCCAGATCAAGGACGATATATTAGATGTCGATGCAGATGAGGAGAAGCTGGGTAAGAGCGTGGGCAAGGACGAAAGAGACGACAAGCCTACCTTCGTAACTATGCTGGGTATTGATAATGCAAGACAGAAGCTTCAGGATGAGGAGAGAGGATGTTTTGATGTCCTCGATAAGCTTTCTTCCATGAAGCTTGATGTGACACTTCTGTCCGAGCTTACCGAATTTAATCTTAAGAGGGATTACTGATAAGTGGACAATAAGCTGCTGGGAAATGATCTGTCACCTTCGAAGCTGTCCTCACTTACCAAGGAGGAGCGACAGCTCCTGTGTTCCGAATTAAGAGATAAGATCCTTACGACTGTCGCGAGTAACGGAGGTCATTTGGCAAGTAATCTGGGAGCCGTAGAGCTTACAGTATCTTTACTTTCAGTATTTGATTACACCAGGGATAAGATAGTCTTCGACGTAGGACACCAGTCCTACTCCTATAAGCTTCTGACCGGAAGATATGACAGGTTTGATACATTAAGACAGAAGGACGGTATATCGGGCTTCCCGAGAAGATCCGAGAGCCCCTATGATGCCTTCGATACGGGTCATTCCAGTACTTCGATATCAGCAGCTCTGGGTATGGCAAGAGCCCGCGATCTTAAGGGCGGTGATGAGTATGTTATCGCGGTCATAGGTGACGGTGCCATGACCGGAGGTCTTGCCTATGAAGCTCTTAACGACTTAGGACACTCTAAGAATACCAAGATGATAGTTATCCTTAATGATAACGAGATGAGCATCGATAAGAATGTCGGCGGTATGAGCAAGTACTTAAAGCAGCTTCGTATATCCTCGGGTTATCTGTCGGCTAAGAAAAATACGGAGAGCTTCCTTAACAGGATCCCTGTCCTCGGCAATGCGATAATTGCTCTTATCATGGGGATCAAGCGATTCTTCAGATTCCTTGTATATCGTAAATCTCCGTCCATGTTCGAGGACTTAGGACTTAGGTATTATGGGCCTATCGACGGTCATGATACCGAGAATCTTATTAAATCCTTCAATGCCGTTAAGGATCTTAATGTTCCTGTGCTGATACATGTTATTACCAAGAAGGGTAAGGGCTACCGGTTCGCAGAGGTCAGCCCTTCCGATTATCACGGTGTGTCTCCCTTCGATCTTACCAAGGGTGTACAGCCCTCGAATAAGCTATCCTATACCGGTGCCTTCTCGGGTGCGATCATTGATGTGGCTACAAAGAATAAGAATGTGGTCGGTATCTGTGCAGCCATGGCAAACGGCACCGGAATGGATAAATTCTCTTATAAGTTCCCGTCCAGATTCTTCGACTGCGGTATCGCTGAAGAGCACTGCGTGACCATGGCGGGAGGAATGGCAAGTGCGGGACTGATCCCTGTGGTCGCCATATATTCATCCTTCCTTCAGAGGGCCTATGACGAGATACTGCACGATGTGTGCTATATGAATAATCATGTGGTATTCGCCATCGACAGATCGGGCTTCGTAGGAAATGATGGACATACACATAACGGCATACACGATATATCGTATCTTAACTCCATGCCGGGAATGACCATACTTTCCCCCCGCGACTATACCGATCTTCGGTTATGCGTCGATTATGCGGTTAATAAGGTGGAGGGGCCGGTTGCCATAAGGTATCCCAGAGGAGCATCTCCATACGAAGAGGAAGGGCCGCTTTATAAGGATGAGGAATTAATAACTAAGCCACATGTAGTCTCGGACGAGGGTGATGATTATGTGATTATAACCACCGGGCTTTTCGGAAAGGTGTGCGAAGAGGCAAGCCATATACTTAAGGAGCAGGGCTTTAACGGCAAGGTTGTCTGTCTCACGGTATTAAAACCTTTGAACACTTCGGATATAATTTCTGTTATAGGGAAGTCCCGTTACGTCTTTACGGGCGAAGAGGGAATACTAAGCGGCGGCTTCGGCGAGAGCTTAAAGCTGGAGCTTACAAGAGCAGGCTATACCGGGAGAGTAGACAGCTTCGCTGTGGAGGATCAAATGATCAGAGCGGGCTCAGTAAAGCAACAGCTCGAGTGCGCCGGACTTGATCCCGACAGCATGGCTTCAAGGATAGCAAGCATAATAACGGAGGGTGTGAAGTGAGATTCGGTATTTGTTCTAACGGCAGCAGGGACATAGGCTACAGGACCGCTATTACCTTGTCGAAGTATCTGTTAAGTAAAGGCTGTGTTCCCGTATTCGACGAGAAGATGAGAAGCACATCTCTGTCTACCGTGGAAGGGCTGGAATTCGGAAGCTTCGAGGATGTTGATGTTATCGTATCCATAGGAGGAGACGGAACCTTCCTGTCGGTGACCTCAGAGTACAGGCAGTTTAACAAGCCTTTTATCGGTATCAATAAGGGAAGTATCGGATTTCTTACCGAGGTGTCTGAATATAATATAGACGAAGCCTTCCACAGGATAATCGATGGAAGATATACCACTATGGAGAGGATGCAGCTTAAGGCCGAGCTTTACGATAAAGACGGTAATCTTAAGGATTCCGATATCTGTCTTAATGATGTAGCCGTGTTAAGAGGTGACAAGCCTCATATTACCAAGCTGACGCTCTATATAGATAACGAGAAAGTGGAGAAGTTCTACGGAGACGGTATCGTAGTGGCGGCTCCTACGGGATCCACTGCCTATACTCTGGCAGCCGGAGGTCCGCTTGTAATGCCGGGAATGAATGTTATCCTCGTAACACCCCTGTGTCCTCATACGCTGCAGAATATGAGCTATGTGATCTCGCCTGACAGTGTGGTGGAGATATACCTGGGTTCCTTCGAGACAGTACCACTTATATGTCCTGACGGACGTGAATTCCCGAATATAGAGCAGGGAGATGTGTTGAGAATATCAAGATATGAGTATCCGCTGAAGACTATTAATCTTAATATGACCGGATTCTTCCAGAATGTTAAACGTAAGATCGTAGCAAGAGGTAGCTTCTATGAAGATGGCAAAGAATGAGCGACAGGAGCTGATATTAAGACTTATAAGAGAGAATGATATCTCTACTCAGGAGGAGCTGACATCTCTTATAAGGAAGCAGGGGATGGAGGTCACTCAGGCCACCTGCTCCAGGGATATTAAGGAGCTAGGTATCATTAAGGTGATACTTCCCAATAATCAGAGTAAATATGCGGTCCTCGATAAGACCGGTGATGTGGCTCCCGGGCGTCTTTTGTCGGTGTTCTCCAATTCGCTCCTGTCCTGCAGGACTGCTATGAATCTTGTGGTAATAAGCACATTGCCCGGCATGGCTCAGGCTGCAGCTTCGGCACTTGACTCCATGCATCTTCAGTATGTAGTGGGAACCATCGCGGGCGACGATACCGTATTTGTCGCTACAGGAAGCATCGATGACGCCAAGGCTCTATGCGCCACGATCATTGATATGACTGGGTCGGATCATGCTGACAAGGCTTGAGATAAGAAGCTTTGCACTTATCGATCATGCCGTATTCTGCCCCGGAGAAGGACTTAATGTAATATCGGGCGAGACCGGTGCCGGTAAATCTCTGTTAATTGATGCTATTGGTCTTATCTTCGGCGATAAGGCATCCAAGAACCTTATTCGTGTCGACAGCGATAGCGCTTATGTGGAAGCAGTCTTCGAACCGGAGCCCGCGGTCGAGGAGAGACTTGCTCCCATTATGGAGGAGTACGGGATACCTCTAGAGGACGGGAGTGTTATTATCTCCAGAAGATTCAGTGATTCGGGCAAGAGCATTGCCAGAGTTAACGGGACTTCTGTCGTGCTGTCTCAGCTTAAGAGGATAAGTGGGGAGCTGATCGATATTCACGGTCAAAGCGATAATTCCAAGCTTTTCGACACTGCGGTTCATATCGATCTTCTTGATAACTACGGAGGAGCGAAGATAGCATCGCTTCTTAACTCCTACCGTGACGTGCTTCAGGAGTATAAGGCTCTCACGGTGCGTTATGCAGAGGTCTCCAAGCTCGCAGCATCCTCTTCTTCAAGGATCGATTATCTAAGCTTTGCCGTGAATGAGATAGATAATGCCGGGCTTAAGCCGGGGGAGGACGCGGAATTAAGCCTTCGTAAGAAGGAACTGTCCTCGCTTGCCCGTAATCAGGCTATGATATCAGATGCCAGAGAATATGTATTGGGATCGGATTCGTCAGGACTTACTCCTGCAGGAAGGCTCGGTGAGGCGTTAAGACGTGTTCGTAAGCTTGCGGAGAAGGACCCGTCCTACGAGGAATATGCGGATCGACTGGAAAGCTTAAGCCTCGAGCTTGACGCGTTAAGCTCCGACTTCGATAAGAAGACAGGAGAATCCTCTTCGTGTGAGGAAGAGGAGCGTAAGGTCAATGACAGACTCGGGCATATTTATGAGCTTCAGTCTAAGTACGGTAAGACCCTAGAAGATGTGTTGGCCTTCGCGGAAGCAGCTCGCAAAGAGCTTGATGATATTGCCTCCTCTAAGATAGAGGCGGCGAATATCAAGAAGCAGGTCAGAGATACCGAGAATAAGCTTCTTAAGCTCGCGACAGAGCTGTCGGAGGAGAGGAAGAAATGTGCTGATGAGCTGTCTTCTGAGATCACCTCGGAGCTTAATGATCTTAATATGCCGTCCTCGTCCTTCTATGTGAAGTTCTCTACAAGACCTAAGGAGAGATTCTTCAACGCTAACGGAATTGATGATGTGGCGTTCATGTTCAGTGCCAACCCCGGTCAGCCTCCGATGGATATGGCTTCCATCGCTTCAGGAGGAGAGGCTTCAAGGATCATGCTGGCAGTTAAGAATATTCTTTCTACAGCTGATATGATGCCAACATTGATCTTTGACGAGATAGATACCGGCGTGTCCGGTCGTGCATCTCTGTCTATTGCCAGGAAGCTTAAGTCAATAGCCCGGGTACATCAGGTGCTGTGCGTAACGCATACGGCGCAGCTGGCTGCTGCTTCGGATCATAATTTCCTGATAGAGAAGAGTACCGACGGCACCAGCACATATACCGATATCACGCCTCTTGATGAAGATAAAAAGGTTATAGAAGTGGCAAGGCTTCTGTCCGGTAAGGACGATAAGGAGTCAAGAGATCTGGCTTCCAAGATGATCGAGGAGCTTCGGGCTTAATTCGGCTATCTCAGACGGAAGCTCACTTGTAAAATTCATAGGATCACCGGTGATCGGGTGATCGAAGCTTAAGTAAGCGGCGTGAAGCGCGAGCCTTCCGCATTCTTTATCAAGAGTCGGAGCAAGAGGGTACAGATCTGAAGGATTATCCTCGGAGCAGGGTCCATATAATCCGTCTCCGATGAGAGGATGTCCCATATGAGTCGAGTGGACACGGATCTGATGACAGCGCCCGGTCTCAAGCTCGAACCTTACAAGAGAGATGTTAAGATCTGGATCCTCGGCAACAGTCCGGTAGTGAGTAACAGATCTGTGGGCTCCCGGGTCATCTATGGAGCAGACATCCCTGATCATTATGGTATCCGCTCTCCTTCTTATGGGAAGGTCGATGGTACCCTCCGAAGGATCGTATATGCCGTAAACGGCTGCGAGGTATCTTTTCGTAATTTTCTGCTCCGACATGAGCTTATGCACGTGCCCTGTCTTGGCTACCACGAGTAGGCCTGAGGTCTCCCGGTCGAGTCTCATGACGGGGTGCAGAGGCTTATCAGAGGAGTTAAGTGCCGTAAGAAGTGAGTCTGTAAGGTGTCCGTGGACGGGGTGAGTCACCATGCCTGAGGGCTTCACCACAACCGCCAGGTAGTCATCCTCATAAAGTATCGGTATTCCTGCGGCTTCATTAAGCTTACCTGTGTCATCATCATAGCAGGCGTAGACACTGTCGCCTTCCCTCAGGATGTACTTTACCGTCTCGTGTTTGCCGTTGACTTCAAGAGTGCCGTAGAGCTTGATACGCTTTATCATGGTGGAGCTCATATTAAGCTCGTGGGACATCAAAGCTCTCAAGGTCCTTCCGTCTTCGTTACTTGTTACAACGTGGTTAAATTGCATCCTATCGTCCTTGACACTGAAGTTAAATATTTTTATTATAACTAATGGCTAATTGTAGCTTATAAAAATGTTCTTTGACAACTTTATATTGGAGGTGAGTACCAACATGCAGTGGTTATTCTTAATCATTGGATTGGTTCTCGGTATCCTTATCGGTTTATTCGGTATGCATATGTTCTATAAGAATGGATTGTCTGCTAAGCAGAAGCAGCTGGCGGAGGATTCGTTGAAAGCTAAGGCAGAAGCTGAAAAGATCGAGGCAGAAGCTCAGAAGGATGCTGAGAACAGAAAGCGAGAACTTCTGTTGCAGGCGAAGGAAGAGATCTCTAAGGCCAGAGTCGAGCTGGAGCACGACGTAAGGGAGAAGAGACAGGAGCTTGCAAGAGAAAGGAATAAGCTTGAGCAGAAGGAAGACAATGTGGAGAAACAGCTTCTTATCGCAGAAAGTAAGCGACTCGAGTTGGAGGAAAAGCTGGAAGAGGCTCAGCGAAGCGTCGAGAGGACGAAGGAGCTTGAGGCTAAGAAGGAGCACGAACTCGAGAATATCTCAGGATTGTCTATCTCCGAGGCTAGGAACCTTGTTCTTGACGCAGCGGAGAAGGAGTACAGCCATGATATGGCAGTAATGCTCAGGCAGATGGAAGAGAAAACTAAGCAGGATGCTGACAAGATCGCCAAAGACATCATTGTCACATCTATTCAGAGATACGCATCTGATTATGTATCGGAAGCTACCGTATCGGTTGTTAATCTCCCTAATGACGAGATGAAGGGTCGTATTATCGGTCGAGAGGGCAGAAATATTCGTGCCATCGAGACTATTACCGGAGTTGATCTTATTATTGATGACACTCCCGAGGCCGTTATTCTCTCGTCCTTCGATCCCATAAGAAGAGAAGTGGCAAGGATCACTATCGAGAAGCTGGTTTCCGACGGTAGAATCCATCCGGCCAGGATCGAAGAGATGGCTAATAAAGCCAGGAAGGAGATCAACCAGACGATCAAGCAGGAAGGTGAGAGAGCAGCCTATGAGACAGGCGTCATGAACCTTCACCCTGAAGTCATCAAGCTTCTAGGTAAGCTTAAGTACCGCACAAGCTACGGACAGAATGTTCTTAAGCATTCTATCGAGGTAAGCTTCCTCGCAGGAATGATGGCAGGCGAGTTAGGCCTTGACGTCAACCTGGCAAAGAGAGCAGGACTTTTACATGATATTGGTAAAGCCGTTGATTTCGAACAGGAAGGAACACATGTACAGCTTGGAACTGATATCGTAAAGAAGTATCATGAATCAGAGATTATCTGTAACGCCGTTGAATCTCATCATGGCGATGTCGAAGCCAGAACTCCCGAAGCAGTTCTCGTGGCTGCCGCTGATGCTATATCAGCTGCAAGGCCCGGAGCAAGAAGAGAGAATCTTGAGACATATATCAAGAGGATCCAGAAGCTCGAGGAGATCGCGACAAGCTTTGACGGAGTCGAGAAGAGCTATGCTATTCAGGCAGGCCGTGAGATCCGTGTCATTGTAGAACCCGAGAAGGTCAATGACGAGGAGATGATTCTTAAGGCCAGACAGATATGCAAGAAGATCGAAGATGAACTGGATTATCCGGGTCAGATCAAAGTTAATATCATCCGTGAAACTCGTGCAACTGATGTTGCAAAGTAAATAAATGAACCTTATATTACCTTAGTTAGATTTATTTGTTGTTGAGTTGGCAATCACCTGAAAAAGACGGACATTCTGCGGTCCGTCTTTTTATTTTCCTCAATATTTCACCAATTGTATGAAACTTTGCTTATATTTATTTGTAAAATATAAGATATTCCAATTTATAAGGTGTTACATGGATAAAGTTATATACATTGCCGACGATGACGATAATATAAGAAACCTGCTTAAGTCGTTCCTGGAGCGAGAGGGTTACATAATTTATGGCTTCCCTACGGGAGACGATCTTCTTAAGGAGTTTATAACCAATCCCTGCGATCTTATTATCCTTGATGTAATGATGCCGGGAAGAGACGGCTTCTTCATCCTGTCCGAGATAAGGAAGATCAGTAATGTTCCTATTATCATGCTTACTGCAAGGGATTCTGATGCCGATTATATCGAAGGTCTTAATCTCGGAAGCGATGATTACTTCACCAAGCCCTTCAGTCCGATCAAGCTGGTAACTAAGGTCAAGTCTATCTTTGCGAGACTTGAGGCAGTTCAGACCATAAGTGTGGACGCATCTGATTCCGAGGTCTCCTTCGCTGATATCACCATTAACAGGAAGACTAAGTCTGCCACCTTGAAGGGTAAGGCCTTAAGTCTTACACCTAATGAATACACTCTTCTTACTTATCTTATGATCAACAGGGACAGAGCCGTTCCGAGAGTTGAGCTCCTTGATAAGATATGGGGCTATGAGACTGAGATCGAGACACGTGTTGCTGACGATACGGTTAAGAGACTCAGGAAGAAGATCGTAGATTCCGATGCCAGGATCTCAACTGTATGGGGCTATGGCTTCAGGCTGACCGATAAGTCGGATTCAGATGGCAAGGAAGACTGAGAGCGATAAGGGGCAGCGTCAGGCCAGACCCTTTAGGTTGCCTTTATTTTTCCATATATATCTGTCGCTTATGGCGGTCTCCCTCATAACCGGAATTCTAATCTGGTTATCGAGCAACTTCATCATGCAGACCTATATCGCATATGAGTGTGAGAACCGTATCTCCAACGCCGTTAATTCCTGCCAGTCCTTCGCCGAGGCTTTCCGTAATTCACTTACAGCCGAATCCGGTACTGAGGAGCAGATCAGGACCAATCTTCTTAATTCCATCGTTTCCTCGTCTGACCTCTCTAATGAGGCTTCGATAGTACTCTTTGAGGATGATGTGTCGGGCCAGGGCTTTAACGTACTGTGGCCTACAGCTTCCTATTCCGTTTCCACCAGAAACCGCGCTGAGAAGTACCTTGACACCATTATCGAGAACATGGCGAAAACAAATGCCATATCGTCCAATGATACGAGAAGTACTCTGGTTGACGGTAACCTTGTCTACTTCAAGTTTATTAATGTGGAATATGCAAGCTCGGCGAGCCAGGATGAATCCGAATTCGATCAGTACTATCTTCTTATCTATATAGATACCAGCTCATACTATAATTTCACTACGGCCATCAATGTGGCTATATTCAGAGCGATCATAGTTGCAGTTCTCGCGTCGGCCGTTATCAGTATTATCGTTGCTTCTCCGTTGTTTTTCTCCACCCGTAAGCTGTCAAAGTTCGCAGTAAGAGTAGGTAAGGGAGACTTCACTCCGGTCAAGGGTCATATCATGAGTCGTGAGCTGTCTAACCTCGGTGTCAGTATGAATATGATGGCATCGAAGCTTGAACAGTCCGATATCGAGCAGAAGACCTTTTTCCAGAACGCGTCCCATGAGCTTCGTACTCCGCTAATGTCTATTCAGGGTTATGCGGAGGGTATTAAATACGATATCTTTGACGATAACGAGAAGAATAATGCCGTGGATGTAATCATATCCGAGACAACAAGACTTTCTAATCTCGTAGAGAATCTGCTGTCGATCTCAAAGATGGATATGTCCAGAAGCGGTACCTATACGGTAAAGAAGACGATCATAGATGTGCAGGAGTTATCAGAGGATATAGTTGCCCGTGTGAGAGGGAATTTCCTTCACGACGGCAAAGAGCTTGTGACGGATATCAAGGCCGGCAATTCATATATCTGTGCTAATGAGAATGACATCTTAAGAATGCTCGAGAATATCTTCTCCAACTGTAATCGCTATGCCAGGAAGATAGTCGAATTCTCTGTATATAAAGTTAAGGACAGGATATACTTCGAGATCAGCGACGACGGTCCCGGAATATCAGAGGAGGTGCTTCCTACCATCTTTGACAGATTTGCCAAGGGAAGTGACGGTAAGCACGGTATCGGACTCGCTCTGGCTCAGGCTATAGCCTGGGAGCATGACGGAGCTATATCTGCCGATAACAAGCCTGAGGGCGGAGCAAGATTTACAATAGCTCTTCCTATCATAAAGCCGAAGATGCAGTTATCTCGACGTAATAACGAAGGATGAGGATGTTTTTTGTAATTTAATTGCAAAAATGTCTAATGTTATACTATTCAAAAATAATATTTTTATTTGTATAATCACATGAGCTGTTTATAAGGAGGAGTATTATGCAGACTGTTCTCGTAACCGGAGGAATGGGTTTTATCGGTTCTCATACAGTGATTGCGCTTCATGAGAACGGATATGAAGTGGTAATTGCCGATAATCTTGTAAACAGTAAAAGAGAAGTTATCAACAGACTATACGAGATCACAGGTAAGAGATTCAAGTTCTATAATGTTGACTGCTGTGATAAGGTTGCTTTGTCTGAAGTATTCCGTGAGAATAAGATCGACAGTGTAATACATTTCGCTGGGCTTAAGGCTGTAGGCGAGTCTGTTGCCAAGCCTCTGGAGTACTATTCCAATAACATCAACAGCATGCTTACCGTAATCGAGCTTATGCGTGAGTATGAGGTTCATAAGCTGGTGTTCTCATCCTCGGCCACCGTTTACGGCATGAGCGAGGACGTTCCCTTCACAGAGGAGAGCCCTCTTGGGATATGCACTAACCCTTACGGCTGGACAAAGTGGATGATCGAGCAGATATTAAGAGACTGCGCTAAGGCAGATCCTTCCTTAAGCGTAGTATTACTGAGATACTTTAACCCTGTAGGAGCCCACGAGAGCGGACTCATCGGCGAAGATCCTCAGGGTATTCCCAATAATCTTTTCCCTTATATCTCCAAGGTGTCTGTCGGAACTCTGGAGCGTCTTACGATCCACGGAGACGACTATGATACACCTGACGGGACATGTCTTAGAGACTACATTCATGTATGTGATCTTGCCGAGGGACATGTTAAAGCTTTGGGCTTCATAGATTCCAATGAGCCCGGGGTAGAGGTGTTTAACCTCGGTACAGGTAAGGGTACATCCGTTAAAGAGGCAGTAGCTGCCTTCGAGAGAGCCTGCGGACATGAGATCGCCAATGTGATCGGTCCCAGACGTCCCGGAGATCTTGCAGTTTGCTATGCTTCTACCGATAAGGCGGAGAAGGTTCTCGGCTTCAAAGCAACAAGAGATATTGATGATATGTGCAGCTCCTGCTGGAAGTGGCAGGTTAATAATCCTAACGGATTACAGGATTAAGAGGAGGAAATAATGAGAAGCAGCTCTCATAGCAGTGAAGATTATCCGCAGAAGAAGAAGGGGAAGGGTGGCAGAATAGCTGCTACTATTATCTCCGTTATCTTAGGACTTGCCATAGGTGTATTCGGTTTCCTGTACTGGTATAAGAATTATCTGTTCAGTAATGTTACCTTTGTAACAGCTCCGCCGGAAGGTCCTACTCTTGTAAATGAGGCAGGTCATATCGTTAATCTTAATGATCTTCGTGAGACGACGATTTACGAGCCAATCGACACAGAGGATGAGATCCACAACTTCCTTCTTATCGGTATAGACAGCAGATCCAGAAACTATAATGAGACGGGTACAGGCGGACTTTCCGATGTTACCATGATCATGTCAGTTAACATCACTCAAGGTACGATCAAGCTCGTATCCATCGCACGTGACAGCTATGTGCATGTTCCCGGCTATTCATATGCCATGAAGATCAATGCAGCTATGAGCCGCGGAGGCCCGGATGTCCTCTGCGCTACTGTAGAGGATACTTTGAGGCTTAACATAGACGGATGGGCATACGTTAACTTCTATCATATGGCTGACATCATTGATGCGGTCGGCGGTGTTTACTGCGATGTTTCCTCAAGTGAGCTTAATTCAGAGGGCGGTCTTAACTGGAACCTTGCCGAGGTCAACAACCTGATGGGACTTCCTCCGTCACAGGATGCAGTTACCAACACCGGTTATATTTGGCTTAACGGAAGACAGGCAGTTGCTTATGCGAGAATCAGAAAGGTCGATTCTGATTATAAGAGATCAGAGAGACAGGTCGAGGTCTTAAGATCCCTTATGAGCCAGTTCATGCAGCTGTCTCTTGCGGGTAAGGCATCGGCTCTTCCTAATATCCTCCAAGCTATTACCACTAACATTCCTCAGGATCAGATCGAGAATTATGCATATAATTTCCTGCCGTCGCTTCCTAATGCGACTATAGAATATATGCAGCTTCCTATTCAGGGCTGCTTCAATTCGGGTATGTTCGGAGATGAGTGGAGCATCAGACCTAACTGGAACGGAATGATCCCTTATGTGCAGGAATTCTTCTATGGTGAGACCACTGAATTCGACCCTGTTCCCGACATCAGTTCGTCTCCGGCTTTAAGCTCTTGTCCTACTGATCTGAGTCTCGAAGAGCTAATGAAATAGCATATTTGAGGCAAAAATTCGGTTTTTGACTTTTTTTGATATTCATTATTGACATCGGTTTGAACGATGATTATTATAAGTACTGTTGGCACTCGGATACGAAGAGTGCTAACAGTATTTTTTCATACAGGAGGCGTTTGATATGACGATCAAACCATTGGGAGATAAAGTAGTAATCAAGAAGCTTAAGGCAGAAGAGACAACTAAGAGTGGTATCATCCTAGCTTCCGCTGCACAGGAGAAGCCTCAGGTGGCTGAGATCATAGCTGTAGGCCCCGGAGGAGTTATCGACGGTAATGAGGTAAAGATGGAGGTTACTGTCGGACAGAAGGTAATCATTCGTGATTATGCCGGAACAACAGTAAAGCTCGATGGCGAGGAAGTAATTATTGTCCGTCAGGAAGATATACTCGCTATCGTTGAATAATATTGGAGGAATTGATATATGGCTAAGAATATTGAGTATGCTGAGGATGCCAGAAAGGCACTTGAGAGAGGTGTAGATAAGGTTGCCAATACCGTTAAGGTAACACTCGGACCTAAGGGAAGAAATGTAGTTCTCGATAAGAAGTACGGTGCACCTCTTATTACTAACGACGGTGTTACCATCGCTAAGGAGATCGAGCTGGAGGACAGAGGCGAGAACGCAGGTGCTCAGCTCGTTAAGGAGGTAGCTTCCAAGACCAATGATGTAGCCGGTGACGGTACAACAACTGCTACATTACTTGCTCAGGCTATCATCAGAGAGGGTATGAAGAACGTTGCTGCAGGCGCTAACCCCATTATCCTTCGTAAGGGTATCTCATCTGCTGTAGATACAGCTGTTAAGGAGATCCTTGACAATGCCAAGAAGGTAGACGGCTCCAAGGATATCGCCAGAGTAGGTGCTATCTCTGCCGGTGACGAGGAGGTCGGACAGCTTATCTGTGAGGCAATGGAGAAGGTTTCATCTGACGGAGTTATCACTGTAGAAGAGTCCAAGTCCATGAAGACTGAGCTCGAAGTAGTTGAAGGAATGCAGTTCGATAAGGGTTATATCTCACCTTATATGGTAACTGATACAGATAAGATGGAAGCAGTTCTTGATGATCCTTATATCCTTATCACTGATAAGAAGATCTCTAATATTCAGGATATTCTTCCTGTTCTCGAGCCCATCGCTCAGTCCGGTAAAAAGCTTCTCATCATCGCCGAGGACGTCGAGGGTGATGCAATTACTACTCTGATCCTTAACAAGCTTAGAGGTACCTTCACATGTATCGCAGTTAAGGCTCCCGGCTACGGCGACAGAAGAAAGGAAATGCTCCAGGATATCGCTATCCTTACAGGCGGTACGGTAATTACATCCGATCTTGGTCTCGAGCTTAAGGATGCTACTATCGATCAGCTCGGTACAGCTCATCAGGTCAAGGTTACTAAGGAGAACACTATCATTGTTGACGGTGCCGGCAGCAAGGATGACATAAGCGGCAGAGTAGCTCAGATCCGTAAGGCAATCGAGGAGACAACCTCTGACTTTGACAGAGAGAAGCTTCAGGAGAGACTCGCTAAGCTCGCAGGCGGTGTTGCCGTTATCAAGGTTGGTGCAGCTACCGAGACTGAGATGAAGGAGAAGAAGCTCAGGATCGAGGATGCACTTAATGCCACGAAGGCTGCTGTAGAAGAGGGTATCGTTCCCGGTGGCGGAACAGCTTATATCAACGCTATTCCTGCTGTTAAGGCTCTTCTTGATACAGCCGACGGAGATGTTAAGACAGGTATATCCATTGTTATCAGAGCTCTGGAGGAGCCTGTACGTCAGATTGCTGAGAATGCAGGACTTGACGGCAGTGTTATCGCCGAGAAGATCAAGACCTCCGAGAGCGGTGTCGGCTTCGATGCTCTTAACAATGTCTATGTTGATATGTATGAGGCCGGTATCGTAGATCCTGCTAAGGTTACAAGATCTGCTCTTCAGAATGCGGCTTCCGTATCTGCAACTCTTCTTACAACAGAGGCCCTTGTTATCGATATTCCTGAACCGGAGCCTGCAGCACCTGCTGCTCCGATGTATTGATATCGGAATACTGATTAATTACGGCGGTCATGCATTTTGCATGGCCGCTTTACTGATTTAAGGAGATTTATGGAAGATTCGTTTTACGAGAGATGTGTTAAGAGAGATCAGGGAGCGATGGGAAAGCTTTTTCCCGTACTTTCTATAATCGCACTTGTTATTTTCGCTGTGTTTCTTAACGGAATCCCGATTCTTCTTGGCTATAACATTATTTACTTCACCGGTATGGTGACCTTCGGCTTATCGTATCTTCTATATCGTCTTATTAAGAGTCTTAATGTGGAGTATCAGATAGAGATCACCAATGACAGTGTCGAGGTAACGAAGATCACCAACAAGAAGAAGGTGGAGCAGCTGGCAGAATTCTCTATCAAGGAATGTGAGTATATAGGGGCAGTTACTTCTGACAGGTTCAATGATGATATAGCTAAGGCAGATTATTCTCTTAATTGCACCTCCTTACGAGAGTACGACATATCGGATAATGTATGGTACATATGTCTTACTCAGGATAAGATCAGATACAATGTCATAATCGACTTCGATCCCGAGATGTATCCTATCTTCAGAAGATATAACCCACGAGGAACTATGAGGTATGATGCCTGATTATTCTGAATTGGAATTCTATGTAAAGAGCACGGATTGCGCCACTGACAGTCACTTGGCGCCGTACGTGCTCTTATCTGATCTGCAGGAGACAGCGGATAAGGGTGCTGCAGATACCGGATGGGGCAGAGAAGCTATCGGAGAATATGATTGCTGCTGGATAGTCTTAAGATGCCAAATGAGCTT
This sequence comes from Clostridiales bacterium, assembly GCA_017480325.1. GTDB lineage: Bacteria > Bacillota > Clostridia > Saccharofermentanales > Saccharofermentanaceae > Saccharofermentans. The sequence continues at coordinate 249,660 of JAFVAY010000008.1, forward strand.
AAGAAGACTTCCTTCTTGGAAAGAGTCATTCAAGATCAGGACCTGGAGCTGCGGGGCAAGGAAGCTTTTCTTCGACAGAGAGTATGAGATATTTGACGAGACCGGAGAGCTTATCGGCAGTTCTACCTCGGTGTGGATACTGGCTGAGAAGGAGACCCACAGGCCTGTATTCCCGTCTAAGCTCCCGACGCTTCCTCAGGACTTCGCTCAGTCCGACAGACTTGCTCTGGGAGAGTCCTGTCCCAAGCTTAAGCTTCCTATAAGGCCTGAAGACAAGGCTCCTGTGATCATTAAGTATGCGGATTATACTGAGCTTGATCACAATCACCATGTTAATAATACGAGGTATCTTGCCTGGATATATGATGCTCTTTATAAGGGCGGATATGACGTGCATGGAATTACTGACATCAATATAAACTATATGTCTGAGGTTAAAAGCGAGGAGAGGGTAGAGCTTTACATTATCGATACCGAGAACGGGGTATTAGTGTCCGGCTACAGAGAGGATGATACGGGAGTTTTTACTTCCGAAATAAGATTTGGTGTTTAAGCGTATTTGTAATAAAATATGCTGTAATGTGCAATTTTCAGGAGGCACTATATGATAGAGATCAACAACCTGGTAAAGAGATACGGTGACATCAAGGCTGTCAACGGTATTTCTTTTACGGTTAATGACGGCGAGGTCTTGGGATTCTTAGGCCCTAACGGCGCCGGTAAATCCACTACGATGAATATTATCACCGGTTATCTGTCATCTACTTCGGGTACGGTAAAGGTTAACGGACACGATATACTTGAGGAACCCGAGGAGGCAAAGAAGTGTATCGGATATCTCCCTGAACAGCCGCCGCTCTACTTCGATATGACGGTTCTGGAGTATCTTAACTTTATATGTGATCTTAAGAAGGTCCCGAGAAGTGAGCGTAAGGAGCAGCTGGCATCAATCCTATCGATGATCAAGCTTACCGATATGGCTGACAGACTTATAGGTAATCTGTCAAAGGGCTATAAGCAGAGAGTCGGTATCGCACAGGCTCTTGTGGGTAATCCTGATATCCTGATCCTAGACGAGCCTACCGTAGGTCTTGATCCTAATCAGATACTTGAGATAAGAAAGCTTATAAGAAAGCTCGCCGATAAGCACACCGTTATCCTGAGCTCTCACATACTGTCGGAGATCCAGGCCGTATGTGACCGAGTCGTTATTATTAATGCCGGTAAGGTTGCTGCTATCGATACGATAACGGATCTGTCGCAGAAGCTTAGCGGTACTACGAAGCTGTCCTTGTCCTTCAAGGGTCCTTCAAAAGAAGTTATCAACAAGATCAGATCTATTCCCGGTGTATCTAATGTAGTTCCGGTAGTTTCTAACGAAGACACATCTATACATCAGGTAGAGATAACGGCGGACAGCAGTGCAAAGAACGATGTTCGTACATCCGTATTCTATGCGATGAGTAAGGGCGGTTGGCCTATGCTCGAGTTCAGATCCATGGATCCTTCTCTCGAGGAGATATTCCTGTCTATCACGTCTGTCTAACGGAGGTTATTAAGATATATGTTAGCTGTTTATAAGAGGGAATTAGCCTCATACTTCAGATCCCCGGTGGGATATATAGCATTGGCTCTATTCTCGTTCCTGTCAGGGTTCCTGTTCATTAATCAGTACAGTAACGGTTCGGTGAATATATCCACTGAGATAATGTCCCTGTGTTCTTTTTTCGTAGTTATAATTCCGGTAATAACCATGGGACTTTTCTCTGAGGATAAGAAGAGAGGTACCGAGGTACTGTTCTATACCAACCCGTTATCGCTCTTTGATGTGGTTATGGGTAAATTCCTTGCCGCTATGACTCTTATAGCTATACTCTTTATTAATGTATTTCTTCACATGATCATTACTGCTGCTTCAGGCGGAGTTGTTAATATCGGCTCATGGGGTTCCGTAATCGTGTATTTCTGTCTCGCGATACTGTTCACTTCGATAGGTATCCTCGCGTCAGCTCTTACCGATACTCAGATAATCTCTGCGATAATAAGCTTCGTTATTATTCTTGTAATTCAGCTTCTTCAGACAATCAGCACTATAGCTTCCTCTGCGTTGTCCTCATTACTGTCATCTTCGCTGTTTGCTCTCGATCCCGAGAAGGTAAATTCAGTCTGTAGTAATATAGCGGCAGCTATTAACTGGCTTAGCCCTTTCTCTAAGACGCAGGACTTCAGATACGGTGTCTTCTCCGTATCCCCGCTAGTGTTCTGCTTGTCTATGGCTCTCGTATTTCTGTTCCTGACATACAGGATCCTCGAGAAGAAGCGTTGGTCACAGAATTGATAGAAGGTGGTTCAAATGAGTAGTAAAGACAATAAAGCAAAGAAGTCTGAGACAAAGGTCCAGACAGATAAGAGAGCAGGGAAGCTTAAGCTGTTCTCGATCAGCTCCTTCATAATTCTTCTTGTAATCGTACTCGCGGTTAATATCATCTTCGGCCTGAAGATCAAGAAGACAAGTATTGATGATTATCTTACTTACGATATGACTGCCACCGGACAGAATTCAGTATCTGATATTACCATCACATATCTTCAGACACTTCCTGCCGATACTCACATCCGTATAGTAGGACTTATGGATAAGCCGACTAACCTTAGGGATACGCCTTATGAGTATACTGTTCCGCTTCTGGAGGATTACGTTGCCGTATCCGGAGGAAAGGTTACAGTCGAGTATATCAATCCTACCAAGTATCCTTCTATCCTTACCGAGCTGGATCCGAACGGAGTGTATGATCTTGCCAATGCAACAGGATATGTTGTTTACTGCAACGGCCAGCTTATTCAGATCAATCCGGTCGATTGCTTTACCTATGATCCGTCATATCTTCAGTACGGTTATTATTATCCTACCTCTAATATAGTTGAGCAGAAGTTCACAAGTGCCGTTGTTAATCTTACTCAGGGTTATTCCTATAAGGCTTACTTTGTAAGAGGCTTAGGAGAGGGCTCACACGAGCAGCTTACAAATATGCTTGCTTCCATGAGCATCGACAGCGCCGATATTCAGGCAAGCGATTCCTTTACTGTACCCTCTGACTGTGATCTTCTTATCTTCAACGGGATCAACAACGATATCACGGACAGCATGATAGAGGCTATCCGCAGCTACTTAAGCGGCGGCGGTAAGATGATCGTAGCGGTCAATTACTATAACACCAATGTTAACGAGTCTTTCCCCAAGCTTAATATGCTTCTGTCAAATTATAACCTTCGTATACAGAATTCTCTTATCGTAGAGAATAACCCCGGTTATCAGATCAACAGCGATCCTTATAATTCGTTGGTTCAAGTCGCATCTGCTTTCACGGAGATCGCCGGAGGCAATGCTACTCTGAGGAATTCTTATGCCAGACCTATTACAGAGGCTGATACGCCTTACACATATATTCAAGTATCACCGATCCTCGGAACATCTTCCTCGGCTTCTGTAGGAGTAGTTGATACCAGCACCGGTAATATTGTTCAGAATGCCAATCAGACTCAGTATAACGTGGGTATGTATTCGACCTTCACCGGTACTCCGACGCCTCCTGAGGTATATGTATTCGGTACCTTGACCTTTACGTCCGATGAGTATATCAGCAACTACGGCTTCAATGATGCGAATATTGTATTTACCAGGAATGCCATCAGAAGCATGCTCGCTGCAGATGACAGCGTCTATGTAGAAGGTAAGGCTCTGTCAAATTATTCCTTAGATACATCAAAGCTTAACAGTAATGCGGTAACGATCCTTACCTTCGTTCTTGTTGCCATCATTCCGCTCGCATTCGTTATCGTCGGAGTAGTTGTGTATAACAAGAGAAAGAATCTGTAATATATGAAAAGTCTTAAGAGTCTTTTGATCCCTTTCATAGTAATGCTTGTTCTGGTGGGAGTTGCCATCGGAGTTGTGATATCCAACAGTAAAGAATCCGGAACCTCCGAGACAGAGGTGGCTTCTTCAGAGGATGTCATTACGGTTGATCCCTCATTAATATCTACGATCGAAGTAGTCAGACAGGACGGTACTGGGATCGGCTTCAGAGGTGCTCCTGACGATACAGGATCAATTACATGGTCATTAATGGATCAGTATTCATCCGATGTTCCTCTTAATAACAGCGGAATTACTTCCTGGGTCTACGTATTATCAAGCTTCATGTCTAATAACATTATCGGAGACAGCTCACAGCTTGATCTGGCCGAATACGGCCTTGATGATCCTGTTTATACTATCGTTATCACTCAGTATAACGGTACAGTCAATAGGATATTCGTCGGTAATAAGACGGCAGACGGAGGCAGCTGCTACTTCATGGTAGAGGGCAATCCTATTGTCTACACAGTAGTAACAGCCAAGTATGTCTACTGCGGATATCAGCTTATTGATTTCCTGGAGTCGGTTACTCTGGGAATAGATTACGCTTCTTTGTCTACTGTAGAGTTCATAAGGGCAATGGATGATCTTGACCTTGTTACATCCTGTACGCTTTATGATACCGGGGATCCGATGTTCACGGCTGTTTCTCCCTTCAGTATCGAGTGCAGTCCTTACTTCACGTCTCTTATCGATAAGATTGTTAATCTGGAGATAACATCCTTTGTTGATATACCTGAGGATATGCTTTCCGACTTCGGACTTGATGCACCGTCTTATGAGTTCAACTTCAATATGGATGACGGCCGGGTTGTCAATATCACGCTGTCCTCAGATATTAACGGGTTCTTCTATGGAACCAGTAATGTAGTTGACGGATACTTCAAGATCAGCGATATGCAGATCTCCGGAGTCGATACACAGATAATGATGCTTCTTAACAGTTATCTTGTATATTATGCGGCGGCTGATATGTCGAAGATAACCGGAACCTACGGGGATCAGTCCTTTACCTATGAGATATCCACAACCGGATCCATATCTGCAGATGATGCTACAGCTAATCTTAATTACAGGAATGCCAAGGTGTTTACATCCGAAGGCAGATCATTTGCAGCGATCCTTTATGAGTCGTTGATAACCATTTCTGTCTCTGATATAGATCTTGATGCTAACCCGACAGGTGATCCTGTTATTGAGTTCACATACATCACCAATAATTATGAGACGTTAACCCTATCCTTTGTTCCGAGGGATAATAACAGCTATTATGCTTTCCTTAACGGTGAGTATACGTCCTTTGTCGTATCTTCAAGCGAGTTATTCAACGACGGTGGGCAGAATACTTACATCTATGGTGCATGGAGAGCTTATGAGCTGACCGAAGAGGCTATAGATAATGCGGTGGCGGGAGTGTATGACATTCCTTCAGAGGAAGCAGCCTGATAATGAGTAGTGACGGTAAACCGGTTAGTATAGATAAGAAGCTTCGTTATACGATATTCGGCTTTATCGCGCTGCTTGCTGTTGCTATTGTTCTTCTGGTACTTGTATCGCGTAATGAGGAGGAGAGCCGAGGAGCCGACAGTTATATTCATCTGTCAGGACAGTCCGGCTTTGCCTGCGAGTACGCAGAAGCACAGAAGCTCTATGCCTTCGGTGACGGAGTCCTTAAGGTCACTAAGGAGAGAGTCGCTTATCTTACCCTGTCCGGCAACGAGGTTTTCAGTACCAGCGTATCCTATAATAACCCGCAGTGCTTCATTGATAACGATAACTGCGTTGTATTCGACAGTGACGGCTACGGCTTCGTTGTAATGAATACCAATAAGGTCCTGTATGAGAAGCCTACCGAGAATAAGATTCAGTCAGCGACTCTGTCCGATAACGGGCTTTGTGCGGTAATAACGGCAAGCTCCGATGCTTATGGCGAGGTTATTCTGTATAACACTGACGGATCGTTAATATCAAGATGGTCTTCATATAATTCGGGCTATCCCATATGTGCTGCCTTTTCCGGCGATGAACGTTACTTCGCTCTTACGACTCTTAATACCACCGGAGCCGTATATAAGCCTTATGTCAGAATATTCAGCCTGGATTACAATAACGACTCCATCTCCGCTTCGGATTATGCCGTATTCACTATAGACGATACAGAGATATTGTCCTATACCGATTATATCGGGGATAGACTTTATACCTTCTGCGCTGACCGTATATACACCATCACTAATGATGCTCTTGTGCCTCTGGTAGACAGCTTCGGTGCCATTAACTATGTTCGTATAGTTGATGATGTTATCTTTGTTGTTTACTCAGACGGCGTTAATCAGCTTAATAAGCTTATGATCTTGGGCACGGGAGGAGACATAATATATGACTCCGAGGTGGGCTCTGATGTTAATGCTATAGCGTCTAATAATGACCTTTATGCACTGTCTATAGATGACAGAATACTTATATATAATTCGAACGGAAATGTTGTGTCTGATATATCGGTGGATGAGGATATTATCAGAATAGGATTTACAGACAATAACCGTCTTGTCGTCGTATCCACCGGCGGTGTACATACGGTTGATTATTAATGAGGGATTATGGAAACTGAAGTAAAGCTGGCATTCGGAAGCAAAGAAGAATTAATGGCAGTTATCAATGCAGAGTGGTTCTCTGATTACTGTCTTGATGTAGGTGACAAGAAGCCCGTAAGGCTTACCAACAGCTATTATGACACTAAGGACAGAGATCTGCTTAAAAAGGGTACCTCGGTAAGAGTAAGACTTTACGAGGATGACGAGGGCTCTCACTATGAGCACACAGTTAAGTTCGGCGGGTCGGTCATAGACGGACTTCATCAGCGCTATGAGTGGAATGTAGACTCTGATTCCTCAGAGTTTGATATAGACAGCTTCAGAGCGAAGGCTTCGAGGGGCGATGACGATCCTGAGGAGATACTGGACGAGGCCTTAGGAGATGTTAAGAGTGAGGATCTGATATGTCTTTGCTCTACCTACTGTGAGAGGACGATCTACACCTTCGGCTTCGGAGACTCCATGATGGAGGCGAGCTTTGATACCGGAAGGATAAGTGCCGGCGGGAAGTCTGAAGAGATCTGTGAGCTTGAGATAGAGCTTGAGTCCGGAGATGTAGTTGATCTTAAGGATATGGCTCAGTTCATAGTTGATAATACTAGTGCTGTTCCTTACGACGAGAGTAAGTATATGAGGGCTATAAGGCTCCTCGATACTTCACATGAACAATAATATCTATGATGTATTGATCATCGGAGCCGGCGCATCTGGTCTGATGTGTGCCTCTTCGCTTGTAAGAGAATATCCTTCGATCAGAGTTCTCGTTATAGATAAGAACGGTAAGGCCGGCCGTAAGCTCCTTGCTACAGGTAACGGAAGATGTAATTTCACTAATCTTAATATCGCGTCATCATGCTATAACACTGATGATGTCAGAAAGCTTACTAAGATACTTCACAGCTTTAATTCAAAGAAGATCATCGATTACTTCGAGAAGAAGCTCGGTGTAGTGGCAGATTATAAAGGCGATCTTGTCTATCCGATCACATATCAGAGTAAAACCGTAGCGGATGCTCTGGAGGCTTCATGTAAGGGAGTGAGATTTCTTTATAACACTGAGGTCACTTCGGTCGTTAAGAAGGATATCGGCTACTTCATAAACGGTATGTATGAGGCTCATAATGTCGTCTTCGCCTGCGGGGGAGTGTCTTATCCCGAGCTTGGAAGCAACGGCTCGTTATATCCCATAATACGAGGCCTTGCCGGGGAGGACAGTATCGAGAGATTAATACCCTCTCTTGTGCCTCTTAAGTCCTCAGACAAGGATATTAAGGCGCTTGCCGGGATACGCCAGGAGTGTACCGTTCGACTTAACGGAGCAGCTGAGAAGGGAGAGATACTTTTCGCTGAGTACGGTGTGTCAGGAATATGTGTTATGCAGCTGTCCGGGAACTATAACAGAAGCATAGCAGCAGGTAAGAAGGCGGGCTTCTTAAGCGTGGATCTTCTTCCGTCAATGGATGCGAAGCGTAAGATCTTAAAGATAGAAGAGCTTATGAGAGCGTTCCCCGATAGAAGTCCTGAGGATGCATTATCAGGACTTCTTAAGAAGCCTCTTGCTTCTGTTGTAGTAGGAAGATCTGACGGCACGCCCGCGGATATTGCCAGGATAGCAGGGGACTTCAGGATTAATCTTATAGGAAGTCTGGGCTTTGAGAATGCTCAGGTCACCTCAGGCGGCCTTAAGCTTAAGAAGGTAAACGATGGGCTGGAGCTTCTTAACTGCCCCGGAATATATGTGTGCGGTGAGGCCCTTAATGTTGACGGTATATGCGGTGGCTATAATCTTCACTGGGCATGGGCATCCGCTCTTACCGTAGCTGATTCCATACTCGAGGACATGGACGGCATCTGATATGCAGAAGGAGCTTGTTTTCCGCCCCGAACAGATCGGAAATGTTGATGATATAAAGGGCTTTCTTGCACGTAAAGCCGGAGTCCCCGTCGAGAGACTTCGTATCACCAAGGCATTTGTGGATGCCAGAAGAAAGCCTGATGTCAAGTTCTGCTACAGAGTAACTGACGATCCTGAAACGGATTACACTTCTTCGGCACTTAAGTATAAAGGCAGAGTTTTTAAATCATATTCAAGACCTGTAGTTATAGGCTTTGGTCCTGCCGGAATGTTCGCGGGACTTGTGTTGTCCCATTATGGACTGAATCCCATAATTATCGAGAAGGGAAAGGACGTCGCACGAAGAACGGAGGACGTGAACAGATATAAGCAGGGCGGCAGGATCGATCCGTCCTCGAATATACAGTTCGGGGAAGGTGGAGCCGGAACGTTCTCGGACGGTAAATTATATACAGGTGTTACTAACAGTTATCAGGGCTTTATCTCTCAGACATTTGTCAAACATGGAGCTCCTTCGGATATCATGTACGAGTCTCATCCTCATGTGGGTACGGACAATCTTGTTAATGTGGTTAAGGGAATCAGAGAAGAGATAATCCGTCTTGGCGGTGAAGTGCATTTTGAAGAAGAGTTTATAAAATTTAATCTTAATCAGTATTACAGACCTGGTAAGATTGAGGGGATCACAACCCCTAAAGGTTATTATGAAACTGACACTGTTATTCTTGCTATAGGAAACAGCAGCAGGGATTTAATACGCAAATATGTTAAATGGGGTATTACAAGTAAGCCGTTTGCTATAGGTGTCAGAATAGAGCACTTAAGATCTGATATCGATATAGCCATGTATGGCTTTGATACCTCAATATATAAGAATATCTTTGCCGCTAACTATAAGCTTGCCGTAGATACTTCAACAGGAAATAAGCTTTATACATTCTGTATGTGTCCCGGAGGAGAAGTGGTTCCTTCCGCTTCATATGAAGGTGCAATCTGTACTAATGGTATGAGTTACAGAAACAGAGATAATATAAATTCTAATTCCGCGTTGCTTATACCCTTTGATCCCAAGAAGGTTTCCGATGATCCGTTAGTGGGCTTGACATACCAGGATATGCTTGAGACTAGTGCATATAAGTTGGCAGGCAAGACCGGATATGCGCCATATATGACATATGGAGATCTTAAGAACCACAGATCAGGCACAAAATCAGATCATATTAATCCTTCATACAGCCCCGGAGCTATACCTTGTGATCTGCGTGAACTTCTTCCCGGATACATGACGGACACTCTTACAGAAGGAATTGCTCTTATGGGAAGAAAGATAAAAGGGTTTGACTCCGACAGTGCGGTCCTGACGGCTGTTGAAACCAGATCTTCATCTCCTGTCAGAATACTTCGTGATGAAGAATCCTTCGAGAGTATTGAAATTAAAGGATTATTCCCGATCGGAGAGGGCGCAGGTTATGCAGGAGGTATAATGTCCTCGGCCATCGACGGCATAAAATGTGCTAATCGGCTGGTCGAAAGTATGTTAATATAGCTTCAGCATTCAAGAAGGAGTTATATTATGGAATCCGATAAGAATACTGCCGTTATCTCAGTAATCGGCAAGGACCGTGTTGGAATTATTGCCGGAGTCTCGGCGCTGCTTTGCAAGAACAATATCAATATCAACGATATCTCTCAGACTATCCTGGACGATATCTTCACGATGATCATGCTGGTTGATCTTAAGGATAATGATATCGAGAATTCAGACATTACAGAGCAGCTTAATAAACTCGGCGAAGAGCTTGGAGTTGCTATTACCATTCAGCATACAGATCTTTTTAACAGGATGCACAGGATATGATAACTGATTTTGAAATTCTCGAGACCATGAAGATGTTCAATGAGCAGCACTTGGACATCAGAACTATAACGATGGGTATATCCCTGATGGACTGTGCCGCATCTTCCGTAGAAGAGAGCTGCGATAAGATATACGACAAGATATTAAGATACGCCGGGAAGCTGGTAGAGACAGGCGAGGCAATAAGTAAGAAGTACGGTGTTCCCATAATTCACAAGAGAATATCCGTTACGCCTATCGCGATAGTTGCCGCAGCATGTAATACATCGGACTATACACCCTTTGCCAAGACCTTAGACAGGGCGGCCAAGGAGTGCGGAGTAAACTTCGTCGGAGGTTTCTCGGCTCTTGTTCAGAAGGGCTACACCAATTCCGATATGAAGCTTATCAACTCGATCCCGGAGGCTCTCGCCTCTACGGATTACGTCTGCTCTTCGGTTAATCTTGCTTCCACCAGGACCGGTATCAATATGGATGCCGTGGCTGACATGGGAAGGATCATCAAGAAGACCGCAGAGCTTACCTCGGAGAAGGATGCTCTGGGCTGCGCGAAATTGGTGGTTTTCGCCAATGCTCCTGAGGATAATCCGTTCATGGCGGGAGCCTTCTTAGGTCCCGGTGAGCCTGAGTGTGTTATCAATGTAGGTATCTCCGGTCCCGGAGTAGTAAAGCATGCCCTCGAGTCCGTTAAGGGTGCTGATCTCGGTACTGTTGCCGAGACTATTAAGAAAGCGGCCTTCAAGATCACGCGTGTAGGTGAGCTGGTGGCAAGAGAGGCATCTGAGAGACTTCATGTGCCCTTCGGAATAATCGATCTGTCGCTGGCGCCGACGCCCGCTGTAGGGGATTCTGTGGCGAGACTTCTGGAGGAGTTCGGCCTTGAAGAGTGCGGTACATGGGGTACAACGGCAGCTCTTGCCATGCTTAACGATGCAGTCAAGAAGGGCGGTATTATGGCGTCCTCTTATGTAGGTGGCCTGTCGGGAGCTTTCATCCCCGTATCCGAGGATGAGGGAATGATCGCTGCAGCCGCGAGCGGAGCATTAAGACTTGAGAAGCTGGAGGCAATGACCTGCGTATGCTCTGTAGGTCTTGATATGATCGCCATCCCGGGGGATACGACGGCTGAGACTATCTCCGGTATTATCGCTGATGAGATGGCTCTCGGAACCTTTAATAACAAGACTACTGCCGTTAGACTTATCCCCGTACCCGGCAAGGGTGTAGGTGATAAGGTGGAATTCGGCGGACTTCTCGGCTATGCGCCCATTATGGAGGTAAATAAAGCTTCTTGTGCTGATTTTATCCACAGAGGAGGAAGGATCCCCGCTCCGATTCACAGCATGAGAAACTGATAATGGAGTCTGTCAAGGATTACGTAACGAGATTTCTCGAATATATAAAGAATGACTTTAAGATGAGGACTGTTGCCATAACAGTCCCATCTACTATAGGCAGTATTCTTTATGCGATACTGACGGGTTTCGCAGCTATTCTCAGCCGTTCACTGTGGCTTGGAATAATGACGGCCTTCTATGTGATCACGATACTTATGAGACTTTTTGTCCTGGGAAGAGCTGGATTGTCTTTGTTTCTTGGAAATAAGAAGGTCTCGCCGGCGGTGAATTACAGGCGCTTCAGCCGTATGCTTCTCGTGTTTGATGGCCTTCTCGGGTTAACTATATTATTCTTCCACTTCAGAGGCATACATAAGGATTATCCGGGATATACGATATATCTTACGGCTCTGTATGTCTTTGTTAAAGGATATCTAGCTATAATTAACATAGTAAAAGCCCATAAGAACAGGTCTTTCACGACTATCTCCTTGAGGCAGATAAATGCTATTAAAGCGATAGTGTCGGTCCTTATTCTTCAGGCCGCTTTATTATCCAGATTCGGTGATCCGTACTCAGATTTTACAAGAAATTTTAATTCTGCCTCGGGAGCAGGCGCTTTTTTGATTATACTAGTAATGAGTATTGACGATTACATCGCTTATAAGAAAGGAAGGTTATGATCATGTCTGATGCTTTCGAATTGCCTAAGAAGCCCGGAAAGGAAGACCTTAAGGAGAGACTTAAGGCTAGAAGAGACGAGCTTTTCGCGAAGCAGATGACGATCAAGGAGAAGAAGCTACCTGTCCTGATTATCGTTGAGGGCTGGGGAACGGCCGGTAAAGGTACTCTTATATCCAATATCATAAAGAATATAGACCCTCGATTCTTCAAGGTATTTAATATCGATAAACGAACTATTGAACAGAAGCGATATCCTTTTGTTAAAAGATACTATGATCTTATTCCGGAGCAGGGGAAGATCAGTATCTGGGATGGCGCATGGATGAGCGAACTTACCACCTATAAGGCCGAGGGCAGGGACAGGGAATGTTCAGCGCACCTTAAGAGCATCAAATGCTTCGAGAGGCAGCTTGTTGAAGACGGATACTTAGTAATCAAGCTGTTCTTACATATTTCCAAGAAGGAACAGAAGAAGAGAATTAAGGATCTTCTTTCTGACAAGAATACAAGATGGCGCATAAGCGATAATGATCTTAATCAGAATAAGCATTATGATGAGCGTCTGAGTAATTTTGAAGAATTTATTAAAGAAACTAATTCAACTTATGCTCCGTGGCATGTAGTAGACGGTTCTTCGGAGAATTGGGCTACACTGCAGGCCTTGGATATTATAAATGAGGCGCTTGATACTGCTTTTTCCAATTCGAGCATAAGCTTTCCGGTGCTTCAGAATACATTTGATCTTAATAAGACAACAAAGCTTTCAGACATAAGTCTTGATGATAAGACGATTAGCGAAGAAGAATACGAGAGGAAGCTCGAGGTTCTTCAGAACAGACTTCATGAGCTTCACTATGAGCTTTACAGAAAGAAGATCCCGGTAATAATCGCGTATGAGGGCTGGGATGCCGCCGGTAAGGGAGGAAACATCAAGCGTATTACCTCCGCTCTTGACCCCAGAGGCTACGAGGTACACCCCATAGCAAGCCCCGAGCCTCACGAGAAGGCAAGGCATTTCCTGTGGAGGTTCTGGACAAGACTTCCCAAGGACGGACATATCGCCATCTTCGATCGTACCTGGTACGGACGTGTAATGGTGGAAAGGCTGGAAGGGTTTTGCTCCGAGAACGAGTGGAAGCGCGCTTATAACGAGATAAATGAATTTGAGAAGGAGCTTGTGGACTGGGGTGCCATCGTTATCAAGTTCTGGGTTCAGATCGATAAAGATACTCAGCTTGCAAGGTTTACCGAGAGGCAGAATACGCCGGAGAAGCAGTGGAAGATCACTGATGAGGACTGGAGAAACCGCGAGAAGTGGGATCTTTATGAGACCGCTGTTGACGAGATGATAAAGAAGACCTCTACGACCTTCGCTCCCTGGTATGTTCTGGAGTCTAACGATAAGAAATATGCGAGAATTAAAGCTCTCGAGATAGTAATTGATAATATTGAAAGGAAATTAAAGTAAATGTGGTATGAAGAGTCGGTATTTTATCAGATCTATCCTCTGGGGTTCTGTGGAGCGCCTTTCGAGAATGACGGTGTTCCTGCTTCCAGGATTCTTAAGGTCATTGATTGGATACCTCATATAAAGAAGCTGGGCTGTAATGCTATTTATTTTTCTCCAGTGTTCGAGTCTGATACACATGGGTACAATACCAGAGATTACGGCCTTATTGATACCCGCCTTGGTTCCAACGAAGACTTCAAAAAGGTTATTGATGCTTTGCATGAAGCCGGGATCAAGGTCGTGCTGGATGGTGTTTTTAACCACGTGGGACGCGGATTCTGGGCTTTTCGAGATGTGCAGGAGAAGAAGTGGGATTCACCCTATAAGGACTGGTTCCATCTTTCCTTTGACGACAATTCCAACTATAACGACGGCTTCTGGTATGAAGGCTGGGAGGGTAATTACGATCTGGTTAAGCTTAATCTTCGTAATCCTGCGGTTATCGATCACATACTTGATAAGGTCAACTACTGGATAGATTACTTCGATATAGACGGATTAAGGCTTGATGTCGCTTACTGCCTTGATCATGAGTTCCTAAGAAGACTTCGCGAGTTCACGGATTCTAAGAAGAATGAGTTTTTCCTTCTGGGTGAGGTGCTTCACGGTGAGTACGGCCGTATGCTTAACGAGATGCATCTTCATTCTCTTACTAACTATCAGTGCTATAAGGGGATACATTCCGCCTTTAATTCTGCCAATATGTTCGAGATAATTCATTCTCTGCTTCGCCTGTTCGGTCCGGAGGATTGGACTGTGGCGCGTGGTTCTCATCTTCTGTCCTTCGCTGATAACCATGACGTTACCCGTGTCGCTTCTATAATCAACGATCCGGAGCTTCTGCCACTTGTCTACACCATGGTGTTCGGTATGCCGGGAATACCATGTGTTTATTACGGCTCTGAGTGGGGTGTTAAAGCTCGTAAAGAAGAGGGCGACCCCGCGCTTCGTGCCTGCTTTGATGCTCCCGAGTGGAATGAGCTAACGGAGCATATATCCCGACTTTCCAAGGCTAAGACCTCAACCAAGGCCTTGAATTACGGCGGTATGAGGTCCGTAGTTCTTACCAATAAGCAGTGCATCTTCGAGAGAAACTGCGGAGATCAGCGTGTGCTTGTTTCCATTAACATGGACTCTCAGCCTTATACTGCGCATTTTGATGCCGGCTGCGGTCAGGCAATCGATCTAATTACCGGAAATAAACACGACTTCGGCGGAGGCTCAACCCTGGCACCGAAGTCATCGCAGATCTGGTTAATGGAAAGATAACAGCCGGTATGCTCGATTACTTGAATTAATTAGTTGTTATCGAGATATTTCTTTACTGTCTCAGGAGCAGGCGCGCCGGTTATGGTGCGCTTGTTTACACATGTCTCAAGGGAGATGGCGTCGTAAACGTCTTCCTCGATAAGGTCTGAGAACTGCTTGAATTCTTCAAGTGAAAGCTTCTCAAGGGTAGTGTTGTTCTCGATGCAGTAGTGAACAAGTTTGCCTGAGATCTCATGTGTCGAACGGAAGGGAATTCCTTTACGCACCAAGTAATCAGCGAGGTCTGTGGCGTTGGTAAAGCCTCCGAGGGCAGCCGCTTCCATATTGTCCTTACGGATGGTCATTGTCTTAATCATGCCGGTGAAGGGAGGGAGAACTCCTTTGATTGTATCGATAACATCAAATAATGATTCCTGAACTTCCTGCATGTCCTTGTTGTATGTAAGGGGAAGACCTTTCATTATTACGAGAAGTGATATCAGGTCTCCGTAAACGCGGCCGGACTTACCGCGTGTAAGTTCTGCAACATCCGGATTCTTCTTCTGGGGCATCATTGAAGATCCTGTTGAATATGCGTCGTCGAGTTCATAGAACTTAAACTCCTGCGATGCGTAAAGGATAATCTCTTCGCTCATTCTGGATAAGTGCATCATAAGAATGGAAATCGAGGATGCAAATTCAATGGCAAAATCCCTGTCTGCAACTCCGTCAAGTGAGCAGGCAGTTACACCGCTCATTCCGAGTTCATCAGCTACTGATTCGCGATCCAGAGGATATGTGGTACCCGCCAAAGCTCCGGATCCCAGAGGCGAGATGTTCGTTCTTGAAGCTGCAGCTTCGATCCTGTCTTTGTCACGTTTGAACATCTCGATATAAGCCGTCAGATAATGAGCATATGTAATCGGCTGAGCCCTCTGAAGATGAGTGTAGCCCGGCATATAGGTTGTAAGGTGTTCCTTGGCTATATCGGTTATAGTCTCGATAAGCGCGTCCAACAATTCAACTATCTCAATGGATTCATCGACGAGATAGAGTCTTTGGTCTAATGCGACCTGGTCGTTTCTCGAGCGTCCTGTGTGAAGTCTCTTGCCCGCATCGCCGATGCGGTTCGTAAGTTCTTCTTCAATGAACATATGAATGTCTTCTGCGTCGGAGTCGAACGTGAGTTTACCGGATTCTATGTCAGCCTTGATGGAAAGAAGTCCTTCTCGGATCTTATCAGCGTCTTCCTGAGAGATGATTCCCTGACGGGCGAGCATTGCAGAATGAGCAACAGATCCCTCGATATCCTGTGCATACATTCTTGAATCGAAGGGGAGAGATGAGTTATAGTCATTTACCGTCTTGTCGGTTGCCTTTTTGAAGCGTCCTGCCCACATTTTCTTTGCCATAAGTTTTACTCCTTAGTATATTCAGGATCCAGCCTGATAAGTTCGGTAAGAGCTTTGTTCCTATAGTTAAGATCATCTCTTAAGGTAAAGCCCTGAGCTTCCCAGAAGCGGTTGCCGGCTTCATTCTTCTTGAAGGCTACAAGAAGGACCTTGTTGATACCTTCCTTCTTAAGAGCTTCAAGAGCTAATTCCACCAGTTTGTTACCGATCCCAAGTCTTCTGAAGTCAGGAGAAACGCAGGTGTGCTGTATTATCCCACGTCTTCCATCGTGCCCACATAATATAACACCTACGACCTTGCCATCACAAGCTGCAACGAAGCTTGTGGACGGGTTGCGTTTAAGGTATTTGTCTATGCCTTCTTTGGAATCATCCTTATCATTTAACCCGTTTCCGCATCTGACCCAAAGGTCGTAAGCCTCGGGATAGTCGTCAATTGTCATTATTCTGTATCGGATCATAAATAAGTTCCTTACATATCCAGTCCTCACCGAGGCAGGAATACATCTCAGTTAAACCTGTATCCTTGAATCCAGCATTAAGATAGCAGTAGAGGGCAGCCGGGTTGTTATCAAATACACCGATGGTGACCTTATTTGCATGCATAAACTCTACTGCATAATCCAAAGCAAGCTTTATCATTTGTTTACCTAATCCTTGTCCTCGCTTAGTGTCATCGACGATAACATATCCCAGACGAACGGTATTTATATCGTTCTTATCGGGGTACCTTATATTGAAGTGTCCCAGAATACCATTCTCGTCGTAAGCTACGAAGTGAAAGATATCGTTGTTATATGCGAGCTCTTCATACTGTGCTATAAGGTCATTCCCGGTAATCGGATATGATTCAAACCTATCGGCACACCAGTATCTGAATATTCTCTCGTTTTTTATCCAGGATATTATCTTATCTGCATCACATTTCTTAAATGGGCGAATGTTCATTGTTTATTATCCTTATAGTAAAATATCTATTGTGCAATTCTATAGTTTGTGGATTATACTATCAATATCAGTTATTTGGTCCACAAAATTGGTTGAAATTATGGACTAAATAATGCTTATTTGTATGTCTAGTCCACTATTACTGTTGTTCAGTTGACTAAATCCAAAAGTCTCGGAGTTTAGTCCACAAATTCACCACTAGTTGCGAAGTGTGAGCCTATAAAACAATAGCGGCTGTCTCATAAGAAGAGGCAGCCGCTTAAGTTAATCAATTGACTTACAGATCAAAGAAGTCCGTTTCTCTTCTTCATCTGGGCTACTACCTTCATAGGCAGACCGAAGCAGTTAATGAATCCGCCTGCATCAGCCTGATCATAAACCTCCTCAGCCTCGAAAGTAGCGATCTCTTCATCGTAGAGAGAGTAAGGAGACTTAGCTCCTGCAGGAGTGCAGTTACCCTTGTAAAGCTTGAGCTTAACTTCACCGGTAACGACTTTCTGTGTCTCATCAACGAAAGCGGAAAGAGCTTCGCGGAGAGGGTGGAACCACTGTCCATAGTAAACGAGCTCTGCAAATCTCTGAGCAACGAGATCCTTATAGTGGAGTGTGTCGCGCTCAAGTGTAAGGAGCTCAAGCTCTCTGTGAGCTGCATACATCAAGGTTCCGCCGGGAGTCTCATAAACGCCACGGCTCTTCATACCTACGAGACGATTCTCAACGATATCAGCAATACCTACGCCGTTAGCGCCTGCAACCTTATTGCAGTACTTAAGCATCTCAACAGGGGAGAGCTTCTGACCGTCAACCTCAACAGGGATACCCTTCTCGAACTTGAAGGTGACATATGTAGGTGTATCAGGAGCCTTCTCAGGGGAAACCATAAGCTCAAGGATCTTATCAAGATCAGGCTCATTAGCAGGATCCTCAAGATCCATACCCTCGTGCGAAAGGTGCCAAAGGTTCTCATCCTTGGAGTAGTTGTTCTCCTTGGTTACAGGTACCGGAATTCCTCTAGCTTCAGCATAATCGACCTCTTCGGATCTGGACTTGATATCCCAGACTCTCCAAGGAGCAAGAATCTTCATCTCAGGAGCAAGAGCCTTGATAGTAAGCTCGAATCTAACCTGATCATTACCCTTACCGGTAGCTCCGTGAACAATAGTAGTGCAGCCTTCCTTCTTGGCGATCTCGACCATCTTCTTAGCGATAACAGGTCTTGCGAAGGATGTACCGAGAAGGTACTTGCCCTCGTAAACTGCATTAGCCTTAAGTGTAGGGTAGATGTAGTCTGTAATGAATTCCTCGGAGATATCTTCTACATAGCACTTGGAAGCACCGCACTTCAAAGCCTTCTCCTTAAGGAACTCTTCGTCAACACCGATTCCGACTTCGCCGGCCATAGCGATAACTTCGCAGTCATAGTTCTCGAGAAGCCAGGGAATGATGATGGAAGTATCAAGTCCGCCTGAGTAAGCCAGTAAGAATTTTTCTTTTGCCATAAGGCACCTCCGTTAATTAAAATGCATCATAATGAATATTTATGCAAACTTTTGTATAAACCTACATCATAATACTCTTGCAACTTTATCACGTCAATCAAAAATTTATGTTATTTGAAACACCTGAACGTAACAAACACCCCCGAGCGGACTTGCGCAAATTAGAAAACGAATAACCCCGCTCTGCAAGTTGCGGAGGAGCAAAGCGACGAGCGCATTGTCCGCGGCCAAGAGCGGGGTTATGAGTTTTGGTGCGGATGGCGGGACTTGAACCCGCACGGTATTGCTACCACTAGCACCTGAAGCTAGCGCGTCTGCCAATTCCACCACATCCGCAAAACGCCTAAGAATATTACCTTAATTTGTTACCAAAATCAACCGATAAACCTTTGAGCTTCATAATTAATGTTATAATTATTTTGGTGGCTTTATGAGAAAAACACTTATCTCTTTGTTGCTTATCGCTTCACTTGGCATGTGCTGCATCTCTTTCTCCGGCTGTAATAAAGAGGAGGAGGCTTTTCCGAGCCTTGCTTTCGAGCCTGCTGCCACCACAGCCACACCTTCTTCTGAAGAAGAACTCCAAGCTGAAGGACTGCATGAGCTGACGGTAGCTCTCCCTCTTACAGATGATACCGTTGAGCTTCTTATGAAGCTTTATTATGCCAAGAACAACGGCCTGTTCCCGATGGATATGACCGGTGCCGACATAAGTCTCGAGTATCTTAATGCCATCAATACTCCCATAGTTGTAAACTCTATTACCTCGGCAACCTCCGGAGAGACGGAGCAGATATTAGGCGAGCTTAATGAAGAGGGTATGATGCCTGATGTTTTCCTTGCCTCCGATATAGACTCGTTAATATCCTCCAATACCATTATTTCTTTAGATCAATACCTGTCTGACGACAGTGTTAATGCTTCTCAGGTCTACCTAGGTACACTAGAGTCTTTAAGAGAAGGAGGAGAGCATTACGGGTTGCCCTTCTATACTACTGTTGAGCTTCTTACCGGAAGCAGGGAATATCTTCCTGAGTCGGGAGTTCCGTCCTTTAATATTAGTGAAGAGGAGCTTATCACGTATCTTAGAAGTATTCCCGCATATAATTCGGACGGAACGGTAAATATTACACGATTCTATAATGCCGAGTCTCTTATCCCGTATCTTGACGAAGAGTATGCATCGACACTTATAAGTGACGGGTTATCCTCCGACACTGACAGCATGGGTGCTGATCCCAGGGTATCGAGAGCCTGCGGTATGTGGCTTATGAACTCCGGAGAATTCGAGACCTGGAGCAACTATTATCCGAACGGACTGTACTTCACGATGCTTCCTTCAGAGCATGTTTACGCGACCGTATATCCCGTGTGCGTGTCATCCTCTTGTGCTGATCCGGATTTTGCTTCCGATTTTATTTCCTTTATTTGTTTTGACAGGGATGCTCAGATGCTTCTTAGAAGACTTGAGCCTCTCAGGGGATTCTTCCCTCCGGTATCCTATGACGGAGTCTGGAATGAACTGTCGGACGACGAAGACTGGGGCCCTCAGGCGATGCTGTATGAGCAATTCATGAGCAGTGCCGATTATTCTGTGGCGGTGAATTGATATGGTTAGGATCAGAAAGGTTCGTATTCAGGATGCATCTAAGGTCAAAGCACTGTTGGGCTTTGATACTGTAACCGCCACTGAAGAATATTTAAGAGGGAGATCGGTTTACTCAGATGCTGACTTCAAATTCTTAAGCATTAACAACTATATCTCTGATCATTCTGTGATATTAAGTCTTCGCGGAAACTATAATCAGGAATCGATCGATGCGCTACTCCATTATTTCTTCTTCGAGAAGCATATTTATAAGGTCAGTGCTATATTGCCACTCGACGATCATGCTACGGAAGAGGCGCTTGTTAATAACGGCTTTCTGCAGGAGGCGGTGCTTCACGAGGAACTGCTTACAGACGGGTCGTTTACCGATGCGGGACTTTTCTATATAACCATGCCGATGTACAGAAGATATAATGTCGGATTTATTCCGTTCCAAAGAGGCGTTATAGCCGTCTGTGGAGGAATAGACTATGTTGACGATATTACCTTCCTAAGATTCGAAGATACTCCTAAGAGTGACTATCTTAGGCTTTGTGCCGATTACTGCGGCTTCATTAAGGACGGCAAGCTCAAGCCCCGCGGGGATGTATGCTATAAGGATCAGTTCTTTGATGATCTTCCTGCCGAGGTTATGAGGGCAGTCAAGCAGATAAGAGAATATCTATATAAGGAGAGGACTTCCTTCGATATTAACGTAAGATTGCCGGAGACCTCAGACTTCAGACTCTCGGTATGGAAATGCATCAGGAATATTCCCTACGGATACACAAGAAGCTATGAGGATATAGCGCTGGAACTGACTAAGGGTGATGTCAAGAAGGCTCAGAGGCTTACACGTGCAGTGGGGCACGCATGTTCCGAGAACCCTGTACCGGTCATCGTTCCCTGTCACAGAGTTATCGGTAAGGACGGAAAGCTTGTTGGCTTCAAGGACGGAGTGGAATTTAAGGATTTTCTGCTGACGCATGAGCTTTTCGCTGCGATGCCGCTGGCGTAAAGGAGATTACATGAGTAAACACGATAAGATAAGCGTAGGATTGTCTACTATACTTAATCCGGTGCCTGTTGTGATGATATCATCGGCAGGGAAGGACCCTTCGACCACAGAAGGTCGCCCGAATATCATTACCGTTGCCTGGGCGGGGACGATCAACTCCGAGCCTCCCATGGTGTCGGTATCGATCCGGCAGTCCCGTTACTCTCATAAGCTTATTACCGAGACCGGAGAGTTCGTGATCAATCTGGTTAATAAGCAGCTATGCAAGTCCTGCGATCTATGTGGGGTCAAAAGCGGTGCTGATATAGACAAGTTCAAGACCTGCGGGTTAACGCCCGTCAAGGCAGAGGGCCTTGATTACGCTTATGCTATTAAGGAAGCGCCGGTGTCGATATCCTGTAGGGTCGAGAGCATTACGAGGCTTCCTTCACATGATGTATTTACCGCGAGTGTGGTCGGAGTAACAGCAGATTCATATCTCATGGACGATAGCGGAAGGATATGTCTTGATAAGGCCAATCTTGTCGCGTATAACCATGGGGAGTATTTCCTGCTGGGTAAGAAGATAGGCTTCTTCGGCTACTCAGTGGCAAGTGATGAGATCATAAAGAAAAGGTTGGGTTAGAAATGGAATTTAAAGGTATCGAGAAGCTTTACGAGAGCAGATTTATAACAAGGTATAACGTTAAGTACGAGACCTTGGAGGGGAAGATCAAGGATTATGAGATAGTGAGCAGATCCTCGGAGCTTAAGACCTTCGAGGACCTTAAGGATTCTCCTGCTCAGGCAGTGGTCCTTATCATGCACGATAAGGACGATTCGAAGATCCTGATAAATAAGGAATTCCGTATGGCGGTGGGCGATTATGCCTATAATTTCCCGGCAGGCCTTATCGATCCGGGGGAGGACTATAAGACAGCTGCCGTAAGAGAACTGTGGGAGGAGACGGGACTTAAGCTTACCGAGGTCAAGGATGTGTGGCCTATATCCTACAGTGCCGTTGGCATAATGAACGAGAGAGCGATAGTTGTTATCGGTGTGGCTGAGGGAGAATTCGCACCTTCCACCTCCGCTGAGGAGGAGATCGAAGCCGCATGGTATACCAAGGAGCAGATGCGCGAGCTTCTTAAGACTGATGAGCACTTCGCGGCAAGGACGCAGGCCTATTGCTGGTGCTGGGCTCACAGCGAGGGCTTCAACTGATGATAATAACCACGGATGCGTTAAGCAAAAGGATCAAGGAGAACGAGGACAGGCTTTTCCTTATCTACGGCGAGGAGGATTACTTCATCGATGCCGCCGTAAGGTCCATTAAGAAGAAATATATTGCCCCTGACTTCGAATCCATGGATTACACGAAGCTTGATTTCTGGGGGAAAAACATAGCTCTTTCCACGCTTACGGAGAATATCGAGCTTCCGCCGTGGTGCTCCTCGAGAAGAGTTATAGAGGTAGTTAACTTCGAGTTCGATAAGGAGGCCACCGAGAAGCTTCCTGATATGATCGCGCGGCTTCCCGACAGCGTAGTCCTCGTGTTTGCTACAGATAAGGTGGATAAGAGAAAGAAAAAGCTCTTTGATTCCTTCGTGAAGAACGGAGTAGTATGCGAGTCTACGCATCTTGAAGAGACGAAGCTTATGCGATATATAAGCACCTCATTTAATAAAGCCGGGATCAATATAGATCAGGAGGCAGGCGAGAGCATAATAAGCAGATATGATTCGTCATTAAGAAGGATCAACTCGGCAATACAGAGGATGATCCTATACTGCGATGCCACTGACACTAAGCTTGTTGATATAGATGTAGTCGATCAGCTGTGTGAGCCCGATATCCATGGTGATATCTTCAAGATAATGGACGCGGTAGGTGAGGGTAATGCCGCTTCAGCTCTGGTGCTTCTGGATAATCTCATTAAGCTTAAGGAGCCTCTTCCAAGGATAAGATTCATGATAGCCAGGCACTTCAGAGAGCTTATATGCGCCAAGGAACTTAACAACAAGAACGAGCTTGTATCAAGAATGGGCGCCAGAGGCTTTATCGCGGATAAGCTTCTCAGACAATCTAGAAATTTCAGCATGGATAGGCTTCTAAAGCTGTACTCTCTTTGCTACCGTAACGATTATGACCTGAAGCACGGAGAGGCTGATGAGAGGGCCAGTCTGGAGTCCTTCATTGTCCTTGCATCAGGTAAGTAATTGCCTTAAAATATCGAAGTTAATATAAAGATGGAGGACATTTATGTCTAAGATTCAGATGAAGACGCCGTTGGTCGAGATGGACGGCGACGAGATGACAAGAGTTGTTTGGAAGCAGATCAAGGATATTGTTATATTGCCGTTCGTTGATCTTAAGACCGAGTACTTCGACTTGGGACTTCCTAACAGAGATGCAACAGGGGATCAGGTAACTATCGATTCAGCTAACAGAACGAAGGAGCTGGGTGTCGCCGTCAAGTGCGCAACCATTACTCCTAATGCTCAAAGAATGACTGAGTACAACCTTCATAAGATGTGGAAGAGCCCTAACGGAACCATCAGAGCAATGCTTGACGGAACCGTATTCAGAGCTCCTATCCTGGTTAAGGGCATCGATCCCTTTGTGACCTGCTGGAAGAAGCCTATAACTATCGCCAGACACGCTTACGGCGATGTTTACAGAAATTCCGAGCTGAGAGTTGACGGACCCGCTACGGCAGAGCTTGTCGTCAATTATCCTGACGGACGCACTGAGAAGAAGACTATATTCGAGTTCGACGGTCCCGGCATCATTCAGGGTATGCACAACACGGATAAGTCCATCGCTGCCTTCGCACGCTCCTGCTTCATGTATGCCATCGATATTAAGCAGAGCCTCTGGTTCGCTACTAAGGATACTATCTCCAAGACTTACGATCACAGATTCAAGGATATATTCCAGGAGATTTATGATGCTGAATTCAAGTCTAAGTTCGAGGAGCTCGGTATCGAGTATTTCTACACGCTTATTGATGACGCCGTTGCAAGAATCATGAGATCCGAGGGCGGTATCGTATGGGCATGCAAGAACTATGACGGTGATGTAATGTCCGATATGCTTGCGTCTGCCTGCGGCTCTCTTGCCATGATGACATCTGTTCTCGTGTCACCTGACGGTGTATATGAGTACGAGGCTGCTCATGGCACCGTAACGAGACATTACTACAAGTACCTTAAGGGTGAAGCTACTTCCACGAATCCTATGGCGACTCTCTTCGCTTGGACGGGAGCTCTGAGGAAGCGTGCCGAGCTTGATGAGCTGCCTGAGCTTGCTGACTTCGCTGACAGGCTCGAAAAGGCATCCATCGACACCATCGAATCCGGAACCATAACCGGAGATCTTAAGAACCTGATAGACGTTCCCCAGAAGAATGTCGTTAATACTGAAGACTTCTTGAAGGCTATAGCCGCTAGACTTTGATCACGGAGGCAAATAATATGACATATTACGAGACATGGATAGATAATTCCGAGAACGTTAAGGACCAGACATCCTATACCTATTACATCAATACTTATTACTCCATGGAGAAGGATGCTTATGACAAGATCCTTTCCTCATATCCTGAGAATTCCGAGTTCACGTCAGGTAAGGCTTCAGAGCTTGCTTCCAGACTTGGCTTTAACAAGGATACCATGGATATCTTCGTAGGCTTTCTTGACGGAATTAAGTCTTCCTTAAGAACTGAGCTTGATGTTGAGAATGTCGATGATGATACGGATATCAGCCTCGACATCGATTATGAGAAGCTTTACTACAACATGAGAGATGCTAAGGCATCGTGGCTGTTCAAGCTTTCCTCATGGAAGAATGTCCTTGATGAGAGCAAGACTGCCGAGATCGCCAGAGAGTACAGAGAAGCTAATATCGCTCACTCTAATAAAGTCGGAAGGAATGATCCTTGTCCTTGCGGATCCGGCAAGAAGTACAAGAACTGCTGCGGCAAAAAAGTAAGCTGACAAGATGCGAAGACTGCTGACCAACAAATTGTTTGTAACAGTCGTTTCATTATTGGTAATACTGGCTGTGATTATCCTCGGCTCCTGGCCGGGGAGTCCTCTTAATAGCGCACTTAAGCCCGTCGGAGCCATCGTCAATCCTATTCAGAAGCTTGTAAAGAACACCGGTAATTCCATATCGAATTTCTGGGCGGCACTGACTGACGGTATCGCCATCAGAGATGAGAATTATCAGCTACGGGCGGAGATCGCGGAGCTTCAGTATCAGCTGACCCAGAGGGAAGAGGCGGCCATCAAGTATGAGGAGCTTCAGGAGGCTTTCCATATAAGAGAGACCTTCAGCAATTACGAGATCTATGCGGCATCCGTATTATCCAGAGAGGCGGATGAGTGGTTCTCGGTTATCCATGTAGGTATCGGCAATACAGACGGTGTATATCTCGAGCAGGGCCATTCCTTCGCTGTTGTTGATGTAAGAATGAATCTTATTGGCAGAGTTATCGAAGTCAACGAGGATGTATCCGATATTCTGCTTCTGATTCACGAGGGCTTTCAGGTAAGTGGGAAGGTAAATGCGGTCAACGGAGCAACCTTCACTGTATTAGGTGACGCTTCCTTAAAGCAGCAGGGGCTGTGCCTTGTAACGGGTATCGATCCTGACGTGATCCCCTCGGTAGGTGATGAGATCGTAACCTCCGGTGACGGCGGATTATTCCCTCAAGGTATTCCCATAGGGGTTATCGAATCCGTCGACTCCTCAGATGAGCTTAATATTACTGCTACTCTAAGACCATATTCTGATATCTCGGATCTTAATGACGTATTTATTATGGTGCCTTACGATGAGTATATTGAGGCTGCCGGGGCTGACACTTCTGATGAGACGACCTGAGTTAATACGTAAATACCTGGTCTATGCGGTATATCTGCTGCTTTTCTCGACGCTTCAGGTAACCTTCCCGGGAGTTATTTCCTTCTACGGAATTCATGCTGATATTATGTTCGTGATAGTGGTGCTTTGCTCCTATATGTTCGGCTTCTATGACGGTATAGTGTTCGGTGCCTTGGCGGGAATTATCAGGGATTATCTGTCTGCGCCATCTCTAACCGGGATCGACGGAACCGTCACGCCTGCCATCGGGATCGGGCTTTTCCTTATGGTTGCTGTTGCCGCTATCGGGTCATCCTTTCTTACTATCAGAGTTAAACGTAATTTCCTGCTGGCTTTTCTGGCGGTGATAGTAACGACATTGCTTTATAAGTCCATTGGGCATCTGGTCATCTTCCTGTGGTCTAATCTGGTGTCCGGACTGTCTTATAACATGAGTATCGAGCAGATGCTTCAGAGGTCCATTCTTCCTCAGACGGTACTTAATCTTATGGCTTCGATACCGTTGTATCTGCTTCTCAGATTTATGGGCCCTTACAAGGGCGGAGTTAACCCGTCTCTGATCGACGAGAAGAGGAAGGAGGACAGGCTGTGGCTGACAATGTGAAAAGCAAGTCAGAGGAGTCGGTATTATCCTCGATACTCGGTGTGATTAAGAACAGATATTTTGTTCTTGGCCTTATATTCTGCGTGTTCGGCGGGATAATTCTTTACTTGACAGCTGCCTTGCAGTTCTCAGGATATCAGAGGACTATATCGGCTTCTTCAGAGGGCGTGTCACGTCAGTACACGGTTATGGCTCCGAGAGGTGATATCATAGATGCCAACGGAGTCGTGCTGGCTTCATCCTCTGAGGTAAACACCATCATGATCGCCAATGCTTATATGGAAAATGATGATCTTAACGCCATGTGTCTGGAGTTAAGCTACCTGTTCGATGAATATAACTGTGTCAGCGTTTCTGAGCTCGATGAATACTTCACGGTAAATCCCTTTCAGTTTCTTAAGGATGAAGAGGATATAAGACTTTGGCAGACGGACCATAATCTTTTTGATCTTGATGATTATTCTCAGGGCATTATCGTTACTTACTCCGATAATTATGTTAAGACTGATCCTCAGGTGTTCTATCTGTATTTAAGACAGCTCTTTGAGCTCGATACGAACTATACTGAGGACGAGGCATATCGCATCATAAGAATAAGGTATCAGATTTTTAAGGATAACTGGTCCTTCCAGACGGGTACTCCTGTAGAGATAGCTACAGACGTGCCGGATGAGCTGGTTACTATCCTTACGGAGCAGAATTACCACTATCTGGGAATAATAGCCACCAAGTCGTACCGAAGGACCTATACGCCCGCCGCTCAGCTGTCAAGTCACGTAGTAGGCTATGTAGGAAGGATCTCGCAGGAGTCGCTGGCAACGCTATCAAGCTATGGTTATTCTAACAGTGACCTGGTAGGGCAGTCCGGTGTGGAGTCACAGATGGAGAGATATCTTCACGGCAGCTCCGGAATATCTACCTACAATATCTGGACTACTCAGGGGCAGGACGGAGTGTTTTTCCCGTCTGACTACGGGACACCTGCTCAGCGGGGAGCTACGGTTCAGCTTACTATCGATACCGATCTTCAAAGAGTAGGTATCGAAGCTCTTAAGACCTATATCGAGGATGCCATGTACGCGGAGATATTGGAGCAGAGCGGGTATAAGACCGCTAATGCCGGGGCCTTTGTGGTTATGGATGTTAACACCGGCGCGGTTCTGGCGCAGGGGTCATATCCCAACTTCGATCCTAACGACTTCGTGCTGTCCATGTACGGAGATGAACAGGCGGAGGAGCAGCTTCAGTATTATCTTGGCCTGGGTGAATATGAGGATATAACGGCTGAGGATATGCCTCTGTGGAACAGAGCTATCATGTCTCAGTATGCTCCGGGCTCTACATTCAAGATGTGTACGGCTCTCGCGGCATTGGAGACCGGTGTTATAAGTCCTTCGTCTACCTGGTATTCCTGTGATTCTCCTATTGATATCGGCGGCTGGACCTTCAGATGTCTCGAGTTCTCGCAGGGCGGACACGGCCCATTGGATCTTAACGGAGCCATGGCTACATCCTGCAATATCTACTTCATGAGACTGGGTGTAGATACGGGTATCGATAATATCGACGCCATGGGCGAGAGGCTGGGACTCGGAGAGTATACAGGTATAGATCTTCCGGGTGAGATCAGAGGCATCAGAGCAAGCCGTGAGACTAAGATATTCCTACATGAGTCTGAATATGATCGTACCTGGTTCCCGGCGGACACCGCCCAGTCCGCGATAGGGCAGTTCGATAACTGCTTTACTATCATGCAGCTTTGCAGATACACCGCCGGAATTGCCACCAACAGGCTTGTCACTCCGTATGTTATCGATAATGTTACCGCTCCCGACGGCACAGTGCTTTATGAGGGAAGGACTCAATCCGTTGATCTCGGTATAAGTGAGCCTAATATCGAGGCCGTAAGATTCGCTATGAGATGCGTAGTTACAGGAACCTCCTATTGGCCGGGTACCGCGCAGGATATTTTCTCGAATTTCCCTATAGATGTTGCCTGTAAGACAGGTACGGCCGAGACCGGCTATGAGGAGATACGTAAGGAGTACAGTAACGGTCTGTTCGTGTGCTACGCTCCTGCTGAGGATCCTCAGATAGCCATTGCTCTTGTTGTAGAAAGAGGTGAGTGGGGTGCATCTACTGCCGTAATCGCCCGTAAGCTTCTGTCCGAATACTTTGATGTTGCTCCTACGAGAGCAGAGCTGATGCTTGATCAGGTGCCTATCACAGGCGATGATCTTGATGCATTTATCGACGCGGTTAACTAATTTTTACTGCAATTTAACAACATATCGTTGCCTTTTGTCGGTATTTTTTATACAATATGGATAGTTTTTAATGGAGGAAATTTGGTATGAAGATTGTTCTGATGGCTGATAACCGTA
This sequence comes from Clostridiales bacterium, assembly GCA_017480325.1. GTDB lineage: Bacteria > Bacillota > Clostridia > Saccharofermentanales > Saccharofermentanaceae > Saccharofermentans. The sequence continues at coordinate 278,987 of JAFVAY010000008.1, forward strand.
AAACAGAGCTTCTTGTAAATTTCTGCATCGCATATAAAACTTTACTTACCAAACATCAGCTAATCTCAGTTTACAGCACAGCCAAGTATCTTAAGACGGCTGTAGATATTGAAGTGTCAGGGCTTAATGTCGATTACCTGGGCGGAATAGAGCAGTTGGCTTCAAGAGCCGAGTTCGACGAGATCGACTGCGTAATATATCTTCGTGATGCTGACGCAGAGGGCGAATTCGTTCCTTCTGATCTTCTTAAGACTTGTGATTCCAATAACATTCCTTATGCGACCAATCTTGCTACCGCAGAGATTCTTATCCTTGCTATCGACAGGGGTGATCTTGATTACAGGACCTGGATCAAGGATACTAAGGCATCCTGATGACGCTTAAGACATTCCCGCGCGGACCTTTATCCTCGAATATGTACCTTCTTAGTACAGCTTCGGGGATTTTTATAATCGATCCTTCAGTATATCCCGATAAGCTTTCTTCGGAAGATATGCCGGACCGGGTCGACTATATCCTTATAACTCACGGGCACTTCGATCATATTAATGCTATAGACAGATGGGTCTCATTGTTTCCTGATGCTGAGGTTTATATGGCTTCAGAGGATATTCCGGCTCTTACGGACCCGTATAAAAACGGATCTGATATATTCGTCGAGAGCTGCTCCTACGATACTTCTGTTCGTGATATTAATGAGCTCTCGCTTGATAATCTTACGGTCATCAAGACTCCGGGTCATTCTAAGGGAAGTATTTGTTTTCTCATGGAAGAGGACGGGGAGAAGATCATGTTTACGGGAGATACGCTTTTCGCAGGGTCTTGCGGGAGGACGGATCTGTACGGAGGAAGTCCGGAGAAGATGGCGGAATCGCTAAAGCTTCTTAAGGAAATGGATCCTGATATCGAGATCTATCCCGGACACGGCCCGTCATCAACCATCAAAGACGAGCGTCGCTTCAATCCCTTCTTTAATTTATAAGCTCTTTGTGTTATATTTCATGGGTTAAAGTGTAGTTTAAGGAGGCCTATTTATGAGCGATCTTCGTGAAACGCTGAATCAGACTCGTGAAGAATTCGAGTCGAAGATCAAAGAGATCCAGAATCTGGCTGATATAGAGAAGTTAAGAGTAGAGTATTTCGGTAAGAAGGGAAAGCTTACCGGAGTCCTGAGAGGCATGGGCGGTCTTAAGCCTGAGGAGAGACCTGAGGCAGGTAAGATGGTCAATGAGGTCCGTGCCAGAATGGAAGAGGCCTTCTCCCAGAGTCAGGCTAAGATGAAGGAGCTGGAGAGCGCTCATAAGCTTAAAAAGGAGGTTATAGACGTAACCCTTCCTACGCATTATGAGGGGTGCGGTGCCAGACATCCTCTTAATAAGGCTATCAACGAGATCTGCGATATCTTCCTCGGCTTGGGTTACAGCATAGGCGAGGGGCCTGAGGTGGAGTACGATAAGTATAACTTCGAGCTGTTAAGACTTCCTAAGGGACATCCTGCGAGAGATACACAGGATACCTTCTATATTAACGAGAACGTGCTTCTGAGGACACAGACCTCCGGTATGCAGGTTCGTATTATGGAGGAGCTTACCAAGGATAATAAGAAGCCTCCGATTAAGGTTGTCTGCCCCGGTAAGGTGTATCGTCAGGATACGCTTGATGCTACGCATTCTCCCGTATTCCATCAGATCGAGGGCTTGGTCGTAGATAAGGGCGTTACCATGGGAGATCTGGTAGGATCCCTGAGGCTCTTCGCGAAGAAGCTCTTCGGTGAGAAGACCGAGATCAGATTAAGACCTCATCATTTCCCGTTTACCGAGCCTTCGGTAGAGGTCGATCTTACATGCTGGAAGTGCGGCGGCTGCGGCTGTAACGTATGTAAGGGAGAGGGGTGGATCGAGGTCCTCGGTGCCGGTATGGTTCACCCTGAGGTGCTTGAGAACTGCGGTATAGATTCTTCCGTTTATAGCGGCTTCGCCTTCGGTATCGGTGTAGAGAGAACCGCCATGGGAAGATACGGCATAGATGATATCAGACTTCTTTATGAGAACGACGTTCGTTTCTTAAAGCAGTTCAAGTAAGGAGGGAAAGATATGAAAGCACCGATTATCTGGTTAAAGGATTTTACTGATATTAATGTATCGGCTAAGGAATTGGCCGATAAGATGACGCTCTCCGGCTCTAAGGTAGAGGAAGTCATCGATTACAAGCTGTCAGGCGTTTATGCGGGCAAGATAGTAAGCGTAGAGGATCATCCCGATTCGGATCATCTTCATATTCTTAAGGTCGACTTCGGAAGAGACGAGATCGGACATGATGTTCAGGTCGTATGCGGAGCTCCAAATGTATATGAGGGTATGATCTGTCCTGTTGCCGCTGTGGGCGCCGTGCTTCCTGAGATTACGATCAAGAAGGGCAAGATAAGAGGAGTCGAGAGCTTCGGTATGTGCTGCTCCGGTGAGGAGCTGGGACCTATAGCTAACGGCAAGCCCGGAGCTGACGTGTACGGTCTGTGGGATCTGTCAAAGCTTGAGAATCCGCCTGCCGTAGGCACTGATCTTCGTGATTATCTTAAGGTCGATGCTCTTGTTACCATCGACTTCGAGATCACATCCAACAGACCTGATTGCTTCTCTGTCGAGGGCTTGGGACGTGAGGCTGCAGTTACTCTGGGCAATGCCTTTACTCCCATCGCTCCTTCCTTGAAGCTCGAGGGCTCTCTTAATACCGAGGATATCGCCAAGGTTGAGATCAAGGCTCCTGATCTTTGTTATCGTTACTGTGCCAGAACCGTAGAGGATGTTAAGATCGGCCCTTCTCCTGACTGGATGGTAGAGAAGCTTGTCGCGGCAGGTATGAGATCTATCAACAATATCGTAGATATCACGAATTATGTCTGCCTCGAGATGGGTCAGCCGATGCATGCATTCGATCTTGATTATCTTAAGAATAATCATATTATCGTCAGAACTGCTGAAGATAATGAGAAGACGGTCACTCTTGACGGTAATGAGCACATTCTCGATAAGGATATGCTTGTGATCGCCGATGAGGAAAAGGTATGCGCCATCGCAGGCGTAATGGGCGGCGAGAATTCTGAGGTCCTTGATACAACTACCAGTATCCTCTTCGAGTCAGCTACCTTCAATGCCGTAAGCGTCAGAAAGACCGCTATCCGTAACGGACTTCGTACAGAGGCTTCTTCAAGATATGAGAAGGGACTTGATCCGGAGAATGCTTTAAGAGCTCTTGACCGCGCATGTGAGCTGGTTGAGCTTCTCGGCTGCGGTAAGGTTAACAAGGGTCTTATCGATGTATATCCTACCAAGAGACCTTCGAAGCATATCGAATTCAGACCTTCATGGATCAATAGCTTTATCGGTATCAATGCATCTGAAGAATTTATGAGAAAGACTCTTATGGATCTCGGCTGCGAGTTTGTAATCGAGGATGGGAAGGAGATGATCCTACCTCCGACCTTCCGCCCCGATCTGGAGGGAGAGGCTGATATCTCTGAGGAGATTGCCAGATTCTACGGCTACAATAACATCGAGCCCACATTGCTTTCCGGTAAGGAGACAACTCTGGGCGGAAGAACTCCCGAGCAGAAGCTAGCAGAGAAGATCAGAGATACCTTCGTATCCTGCGGATTCTTCGAGGCTATTACATATTCCTTCGAGAGCCCCGCTGATCTTGATCTTATGAAGGTCAGTGCCGACAGTCCTCTCAGAAGACAGGTAAAGATATCCAATCCTCTCGGTGACGATACCTCTGTCATGAGATCTTCGATGCTTCCCTCAATGCTTCGTATCGCTGCCAGGAACTCGAACAGAGGTGTTCCGTCAGCCAAGATATTCGAGTCTGCATATGTGTATATACCTGATGAGGATACATCGCTCCTTCCTGAGGAGAGACCTACCGTATGCGGCTTCTACTACGATAACACTATCGGTGACAGCTCCAGCATCTTCTATCATGTAAGAGGCATCATCGAGGAGCTCGGAAAGGTTCTTGATATCAGAGCTTTAAGCTTCGAGCCTCTGACTGACGATCCTTCATTTCATCCCGGAAGAACAGCAAAGATACTTGTGAATAACAAGGTCTGCGGTAAGATCGGAATTATTCATCCTGAGGTGGCAGATGCCTTTGAGGCTCCCGAGAAGGCATGTTTCTTCGAGTTCGAGGCAAATGCGTTTATCAATGCCGCCAAGACAGACCGTGTATATAGACAGATTCCTAAGTTCCCCGGCATCTCCCGTGATATGGCTGTTGTTGTCGGCAGAGATGTTGCAGTAGGCGACATTCTGAAGACCTGTAAGTCTTCCGGCGGTAAGCTTCTTAAGGAAGTCGAGTTCTTTGATGTATATGAGGACAGCAAGCTGGGTGATAACAAGAAGTCTGTTGCTGTATCCTTGATCTTCCGCGATGACAGCAAGACACTTACTGACGCTGACATTAAGGAGCCCTACGACAACATTCTCGCTAAGCTCTCTAAGCTTTATGATGCACACTTGAGGTAATTTGTCGATTTTTGTCGATTTTTGTCGAAAATTGTCGGTAAAATGAAGCCAAAACCCCTGTATTCTTAAGGTAGTACCAAGGAATACGGGGGTTTTTATTATGAGTACTTTAGAATCGGCAATTGTCATGTCTGCCGTAATGCTTGTATTGGCCGGGCTTATTATCATGCCGGCAAAGCTTTGTGCAGATACTATCGATGACGGAAGATACGCCATCAACGACATCCTTAGAGACCGGGATGACGTAATGTCTTCTGAGAGTCTTAACACCTTTCTTACCGGGATATCCGAGAATTACAGGATCATCTATGAGACGATTCGGGGGGAGGTTACTGATGAGGAAGCTTAAGAGAGGCAATAAGAGAGGAACCTCTACAATATTTCTCGCTATAGTTCTTTCCTCTTTGATACTGGTGGAAACGACTTATATAGCTCTTGTAGCTGATCTTGACAGGAGACTTACCTATACGAGAGCTCTTAAGGAGCAGACGGAAGTTTATCTTGCAAGCTACGACAGACAGTTGTTTAAGACATACGGCATATATGCATTTAATTCATCAGGTCTTGATTCCTATGTGTTCGACGAGGTGTTAGCTGCGAACGGTTATGCTTCCGGTGATGTCATGTACGTAAGCGGAATCTACAGCTTTGATACAGAGCAGCTAAGAAGAGCTGTTGCTACGTATTACTCTTACAGAGCTTCAGGTGTGATCATCCAAAGATTCTCATCACAGATCATGGCACTGACCGAACAGCTGGGATTAGGAGAAGTAATAGAGAGGATAAGGGAATTCACATCAAGTCCGGCAGCAGGAATTATAAGCAGAATAATAGACGGTGGTTCAGAGACTGCCGAGGCAATCTCATCCGCTTTGGAGACGTTAGGACTTGATGAATCCTCATATGCGGTTCAGCAGTTTACCTCTCTGTTCTCATCTCTCGGAGCCTTAAATCACGATTCTCCGGATATGGGAAACGGATTTGATCCGTCTGATATGAGCTTTATCTTTGACCTTCTGGAGTTCAATTCACAATTATATGAGGTGGGCTCGGACTTTAATGAGACGATCAATATGCACGGTTGTCTTTGTGACTACGCTGCAAGGAATTTCGATTGCTTCCTGGAGGATGATACTGCGATTAACGGAACGTCCTACTCGGTTTTCCACAGTGATAACGAGTCTGATGCCGAGTACATCCTTACAGGGCTTGAGGGGCTTCCGGGAAGAGCTTTGACAGATTATTACATTTTCGGAGTGCTTTTTCTTAAATGTCTTGTAATGAACGTCTCTGATCCTGTAAAGCATGAGCTTTACATGGCAATATCTGACATCCTTATGCTGGTGGTGTCAGGACTTACCGGCGGAGTAGTAACGCTCCCTCCCGAGGTATATGAGCTTGTTATTCTGATCATTGCCTCCGAGATAGAGGCAGTAAGTGAGCTCGTAACCGTTCTTAACGGCGGCGGTGTATCTTTCTTAAATGTAGGTGATACGGATGTGCTGACGATGGAGTATAGAGATTTCCTGTCTGTGTTCATGAATCTGGTGCCGGATAGCTTACTTCTAACGCGTATGCTTAACATTTTTAACAGAGATTATCCGGATTATGTTACAGGGATAAGTACCGAGGTGGATTATAGGGGAGAGACGATTGCTTATGAGGCAGCTTATGAATTGTATGCATAGGAGGGGATCGATATCTCTTGAGACAGCTATATCCTTCGCCGTAGTTCTGGTTTTTATTACCGGAATAATCAGTGTTACTGCCTTCTTAAGGACAGATATTCTGATGCAGCGGGCGGTGGAGCAAAGCTGTGAGGATATAGAGCACTATATGCCGTTCTCTGTGTTGGTCTCTGATTCTGTATCGACGCTGGTCAATGATTTGCCTGACAGCTACAGTGATGACGGAACTATAGAGAGGGTAGGATCGATAGTTGCAGGGGCCGATGAGCTTACTTCGGGCGGGATAAGAGCTGCTGCTCTTAATCTTCTCATCGGCGGGCGATTCGCGGATGATCTGGCGGCAGAATATGCAGAGTATAATGGCAGCAGTTTCTGGGGTCCGTCACAGATATATGTGGACTTTGACATCGAGGATTATTACATAAGAGTTAATGTGGTATATAGCGTTAATACTTTAGTAGGTCCGATGCAAAGGCAGATCGTATCCGCAGTTCCTTTCTACGGAGATATGGAGCTGTTCCTGTCAGAGGAAGAAGCAACCGAGACTTCGGCTGATGATATATGGCACAGAGATAATTTTACGAGAGGGAGGTATTTTGCTCAAAGATATGGAGCTAACCTGCCGCAGACCTTCCCTGAGGTGAATTACTATAATGCCGGAAGAGTCGCTTCTATCGTAAGTATTGATCTTAACCGGCCTACATATAGTATGACATCGGCATGTGCGCTTCGAGTAACACAGGAGATAGAGCAATTAGCGGCCTTTGATGGCGCTGATGTTCAGATAAACGGTACAAGATATGTAATATACGGGGAGAATATCAGGCAGAGAACCTTGATAGTTGTTATACCCGAGGATTCTCCTGAGGCTACCAGGTCGTCGATATACTCCATGAGTGTATACGCGGCATCAAGAGGAGTTGATCTTCAGATCGAGGAATACGGCTCTTCCTCTTAAATATTAATTTGTTTTAAGAGGTAACTTAGGTTATTATTGTATGGATTATTCTACGAAAGGTGTGTCCTTAAGCGATGAGCAACAATATCAGAAGGCCTTCTATGGGTGTTACATCGGTAAGCTCAAGCATCGGTGGCAAAGAGACTATCGGCGATGTTTTACGTAATGCCAGAAGGGATCTGATCTTCAAGAGAATATGCATCGCCCTGCTGCTTATAGTGTTGGCTGCATTTGTTGTCTATCTGTTTGTTGACGGTTTCTTCGCTGATCTGGTCGATGCTTCATTGGCTCTTTTTGAATGATGGAATTTAACAGTCAGGAACGGGAGGCACTGGACAGCCTTTATAACGCCATTTTGACCCTAAGAGATCCCGAGGAGCTTCATCTGTTCTTCGAGGATCTGTGTTCCAGAAATGAGCTTTGCTCCATGCTTCACAGATGGCAGATCCTCGAGCTTATAGATGAAGGCAAAAGCTATGAGGAGATAATCCGTGAGCTCTCGCCCGAGAATTCGGGAAGAGAGAATACAGCGTCCTCCGGCAGAGACACTAAGAAGGGCAAGGGAAGAAACGACACTAAGGTAAGCTCTACTACTATATCAAGAGTAAAAGCTTGTTATAACAATCCCAAGGGCGGATACAGGACTGCTCTGGAGAGACTTAAAGGAGACGGAAAGTAATTATGTTCGAGTCTATTTTTGGTACGCATAGCGATCACGAGATAAAGAAGATCGAGCCCATTAAGAAGAAGGTCCTCTCTTATGATGAGGAGTATCAGAAGTTAACCGACGCCGAGCTTCGTGCCAAGACAGATGAGTTCAAGGCAAGACTTAAGGACGGAGAGACCTTAGATGATATTCTCCCTGAGGCCTTCGCTACGGTTAGAGAAGCATCCATGAGAGTACTCGGCATGAAGCCTTATCCCGTGCAGGTAATAGGTGGTATCGTTCTTCACCAGGGCCGTATCGCCGAGATGAAGACCGGTGAAGGTAAGACCCTTGTTGCTACGATGCCGGTTTACCTTAATGCTCTTACCGGCAAAGGCGTACACGTAGTAACGGTTAATGATTACCTTGCCAAGCGTGACTCCGAGTGGATGGGTAAGGTCTATAAGTTCTTAGGACTCACGGTCGGACTTATTATCCACGATATTCCTAACAAAGACAGACAGGCCATGTATGCCTGCGATATCGTATACGGTACCAATAACGAGTTCGGATTCGATTACCTGAGAGACAACATGGTGGTATCCAAGTCCAGACTGGTTCAGAGAGACCTTAATTACGCTATCGTCGATGAGGTCGACTCTATCCTGATCGATGAGGCGAGAACGCCTTTGATCATATCGGGACGTGGAGAGGCTTCCTCTGATATGTACCAGAAGGCCGAGGCGTTCGTACGTACATTGAAGTCGTATACCGTTGTTGAGACGGACGATAAGATCGATATGGATGAGATCGTTGGTGACGCGGATTACGTTATCGATGAGAAGGCCCGTACATCGGTTATTACCGCTAACGGTATCAAGAAGGCTGAGAAGTTCTTTAATATTGAGAACCTGTCAGACCCTGCCTACTTCGATCTTCAGCACTATATCAATAATGCTCTTAAGGCTCACGGTAACTTCCACAGAGATGAGCAGTATATCGTCTCTGATGAAGGTGAGGTCGTAATCGTTGATGACTTCACTGGTCGTCTGATGCCGGGTAGAAGATATAGCGACGGCTTGCACCAGTCCATCGAGGCTAAGGAAGGCGTTAAGGTTGCTAACGAGAACAAGACTCTTGCTACCATTACATTCCAGAACTTCTTCAGAATGTATAAGAAGCTGTCTGGAATGACCGGTACAGCTTATACGGAGGAGGCAGAGTTCAGACAGATCTATAATCTTGATGTTATTCAGATCCCCACGAACAAGCCGATTCAGAGAGTTGACGAGAATGATGCGGTATTTAAGACACAGAAGGGTAAGTACCATGCTGTGCTTAAGACTGTTATAGAAGCTCATAAGACAGGTGAGCCCGTACTCGTAGGTACCGTTAACGTCGATAAATCTGAGTATCTTGATAAGCTTTTCCGTAAGGCCGGAATTCAGGCTAACGTTCTTAATGCCAAGAACCACAGACGCGAGGCTGAGATCGTTGCTCAGGCTGGGCGTAAAGGTGCAGTTACTATCGCCACCAACATGGCAGGCCGTGGTACCGATATTCTGCTCGGCGGTAACCCTGAGTTCCTCGCTAAGCAGGAGATGCGTAAATTAGGGTATGATGAGGACCTTATCGAAGCTTCTACAGCTCATAATGAGACCGATGACGAGGTCGTTCTCGAGGCTCGTAGGAAGTATGCCGAGATCTATGAGAAGAAGTCTGAGGAGATCAAGCCTGAGGCCGAAGAGGTAAGGGCTCTGGGCGGACTGTTCATAGTTGGTACCGAGCGCCACGAATCAAGACGAATAGATAATCAGCTCAAGGGTCGTGCAGGACGTCAGGGAGATCCCGGACGCACTAAGTTCTTCCTTGCTCTCGATGATGATCTGCTCAGAATATTCGGCGGTGACAGGGTCAACGGTCTTTATAATTCACTCGGTGTGGATGAGACTATGGAGATCCAGAACGGTATGCTTACAAAGCTTATCGACAGCTCTCAGAAGAAGCTGGAGGCAGTTCACTTTGGTGCCCGTAAGAACGTCCTCGAGTATGACGATGTTATGAATATTCAGCGTACCATAACCTATGAGCAGCGCCGTAAGGTCATTGACGGTGAGGATATGCACGATACTCTCATCAAGATGCTGGAGAAGGTGTCCGAGAGACAGGTTATGGCTTTTGCCAATGACGGTGTTATCTCGTCTATCGACAGATATTCTCTCGGTGCGAAGCTTTCTGAGATATTCGGTGATCTTCCCATCGTTCTCGATATCAAGGATGAGAGCAAGGAGATACCTGACGCTCAGACCATCGTAGATACGCTTAATAAGCAGTCTCTCGAGAGTCTGGAAGCTAAGGAAGCTATGGTAGGTAAGGATATATTCAGACAGACCGAGCGTTCTATCCTTCTTATGACTGTTGATACCAAGTGGATGGATCATATCGACTCCATGGATCAGCTCCAGACCTCCATCAGAATGAGATCCGTAGGTCAGCACGATCCTGTCGTCGAGTATAAGATGGAAGGCGGAGAGATGTTCGAGGAGATGAACGAAGCAATTCAGAATGATTCGGTCAAGCTCCTTATGAGAGGTAAGTTCGAAGTAAGAACGAATGCTCCTTCCGCTACGCCTTCTGAAGGCTCTTCCGAGAACTCTTCTGAGAGTGCTCCTGATGAAGATGTGATGATGTCGCCTCTGGCTGCTGCGGCTGCAAGGGCAACCTCATCTCAGAGGGCAGTTCCCGCTCAGGCTAAGCAGGTTGATGGGGCGGCTCAAAGTGCCAGAACACTTGAGCCTGTTAAGCGCGATAAGAACAAGGTGGGAAGGAATGATCCCTGTCCTTGCGGCTCAGGCAAGAAATATAAGAACTGCTGCGGTAAGAACGCATGATAGAGAATAAGATTATCGATAATACCGGAGCAGCGGTTAATTATATTCTTGACTGTATCAAGGAAGGCGAGGATACTCCTTCTATTTGCATCGTATTAGGCTCCGGATTATCCGGGCTTGTGGATGTCTGTGATATCGAGACTTCCATTACTTACGAGAATATTCCCGGTTTTCCCGTGTCTACGGTAAAGGGGCATCAGGGGCAGTTGATTATAGGTACCTTAGAAGGCAAGAGAGTCTTTATGATGTCCGGGCGCACCCATTACTATGAAGGCTATGATACCTATGAGTGTACATTCTATATAAGGGTAATGGCAAAGCTTGGGGTTAAGACTCTTTATCTTACGAATGCTGCCGGTGGAATAGGTGAGGAGATGAACCCTTCAGAGCTTATGATCATTAACGATCATCTGTCATTCTTCTGTGAGTCTCCCTTAAGAGGTCCTAATCTTGATGAATTCGGGGTCAGATTCCCGGATCAGTCTTCAGTCTATGACGAGGAATATATCGAGAAGCTCGAAGCTATTGCCGATAAAGAGGGAATAGTCATTCATAAGGGTATATATGCTTATTCTAAGGGCCCCCAGTATGAGACTCCTGCTGAGATTCAGGCACTTAAGTCCATGGGGGCAAGTGCTGTCGGTATGTCAACCGTTCCGGAGGCTATCGTTGCATCTCATTGCGGAATAAGGATCGCAGCGGTTTCATGTATTACTAATCTGGCTGCAGGCATCTCTCCCAATAAGCTTACTCACGAAGAGGTTATGGTGAATGCTTCAAAAGCCTCCAGTGACAGTTGCAAGCTCGCAAGATTATTCGTAAAATCCCTGTAATCATAGGAGTTTTAACATGGCTAATTACGATATCAAGGACATTAATCTCGCTTCCTACGGACAGGAGAAGATCGACTGGGCTTACAGGAATATGCCTGTGCTTCGCGCTATCGAGAAGGAGCTTATCGCTGAGCAACCGTTCAAGGGACTTAAGATAGCAGTCAGCGTTCATGTTGAGGCCAAGACGGCCTGCCTTGCAAGAGCACTTATGAGAGGCGGAGCTGAGGTTGCCCTCACCGGATGTAACCCTTTGTCTACACAGGATGATGTGGCAGCAGCCTTGGTTGCTAATTCCGGAATGAGTGTTTACACGATCCACGGAGATAATGAAGAGGAGTATATCAATCATCTTATGATGGCTCTGTCCTTCGGTCCAGACATTGTTATCGATGACGGCGGAGATTTTGCAATGCTTCTTCATTCCGATCTTAAAGATCTTACTGTAAATCTTCTCGGCGGATGTGAGGAGACCACTACCGGTGTTCACAGACTTAATATCCTTGAGAAGGAGGGGAAGCTTCTTTACCCCGTGGTTGCCGTTAATGATGCACGTTGTAAGCATCTGTTCGATAACAGATTCGGTACAGGACAATCCGTATGGACGGGCATAATGGCTACTACCAATCTCGTGGTTGCAGGTAAGACGGTTGTCGTTGCAGGCTTCGGTATGTGCGGCAGGGGAGTTGCTATGAGAGCCAAGGGCTTAGGTGCTAAGGTCATCGTTACCGAGATCGATCCCGTTAAAGCATGTGAGGCTATTATGGAAGGCTATCAGGTAATGACCATGGATGAGGCTGCTCCCATAGGTGATCTGTTTGTCACTGTAACAGGATGCAAAGATGTAATTGTAAAAAGACACTTCGAGAAGATGAAGGAAGGAGCTGTCTGCTGCAACGCAGGGCATTTTGACTGCGAAGTAAATATCAGGCAGCTTTCCGAAATGAGCGTCTCTTCCAAGGAGCTTCGTCATAACATCGTGGGCTACGAACTTAAGAATGGTAATACCATCGCGATACTTGCGGAGGGAAGACTTGTCAACCTCGCATCAGGCGACGGACATCCGGTCGAGATCATGGACATGAGTTTCGCGCTTCAGGCCCAGTCCGCAAGATATATAGCAAAACACGGCAAATCACTCGAAAAGAAGATTTACCAGACTCCCGAAGAGATTGACAACCGCGTGGCCGAGATTCTCCTTGATACAAAGGGGATCAGCATCGATAAGCTTACCCCCGAGCAGGAGAAGTATATAAATTCCTGGGATTTTTAAACAAAATGCCTGCTCTGCAAGTATGAGCAAAAACACCTTTGCGAAGCGACCTCCACAGGGGCGAAGCCCCGAGGACTCGAGCAAGCAAAGGTGTTTTGCGATTTGGTGGGGCTGGTGGGACTTGAACCCACACGATTTATGGTCGGCAGATTTTGAGTCTGCTGCGTCTGCCATTCCGCCACAACCCCTTGTTGATGGAGCCAATGGTGGGAATCGAACCCACGACCTATTCATTACGAGTGAATTGCTCTACCCCTGAGCCACATTGGCATGGCAAGTTTGCGAATAAAAGAATACCTATTCGGGGCAAAGGTGTCAAGTATCAGGCAAATGATTTTTGTTTGAGTTCATTTCTTTCAAAAGAAGAGGATAATCAGTTAGTTTAGGTTAATTCCATCTATTCTCATAAAAACTTGATGGAAATAAAAGCTAATAAAAGCTATAATTGACAAAGTAATTATTAATGAAAAGGAGTTATATCATATGGCAAACATTGATCTAACAAAGTATGGCATCAGTGATGTTAAGGAAGTCATCTACAATCCTTCTTACGAGAAGCTTTTCGAAGATGAGATGGATCCTTCTCTCGAGGGTTACGATAAGGGTCAGCTTACAGAGCTTGGTGCCGTTAACGTAATGACAGGTATCTATACCGGTCGTTCTCCTAAAGATAAGTTCATCGTTGTTGATGAGAATTCCAAGGACACTGTATGGTGGACAACACCTGAGTATCCCAATGACAACCATCCTGCTACAAAGGAAGCTTGGGATGCTTGTAAGAAGCTCGCTATCGATGAGCTCTCCGGCAAGAAGCTTTATGTAGTTGACGGTTTCTGCGGCGCTAATAAGGACACACGTCTTGCTGTAAGATTCATCGTTGAGGTTGCTTGGCAGGCTCACTTTGTTAAGAACATGTTTATCGTACCTACAGCAGAGGAAGAGGCTAACTTCGAGCCTGACTTCGTTGTTTACAACGCTTCCAAGGCTAAGGTTGAGAACTATAAGGAGCTCGGTCTCAACTCTGAGACAGCAGTTCTGTTCAACGTTACATCCAAGGAGCAGGTTATCCTCAACACTTGGTACGGCGGTGAGATGAAGAAGGGCTTGTTCTCTATGCAGAACTACTTCCTGCCTCTCGGCGGTATGGCTTCCATGCACTGCTCCGCTAACACAGATATGGAAGGTAAGCACACAGCTATCTTCTTCGGTCTTTCCGGTACAGGTAAGACAACACTTTCCACAGATCCTAAGAGACTTCTCATCGGTGATGACGAGCACGGCTGGGACGACAACGGCGTATTCAACCTCGAGGGTGGTTGCTATGCTAAGGTTATCAACCTCTCCAAGGAGAATGAGCCTGACATCTACAACGCTATCAAGAGAAATGCTCTCCTTGAGAACGTAACTGTTGACGCTGAAGGCAAGATCGACTTCGCTGATAAGTCCGTTACAGAGAACACACGTGTTTCTTATCCTATCGATCACATCGAGAAGATCGCTAAGAACGTTAACACAATTTCTTCCGGCCCTGCAGCTGAGAACGTAATCTTCCTTTCTGCAGACGCTTTCGGCGTATTGCCTCCTGTATCCATCCTCACACCTGAGCAGACACAGTACTACTTCCTCTCCGGATTTACTGCTAAGCTCGCCGGCACAGAGCGTGGAATTACAGAGCCTACACCTACATTCTCCGCTTGCTTCGGTCAGGCATTCCTCGAGCTCCATCCTACAAAGTACGCTGAAGAGCTCGTAAAGAAGATGGAGAAGTCTGGTGCCAAGGCTTACCTCGTTAACACAGGCTGGAACGGAACAGGTAAGAGAATTTCCATCCCTGATACAAGAGGAATCATCGATGCTATCCTCAACGGTGACATCAAGAATGCGCCTACAAAGAAGATCCCTTACTTCGACTTCGAAGTACCTACAGAGCTTCCCGGCGTAAGCACAGAGATCCTCGATCCTCGTGACACATACGCTAACGCTTCCGAGTGGGAAGAGAAGGCTAAGGATCTTGCTGCAAGATTCCAGAAGAACTTCAAGAAATATGAGACAAATGACGCCGGTAAGGCACTCGTTGCTGCTGGCCCTCAGCTCTGATTCTGAAGTAAGCTTTAAAATCAACAATAAGGCCCGTCGGATCTCCGGCGGGCTTTTATTATTTTCAGTTAAGATTCGTGATCAGATGTGGTACTTAGACCAATTACTAAGTACGTCGTATAGCTCGTCGTAGTCGTTGGCGCAGTACTTGATATTATATTCCAGGATGGAGGCATCGATATTACCGGTCGGCATGAACCATACTGAGTCTATTCCGGTATTCTTGGCCCCGAGCATATCTGAGGAGAGGGAATCGCCGATAACTATGCAGTCCTCTTTCTGTGCTCCGATATCCTTAAGACACATATCGAAGTAGGCTTCTGAAGGCTTAGATACGCCCATGTCTTCGCTGATATAAATCCCGTCAATAAGCTGATCTATCCCGGTGGATCTGATTCTGCCCTGAGCGTTAATTACAGCACCGTTGGTGATTATGTAAATCTTAGAAGCCTCGATCCTTCTAAGCTTCTTAAGGAAGTCAAGAGCACCGTCCATCAGCACGCCGTTACAGGACATTGTGTAGATAAATTCGTCATTTACCGTCAGAGGATCAATAGATGATGACTCTCCCTCACATATGTCTAGAAGGTAATTAAACCTCTTAACAAACAGCTCCTTACGCGTTATGTTTTCCTTCTCAAACTCCAGCCACAGCGACTTGTTGTAGGACTTGAACTTCAGGTAAATATCCTGCGAGAAGCTTAACCCGTGTGTCGTCAGAACGATCTCCAGAGCCTTGCGCTCTGAGGCATGGAAGTCAAGCAGGGTCTGATCCAGGTCGAAAAGGAAATAACAGCTCATATATAGATTATATCCAACTTTACCTTTTCTTAAATCCTGATATATCCGATTATCTGTATAATCTCTTCTAGAAATATACAGGGAGGATAATAAAATGACAAAGAAAACAGCAAAGATCATAGGAATTATCGCTATAATCCTATTCGTATTAGTCGTAGCCATTAATTCCTTCAAGATCATTCCTACAGGCTATACAGGAGTGAGAAGCAGATTCGGACAGATCAGCTCCAATGCCATAGCTCCCGGAATTGCTCTGAAAATCCCCTTCGTGGACAACATCATTCTTGTGAATAATAAGCAGCAGGAGATCACCATCGAAGGACAGATCTGGGGCGAGACGAGCGAGAGAGCAGCACTGTACTATGAAGGGATCAACATTACCTATCAGATCAATCCCGCCAGATCCTCATGGCTCGTGGCTAATGTTACGAATTATGAGCGTAATATCCTGTCCTCTAGCTTCGTGGCTTCCGCAGTTAAGACAGCGGCAAAGCAGTATAACTCGATAGATGCAACAAACAGAGGTATCATCGAGCCTGCTATCACACAGACACTGCAGACCTCGATCAATGAGAAGTACGGTGAGGATACGATCACGATCATCAAGGTAGTAGTTAACAACGCTGATTACGAGGATTCCTATAACATGGTGATCGCAGAGCAGCAGGCTGCACAGATCCAGTATCAGACACAGCAAATCGAGAATCAGCGCGCTATCGAGCAGGCTGAGGCTCAGGCAACAGTTACAAGGACGACAGCTCAGGCTCAGGCAGACGCTATGATTATCGCAGCTGAGGCTGAAGCAGAGGCAAATGCTATAAGGGAAGAGTCCCTGACACCTACGATCATTCAGTACGAGACGATCACAAGGTGGGACGGCAGACTCCCTATCCTGGGCAACGGATCAGACAATTCGGTTATCCCGATGATCGATGTATCTAGCCTCACGGCTGACACTCAGACGGTAAATGTTACACCTGCCGAGGTTCCTTCGGAAGCTAATTAAGCTGTTGCTTTTTGGGTCCTGTTGGACTAGACTTTATTTATCAGATCTTTAAGCGATCCGGCGAGGTCGTAAGGTCCAGGTAAGGTAATGTCTAGCTATACCTATAACGGATAATAATACGACGCCGGATCATATGTATCCGGCGTTTTTATGCGCTGTAATGAAGGAGGCTTGTATGTCGCAGAACGAAGTGCCCATCTTATCTGAAGCGGATATGAACAGAGCTATCGTCCGTATTTCTCATGAGATCATCGAGCATAATCAGGGCCTGGAAAAGGTAGCTCTTATCGGTATCCAGAGAAGAGGTGTTCCTCTTGCCAAGATGATTCGTAATAATCTCGAGGAGATAGAGGGGGTCAAGGTGCCTCTCGGTATTCTCGATATCACCTTCTATAGAGATGACCTGTCTATGCTGTCCGCTCATCCGGTAGTAAACGGTACGGACATTCCCTTCGATGTTAACGGATCGAGAATCATTCTGGTTGATGACGTACTCTATACAGGCAGGACAATAAGGAGCGCTATAGATAATATTTTCGACATGGGAAGGCCTGATAGCATACAGCTCGCGATCCTTATTGACAGAGGTCACAGACAGCTTCCCATAAGAGCTGATTACGTGGGTAAGAACGTGCCTACTTCGGTGCATGAGCGTATCGAGGTAGAGGTTGATGATGTTGACGGCAGGACTCAGGTGCTGCTGGTGAAGGAGGCGTGACATGGGACTTAAGAGCAAAGACCTGCTTGGCATGAAGCAGCTGACTCCTGAAGAGATAATGGAGATCCTGGATACAGCCAAGACTATGAAGATGGTGATCACCTCGGGCAACAAGAAGACAAGCCACCTGCAGGGAAAATCCGTGGTAACTTTATTCTATGAGAACTCCACCAGGACCAGACTTTCCTTCGAGCTCGCATCGAAATACATGGGCTCCACAAGTGCGAATATCTCGGCCTCGGGAAGCTCGGTAGCCAAAGGAGAGTCGCTTCTTGATACGGCCAGGACAATCGACATGATGGGTACAGATATCATAGTCATGAGACACCCGCAGTCAGGTGCGCCTCACTCCATTGCCGATAAGCTTAATGCCAGTGTTGTTAATGCCGGAGACGGAATGAACGAGCATCCCACACAGGCTCTTCTTGACATGCTTACTATGTATGAGAGATTCGATAAATTCGAGGGTAAGAAGATCGCCATCTGCGGTGATATCTACCACAGCCGTGTTGTAAGATCGAATGCTATCGGACTTGCCAAGTTAGGAGCTAACGTAAGCGTGTACGGTCCGAGGACTATGATGCCTATAGGCATCGAGAAGATGGGAGTTACCATTGCCGACAGTGTAGAGGATTGTGTAAGAGATGCAGATGCGGTTATGGGACTTCGCGTTCAGCTCGAGAGAATGAAGAGCTCGCTTTTCCCGTCTGTCGCGGAATATGCTAAGTTCTACGCCATTACACCAGAGGTTCTTAAGCTCGCGAAGCCGGACGCATTCTTAATGCACCCGGGTCCTTGTAACCACGGTGTCGAGCTTCCTACGGCGGTTTACGACTGCGATCAGTCGGTTATTAATAAGCAGGTTACAAACGGCGTGGCAGTAAGAATGGCTGTTTTGTATCTTCTGATGGCAAGGAGAAATAATCTATGAAGACAATATTGAAGAATTGTAAGTTGGTAAATTCAGATAAGACTGAGATCTATATCGAAGACGGTAAGTTTGCCGATAAGTTTGACGAGAAGATCGCGGATGAAGTGATCGACGTTAACGGTCGTACGGTGTTACCGGGTCTTGTTGATATGCATGTGCACTTCAGAGAGCCCGGCTACGAGTATAAGGAGAATATCGCGACAGGAAGCGCAGCGGCTGCAAGAGGCGGTTTTACAAGCGTCTGTACAATGCCTAATACAAATCCCGTCTGCGACAACGCTGCGGTCGTCTCGGGCATTATTAAGAAGGCAAATGAAGTTGGTCTCGTTCGCGTTTATCCTATCGGAGCCGCCGGTAAGAATCTCGAGAGCAACGAGCTTGCCGAGATCGGACTTATGAAGGAAGCGGGCATCGTGGCTATAAGCAACGACGGCAAACCCATAGCTACTTCTGGATTCATGCGTAAAGTTCTTGAGTATTCTTCTGACTTTGATATTCCCGTTCTTAACCACGAAGAGGATCTGACTATATCAGACGGAGCTATGAACGAGGGCGAAGTATCGACTTCGATCGGAATCAGAGGCGTTCCAACAGCATCAGAGGACATCATGATCGCAAGAGACATCATTCTGTCTGAATACCTTGGGATTCCCGTGCATATCTGCCACGTAAGTACAAAGGGCGGACTTAGAATGATAAGGGAAGCTAAGGCAAGGGGCGTTAAAGTCACATGCGAGACATGTCCTCATTATTTCACTCTTACGGATAAGTCCTGTGAGAACTACGACACGAACTTCAAGATGCATCCGCCCCTCAGGACAGAAGAGGACAGGCTCGCGGTCATTGAGGCTATCAAGGACGGAACGGTTGACTGTATCGTAACCGACCACGCGCCTCATCATCAGGACGACAAGGAAGTTGAATTCTCACATGCTCTTAACGGCATTGTAGGACTCGAGAGCTCCTTCGCTCTTTGCTACACATATCTTGTTAAGCCCGGAATCATCACAATGGAGAAGCTTCTCGAGCTTATGTGCTATAACCCATCTAATATCCTTAAGCTTGGTAGAGGCGGAATGAACGTGGGTGATGACGCTGATCTCGCTGTATTTGATCTTGATAACGAATTTGTTTTCGAGAAGGATAAGATGCTCTCGAAGGGCAGAAATACACCTTTCGATGGGTGGAAGCTTTATGGACAGACCGTACTTACCATGATGGGAGGCAAGAAGACTTATGAACTTCGCTGATGCGCTTACAAGAAAGATACGCGAGCTTAATAACCCTACTGTTATGGGGCTCGACCCGAGGCTCGAATACATTCCTGAAGACATAAGGGCAAGATGGGCGCAGACCCTCGATAACGATGCGGAGCTTGCTGCCGCCTGTGCGATATATGAGTTTAATACAGCTCTTATCGACGCTGTGTGCGACATTGTCCCTGCGATCAAGCCGCAGTTCGCGTACTACGAGATGTACGGCGTCTCCGGCATCGATACGCTGCGTAAGACCATAGCTTACGCGAAGAAAAAGGGAATGCTCGTCATAGCCGATGCGAAGAGAAACGATATCGGGTCCACCGCAACTGCTTATGCAGAGGGAATTATCGGTATTACCGAGCTTACGGACGATCAGAAGCGCATGTTCGATGCTGACGCGGTAACGGTCAACGGATACCTCGGTATTGACGGAATTAAGCCTTTCCTGGATGTCTGTAAAAGAGACGGGCGCGGTATTTTTACGCTGGTTCACACTTCCAACCCTTCAGCCGTTGATTTCCAGGATATGGAGCTTAAAGACGGACGTAAGGTATATGAGCTTATGGCTGATAACGTTAACGAGTGGGGTAAGGATCTGATCGGTGAAGAAGGATTTTCTTCAGTTGGAGCAGTTCTTGGTGCAACTGTGCCTGAGCAGGCTGTAGCAGCGCGCAAGAGAATGCCGAATACCTTTATGCTGGTTCCGGGATACGGCGCACAGGGGGCGGGGCCCGACGCGGCGGTTGCTTCCTTTACTAAAGATGGTGAAGGCGCTATCGTTAACGCTTCAAGAAGCCTTATGTGCGCATGGAAGAAGAGAGAGGATCTCGATCCTTATGAGTTTGCACAAGCAACAAGGGATGAGGCACTGGATATGAAAGCGAAGCTCAATGCAGCTTTGCAGGACAGGAAGTATGTATGAGTAAAGACTATTTCTGCGAAGTCGTCTCCAAGACGATGCTTAACGAAGACACGGCTTATATAGAGTTTCTGTGTCCTGAGATAGCCGCTGAAGCCGTACCCGGACAGTTTGTTAATGTTACTTGCTTTAATTTCCTTCGTCGTCCTTTCGGCGTCGCTTCGGTCGATCGTGATGCCGGAACCTTCAAAGTTGGAATAAAGATAATCGGTGAGGGGACAGAGGAGCTTGCTTCTATGGAAGAAGGGGACGGCACATGGATACTGGGTCCTCTCGGGAATGGCTTTGATATCGAATCTTCCGATAAGTATATTCTCGTCGGCGGCGGAACGGGTGTATTCCCAATTAACTATCTTTATGAAGAGCTTTCTTCTCAGGGTAAAGCGGTTAAGGTGGTTCAGGGATTCAGGGATGCTTCACAGATTATTCTTAACAAGCCTGAGTATGTCTTAACTACAGATGCCGGAGATGCAGGAATTAAAGGCAACTGCTGCGACGGACTTAATTCATTGTCTCCCTCTGATGTTGAGGGGACCACGGTTCTTTGTGTCGGTCCTATGCCAATGATGAGGGCAGTTTCTTCTTGGGCTTCTTCGAAAAGCTTAGATTGTTATGTCTCATTGGAACAGCGAATGGCCTGCGGTATCGGTATCTGTCTGGTGTGCGTTTGCAAGATAAAAGCGGAAGAGCAGGGACAGGAGTTCGAACACAAAAGATGCTGTAAGGACGGTCCGGTATTCGACAGTAAGGAGGTGATCTGGTGAGCGAGAGACTGTTTGTTAAAGTAGGAAAAACATTCCTTAAAAGTCCGCTTATCTTAGCTTCCGGTACCTGTAATATGGGACGCGAGCTTTCTGAGATCTATGATCTTTCCATATTAGGAGGTCTTTCTTCTAAGGGTCTTACAATTAAGCCTCGCGCCGGAAATGAAGGTGTTCGGGTAGCAGAGTGTAAAGCCGGGATGCTTAATTCCGTAGGGCTTCAGAATCCGGGAGTCGAGCATTTTATCAAGTATGATCTTGATTATATGAATACACTTGATACAGGGGTAATTGTTAATGTAGCTGGCCACTCTACAGAAGACTATGTGGAGATGGTTAAGATCCTGGATCCTCATAAAGATAAGATCGATGCTCTTGAGATCAATCTTTCCTGTCCAAATGTTAAAGAAGGATGTATGTCCATAGGAAGCGACGCCTCTCAGATCAGAAAGATCGTCGGTCTTCTCCGTGAGCTTACTGACCTGCCTTTATGGATCAAGCTTACTCCAAATGTTACAAGCATCTCGCAGATGGCTCTTGCTGCGCAGGAGGGTGGAGCTGACGCGGTAGTTCTTATCAATACAATGCTCGGTATGGCTGTTGATATAAAGACCAGAAGACCGGTGCTTCGTAATAACACCGGTGGATATTCAGGCCCCGGAATTAAGCCTGTTGCTGTTCGCATGGTTTCCGAATGCTATCAGGTTCTGGATATCCCGATCATTGGCTGCGGAGGAATCTCAGAGGCTTCGGATGTTCTGGAGTTTATGATCGCGGGTGCTTCTGCTGTTGAGATCGGAACCGCAAGTCTCGTAATTCCCGATTGCCCGGTATTTATCACTGATGAGCTTGAAGCCTGGTGCGAGGAAAATGATACGGATCTGGCGTCTTTAACAGGTACTTTAAGGCTTTGGTGAGACTCTACTTAGCTTTTAATCCTACTACCTGAAGTGACTACCTCAGGTAGTTTTTTAAGCAAATAGAGGAAATAAACTTTCACTATTGCTTTCTTTTCTTCGAAAAGTGAAAGTGCAACACTATGTTTTGACCAGAACGTAGTGTAAGACTTTTACATTTTGCAAAATAGAAAGTAAAACACTAAGTTTAAAGATTTTTTAATTATTCACTATTTATCATAACTAACAATTCTGGGGGTAATGTTATGAGAATTAGAAAAATTACTGTTGTCGGATTTATTATTACTACATTAGTTGCATTCGTCGGCTGTCAGAAAGCCGCAGAGGAAAGTCAGACTGTTGTACAGGAAACAACGTCAACTACTACAGTTGCGCAGATGTCCTTCACAGTTATAGAGCCTACCAGAATTACAGAAACAACTCGTGTTGTCGAGGAGACGGAAGCTACAGAAGAGACTGCTGAAGAAACATTACCGGACGGAACCTTTGTCCTTCCTAATACGAATATAGAATTCATTTTGCCGGATGGATATACGGTAACTGATCTTGTGCCGGGGTATGAAGTAGCTGATGCCAGCGCAGCAGCCATATCTTTAGTTCAACATAATACCGTGTTTACTGCCGGATATGATGATGAAGGCGAGTATAGTGTCTGCGGAATCGCAATAATCTATATGGGAGACTATGATATATCCTCATACGATCGTGCTTCATTAAGTGAAGAAGCTATGGAGATTCAGATTGAAGCATATGAGGATGCCGGATTGGGATATACAAGGGGCTCTGAAACTATTACTTTGAATGGTTACACATATACAGCCGATATTCTTGAGACTGTTCCTTCCGGGGATGACCCTTCTGTTGCGACTGTTTCCCTTGTTATCGGTGATGAAGATGTTGTTTATTGGGCTGTATTGATGAGCCCAGGCGAGAACATCGTGGAGGAATTCTTAAATGCCTTTAAAGAGGCTTAATTATAAGTTGATTTATATTTGTTGATTGAAACGACTACCCGGAATGACTACCTCGGGTAGTCGTTTTTATTGATTAAGGTAGTAACTCATGGTTTTCTTGTATAATAAATTATTAAGCCTCAGATCGTTGCTGAACTGATGAAGATGTATCAGCAGCTTACGGAAGGATAATTATTTGAAGGATAAAGTTGTAGATTTAACAAAACGTTACTTGCTGTTCCTATTAGGGCTCTTTATAGCTTCTATGGGAGTTGCTTTCTCGACCAAGGCAGGGCTTGGTACTTCTCCCGTGGCATCGGTGCCGTATTCGGTGTCGTTAGTGAATGGGACCTTTACATTTGGCGGGTGGCTTAATCTTCTGAGTGTGGTGCAGATTATAGTTCAAATACTCGTTATGAAAGGCAAATGCAATTACGGTGAGATCGCCGTGCAGACGGTGCTGGCTTTTGTCTACGGGTATCTTACGAATCTTTCCTGTTATCTTATAAGAAATCTTTCCGCCGGGACATATCTTCTTCAGTTCATATACATGCTTATAGGCTGCTTTGTGCTTGCTCTGGGAATATGGATACAGGTTAAGGGTAATGTTGCTATGCTTCCCGGGGAGGCTATGAATCGCGCGATAAGTCAGGTGACTGGCAGGCGATATGAGAATATTAAGATATTTTTTGATGTGTTCTATATCGTCGTTTCAGCCATTATTTGCCTTGTTTTCTTAGGCAAGCTTCAGGGAGTGCGCGAAGGAAGCATAATTGCAGCTTTGGCAGTAGGGAATATTATCAAGATTTATGAGAAGATATATAAGTTGCTTACAAAGAACGGTAATGAAATAATAGATATTGAATGAACTAATACTAACGGAGGAACCTATGTCAGACAGAATTACAGAGGATTTATTCAAGACGAATGCGATAAGAGTGGCGCCGGCGGATACGCCGTTCTGGTATACATCGGGAAAGCTTGGGCCCTTCTTCATTAATACCCATTTTCTGGTTAAGGATGAGGGGACGGCAGCAGATATACTGAAGCTTATAGAAGAAGCCTGTGCCGATAACAGAGAACTGGCGCCGTCGAGGATATTCAATGCGTTCAGAAGACTCTACGAGGAATCTGAGACATACAGAAACTGCATCGACGAGATCGTGGAGGCGGCTAAGAAATATGACTTCGACTTTATATCCGGCGGCGAGAGAAGGGATTTCTTCTTCTCCATGATGCCCGCATATATCCTGAAGAAGCCTCATCTTACGATCTTCAAGGATCTGACAAGCGTATTTACCGACAGTGAATTTAATCCTATGGAGACTGATCTTAAAGGCAAGAAGAGTCTTCATATTGCCGATCTTATAACTGAGGCGTCAAGCTACGAGAGGGCGTGGATTCCCGCGATCAAAGCCCTGGGAGCCGCGATCACAGACACAATAGCTGTTGTGGACAGGCATCAGAACGGACGTGCGGTCCTTGAGGGATTGGGCGTTAATATGGAGACCTTGACGGTTGTTGATGAGAAGCTTTTCGGAAAGGCTAAGGAAAACGGCACCATAAATGAAGATCAGTATCAGCTTGTGTTACAATTCTTAAGTGATCCTGATAAATATATGAAGGATTTTATCGCATCGCACCCGACTTTTATAGACGAGCAGATTAGTCTCGGTGGCAAGAATGAGCAAAGGGCAAGGCTCGCGATAGAGAAAGGATTCGTCTGATGAAGGATATACCGCTTTACGAAGTAACCAAGATTACCAATTTAAGAGACGTCATCAAGACAAGAGTTAAGGAGTTCCCGGAAAATCCCGTATTCCTGCATAAGCCCAACAAGTCCAAGGACTACGTGCCGGTATCAACGGAGCAGTACGACCACGATATCGACAGCCTCGGAACGGCCTTCATGCATTACGTTAAGAAGGGATCCAGAATAGCAATTCTCGCGGAGACCAGATATGAGTGGTATGTAACTTATCTTGCTACCACCAACGGCACCGGCTGCGTCGTTCCTATCGATAAGGAGCTTAAGACAGAGGAGATAATCAATTGCCTGTCACGGGCTCACGCAGATTACCTTGTATTCTCTTCATCTAAGCTGGAGTCTGTAAATGAGCTCTACGGTAAGATCGACAGCATCAAGTATTACGTCTGCATGGACGATATAGATGACGAGAGGTATATTAATTACTCGAGGCTTATTAAAGAGGGCGAGGAGCTTCTTGAATCCGGGGATAAGACCTTCACCGAGGCAACCATCGATCCTGAGGAGATGACGATTCTGCTGTTCACATCCGGCACGACTTCCAAGTCGAAGGCGGTCATGCTTAATCAGCGTAATATCTGCAAGAACCTGATGTCAATGTTCTCCATGCTTTATATAGACCGTAATGACATGTTCTTCTCGGTATTGCCTCTACATCATACCTATGAATGTACCTGCGGCTTCTTGGGTCAGGTCTACAGAGGCACGACGGTCGCTATCTGTTCAGGCTTAAGGTACATCACCACTGAGATCAAGCAAGCTCAGCCGACGTGCGTTCTTATGGTGCCGGTCATGCTCGAGATGTTCTACAAGAATATCATGAAGAACATCAATTCAGACCCTAAGAAGGCGAAGAAGTTCAATACCGGCAGAAAACTTTCCAAGTTCCTTATGAAGCTTCATATAGATGTGCGAAAAAAGCTTTTCGCGCAGATACATGATGTGTTCGGGGGCAGGATGAGGCTCATTATCTTGGGCGGTGCTCCGGTAAAGCCTGAGGCTCTCGAATTCTTCCAGGATATGGGCTTCATATGCGTGCAGGGCTACGGACTTACGGAGTGCGCGCCGATCCTAGCTCTTAACAGAGATGTGGACTTCGAGAATGAGGCGGCGGGGCTTCCTCTGCCTGGAGTTGACGTTCAGATACTTAACCCCGACTCCGACGGTATCGGCGAATTCATTGCCAAGGGAGACAACGTCTTCATGGGATATTACGAGGATCCTGAGGCGACGGCTGAGGCCCTTGACAGCAACGGCTACTATCACACGGGTGATCTCGGATACATCGATAAGAACGGCTTCTGTATCATCACGGGGCGCAAGAAGAACGTTATTATAGCTCAGAACGGCAAAAACGTATTCCCTGAGGAGATCGAATATCTGCTGTCGCTTGACGAGCATGTGGCAGAGAGCGTGGTCACCGGCGAGCACGACGATATCAAGAATGACATTATTATCGTCGCCACTATCTTCCCGGATATGGACAAGATAGAGGAGGAGTTAGGCAAGGATGCCACGGACGAGCAGATCCAGACGGTACTGGAGGATGTGGTCTCCAAGGTTAACGACAAGCTCGTGAACTATAAGAAAATCAAGAGAACGGTTCTTCGTAAGGAGGAATTCGAGAAGAACACATCTCGTAAGATAAAGAGGTATTAACAATTGATTAAAGACGCTACGGCACAAAGAATTATCGAAGCGGCTATGAGCGGAGGAGCCGACTTCGCTGAGATCTTCGAGGAAGAGAAGAAAAGTTCCGCAGTAGGACTTCTTAACGGAAGAACAATAAGAGCATCATCGGGCATAGATTACGGCGTAGGCATAAGGCTTATGCTGGGGACTAATGTGGTCTATGTATATACCTGTGACAAGGGCGAGAATGATCTGATCAATCTCGCGAAGGAAGCTGCATCGGCACTTAAGAGCGATTCCTTATCAGCTATAAGGGAGGTTGAAGCCTTAAGTAAGTCAACGCCCTCGGTGCTGGTTATTGATCCTCTGAGCGTGTCCAAGAAGACAAATATAGATTTTCTTAAGCAGGCCTCGGATTATGCGATGTCATTTGATGCACTGATAACTCAGGTATCGGCCTCATATGCGACCTCCAACAGGATCATTCACATCGTTAACAGCGAGGGCTTTAATAAGGAGGAGTCTCAGACCAGGATCAGATTCTCTGTAGAGACTGTCGCTACCAAGGGTAATGAGAAGCAGACCGGCCGTATTGCTCCGGGAACCATGAGAGGCTACGAGTATATTAACGAATATCCGATCATTGATAAGACCAGAGAGTGCTGTGAGACGGCAATCAGAATGGTTAATGCGGGCTATGCGCCCTCAGGTAAAATGCCTGTCGTGATCGGTAACGGCTTCGGCGGAGTAATATTCCATGAGGCCTGTGGACATGCTCTGGAGTCTACAGCTGTTGGTATCAAGGCATCCTGCTTCACTGATAAGCTCGGAAAGCAGATAGCGTCACCTGTTGTAAGCGCGAGAGATAACGCCAGGATCGAAGGCGAGTGGGGTTCCTATATGACCGATGATACAGGTCGCGAATCCTCGGATCTGCTTCTTATCGAGAACGGTATCTGCCGTAATTACTTGGTTGATGACCTCGGTGCCAGAAGAATGGGCTGCGAGCCGACCGGATGCGGAAGAAGACAGGATTATTCATATGCACCTACTTCGAGAATGAGCAACACCTATATCGATAACGGTGAGGATGATCCCGCAGATATCATCGCCGATACAGAATACGGACTATACTGCACCAAGATGGGCGGAGGTTCTGTTGATACAGCTACGGGAGAATTCAACTTCGCATCTGAGGAGGCCTTTATGATCCGTAACGGTAAGATCGCCGAGCCTGTAAGAGGTGCGACGCTTATCGGTAAGGGGCAGGAGATACTGATGAATATAGACAGGGTCGGCAACGATCTCGAGCTTTCTGCCGGAATGTGCGGCTCTATGTCAGGTAATATCCCGGTTACGGTAGGTCAGCCTACCATCAGAGTATCATCGATACTCGTTGGCGGAAGGGAGGCCTGATTATGGATAATACATTCGAGAAGGAATTGATCGGTAAGCTGGTTGATAAGGCTCTGGAATATGGCTTCGAAGAGGCAGAGGCCTGCTATATGAGCAGTTCGTCTATGGAGATCAATATCCTTAACGGCGAGGTCTCATCCTACGAGAATTCCAAGGTCAACGGTATCGGCTTCAGAGGCAAGAAAAACGGTCAGATGGGCGGTTCGTTCACCACTGATATTGACGAGTCTGCCATGGACTTCATGCTTGAGACTGCTATGGAGAACTGCGAGGTCCTTGATGATGAGGACGAGGAGTTTATCTACTGTGATCCCGAGCATCCCGAGCTTGTTTCTATACAGCTTAGCGGTAATTATTCGAAGAATACCTACGAGAAGTTTTCTGAGGTCGGGTTAGAGCTGGAGAAGAAAATACTTGAATTATCTGACGATATAAAGGCTGTGGATTATCTCTCGATTTCTTGTGGTACAGGGCCTTCGATCTCTGTTAACTCTAAGGGACTTCACACCTATAAGGACTCTGATTATATAACGATCTTTGCTGAGGCGAGAGCACAGAAGGATGGCGTAGTTAAGACCGGCGGTCACTACTGGTTCGGCAAGGATATTGATGAATTCGATCCTGAACCGTTCCTGAAGATTCTTAAGAAGAAGGTTCTTGGTAAATTCGGCGCAGCTTCTGTCAAGTCCGGGGAATATAAGGTCATTCTTGATAGTGAAGCGTTTGTCTCGCTGTTCCAGACCTTCGCAGGAGCATTCTCGTCTTACTCCATGCAGAAGGGCTTATCGCTTCTCGCGGGTAAAGAGGGCACGAAGATAGCTTCAGATATCTTTACGATAAGAGAGGAGCCTATGTACGAGAAGGCTCTGATAAAATTTCCTTTCGATTCCGAGGGCGTGCTTACTAAGTCAAAGGCTCTTATAGATAATGGCGTTTTCGAAAAGGCTCTTTATAACCTTAAGACAGCTCACAAGGCGGGGACGGAGTCTACCGGTAACGGCTTTAAGGATGCTTTCTCGGCGCCGGTGGGCATCAGCGCGACTAATCTTGTTGTCACCCCGGGCGAAAAAAGCTTTGACGAGTTATGCGAATGGATCGGCGAGGGCATATATATAACAGAGCTTAATGGGCTTCACGCGGGAGTCAACAAGATAAGCGGTGATTTCTCGCTGTTCTGTGAAGGTTATCTTGTTAAGGATGGCAAGATCGCACGCCCTGTGGAGCAGATAACCGTAGCCGATAATTTCTATGATGTGCTTAAGAAGATCATCGCTACAGGAAGCGATACTATATCAGTACCCGAGGGGAAGGGAGAGTATTTCTGTCCTTCTGTGGTAATAAGCAGTATGAATATTTCCGGTGATATGGAGGAGGAATAACACATGGAAAACAACATCGATACAAAGTGTCTTCACGCAGGCTATGTACCGGGCAACGGTGACCCGAGGCAGGTGCCGATCTATCAGAGTACGACATGGAAGTACAGCACATCTGATGATATGGGCAAGCTCTTCGATCTGGAGGCTTCCGGATATTTCTATACAAGACTTCAGAATCCTACCAATGACTTCGTAGCTTCCAAGCTGTGCGAGCTGGAAGGGGGAGTTGCTGGAATGCTTACATCCTCAGGCCAGGCAGCCAACTTCTTCGCGGTATTTAACATCTGCGAGGCGGGAGATCACTTTATCACTTCTTCGTCTATCTACGGCGGAACCTATAATCTGTTTGGCGTCACCATGAAGAAGATGGGTATCGATTGTACATTTGTTGATCAGAACCTCTCTTATGAGGAGCTTTCCAAGTACTTTAAGCCCAATACCAAGTGCGTATTCGGCGAGACAATAACTAACCCTACCGTTAACGTCCTTGATATAGAGAAGTTCGCGAAGCTTGCTCACGATCACGGTGTCCCGCTGATTATCGACAATACCTTTGCTACACCTATTAATTGCAGGCCTTTCGAGTGGGGATGCGATATCGTTACTCATTCCACAACCAAGTATATCGACGGTCATGCTTCTTCGGTTGGCGGCGCCATCATCGACAGCGGTAACTTCGACTGGATGGCTCATGCCGATAAGTTCCCGGGACTTACAACACCCGATGAGTCTTATCACGGCATTACATATGCAGAGAAATTCGGAAAGGGCGCTTATATCACTAAGGCGACGGCACAGCTGATGAGAGACTTCGGTGCGATTCAGTCTCCTCAGAATGCTTACTATATCCAGCTCGGTCTCGAGTCTCTGGCTGTAAGAATGAGACGCCACTGTGAGAACGCATTAAAGATCGCTGAGTACTTGGAGTCTGATGACAGGATCGCATGGGTAAAGTATCCCGGCTTAAAGTCTAATGAGAGTTATGAGCTTGCCAAGAAGTACTGTCCTAACGGTACCTGCGGCGTTCTTTGCTTCGGTGTGAAAGGCGGACGCGACGCTTCTATAAGATTCATGGATTCTTTAAAGCTTGCAACTATCGCTACACACGTAGCGGATTCCAAGACTCTGCTTCTTCACCCGGCATCTCATACTCACAGGCAGATGACCGATGAGCAGCTTCTTGAGGCCGGAGTAGCGCCTGATCTTATCCGCTTCAGCGTTGGTCTCGAGGACCCTGACGATATTATTAACGACATTAAGCAGGCTCTTGAGAAGATCTGATTGAAGAAGTCTGTGCGTGATAATTAACACCGGACAGAGAACGGATATACCGGCATTCTATTCAGAGTGGTTCGCGAATCGCCTGAAGGATGGCTATGTATGCGTACGTAATCCTTATAATCCGCATCAGGTTAATCGTTATCTATTGTCACCTGATGTAGTCGATGTAATAGGCTTCTGCACCAAGAATCCGGCGCCGATGTTAAAGTACATGGATCTTCTTAAAGGTTACGGTCAGTATTGGTACGTGACTATAACGCCCTACGGCAAGGATGTTGAGCCTAATGTTCCGGATAAGCATCAGGTGATCAAAGACTTTATCGAGCTGTCAAAGCGTGTCGGTATCAATTCTATTGGCTGGCGATATGATCCGATCCTTATAAGTGACCGATATACGGAAGAGTATCATATTCACGCTTATGAGAAGATCGCGGCTGCTCTGGAGGGCTATACCGAGACCTCGGTAATTAGCTTCGTAGATCTGTATCCGAAGGTGCGAAGGAATTTTCCTGAGGCTGTTGAGGTGACGGCTGAACAAAAGCTTAGGCTCGGTAAAGAGATGATCAGGATCGCGGCTTCTCACAGGATGACTTTGAAGCCCTGTGCCGAAGGGGATATGCTGGCGCCGTTCGGAGCTGATACAGGCGGATGTATGACCATAGGAACCGATGAGAAAGCTATCGGTCGGCATCTTGATACTCCCAAGCTTAAGGGTGCTAGAGCGGAGTGTGCGTGCTATCTAGCCTGCGACATCGGAGCGTATAATACCTGTAAGCATCTTTGTAAATACTGCTATGCCAACGCCGAGCCTGAAGTGGTGCTCGAGAACAGCCGATTACACGATGTGAACTCGCCGTTTATTATAGGCAACTACGAACCTGATGATAAGATACACGATGTACCGCAGAAGTCGTGGGTCGATGGACAGATAAGTTTATTCTGAGGAGATAAGACGATGGATCAGAAGGAACGATTAAGCTTTCTTGTGGAAGCGTTTAAAGAGGATTCTAAAGAGTATAAGGATATAAATACTCCTGCAGATGATGAAGGGAAGAGGGAAATCCTTCGTTCGCTCATGAATATCCGCATGCCCCGCGAGCTGCCGTCTGAGGTTATTAAGATTCAGGACGAGTATCTTAAGGGGAGGATTGCTGAGAATGGCGTAGTGAAACTCTCCGATATACCTGTTGTCAGGGATGACATCTCTATCTGGCAGGGTGACATCACAAGACTTGAGGTCGATTCTATTGTGAATGCCGCGAACTCACAGATGCTGGGGTGCTTCGTTCCTATGCACACTTGTATCGACAACTGCATTCATACCTTCGCCGGAGTGCAGCTTCGAGCCGAGTGCGACAGAAAAATGCGGGATCTTCGAGCTATGCATGGAGCGCGCTACGAGCAGCCCACTGCAGTGCCTATGCTCACGGACGCCTACAACCTCCCGTGTCGAAAAGTAATCCACATCGTCGGCCCGATCGTAGAGTATAAGCTTACGCCTGCTCTGGAGAAGGATCTCGCCGACTGCTACCGGAATACTCTTGATATGTGTAAAGAGAATAGTCTTCGAAGTGTGGCTTTCTGCTGTATTTCTACGGGTGTATTCAGATTTCCGAATGACCGGGCTGCTGAAATTGCAGTTGAGACTGTCAGCAACTGGATCTCGGAGAATCCCGGGGTTATGGATAGAGTTGTTTTTAATGTTTTCAAAGATCTGGATCTGAAGTTATACGAGAAGGAGTTAAGATATGAATGAAGATATAAGAAGATTAAAGGCGGCGCTTGAGGACTGCGATGCGGTTGTGATCGGCGCAGGTGCCGGTTTATCTACGTCTGCAGGGTTTACCTACAGCGGCGAGAGGTTCGAGAAGTATTTTTTCGATTTTGCCGAGAGATTCGGGATAAGTGATATGTATTCCGGCGGCTTCTACCCGTTCCCGGATAGTGAGACCCGATGGGCGTGGTGGGCTCGACACATTTATTACAATCGATACATCGATCCGCCGAAACCCGTGTACCGGGAGCTTCTGGGGCTTGTTAAGGATAGGGATTACTTTGTCATTACCACTAATGTAGATCACATGTTCCAGAAGGCTGGCTTTGATAAACACAGATTATTCTATACGCAGGGGGATTACGGTCTTTTCCAGAGTGTTAATCGTGACATACAACTGACCTTTGATAATGAAGAGTGGGTCATGAAGGCAATGGAGGCTCAAGGTTTTGTTAAGGACGATGACGGTGTCTTCGAGGTGCCTTCTGACGGCGCGCTCAAGATGAGTATCCCGACTGAGCTTATCCCCAAGTGTGAGATAGACGGAAGTAATGTAGTGATGAATCTTCGTGCGGATGATTCCTTTGTGGAGGATGAGGGTTGGCATAAGGCCTCGGATCGCTATGATGATTTTCTGAGGCGTCATAAGGGCTTGAAGATATTGTTCCTGGAGCTTGGAGTAGGCGGTAACACCCCTGTCATTATTAAGTATCCGTTCTGGCAGATGACCTATAATAATCCCATGGCAACATATGCATGCCTTAATTACGGCGACGCATTTGCTCCGTCTGAGATTAAAAAACAATCAATCTGTATCGATGCCGATATAGGAGAGATTCTGGAGAAACTCAAGTAAAAATAATGCAGGACGGATTTCATAACAAACTACCGGGGATAGAGAAGTGAGAAGAGTATTTTAAATCTGTTTAATATGTATTGTTGCTTGTAGTGTTATAGCGTGCAGTAAACGACAAGAAAAATATTCCTCACCTAACGGAGAGAATACAATAATTGTGGAATATGACTTCGCGAGAAGACCTCACGTGATCTATAACGGTGATGTCATTTGGGAATATGAAGGCAGCGGATTCAATGAAGAGGTTGTTTTCCAAGTCGAATGGATAGATGAAGATTCTGTAATGCTTATTTACAATGATGAGAGTCACAAATGGACGTATTATGGAAATTCCGTTCAATCGGTAACCTCATTCCGCTTCAGGAGGTAAGGTCATTCCGGTGCGAACGGTAAGGCTTTCCGCTCAATCGGTACACATCATCTTGGATGATATATTACTTTCTGCAGCAAGAGGCTGCGG
>JAFVAY010000002.1 GCA_017480325.1 Clostridiales bacterium
GGTACAAACTCTCAACCATACCGGTGGTTATTACCGCGAGGCCACACCTGTTCCCTTTCCGAACACAGAAGTTAAGCTCGCGTGTGCCGACAATACTTGGCTGGCGACGGCCCGGGAAGATAGGTTGCTGCCGGTTTATATTCCTCAATAGCTCAGTCGGTAGAGCGTTCGGCTGTTAACCGAAATGTCACAGGTTCGAGTCCTGTTTGAGGAGCCAATAGCCACCTTCATTACGAGGGTGGTTTTTGTTTTCTATAGATTGAAATGTAATATCGTCCAACATATAATTGAACAAAAAAGAAAGACTTTCTCAATGAGCTCGAACAGAAGTAATTACTGGGATAATATAAAAGGAATACTAATTTTCCTGGTTGTGTTCGCTCATTTCCTTTTGAATTATACGGGCAATTATACTATAGACCTCATTGTCGGCATTATTTATACCTTTCATATGCCGGCGTTTGTGTTCGTTTCAGGATATTTTACTAAACCTAAGCCTCATATCAGAAAGCTTGTATATGCGTTCATTATTTTTCAATCTGCATTCATAATTTATGAATTCATCCATAGCAATACCGTAAGCATCCTTTCTCCTTATTATGTTTGTTGGTATTTACTGGCTTTGATTGTATGGCGGCTCTTGGCAAAATATCTTCCTAAGAAGATATATCTGATACCTGTCTTGTTTATACTCTCGATCCTTACGGGATTTGTATCGGGTATTCAGAATATATTAGGACTTACAAGGATATTATCCTTCCTGGTGTTTTTCGCTGCGGGGTATTTGCTCAGTGAAGACAATATTAAATTGATAAAAGAGAAGATCAGTCCCTTTTATGGGTTGTTAGTATTATTTACAGCAGGTGTCTGTTCTTTTACTGCTAAGGAATTCTTCAATTATTCCATATCCGACTATACGATGATGGAATATTCCACTCCCCGAATGGTGATAGGAAGAGCGGTTCTTTTGTTATTAGCATTTATGTTTATCATAGCCTTAATTACAGTTGTTCCGGATAAAGGAGGGATTCTATCCAAGATTGGCAAGAATTCCATGTCTATATTCCTTCTTCATAGGTTTATTACTTTCATTTATTACGAGCTTGTCGGTGAGGGTTCGGATCTTCTTATCATAAGCAGTTCATTGTTGCTCACGGTGTTGACGGTTTTGGTTCTTGGATCAGATAAGATATCAGGATTGCTGGAATCGTTATTATCAGGTAACAGTAAGGATGTTGACTTGGTTCGCAGGATAATAGGTATTACATTGGCATCAGGAGCGATAGTGGTTTTCCTGACTTATTCTATAACAAATCTTGTACCGATCAGCTATGAAGAAGATGGTAATGAGACAACAGATGATACTTTACCTGTTTATCGTCTGATCACAGCTTCTCAAGAAGACAGCTTTGATAATGCTATCAGGATCGTTTTCTCCGGAGATCTGATCCTTCTAGAGGATCAGGTAAGACTGGCATATGATTTGAATTCTGATTCCTACGATTTCTCACCGTTGTTCGAGTACACTAGAGATGAGATAGGATCAGCGGATCTTGCAATAGGAGTATATGAAGGACCTTCCGGTGGGGAAGACATCGGATACAGTTCAGGTAATTTTGACGACGGAAAAGGCTTAACTCTTAACTTTCCTGATGAGTTTGCGGCTGCTGTTGCCGACGCCGGATTTGATCTGGTGACCACAGCGAATAATCACATTTTGGATAAAGGACTTGAAGCTGCGTTAAGAACCAATGAGGTCTTGGATACAGCCGGTCTAATGCACATCGGAACCTATTCCGGAGGAGAAGATAAAAACGAATCTAGAGTTCAGATAATAGAAGTAAAAGGACTTAAAGTAGCGGTTCTTGCTTATACATACGGGAGTAATTTCCATACCGATGAAGAATTCTTTGACGGTGAGTATTCTACATTGACATCAGTTATTGTATCAGCTGACAGTCCGTATTACGACAGAGCATTACAGCAGGTTGAGGATGATTTTGAATATTGTCATAGTCTTGAACCGGATTTAATCATCGTTCTGCCTCATATGGGGACTCAGTTTGCCGATGATCCTGATGAATTTCAGATGATGTGGAGGGATACCTTCATAGAACTAGGCGCAGATGTGGTGCTAGGAGATCATTCCCATTCCGTACAGCCTGTCTGTATGGAAGAGGTCGAAGAAAGAATGACATTCACCGCTTATTGCCCCGGCAACTATACTAATATATTCAGAGGATTTAATGGGGATG
This sequence comes from Clostridiales bacterium, assembly GCA_017480325.1. Classification (GTDB taxonomy): domain Bacteria; phylum Bacillota; class Clostridia; order Saccharofermentanales; family Saccharofermentanaceae; genus Saccharofermentans. Next base: position 2,256 of record JAFVAY010000002.1, read on the forward strand.
CTTCTGCTCTGATCGAGGTTTTCATTGATCCTGATTCTCATAGCGTGATCGGCGGCGGGATCATTCCCATGTGGACTACAGCTCATCTTAATGGTAATTACAGACCGATCCCTATATGGGATATAGTCAACGATGAAGAATTAGCCGGAAGGTTTACTGTAGATGACTTTAACAGAGTTGTGGAGGTTCACGAGCATATTACAAATATTATGCTTGGAACTCCGATTAGTGTAGACCTTATCGAGCCTGATTATCTTCTCGATGAGAACGGTTTTATCAGACGACGCTGTGATCAGTTGGACACAGTTGGAGAAATGGAACAGTCAGCTTTTTTGACTTCGTTTGCAGCGGCGGAGTCTGTATGCTTTGTGGGGGACAGCATTACCTGCGGAACCAAGAACGGAGGAGTTCCGTGGTATGAGCCGATCAGTGGGCTTTCTTCCGGTAGTATATATAATTTATCTTACGGGGGATGGACCACCCTGGATATTATTAATCATATTGAAGAACTGCCCGAGGCTCAGATGTATGTTATTGCTATCGGAACAAATGATCTGCGTTATGACAATGATCAAATCGGAGCCACCGTCCCGGAGGATTATATTAGCAATATTACGATTATCAGAGATCGTATAAGGCAAATTTCTCCTGATAGCTCGATATGGTTTATTGCGCCTTGGATATCTTATGACGGTGATCAGGTGAGTCCCTTGTCCATTGATGAGATAAATAACAGACGAGACGATTTTTCTGAAGCTCTTAGAATGTTTTGTGAAGAGTCCGGAGATTATTATATTGATCCCAATACCTATATTGATGAAGTAATATCCCGTCACACCCAGTCGGAATACCTTCTTGATTGGATTCACCCTAATGTATCTAACGGAGTCGAGCTCTATTCTGAGGCAGTAGTAATGTCCTCGAATTACACTTAAATCTGACAAAATTCACACTATCTTTTTATATTTCCATAGCTCCTCTTGTTATTATCTTGTTAGACAAGAAATCTCACGGAGGTTCTGTATGCTGGACGAATACAAAAGATTCATTATCGACGATTACTCAAGAAAACCCGTATTTGCAAGCTTTCTGCCGGGGCTTTCCGGCAAGAAGGGCATTCCGATCTGGTCCTTCTACTGTAACCGCGGACAGGGGATAACCTCCTTCGGAACGCAGAACAAGGATAACTCCATCATGGAGTTTTATCCTGCTCACGCGGCATATCAGCTTGTAAGAACTCACGGATTCAGGACCTTCATTAAGCAAAACGGTAAGGTGCGAGAAGCTTTTTCCGATGACGGCGCACGCACCAGAATGTACATAGGCTTTAACACATTCTCCTTGGAGGACGAGAAGGACGGTATCCTGACAGAGGTCTCATACTGTACCCTGCCTTCAGAGACTACGGGGGCTCTCGTGAGGATAGTTCGCGTCACGAATAAGAACGCCGGGAAGGTTGATCTTTCTGTACTCGACGGAATGCCTGCACTTAATCCCTTCGGTGTATCCATGCAGGATCAGAAGGAGCTGGGGCAGACCGTAACCGCCTGGATGCAGGTGGAGGACCATGACAGCAGGCTTCCCTACTATCGCGTAAGAGCTAGCATCGTTGACTCCATAGATGTTCAGGAGATAACTAAAGGCAACTTTGCCTTTGCCTTCGACGACGGTAACGATCTGCTTAATGTCTTCGTCGATCCTGAGGCTGTCTTCGATTATGATCTGTCATTTATCGATCCCGTTGCCTTCAAGGACGGAAGCTTCAGGAGCAAGCCTCAGAACACGAGCAATAATGTGCCCTGCGCCTTCTTCGAACAGGAGAGGGAGCTTGAAGCGGGGGAGAGTATGGTCTTCTACGAGGTTTATGGCAACAGTAACGGCAAGAAAAGGCTTTACGATCTTGCCGAGAGGATTAAGACTGAGGGCGCCAAGGAGTATTTCGCGCGAAAATGGGACGAGGCCTCCGGCATGGCAGATGAGATCATCTCCGTCATCGATACCAAGACGGGAGACACTACCTTCGATGCTTACTGCGAGCTCACATATCTGGATAACTGCCTTCGTGGCGGCTTCCCGGTAAATATCGGCAACAAGGTTTTCTACATGTATTCCAGAAAGCACGGTGATATCGAGCGCGACTATAATTATTTCACCATTGCACCGGAATTCTTTACCCAGGGTAACGCCAGCTTCCGCGACATTTGTCAGAACAGAAGATGCGACATAATGTTTACTCCCTATACAGGGCAGATGAATGTTAAGACCTTCCTGAGCCTTATTCAGAGCGACGGCTTCAATCCTCTTAAGATATCGGAGGCACGCTATGAGATGGACGAGCAGAACGCGGAGAAATATGCGCCTGAGCTTAAGGAGACGCTGACGAATCCGTTTACACCCGGATCTCTCGCGGATAAGCTAATCGATCTCGGACGTGAGAATGAGATCGATGAAGTGGTATCGCAGGCACTCACGGATTCCGAGTCTATGATCAATGCGGAATTCGGTGAAGGCTACTGGACCGATCACTGGATATATACTCTGGATCTGGTTGAGGCGTACCTTCGTGTCTATCCCGATAAGAAGGAGGCTTTGCTGTGGGGTGAGAGGGACTGCACGTACTTTGATACGAAGTGCTTCGTGAATCCCCGTCGTTTAAGATATGAGGAGACATCTAAGGGTCTTCGTCAGTATCATCCTATCAGGGAGCTGCCCTCTAAGAAGAACAAGGGCAAGCTGATGACGGATCCGGAGGGTAATGTTATCAAGGCAACTGCAGGAGAGAAGCTTTTGCTTCTTTGTGCAATCAAGTTCATGACCCTTGACTCTTATGGTATGGGAGTTGAGATGGAGGGCGGAAGACCGGGCTGGTATGATGCCTTGAACGGTCTGCCCGGACTGTTCGGTTCATCGATCAATGAGTCGATGGAGCTTGTAAGATATCTGGAGTTTATGATCGAGTCTATGCCTTCTGACGGCAAGATGATCCTTTCATCGGAGGTCGCGGGACTTTATAAGTCTATCGCGGCCCTCGGTATTAACGGTTGGCAGGACATGGAGTCCTGGAATGCTCTTAACGATATTAAGGAAGCCTACAGAGAAGCGACAATCGACGGATTCTCGGGAAAGACAGAGATAATGGAGGCTTCCTATGTGAAGGAGCTTCTTTCCAATATGCGTCAGACCGCTAAGAGAGGGATTGCCAGAGCCAGAGCTCTCGGTAACGGAAAGATGCCGGCGTATTTTGCTTTCGATGCCGTCGATTACAGCAGGGATGAGGCAGGGATAACGGTTAATTCTTTCAGACCGGTTATTGTTCCCAGATTCCTTGAGTCCTATGTTCACAATCTGAGATTAAAGCATTCCGATGCGAAGAAGAAGGAGCTATATAACGAGGTAAGAGACGGGCTTTACGACAGTAAGCTTAAGATGTATAAGGTCAACGAATCCCTGGATGGCGCATCCTTCGAGCTTGGAAGATGCAAGGCCTTTACTCCGGGATGGCTTGAGAATGAATCGATCTGGCTTCATATGGAGTATAAGTATCTGTTGGAGCTTATTAAGAACGGACTTTATAAGGAGTTTATAGAGGATTTCCACACCTGTGCCGTGCCGTTCCTCGATCCTGATGTCTATGGCAGGTCCGTACTTGAGAATTCATCCTTTATCGCATCCTCCGTGAATCCCAACCCGAAGATACACGGCAGAGGCTTTGTGGCGCGTCTCTCGGGATCCACTGCAGAGTTTATCGATATGTATGAGATCATGATGTTCGGAAAGAGTCTGTTCTCTTATTCCGAGAGCGAGGGGCTCATCTTCGCGCCCAAGCCTCTGATCCCTTCTTATCTTGTAGGCGAGAGCCTTACTGTCGGTACCAAGCTTCTCGGCACAACGGAGGTTATCTATAAACTTCCGTCTGCCAAGGACTATATCCCCGGAGAGTATTCGGTCACGGGTATCAAGATTGACGGCAGGCTTTTCGCAGGGTCGTATGTGGGAGGAGACGAGGCTGAGGCTATCAGGTCCGGAATCGCGAAGAAGATAGAGATAACCCTCGGCTAGTAGTATTATTAAAGAAAAAATCTGCAAGGAGATATCAGCATATGATTATAGATTTTGGCACCATGATCGAAGAGGCAAAGCCTCATTTCAAGGGCGGACTTAAAGAATACAACGTAAAGATGTTTACGGATGAGACCAATAAGATTATGAGAGGTCGTCTTGTGCCCGGGGCTTCGATAGGCTTCCACACTCATGAGACCGATCAGGAGGTTATCTATATCCTGGAGGGCGAGGGGGCTCTTGTGGACGCCGAAGGCAACACCCTCGAGACCGTTCTCCCCGGACAGGCCACATACTGCCCCAAGGGCGAGAGCCACTCTCTCATGAACAAGAGCGAAAAGGATCTTATCTTCTTTGCAGTAGTAACAGCTTTGTGATATATTAATTCACGATATTAAGCAATGGGGCTTTTCTTTTACGGGAGAAATGCCCCCTTTTTTAAGATAAGAATCGGGAGGACTTAGGGGTGACAAGCAAGAGATATCTGGTTCTTCAGAACGGAAAGATCTTCGAAGGAGAAGCCTTCGGAGCCGACGGGGAGACGATAGCCGAGATCGTCTTCACGACTTCCATGACAGCCTATCTGGAGACGTTAACGGATCCGAGCTATAAAGGGCAGGCTGTTGTTCAGACCTTTCCTCTCATAGGAAACTACGGCATTATCACACCCGATAAGGAAGGCGAGAGGCCTTCAGTATCGGGTTATATTGTAAGAACGGTATGCGATGATCCTTCCAACTTCAGATGTGAGGAGACCGTAGACCGTTACCTTAAGGACAACGGAATCGTCGGGATAAAGGGAATAGACACCAGAGCATTAACAAGAGTCCTGAGAGAATTCGGAACCATGAATGGAATGATCTGCGATGATCCCTCACACGCAGATACGGATGCTGTCTCAAGCTACAGGATCAAGGACCCGGTCAAGGAGGTAAGCACTAAGGAGGAGCGGGTCTTCGAGCCGACAGGAGAGAGAAGGGCCGTGGTTGCCCTGATGGACTATGGCGTGAAATACAACATAATAAGAAGCCTTCAGGAAAGAGGCTGTGAAGTTCACCTGATGCCTGAGGATACTTCTGCGGCAAGAATAAGGGAGCTTAAGCCCGACGGGCTTTTCCTGTCTAACGGTCCCGGAGACCCTGAGGATAATACAGAGGCTATAAATGTGCTGACGAAGCTTCGTGAGGATAATTATCCTACGATGGGTATCTGTCTCGGGCATCAGCTCCTGGCCTTGTCTCACGGTTTTAAGACCGGCAAGCTCAAGTACGGACACCGAGGCGCTAATCATCCGGTTCGTAACGAAGAGACCGGAAGGATATACATTAGCTCTCAGAACCACGGCTATGAGGTCTTAAGCGACAGCATAGATAATGAGATTGCAAAAGAGCTTTTCGTAAATGTTAATGACGGTACTAACGAAGGAATACGCTATCTTAAGGAGAACGCCTTCTCGGTTCAGTTTCATCCCGAGGCCTGTGGCGGTCCTCAGGATACGGCGTTCCTGTTCGACGAATTCATGAAGATGATGGGAAGGTAAGATTATGCCCCTGGATAAAAGCATTAAGAAGGTTCTCGTAATAGGCTCAGGCCCGATCGTGATAGGTCAGGCTGCGGAATTCGACTACGCCGGTACGCAGGCGTGCCGCGCATTGAGACAGGACGGCATAGAGATCGTTCTCATTAACTCAAACCCTGCCACCATAATGACCGACAAGTCGATGGCGGACAAGATCTACCTAGAGCCTCTGACACTTACTACGGTCAAGCGTGTGATCGAGCAGGAGAGACCGGATTCGATCCTGTCGGGCCTCGGCGGTCAGACTGCGCTGACACTTTGTATGGAGCTTGCCAAGTGCGGCTTCCTGACAGAGCATAACGTGAAGCTTCTTGGGTCGTCACCCGAGTGTATCGATAAGGCCGAGGACCGCCAGATGTTTAAGGATACAATGGAGTCTATAGGTCAGCCGGTCGTTCCCTCTAAGGTGGTAAATACCGTAGAGGATGCTCTGGAATTCGCGGGTCAGATCGGTTATCCGGTCATAGTCAGGCCGGCCTTCACTCTTGGCGGCACCGGCGGCGGAATCGCGTCAGATGAAGAGGAGCTTCACGAGACAGCCCGCACAGGTCTTGCAGCAAGTCCCATAACTCAGATCCTGGTCGAGAAGTGTATCTCCGGCTGGAAGGAGATAGAGTTCGAGGTTATCCGCGACAAGGCAGGAAATACTGTAACGGTCTGCTCTATGGAGAATATGGATCCGGTAGGAGTTCACACGGGAGATTCCATAGTTATCGCACCGGCTGTCACCCTGTCGGACAAAGAGTATCAGATGCTTCGTACAGCATCATTGAAGATCATAGAGGCGCTGGGCGTTGAAGGCGGCTGTAACTGTCAGTTCGCACTGGAGCCCAATTCCTTCGAGTACGCCGTTATCGAGGTCAATCCCCGAGTGTCGAGGTCGTCGGCGCTGGCGTCCAAGGCTACAGGCTATCCCATAGCCAAGGTCGCGACGAAGATAGCTCTGGGCTACAGATTAGACGAGATCAAGAATGCGGTCACAGGCAATACCTATGCTGCTTTCGAGCCGGCTCTGGACTATGTGGCGGTTAAGTTCCCTAAGTGGCCCTTCGATAAATTCGTGTATGCCAAGAGAGACCTCGGCACGCAGATGAAGGCTACCGGTGAGGTCATGGCGATCTCCGATACCTTCGAGTCGGCTCTCATGAAGGCTGTAAGAGGCGCCGAGATATCCGCGGATCACGTGAGAATTAAGAAATTCAAGGATTGTTCTGACGAGGACATTATCAAAGGATTCTCGGAGCCTACGGACGAGAGACTGTTCTTCATAGGAGAGGCTCTGTACAGAGGCGTGACCTGTGAGAGGATACACGAGATTACGCTTATCGACATGTGGTTCCTTAAGAAGATTGAGAAGCTTATCGGTTACGAGAAGAGGATCGAAGGTAGTAAGCTTACAAAAGAGGACTACATCGAGGGTAAGAAGTTAGGGTTTACGGATAAGACGATCGAGGAGATCTCCGGAAACGACATCACTTCGAACTATAAGATTTATCCCACATACAAGATGGTCGATACCTGCGCAGGAGAGTTCGCGGCAACAACACCTTACTTCTACGGAACGTATAATCTGCCGGGTGAGGGCGGAGAGAATGAAGCAGACCTTCAGTTCGAGCCCGAGGAGCAGCGCGAAAAGAAGACAATAATCGTTATAGGCTCGGGGCCCATAAGGATCGGTCAGGGAATAGAGTTCGACTACGCGGCAGTTCACTGTGTGCACGCCCTGCAGGACCTGGGCTTCAGAGTTGTGATCATTAACAACAACCCCGAGACGGTATCCACTGACTTTGATACAGGAGACAGGCTTTACTTCGAGCCTCTGACGCCCGAGGATGTAATGAATATTATCCGCCAGGAGAATCCCTACGGTGTTGTTGTTGCATTCGGAGGTCAGACGGCTATCAAGCTCACTAAGACACTGGCATCTAATAACATTAATATTATCGGTACTTCGGCCGATTCTATAGATATGGCTGAGGACAGGGAGCGCTTTGATGAGCTTCTCGAGAGGCTTGATATCGCACGTCCTAAGGGTTATTCGGTGCTTACGCTGGAGGAGGCTCTCAATGCTACTTCTAAGCTCGGATATCCTGTACTTCTCAGACCCTCATACGTTCTGGGCGGACAGAACATGATCATAGCCTTTGACGATGAGGATGTTAAGGAATACATGAAGATCATTCTCTCGCAGGGTATCGAGAATCCGGTCCTTATCGATAAATACATACAGGGAAGAGAGATCGAGGTCGACGCTATCTATGACGGCAAGGATGTTCTCATACCGGGTATCATGGAGCACGTGGAGCGAACAGGGATCCATTCCGGTGACTCGATTGCTATCTATCCCGCCAAGCACATTTACGATGACATGGCAAAGAAGCTGGTTGATACTACCAAGGCGCTATGTGAAGGACTCAACTCCACGGGTATCGTCAATATCCAGTATATCGTGAAGGATGGTCGTATATATGTGATCGAGGTCAATCCCAGAGCCTCACGAACGGTTCCTTATATGAGCAAGGTCACGGGAGTTCCCATGGTGGATGTGGCTATAGCGGTATCTCTGGGCACGCCTCTTGCCGATATGGATTACGGTACGGGCTTCTACAGGCAGTCTCCTTATACTGCCGTCAAGGTACCGGTGTTCTCATTCGAGAAGCTGACTGATGTTGATACGCAGCTCGGACCCGAGATGAAGTCCACGGGAGAGGTGCTGGGAGTAGGACGTAATCTGTCCGAGGCTCTTTACAAGGGACTCGTGGCGGCAGGCTACAAGATGTATAAGTCTGGCGGAGTATTCATTACTGTCCGTGACGCGGATAAGACAGAGATAGTGGAGATCGCCAAGAAATTCGATACACTGGGCTTCTCCCTCTATGCCACCGGCGGTACTGCGAGAGTCCTTGAGGATGCCGGAATGAAGGTTACTGAGGTCGCGAAGATCCACGAGTCCTCGAAGAATAATACGATATCTCTTCTCGAGAGCGGGAAGATCAATTACATTATATCGACCTCCAAGAGGGGAAGGCTTCCTGCAAGAGATTCGGTCAAGCTTCGCCGTCGCGCGGTTATGCTGGGGATCCCCTGCCTCACTGCTCTTGATACGGCGGACGCTCTCGCGGATTCGCTTATGTCCAGATATTCCGAGATCAATACTGAGCTTGTGGATATCAACAATATGAGAGAGAAGCGTAAGGTCGTTGAATTTACCAAGATGCAGGGCATCGGCAATGACTACATCTACATAGATTGCTTCGAGAAGATGGTATCATCTCCGGAGTCGCTGTCTGTTTATATGTCTGACAGGCATTTCGGCGTGGGAGGCGACGGAATAGTTCTTATCGCACCGTCCAAGGTCGCGGATGCCAGAATGATCATGTATAACCTGGACGGATCCGAAGGGAATATGTGCGGCAACGCTATCCGATGCGTCGGAAAGTATATGTATGACATAAGAGGTCACAAGAGAAGACATATGACCATAGAGACCAGAAGCGGAATCAAGAAGCTGGAGCTTATGACCTCCGGCGACGAAGTGGTTCGCGTCAAGGTCGATATGGGTCCTGCTATCTTAGACCCTACTTTGATCCCCGTTACCTTGGAGCCCGACTGCGAGGGACAGGTGGTATCGCGTCCTGTTACCATAGACGGTACAGACTACAAGATAACATGTGTCTCCATGGGTAATCCTCACGCTGTTGTATTCACTGAACTTGTGGATGTTATCGATATCGATAAGGTGGGACCGAAGTTCGAGTACAACCCCTTATTCCCCGAGAGAGTTAATACTGAGTTCGTGAAGATAATCGACGACCATACGATCAAGATGAGAGTCTGGGAGAGAGGCTCCGGAGAGACTATGGCCTGCGGGACCGGAGCCTGCGCAGCTGCAGTAGCGTCGGTTCTTAACGGTTATTGTCCCAAGAATGAAGATATCAGGGTGATCCTTAAGGGAGGAGACCTGGTAATAAGGTATACAGACGAGACTGTTTACATGACCGGAAACTGTGCCAGAGTCTTTACGGGCAAGATGGAGATATAACCTCGTAATTAATGATATAATGACATATCATTAATTTACGAGGGTTGATATGTTAAGCGATATAGAGATTGCAGAGCAGGCGACACTGGAGCCGATAGGTAAGATAGCCTCTAAGGTCGGACTGGAATCAGACGAGCTTGAGTTATACGGTAAATATAAGGCCAAGATCCCCCTGAGTGCGATCAAGAGCAGAAGCTCGAAGAAGGACGGCAAGCTCGTCCTGGTTACTGCAATGAATCCCACACCGGCCGGTGAGGGCAAGACTACGGTCAGTATCGGTCTTGCTCAGGCTATAGCCAAGCTTAACAGGAGCGTGATGCTCGCTTTAAGAGAGCCGTCCTTAGGTCCTGTATTCGGGATCAAGGGAGGTGCAGCCGGCGGCGGGTACTCTCAGGTCCTTCCTATGGAGGATATCAATCTTCATTTCACGGGAGATCTTCACGCCATAACATCTGCCAATAATCTTCTGGCTGCCATGATCGATAATCACATTTACCAGGGCAACGAGCTTCGTATCGATAAAGACAGGGTTCTTTGGAAGCGCTGCATGGATATGAACGATCGTGCCCTTCGTGCTCTTAAGATCGGCGTGGGGGGAGGAACCAACGGAGTCGAGAGGGATGAATCCTTCTCCATTACCGCTGCATCTGAGGTAATGGCCGTATTATGTCTTTCATCTGATGAGAAAGATCTTAAGGAGAGACTGGGGAATATAGCAATCGCCTACGATCTTGACGGCAATATTCTTAAGGCTAAGGATCTTAAGGCGGAGGGAGCTATGGCAACCTTGCTTAAGGATGCCGTCAATCCTAATCTTGTACAGTCGATCGAGCATGTTCCGGCTCTCGTTCACGGAGGGCCTTTCGCGAATATATCTCATGGCTGTAATTCCGTTATCGCCACCAAGACGGCTCTTAAGCTTGCCGATATTACCGTTACCGAGGCGGGCTTCGGCGCTGATCTCGGGGCATTCAAGTTCCTCGATATCAAGTGCCGCAAGGCCGGAATTTGGCCTGATGCCTGCGTCATCGTATCTACCATAAGATCCCTGAAGTATAATGCCGGTATTCCAAAGGAAGAACTCACGATCCCCAATGTGGAGAAGGTGACGGAGGGATTTTCTAATCTTTCCAAGCATATAGAGAATATGAAGGCGATGGGGATACCCGTTATCGTGGCTTCCAATAGATTCCTTACCGACAGTCCCGAGGAGATCGCCGAGCTTAAGAGACTCTGTGAGGCGATGGAGGCGGCATATGCTCCGGCGGATATCTTCGCACAGGGCGGCGAGGGAGGCATAGAGCTTGCCTCCAAGGTGCTGGAGGTACTTGATAGGGATGAGGAAACGAAGCCTCAGTTTGTTTATGACTTAAGCGATCCTATCGAAAATAAGATAAAAGCGGTCGCAACTAAGATATACGGCGCAGCTGACGTGGATATACTCCCTGAGGCGAAGGAGCTGATCGAGGGCTTCGAGAAAGCGGGCTACGGCGAGCTTCCCATCTGTATTGCCAAGACACAGTACTCTCTGTCGGATGATCCGAAGCTTCTAGGACGCCCCGAAGGCTTCACTTTGACTGTAAGAGAGGCGAGACTTGCTGCCGGTGCCGGGTATATTGTAATTCTCACAGGGAAGATAATGACCATGCCGGGACTTCCCAAGGCTCCGGCTGCTATTAAGATAGACATCGATTCTGACGGCAAGGTTCACGGCCTGTTCTGATGCGTCGAGGTCAGTATCCTAATCCCACCTTCCTCAATAAGGCTGAGGGAATTAAGAAGGAACGTCATACCAAGCTTATTGCAGCAATAGTTATAGTTGTTCTTCTTGTCCTCCTTGGGCTTGTTATAGAGGCGGGGGCAAGGATGCAGACCATCTATGAAGAGGATTATCCGGATCTAGTAGGAGTCGCTACTGCGACGACAGTCGACATAACCGAGACAGACAGTTCGCAGTTAGAGCCGTCAGGCACAGCGGTCGAAGAGACATCAGAGACCGAAGTGACAGAGACGCTGCCGGTGCCGGTTATAATTACTGAGACTACTCAGGAGACTATCGATCCTACAGATCTCTCGGCAGAAGAATTCGTGGAGCAGGAGCCCTTCTACTTCAGAACCTCCTATCCGCTGCAGACTATATCCCATGAGAGAAGAGACGTACTTCTTGATTCATTGAAGCAAAACGTTCAGGATTATATAGCGAACAACCCGAACGAGAGAATCTGTTTCAGATATGTCAATCTGGATAACGGCGAGACCATGGGCCTTAATGACTTAGATCCCATTGTTCCGGCGGGAGCCTTCGCGCTTCCCATCGAGATGACCTATTGGCATAGGGTCTCCATGGGCTTCGGGTCTCCCAATTATGTGCAGACCTACGACGGCTCTTATGTTCCCGGTAATTCCTCGAATATCGTATCGACCTACCCTGTGGGGAAGATGTTCTACCTGAGGACTCTCGCCAATCTGGCGGTAACTACCAATGACGACTATGCATTGTCCGTGATCTTGGACAGATGCAACGGCATCGGTACCGTATGGAACTATGTATCCGGGATAAGCGGGTATACGAACTTTACGGCACCTGCCGCTTATACGGACTATGCCGGAGTTCTCATGAACGGAGAGGGACGGACATCCTGCTATGATATGGCAGCGTATGCCGGAGCTCTTTACTTCGGATATATAAGAGAGCCACAGATCTATCAGCCTCTAATTAATGATCTGTATTACTCATCCATAAGATCTCCCTTCGCTACCTCCTTCGGGGAGGATACTCCCATTCTTCATGTCAGCGGCAGAAATGAGACCTTCCACGCTTATACGGATATAGCGATCATCGATGCATCCGAGCCTATAGTTCTGATCGTGTACTCGGAATGCGCATCCTACGACCGTGCTGCCACTATACAGGCAGATATATCAGGCTTCGTGGCAAGATACCTGCAGGCATGCCACGAATAGGCCTGTAACTACGAGATTTTGGTGTTTCTTCACAAAGAACCACAATATATTGTGGTCTGTAATTGACAAAAACTCTTAACACTGCTATTATCTGTTTGTAATTTTATTCGGAGGTAGCTCAAATGATTATCAAATCCGATCTTGAGTCATGTCGTGCAAGACTTCAGTCCATGATAGGAAGTCCCGTAAGGCTCTCTTCCAACGGTGGACGTAAGAGGATTATCGTACATGAGGGTGTTGTTGATAATTGCTATCCCAATGTATTCACTGTAAGATGCAGACGTGAGTCGGACGGAGCATTCGAGATAGTATCCTACAGCTATATCGATGTTCTCACGAGAGCGGTAAGGATCGCGATCCCCGCTGAGGCGGCTGACAACGCGGCTGTAGTTTAAGGATCAGATCAAGAATATCAGGATATCAGACGGCGAAGTTCTCTTCGCCGTTTTCTTATTAGAGGCCGGAGGGAAGCTATGGGTAATGAAGGAAAGGGACAGGAGCTGGCAGAGCTGTCGCATGAGCTTATGGCGATAGCTAATGACGCCCTTCTTTATACTAAGGACAGATTCGACAGGGAGCGTTTCCTGGAGGTCAGAAAGGCGGCAGCCAAGCTTTTGGCGCTGTCGACGGAGGAAATCGACGAGGCTCAGGCCTTGGAACTTTACGAGGAGAACGAGGGATATCAGACACCTAAGATAGATACTAGGGCAGTTGTATTTAACGAGAAGGATGAAGTGCTTCTGGTAAAGGATTACGACGGCAAGTGGGCGCTTCCGGGAGGATGGTGTGAGTATAACCTGTCCATTATGGAGAACACGGTGAAGGAGGCACGGGAAGAGGCCGGCATAGAGGTCGACCCCGTAAGGCTCGTGGCGGCCCACAGCAACAGGCTTCACAACAATCCCAAGTCTTACTTTTACATCATAAGGTTCTTTATCCTTTGCAGGTATAAGTCGGGAGAATTTACCTCGAATATAGAGACCTCTGATGCCCGCTACTTTGACGTAAACGGGCTTCCTGATGACATTAACGATCACAAGAGCAGCCCCGAGCAGATCAGGCTGTGCCTTGAGGCTTATCACGCGAAAGTGTGGGACCCTCAGATCGACTGATACGGATTGTGAAAATAAACAAATACTATTGACTTCTATTGGAGATTTAAGTAAAAAAGCCGAATTTGATTTAAACCCGCTAACCTTTGTTGACTTAAAAACTTCTTCAAAATATACTTTTCCACGGAACAAATCGTGTATGAATTTCCGGGAGTAATATATGACAGAAGATAAAGTCATTTTCAATTGTAATACGGCAGACCTTCAGATGAAGGCGGTAGCGATGCTGGTTCAGAAGGCATCGGACTTCAGGAGTACAATATATCTTGTAAGGAACGGGCACAGAGCTAATGCGAAGAGCCTTCTCGGGGTTATGTCTCTTGGCATAGAGAACGGAGCCGAGATCACGATAACAGCGGATGGCACCGACTCGGGCGAAGCGGTCAAAACTCTGATAGAATATCTGAAGGACCCTAAGGTATGAAGATGAAGGAGCATGAGCGACAGTAAATTCGACGCAAGACTTGATACAGTACCTTTAAGTCCCGGAGTATACCTGATGAAGGATGCTTCGGGAACTGTTATTTATGTGGGAAAAGCCAAGAAGCTCCGTAACCGCTTAAGATCCTACTTCGGAGGAGGCAAGATAACCCATCCGAAGGTGGCGGCAATGGTAGCTCACGTCGCGGACTTCGAGTATGTGGTCGTGGGTTCAGAGGCAGAGGCTCTGCTTCTGGAGTCCAACCTGATCAAGCGTTACATGCCCCAGTACAATATCCTCCTTCGTGACGATAAGGCGTACCCTTACGTCTGCATTACCCTTAACGAGGAGTATCCGCGCGTCTTTAAGGCTTTTCGCGTAGACGATAAGGCTCGAAAAGCAGGTGCCCGTTACTTCGGTCCCTATATGAACGGAGACCTTTATAACACCATGAAGGCTATAGAAGAGATATTTCCTCTGAAGCGCTGCTGTAAGGTTTTCCCGAGAGATATAGGTAAGGAGAGACCCTGTCTTAACTATCACATAGGAAAGTGCATGGCTCCCTGCAGCGGCAGTGTATCTGCGGATGAGTACAGAAGAATGATATTTGATATAGTCGCATTCTTCGAAGGTTGCTATGACGGGATCAAGGAGAAGATATCGGAGGATATGCTGAGAGCCTCGGAGGATATGGACTTCGAGAGAGCTGCAGTGCTGCGGGACAGACTCAATGCCCTTAACGGCTTAACCTCAGGACAGCACGTCTTCATGGAGATAGAACGGGACGCGGATGCCATAGGTATTTATTCTCAGGCCGGAGAGACCTGCGTCAGGAAGCTGGAGCTTCGCTCGGGAAGGATTGTCGGATCCTCCACATACTTTATGAAGGGCGATATGGCGACGAATACGGAGCTGGTGACGAGCTTTATAACTCAGTATTACTCCGTAAACGATACTATTCCTCCCACGGTTGCAGTTCCGTCGCTTGATGAGGAGGGTGATGATACTCTTCTAGGTGAATATCTGAGTGAGACCTCGGGACATAAGGTGAGAGTTTATACGCCTGAGCGCGGAGAGATGAAAGAGCTTCTTAATATGGCTCAGCTTAATGCCCGGGAGATGATGGTAAGAAGGATACTTCGAGGCGGCGGGGCCGAAGCGGATCCTTCCGCCGGAATGAGGATATTAGAGAGGCTTCTTAAGCTTCCTTCCGGCAGTCTTCACAGGGCGGAGTCCTACGATATAAGTAATCTCGGTAATGACGACATCTGCTCGGGCATGGTGGTCTTTAAGGACGGTCGCCCCGACAGGCAGTCCTACAGGCTATTTAAGATGAAGACGGTTCTGGAGCAGGATGACTTCGCATCTATGAGAGAGACTCTGGCAAGACGCTTCTCTCACGATGAGAAGGACGGCTTCGAGTATCCTGACATTATCCTCGTTGACGGAGGTAAGGGGCAGCTGTCGGCTGTAGCCTCTGTGGTCCGCTCTCTCGATCTCGGGCGTGATATCCCTATGATAGGTATGGTGAAGAACAACAGGCACAGGACCGCAGGTGTGGTTATGGAGGACGGAACCGAGTACATGCTTGAGAAGGAAAATCCGTCGGATGATGACGTGGTGCTTCTGAGGTTTCTGTCTGCCGTGCAGAATGAGGTCCACCGCTATGCCATAACCTACCAGCGTAAACTCGCGCAGAGGCGTAATATCAGATATAAGCTTGAGAATATTAAGGGCATCGGTCCCGCCAAGAGGAAGCTGCTTCTCACGTCTCTCGGTTCTATAAAAGCGGTCGAGGCCGCTGATGAGGACACTCTGGCAGCCATCAGAGGCATAAGTCGGGAGGATGCCAAGAACATTTTTAAATACTTTCATTCTGAAAAGGAGGATGTCTGATGGCGATCTATGCGATGTCTGATCTTCATCTGGCGATAGATAATCCGGAGAAGACCATGGAAGCCTTCGGGGAAGCCTGGAAGGACTATATTAACAGGATCAGGGAGAACTCATCTGTAGTTGCGTCTGAGGATCTTTATCTGATGCCGGGGGATCTTTCCTGGGCTACTTATCTTGAGAATGCTAATAAGGACTTCACCTTCATTAATGAGCTTCCCGGTAAAAAGCTTATAGTCCGAGGTAATCACGACTACTGGTGGGGCACCTCCAAGAAGATGCAAAAGCAGCTTGATGACGGAGGCTATGATACCATAACTATTCTCAGGAATAACGCTTACGTGTGGGAGGATGCGGTGATATCTGGCACCCGCGGCTGGAAAAGGGCAGATGACGAAGGGGTAAGCGAGGAGGACCTTAAGATCCACAGAAGAGAGCTTGAGAGGATCAGACTTTGTCTTAAGGCTATGGAAGATGCAGACCCCGAGCATAAGCTTAAGCATATATTCATGACCCATTTTCCACCGCTGGGTAGAAACGGAGAAGCTACGGATTACTCAGAGCTTATTGAGGACAGCGGGATCGTGGATATATGCCTATACGGTCATCTGCACGGCAGGGCACATTCTCAGATCGTTGAGGGAGATGTTCGGGGAATAAAATATTTTTGTGTGGCCGCGGATTACCTTAAATACAAGCCTTTGCGGGTTTTGTGAACAGATTTTTATTGCCATATCAGCATATATAATATATAATAAACAGACGGGAGAACGAGCCTGTTTGCCGGTAGCATAGCTTCGGTGCAGGCTCTTTTCATCTTTATGAATCTTGGGAGGAACCTATGGCACACAGTATGACAGGCTTCGGCCGCAGCGAGAAGGTCTTCGACACACGTCGTTATTCAGTTGAGATCAAGTCAGTTAACAGCCGTTTCTGCGATATAAGCATTAGGATGCCTAAGCTTTTCAATTTTGCAGATTCACGTATCAGAAAGCTCATATCTGAGACTCTGGTCAGAGGTAAGGTTGATGTCTACATCAATTTCGAGGATATTTCCGAAGGTTCCACAGAGGTTATAGTTAATGCGGGTCTTGTTAAGGCCTATTCGGATGCGATCACCAATATCGCCTCTATTACAGGCAGGCCCGATGATGTTAACTCATCAAGACTTGCTGTTTTCCCCGATGTTCTTACCACAAGACAGAAAGAGATCGATGAGGACAAGATCTATGCCGAGCTCGAGCAGGTTGCCAAGGAAGCTCTGGACGGTATGCAGGAGATGAGATATGCGGAGGGCTCCCACCTCGTATCCGATATTATCGATAAGATCAATTCTCTCGAGAAGATCAAGGGTGAGATCGAGGATCGTGCTCCGAAGGTTATTGATGAGTATAAGGCCAGACTCGAGGACAGGATCGAGGAGCTTCTTGCCGATAACAACAAGGCCTTCTATGATGAGGCTAGAATTACCGCTGAGGTTGCCGTCTTCGCCGATAAGTGTGCCGTAGACGAGGAACTTAAGAGACTAACTAGCCATTTCGCCCAGGGCAAGAGAATCCTTGCGGTAGATGACTCCGTAGGAAAGAAGATGGACTTCCTTATCCAGGAGATCAACCGTGAGACAAATACACTCGGATCCAAGGCAAATGACCTTGAGATCACCAACCGCATCCTTCTTATGAAGAATATCGTGGAGGAGATGAGAGAGCAGATCCAGAATCTGGTCTGAGTCTGAAGGGCGATTATGAGGTTTGCGGATATCGGCGGAGGTAATATAGCGGCTGCATCAAGAGTGCTGTGCGTGGCATCGGCCGATTCTGCTCCGATAAGACGAATGATGCAGGAGGCCCGCGACAGGGCGATGCTGGTGGATTGCTGTGCCGGCAAGAAGTGCAGAAGCGTTCTTATCATGGATAGTGATCATATTGTGGCGAGCGCCCTCGAGGTTGCAGTCGTCAGGAAGAGTTTGGAGGAATGAGCATGAGTAAAGGCCTATTGATATCGGTATCCGGCCCCTCCGGAGCAGGCAAGGATACTGTTCTTGCCAAGGTCAAGGAGAAGAATCCCGGATTCGGTACATCTGTCTCCGTCACTACCAGAGCTCCCAGAGAGAATGAGGTCGAGGGGCAGGACTATTTCTTCAGATCGAAGGAAGAGTTCATGAAGATGTTCAAAGAGGGCGAGATCTTAGAATATGACGAGTTCGTAGGGAACCTTTACGGTACCCCCACTATTCCTCTTCAGGAGATGAGTGAGGCGGGTACGGATGTATTGCTGGATCTTACTATCGCAGGAAGCATGGCACTTAAGGAGAACTTCGAGCAGTCCGTTACGATCTTCCTTCTGCCGCCTTCCTTCCAGGAGCTGGAGAACAGACTTCGCGGCAGAGGCTCTGAATCCGAGGAGAATGTGGAAGCCAGACTTCAGATGGCAAGACAAGAGGTCAGCAGTGCTCCCGGCTTCGATTATGTGGTGGTTAATGACGATGTAGAGGAGGCTTCCGCCAAGATACAGGCTATAATCACTGCAGAGAAGTGCAGATATATAAGAAATACAGATATCGAGAAAGATATGTAATAAGAAATGGAAAGAGGTATTTAAGAAATGTTGACAGATCCTTCACTTGAGCAGTTACTTCCTAAGGCCAGCTGTGCTTATGAGCTGGCAGTGCTGGTAAGTAAGAGAGCGAGCCAGCTGGTAGAGGGGGCTCAGCCCATGATCCCCGATCAGGCTGATAACGCGGTTTCCCTTGCCTGCAAGGAGATCCTTGACGAGAAGGTAATAGGCATTAAGGGCAATCTTCCCAAGGATTCCTATAAGGTTCCTCTCACAAGAGAAGCAAGGCTTATGATCGAGGCCGAGAAGAAGGCTAAGGAGCAGAAGGAGCAGTTCAGAAGAGATGCTCAGGCTGCAGACATGATCTATGCCGAAGAGGTACAGGCAGCTGCAGCGGCAGCCGCTGAGGCCGCAGCCTCATCCGAGGAAGCAGAAGAAGCAACAGCGGTTGTGGAAGAGTAAGGAGAGCGCCAGATGTCTAATTCAGAGAAGATGGACAAGATCGTATCTCTTGCTAAGACCAGAGGCTTCGTATATCCGGGCTCCGATATCTATGGCGGCCTTGCCAATTCGTGGGATTACGGTCCGTTAGGTGTACAGCTTAAGAATAATGTTAAGGCGGCCTGGTGGAAGAAGTTCGTTCAGGAGAGCCCTTATAACGTAGGACTTGATGCGGCTATCATTATGAATCCCAGGACCTGGGAGGCTTCAGGTCATGTGGGAGGCTTCTCGGATCCTCTTATTGACTGTAAGCAGTGTAAGGCAAGACAGAGAGCCGATAACCTCGTTGAGGATTGGAACAAGGAAAATAACGTTACCGATGTTTCCGTAGAGGGTATGTCTCCCGAGGATCTCGTTGCATATATTAAGGAGAAGAATATTCCCTGCCCGGTATGTGGCGGACATAACTTCACCGACATAAGAAAGTTTAACCTTATGTTCAAGACCTTCATCGGTGTTACCGAGGATTCCAGCAGCGAGGTCTACTTAAGACCCGAGACTGCACAGGGCATATTCGTTAACTTCAATAATGTTCAGAGATCTTCAAGAAAGAAGATTCCCTTCGGAATCTGCCAGATCGGTAAGTCCTTCCGTAACGAGATCACTCCCGGTAACTTTATCTTCCGTACCCGTGAGTTCGAGCAGATGGAGCTTGAGTTCTTCTGCGAGCCCGGAACCGACCTCGAGTGGTTTGATTACTGGAAGAGCTTCTGTAAGAACTGGCTTACGTCTCTCGGTATCAAGGAGGAGGAGCTTCGTACAAGGGATCACTCCAAGGAAGAACTCGCGTTCTATTCTAGAGCGACAACGGACTTCGAGTTCGCATTCCCCTTTACGGATTGGGGCGAGCTCTGGGGTATCGCTGACCGTACCGACTACGATCTTAAGCAGCACATGGAATTCTCTAAGCAGGATCTCCGTTACTTCGATCCAAATAAGAATGAGAAGTATATTCCTTATGTTATCGAGCCTTCCCTCGGCGCAGACCGTGTAACCTTGGCGTTCCTGTGTTCTGCCTTCGAGGAGCAGGAGCTTGAGGGCGGAGATGTAAGAAACGTCATGCATTTCCATCCGTTCCTCGCTCCCATTAAGATCGGCGTTCTTCCTCTGTCTGCGAAGCTTTCCGATAAGGTGATGCCTCTCTACGAGCAACTGTCAAAGAAGTATATGTGCGAATTCGATGACCGTCAGGGCATCGGCAAGCGTTACAGAAGACAGGATGAGATCGGAACTCCTTACTGCGTGGTTTACGATTTTGATTCCGAAGAAGATAACTGTGTTACCATAAGAGAGAGAGATTCAATGAAGAACATTGAATACGAGCCCGGTAACATCAGATTCCCCATTGCTGAGGTGGAGAAGTTCTTTGAGGGCAAGTTCGATTTTTGATTTCAATAAGCTTATAGCTTGGAAATAAACAACAACATATTTAGAAAGGCGGGCATATTAAATGGCTAAGAAGTACATTTATCTGTTTTCCGAGGGCAACGGAAACATGCGCGAACTGCTTGGAGGCAAGGGTGCAAACCTTGCCGAGATGACGAACCTGGGACTTCCTGTTCCTCAGGGCTTCACGATCTCCACTGAGGCTTGTACTCAGTATTATGAGGATGGTCGTCAGATCAATCCCGAGATCCAGGCAGAGATCATGGAGTATATAACAAAGCTTGAGGAGATTACCGGTAAGAAGTTCGGTGATCTTGAGAATCCTCTTCTCGTATCAGTAAGATCGGGAGCTAGAGCTTCAATGCCCGGCATGATGGATACAATTCTTAACCTCGGTCTTAATGAAGAGGTCGTAGGAGTTATCGCCAAGAAGTCCGGCAACCCCAGATGGGCTTGGGACTGCTACAGAAGATTTATTCAGATGTATTCCGACGTGGTTATGGAAGTCGGTAAGAAGTATTTCGAGGAGCTTATCGATAAGATGAAGGCTTCCCGTAAGGTTACACAGGATGTTGACCTCACTGCAGGAGACCTTCAGGAGCTCGCTAACCAGTTCAAGGCCGAGTACAAGGCTAAGATCGGCGAGGACTTCCCGGATGATCCTAAGGTTCAGCTCATGGGTGCCATTAAGGCCGTATTCCGTTCCTGGGACAATCCACGTGCCAATGTCTACAGAAGAGACAACGATATTCCTTATTCCTGGGGTACGGCTGTTAATGTTCAGTCCATGGCCTTCGGTAACATGGGTGACGACTGCGGTACCGGTGTTGCTTTCACAAGAGATCCCGCTACGGGTAACAAGGGTCTCTTCGGTGAGTTCCTTACGAACGCTCAGGGAGAGGACGTTGTTGCCGGCGTAAGAACTCCTATGCACATCTCCGAGATGGAGCAGAAGTTCCCCGGTGCATTTAAGCAGTTCACGGATGTTTGCTCTATCCTAGAGAATCACTACAGAGATATGCAGGATATGGAGTTCACTGTCGAGGCAGGCAAGCTTTATATGCTTCAGACGAGAAACGGTAAGAGAACCGCTCAGGCTGCGATGAAGATCGCATGCGACCTGGTTGATGAGGGAATGAGAACTCCTGAAGAGGCAGTTGCCATGATCGATCCCCGTAACCTCGATACACTTCTTCACCCTCAGTTCGATCCCGCTGCCCTGAAGGCTGCAGAGGCTATCGGACAGGGCCTCGGCGCTTCTCCGGGAGCTGCCTGCGGTAAGATCGTATTCACTGCTGAGGATGCAGTGGAGTGGCACTCCAGAGGTGAGAAGGTCATTCTTGTAAGACTTGAGACATCTCCTGAGGACATCACGGGTATGAAGTCCGCCGAGGGAATCCTTACAGTTCGTGGTGGTATGACATCCCACGCTGCGGTTGTTGCAAGAGGAATGGGTGAGTGCTGTGTATCCGGCTGCGGCGAGATCGCTATGGATGAGGAGCACAAGAGATTTACTCTTGCCGGCAAGGAGTTCCACGAGGGCGATATCATCTCCCTTGACGGTTCTACAGGTAAGATCTACGACGGCGCTATCGCTCAGGTAGATGCAGATCCCAATAACGGTTACTTCGGTCGTATCATGGCTTGGGCAGATGAGTTCAAGAGAATGGGTGTTCGTACCAATGCGGATACACCTGCTGATGCTAAGAAGGCCAGAGAACTCGGCGCCGAAGGTATCGGACTTTGCCGTACTGAGCACATGTTCTTCGGCGAGGGCAGAATTGATGCTTTCCGTGAGATGATCTGCTCCGAGACAGTTGAGGAGCGTGAAGAGGCTCTCGATGTTATCCTTCCTATGCAGCAGAGCGACTTCGAGGCTCTCTACGAGGCTCTCGAGGGATATCCTGTAACTATTCGTTTCCTGGATCCGCCGCTTCATGAGTTCGTTCCTACAACAGAGATCGAGATCGAGAAGCTTGCGAACAAGAAGCACAAGACTGTTGCCGAGATCAGAAACATCATATCTTCTCTTCATGAGTTCAACCCCATGATGGGTCACAGAGGCGTTCGTCTGGCTGTTACATATCCCGAGATCGCCAAGATGCAGACAAGAGCTGTCATCCGTGCAGCTATCAACGTAAAGGCTAAGCATCCTGATTGGAATATCGAGCCTGAGATCATGATACCTCTTATCGGCGATAACAAGGAGCTTAAGTACGTCAAGGATATCGTTGTTGCCACAGCTGATGAGGAGATCAAGAATGCCGGCTCAGACCTTAAGTATGAGGTTGGTACAATGATCGAGATCCCTCGTGCCGCTCTTACGGCTGACGAGATCGCTCCTGAGGCAGACTTCTTCTGCTTTGGAACGAACGACCTGACACAGATGACCTTCGGCTTCTCACGTGATGACGCAGGTAAGTTCTTACAGGCATACTATGAGCGTAAGATCTTCGAGGCGGATCCGTTCGCAAGACTTGATAGAAACGGTGTCGGCAAGCTCATGAAGATGGCTATCGACTTGGGTAAGGATAAGAATCCCAATCTCCATGTCGGTATATGCGGAGAGCACGGCGGCGATCCTATGTCAGTCGAGTTCTGTGATGAGATAGGTCTTGATTATGTATCCTGCTCACCTTTCAGAGTACCTATCGCGAGACTTGCAGCAGCACAGGCAGCAATAGCTCACAAGGCATAAGATAAAACAATTTGTTAAAGGACTGCTCGGAGTTATCCGGGCGGTCTTTTTGTATGGTAGTATTCTAATATCTTACATTGATAAAAGATCCGTTCCGGTAAGAGGTGCCCTTATGAGCAACAACATCGATTTTAACAACGAAGAAGAGATGCAGATGTCGGCTATAGAGTGGATGGCGGAGCAGGTCCCGGGAGGCTTCTTCGTATACCTGGCAGATGAGAGCCAGAGACTGATATACGTTAATAAGGTTTGTCTGAGGCTATTCGGCTGTGATAATGAGGAGCAATTCAGGGATCTTACAGGCTTTACCTTCAGAGGAATGGTGCATCCTGATGATTATGATAAGATTCAGGGCTCGATCGATGATCAGATCAAGGATCCTGAGAACGATAATCTTGACTATGTGGAATACAGGATCACCAGAAGAGACGGTGAGATACGTTGGGTAGATGATTACGGGCATTTCACTCATCTTAAGGGCTATGGCGATGTGTACTATGTATTCATAGGGGATATTACCGAGAAGCACAACATACAGGAGGAGATCCGCAGACGCTCCACCGTTTATGAGGGAATGCTCTCGCAGTTTAATGCCATGGCTGACGACAGCCTTACTGTATTCAGAACTAATATCACCACCGGAGTTATCGAGGAGGTAAGAGGAAAAGACCTTTATTACACCGACTACCCCGGAGGCTCTATAGCGGAGAGTGCCAAGGTAAGATCAATGAGCTTTCTTATCCCCGGCGAGAGTGAGAAGTACGATGAGGTCTTCGAGCTTGATAAGCTTGTTCAGAGATACTATAACGGCGATGGTCCCGCTACCTTTGTAGGCTATGTAAGAAGACAGTCCGGAAGACAGTGCTTCGTTAAGTTCTCCGGGTCCGCTGCCATCGATCCCGTTAACGGAGATGTTATTGCCTTTGGTGTGGAGACGGAGTACAACACGGAGAAAGTGACGGAGATACTTAATCAACGCGTTCTCGCCCGGCAGTATGATATGGTCTCGTATATAGTAGGCGATCATTACGGGGTAGTAATAGGAGACGCGGCGAATATCAAGAGAGGCAATATCTTTCCTAAGGAGCGCGACGGCATCTATTCGCAATACATACGAGAACAGGTAGTTCCGGCAGCCTCCGAGTCAGTTCACAATAAAGAAGAGCTTATAAAGGCGCTGTCCGCAGAAACCATCAAAGAGAGGCTTGATGAATCGGATACTTATGTCGTAGATGTGACCTGTGAGGAGAACAAGGAGCAGTTCTTCAAGCGATTCACATACTACGTTGTTGACCGTGATGCCGAATTCTATCTGGTCCTTAAGGCTGATATCACCGATGTTCTGAGAGAGGAGCGAGAGCGTAATACCGCCCTTGCAGATGCCCTGAAGGCTGCGGAGCAGGCAAATCACGCCAAGACCGCGTTCCTGTCGAATATGAGTCATGAGATTCGTACTCCGATGAATGCGATCATTGGGCTCGACAGCCTCGCACTGCGGAAAGAGAATCTGGATACCGATACTCGCGAATATCTGGAGAAGATCGGCGACAGTGCAAGGCACCTTTTGGGACTTATCAACGATATTCTCGATATGAGCCGTATCGAATCCGGAAGGATCATTCTTCGTAATGAGGAGTTTTCCTTCAGAAGGATGCTGGAGCAGATCAACACGATGGTTATGTCCCAGTGTGCCGAGAAGGGACTGAGGTACGAGTGTACTATGGTGGGAGGCGTCAGCGATTATTATATCGGTGACGATATGAAGCTTAAGCAGGTGCTCATCAATATTCTGTCCAATGCCATAAAATTCACTGAAGCTCCCGGGGATATCAGGTTAAACGTAGAGAGAACTGCGACCTTCGAGAATCAATCCACACTTAAGTTTATTTTATCTGATACCGGAATCGGTATGGATGAAGCCTTTCTTCCCAAGATTTTCGATTCCTTCTCTCAGGAAGATAGCAGCCGTAACAACAAGTACGGAAGCACCGGACTCGGCATGGCCATAACCAAGAATATTGTCGAGCTTATGAACGGCACAATAAGCGTTAAATCCAAGAAGGGCAAGGGAACGGAGTTCACCATAGCGGTTACCCTGAGAAACTGTAATCATCAGGGGTCGTATATGAACAGCGTAAGCCCCAAGGATATGAACGTCCTTGTGGTAGATGATGAGGAGATAGCGGCAGAACATGCGAGACTGGTTCTGGATGAAGTGGGTATCAAGTCCGATATATGCTTCTCCGGTGAAGAAGCACTTCAGCTTTTGAAGGTTGCTCATACGAAGCACGCTCCCTATAATCTGGTCCTCCTCGACTGGAAGATGCCCAAGATGGACGGTATCGAGGTTGCAAAGCTGATACGTGAACAGTACGACAGGGAGACGACGGTTATTATTCTTACCTCCTTTAACTGGGATGAGATCATGGACGAGGCGCTTCACGTGGGCGTGGACAGCTTCCTTGCCAAACCTCTTTTTGCTTCTAATGTAATCGATGAATTTGAGAGAATAGCCAGAAAGAACAATTTAAGCATGTTCAAGAAGAAGGAGCGGGCGGACCTTAAGAATAAGCGTATTCTTATGGCAGAGGATATTATGATCAATGCCGAGATCATGAAGCAGATAATCATGGCAAAGGATGCCCGGATAGACCATGCTCAGAATGGAAGAATAGTCCTTGAGATGTTCGAGAATAGTGAGGAAGGGTATTACGATGCGATCCTGATGGATGTTCGTATGCCGGAGATGGACGGACTTGAGGCGACTGCCGCTATAAGAGCTCTTGACAGGCCGGATGCCAAGAAGATACCTATCATAGCTTTGACTGCCAATGCGTTCGATGAGGACGTTCAAAGATCTTTGCAGGTGGGAATGAATGCGCATCTGTCGAAGCCCGTGGAGCCTGAGCATCTGTATCAGACTCTGGAGGAGCTCATCTGGGAAGCAAATCAGGAATAAGACAAACACATTCGGAGGCTTTATATGAACAGCATTATCGCACGCGTCGCAACGGCATTACTGATCGATTACACGAGTGTTTACTACATAGATGTTAATACCGGTTATTACGAGTGCTACAGTACTAACTCCGGCTATAAGCAGCTGGAGCTTCAGACCTCCGGGCAGGACTTTTATGCTGATTGCCAGAGAGATATCAGGGCCGTGGTTTATGAGCCCGACTGGGACAGGGTGTCGGCAGCGCTTACCAAGGAGTCTCTTCTTAAGCAGTTCAGCGAAAAGGAGGCTATCTCCATCGAATACAGGCTGATGATAGACGGTGCCCCGAAGTATCACGCCATGCGTATCCTATACGATACCTCCGAGGCTTCGGACAGCATCATCCTGGGTGTTCAGAACGTTGACCACATTGTGCGTAAGGAGCAGGTAACTCAGACCTATAACGCCATAGCTAAGACCCTTGCCAACAGATACGCCACTATCTATTACATAGAGCTTAATACCGACAGCTATGTGGAATATTCCTCCAGTAACGACTATAAGGAGCTGGACGTTCCTCCCGAGGGTGCCGATTTCTTTACAGAGACAGGAAAGAATGTTGTGAGGGTCATACATCCCGAGGATAAGGAAAGAGTATTAAGGATAGCAGACAAGAGCTTCATGATGTCCGTTACTGAGGGAGGCAACAAATTCCGGATGGAATATCGCCTCATAATGAGCGACGGAGCTCATCATGTAAGACTTATGGCCGTACGGACGGGAGACGGGAATCATCTGATCGTGGCTCTTGAGAATATTGATGAAGAGGTGAAAAGCCGGGAAGAGCTTAAGACCATATCCGAGAACAGCAAGATTTTCCTGCAGATAGCGGAGAGCCTCGCTGCTCAGTACGGCATGATCTACTATATAGATGCCGACACGGATGAATACATAGAGTTTACGGCCTCTGATGAGTATAAGGATTTTAACATTAAGCCTGTCGGGAACGACTTCTTCGGAACCTCTCAGCGTAATGTCAGCATGATTATTCATGCGGAGGATAGAGAGAAGGTTTTCGCCGCGCTTGATAAGAAGAATATGCTGGCGGCACTGCAGGAGAAGGAGACCTTTAGCCTGACGTATCGCCTGCTCCTTTCTGACGGCAGCAGCTATACCCGTATGTCCGTGTTCTGGGCTAATGACCACAAGCATCTTATTATGGCCATAATGAGCATCGACAGCGAGATCCAGAAGGAGAATGCTCTTAAGAAGACCCTTGCCGAGAACGCCACGTTCTTCCAGATAGCTACTAGCCTTGCCAATCAGTACGATACCATCTACTACGTTGACATGTTAAATGACCACTATATCGAGTTCTCCTCCACAGATGTCTATAAGAGCTTGGAGGTAAGGCCTTCAGGGGATAATTTCTTCGAGGAGTCACTCGTTAACATCGACAGAGTTATTCACCCTGATGACAGAGAGGAATTCCATCGTATCCTGAACAAGACCGGTATGATAAGCATCCTTCAGGAGAAGCACATGATAACCCACACCTACCGTCTTCTTATCGGCGACGGCATCATGTATGCGCGCTTGTCTATAATCTGGGCTACCGACAACAAGCACCTTATCATCGGCGTCATGAATATCGATCAGGAGGTGCGTAAGGAGCAGGAGATACAGAAGAAGCTCTCCGTTGCCAACGAGAAGGCATACAGGGACGAGATGACCGGAGTCAAGAACAAGGCGGCATTTACTGAGTACGAGGAGAGTCTGCAGGAGCAGATGGATATGGATGAGCCTGTGCAGTTCGCTGTCGTGGTTTGTGACGTTAACGGCTTGAAGGCAATTAACGATAAGCTTGGACACATCGAAGGCGACAAGTATATAAAGAAGGCCTCGACCCTTATCTGCAACATCTGGACGCACAGTCCGGTATTCCGTATCGGAGGTGACGAGTTCGCCGTGATCCTACAGGGAACCGATTACGATAACAGGGACGCTCTCATAGAGCAGATCAAGCAAACCGTGCTTCATAACAAGAAGAACGGAGAGGTGATAGTAGCCGTAGGAATGACCGATTATATGCCTGGAGTTGACATGACCATCAATGAGGTGTTCGAGAGGGCAGATAACCTGATGTACGAGAATAAGACGGCGCTTAAAAAAGAGTAATTGACAACCACCTGTAAATCATTTATAACTGTTGCGGCTTTTACAATATATTAATAAGAGAGGGCGGTTATAAGAATATGAGTTTTGACGGTTTCTCCGTTAAGTTTCTGGAGGTTGCCGAGCATTTCCTGTTCAGCATAAAGGGAACATCACTTGTGCTCTTCTTTATGTTCGCGATAATCTTCATTGGCTACCTTATCGGCAAGATTAACATTAAGGGAGTATCCTTAGGTACCGCGGCTATTTTTATTGTTGCGCTGGTATTCGGACACTTTAAGGGTGTAACTATAGGCTACAGCGGACACGAGGGTGCCATCGCGGGCTGGGCTTCAAGCCTTTCTACCATCGATACCTACTTCAAGATCATTCAGAATATCGGTCTTGTGCTCTTCGTAACATCAGTAGGTCTTATTGCCGGCCCTACCTTTTTCAAGAATCTGAAGAAGAATGCTAAGTCGTACATCCTGTTGGGACTTCTTATTATCCTGTCGGGTAGTGCGGTTACAGCGCTTATCACGATCCTTGTACCTAACATGACCTCTGCTATGTCTGTAGGTCTTATGTCCGGGGCCCTTACAAGTACGCCAGCCTTTGCCGCAGCTCAGGGTGCTCTAGAGAATTCCCCCGTATACGGAGAGATCGCAGTAGGTCACGCAGTTGCTTATCCCTTCGGCGTTATCGGTGTTGTTCTATTCGTTCAGATCGTCCCGAGAATTCTTAAGGTTGATATGGATCACGAGAGATCACTTCTTGCACCTGTAGGTGAATTCGAGAAGGCAAGCGGTATTGCACCTAAGCTTTTCGAGCTGGATAAGTTCGGCTGCGGTGCATTCGCTCTTACAGTTATGGTAGGTCTTATCCTCGGAAGCATCACGATCCCTCTTCCGGGCGGCGCTGCCTTCTCTCTTGGCGCTACCGGCGGACCTCTTATCATGGGTTTGATCTTCGGTCACTTCGGAAAGCTCGGTAAGCTCAGTCTCGAGGTTAAGGAGCACCTGCTTTCCATCTTCCAGGAATTCGGTCTCGTGCTGTTCCTTATAGGTGCAGGTATCGAGGGTGGCGCTGCCTTCGTCGATACACTGAAGGTCTACGGAGGACTTCTCTTCCTGTGGGGTGCGCTCATGACGATCGTTCCTCTCATCGTAGGATTCGTCTTCGCGAAATACGTGCTGAAGCTCAGTATCCTTAATAATCTGGGTTCCATCACGGGAGGCATGACGTCCACACCTGCTCTGGGTGCTCTTATCCAGTCTTCCGGCACATCAAATGTTGCTTCCGCTTACGCCGCGACATATCCTATCGCACTTGTTACGGTAGTTCTGGCTTCTCAGTTCCTTACATACATTCAGTAAGACTGATAAACATAATGACTTAATTTTGCACCTCTTCCTCCCGGGAGAGGTGTTATCATATTCTCATGGAAAATGTATACGGTGAACACTACGGAAGATTAATTGCCCTTCAGGAGGAGCTTCAGAGTAAGATTGCCCTGATGGACCAAGAGCTTGAGAGGGAGAATGACTCCAGACTTATAGATCATGTTATGGTCCGTCTTAAAAGCGAGGAGAGTGTCCTGGAGAAGTGCGCCAAGAGAGGCTTGACACCGACTCCGGATGTGATCGTCACCAATATCCACGACATTGTAGGTATAAGAATAGTAAGCACCTTCCTGGACGATACCCTTAAGGTGATCGATGCCGTTCGGAGGCTTCCGAGTATCACCATAGTAGAGGAAAAGGACTATATCTCTAATGCCAAGCCTAACGGCTACAGAAGCTATCACATGATAGTCAGGAATGAGGAAGGATACCTGGCCGAGATACAGATCAGGACAATATCCATGGATACCTGGGCGGCACTGGAGCATGACATCAAGTATAAGAAGGATATAAAGGCTAATAAGGAGCTAATCACGTCAGAGCTTAAACGCTGTGCGGATGAACTTGCCTCCACCGATATATCCATGCAGACTATAAGAAATATGATCAACGGACAGATATGATATGAAGATACTGATAGCGGAAGATACCAAGGACCTTAACCATGCGGTGGGAGTGCTTCTTACTCACGAGGGCTACGACGTCGATCAGGTCTATGACGGGCAGGAAGCTCTGGACCTTATCCTCACCACCGGTTACGACGCCATAATACTTGACATAATGATGCCGAGGCTCGACGGAATCTCGGTGCTTACCACCTTGCGCGAACGTAATATAATGACTCCCGTTATGCTTCTTACAGCCAAAGCAGACGTGGATGACAGAGTAGCCGGCCTTGATGCCGGGGCGGATGATTACCTTCCCAAGCCCTTTGCAATGAAGGAGCTTCTCGCGAGAATAAGAGCCATGATAAGAAGGGGAGGGGATTACTCCTCCGATAAGCTTATCTATGCCGGGCTTTGCCTTAACGGCGACGATCTGTCATTAAGCTCGGGTAATACGGTAAGGTTGTCCATTAAGGAGTACGAGCTGATGAGGGAGCTTATGCTTAATCCCGAACGGCCTCTGACTATGGCTCAC
This sequence comes from Clostridiales bacterium, assembly GCA_017480325.1. Lineage (GTDB taxonomy): Bacteria > Bacillota > Clostridia > Saccharofermentanales > Saccharofermentanaceae > Saccharofermentans. Next base: position 33,102 of record JAFVAY010000002.1, read on the forward strand.
ATCCTCGAGAAGGTATGGAAGAGTGAGCAGGATATAGGCGATGAAGCGGTATGGCTTTATATCTCCTATCTTAAGAATAAGCTTAGATCCGTAGTATCCCCGGTTGTTATCCTGGGGGAGAAGGAAGGCCCCTTCACACTGACTCATGAATAACCGCACGATAGAAAGACTCAGGAGAAAATTCATCGGGATCTCCATGTTGGCGATCTTCCTCGCTATGCTGTTCATCGGAGGTGCCATCTGGCTGTCGAGCTATATCGTTTCTCAAAGTGCCATAAGATCCAGTCTTGATAATCTCGTTCAAAGCGAGGAATTGGTCCTGGATACTTCGATATCAGATCACTTCGATGACCCCAGGATCACTGAGGCCTTCAGCTCCAATATCAGAGACGTGATCGAGTATTGGGTCATTCGATATGATGAGACCGGGGAGCTTTTGTCCGTTAACGGAAGATACTCCGAGAAGAGCGAGGGCTTTCTTCTGTCTATAAGTGATGAGATCAGGAGGGGGACGCCCGGGAACGGTCACAGAGGAAGGATATACTATAAGTATGTAGAGGATGAGCACGGCTCGACGGTTGCCTTCATAGATGCCACCACAGAGATCAATGCTCTGACCAGACTGTTCTACATCGCACTTATCGTATGTACGGCGGGGCTCGCGGTTACATATATCCTGGTGGTTCATTTCTCAGACTATATAGTCGCCTCGGAGGTCGAGAACTTTGCCAGACAGAATGACTTTATTACCAATGCAAGCCATGAGCTTAAGACTCCTCTTGCAGTGATCCGTGCTAATACGGAGATGAGTCAGATGCTTAACGGGGAGGATGAGTGGTCTTCATCCACCTTAAAGCAAGTGGATCACATGAACGGGCTTATAGCTAATCTTGTCATGATTTCCAAGGCTCAGGAGATGGAGGATAAGACGGTAATGGCCGTTATCGATGCCTCGGAGGTCGTGGAGAGCTCGGTTAAGTCCTTCGAGCCGGTAGCCTCTCAGGAGGGACTTACACTGTCTACCCAGATCACACCTGAAGTAAGTATTAAGGCTGATGCCAGTAAGATCATGCAGCTTACGACGCTTCTTGTGGATAATGCGATCAAGTATTGTGACAAGGGCGGTATTGTCAGGGTCGAGCTTACTCAGATAAGAAAGGGTGCTGTTAGACTTACGGTCTCTAACAGTTACAAGGACGGAGCCAATGTCGACTATAACAAGTTTTTCGACAGATTCTATAGAGAGGATAAATCCCATAATATAGATAAGGGCGGCTACGGTATAGGTCTCTCCATCGCGGAGAATATATGCCGACAGTACAGCGGCAGTATCAACGCTTCTTGGAAAAATGGAGAAATTTCCTTCATCTGCCAGCTGTATTAATAGCACTAAAGTCTTATTGCAAAGAACATTTTTATTTGATAACTTCTTTAATAGGTGTTACTGCGCCTAATAAAATAAAGGAGTTAAGGTTATGAAGATTAGAAAGTTGATCTCATCTGTCCTTGCTGTTGCAATGATCGCTTCTTTAAGCGGATGTGCTTTTTTTGACAAGGATGATGAGGCTGTCCTGGCGGTAGCGGAGGACTATGCGGCTGCAGTTGCTGCAGTTGAAGTAGATGACATAGTCGATCTTCTGGTAGACGGAGACGACTTCGAGGATCAGATCGACTCCCTTGTAACAGGTGCTGTAGATCAACCCGTTCTCGATGAATTTGATGATATCTGTGCTGCTATCGCAGACACTATCGAGTACGAGATCGATGAGGAGTCTGTAGAATCCTCTAAGAAGAATGCTGAGGGAAGCGTAAGTATTACATATACTATCGTTGACTATCAGGCGATCTACGATCAGGTGAAGGAGGACGGCGGCGACGCTGATGACTTTATCGATGCAATAGACGATGGTGATACCTTCGAGATCTCCCAGACAATTAATCTGGTTCTCGAGGACGGCGAGTGGCTGGTATCCGATAAGAAGCTTAAGAATCTTAATGCCGTGTATTCATTCTTCTCTGATGCTGTCGATTATTCCTTCACATCTCCTCTTCTTCAGTACATTGACTATCTGAAGTGGTGGTATTCCGATGATGATGTTTACACTAACGTAAATGAGATCGAGCTTGATATTATCCCTACAGCTGCAGGTGAGAGTGTTACCTTCAATTTCTACTACGAGTACTATCTTGACGGCGAGCTCATCTACACCAGTGACGAATGGCAGGATCAGGGCTCCTGGATCGAGAGCTACTACGGCACATGGTATGATGACAATGCAGCTGTGGACGAGCACGGTTATCTCGTTCCCGGTGAGTACAGATGTATTGTTTATGATCTTACAGGTAATGTTCTTGCCGATTCGACATGTACAGTTGTTGTTGAGGCAGGCGACGCTTCACCTGAGTTCGTTGATCATACCGAGTGGTACTATTCCGATGACGGCGTATATGTAGATTATTCTCAGATCGAGCTCGATATCATCCCTACCTCCGGTATCGGACAGAGCATGACATGGGACTTCTACTATGAGTACTATATAGACGGTGAGCTCGTATTCACGAGTGATCCCTGCACCGATTCCGGTTATTGGATCGAGGCATACTACGGACCTTGGTATGATGACAACGCTCAGCTTAATGATGACGGTAATCTCATCGAGGGAGAGTACACATGTATCATCTACAGCCTGGATGGTCAGGTGGTTGCCGAGTCTACCTGTCAGGTGGTTAACGAATAACCGTCTATGTGGACAATTGACAAAATAATGTTATAATTCAGTTTGCATATTTATTAATGCGTAAAATGAATGGAGGAAAATTTATGAAAGTCGATTTTAAGAAGTTGGCATCTTCTGCTCTTTCTGTAGCAATGGTAGCTTCCCTCGGCGGATGCGCTCTCCTTGGCGGTAATGCTGACGAAGACGTTATCGCAGCTGCAGAAGACTATGCTGATGCTATCGTAAAGTTCAAGGCGGCTGATATCCTTGATATGATCGAGGAGCCTAATGATGACTTTGCTGAGGGCCTCGAAGCCTTTATGGATCATTCTGCAAGCACCTACGGTGATGATTATGATGCTATCTGTGGCGCTATCGAGGGTACATTCTCTTATGAGATCGATGAGGAGTCTGTTGAGTCCTCTAAGAAGGATGGAGAAGGCAGTGTAGATATTACCTTCACATACGTCGATTATCAGGCTGTTTATGATGATGTAATTGCTGACGGCGGAGATGTTGATGCTTTCGTAGCTGCTCTTGCTGACGGTGATACTCAGGAGGTTACACAGTCCATAAGCTTCGTACTTAACGACGATGACGAGTGGAAGGTTGACGACGCTAAGGGTAAGAAGGTTCAGGAGCTCTATCAGTTCTATCTCGACGCTTTTGACTTCGAGTTCGCAGCTGCTATCTCTACAGATCTTATCGACCATGTAGAGTGGTATTACTCTGATAATGATGTATACACAGATGTTTACACAATCGAGCTCGATATCATTCCTACAGATGAGGGCCAGGAGATCGAGTGGGAGTTCACATACGAGTACTATCTTGACGGTCAGCTGATCTACACAAGTGATGAGTGCACAGATCAGGGATATTGGATCGAGAGCTACTATGGTACTTCCTATGATTCTCAGGCAGCTACAGACGACAACGGTTACCTCATCGCAGGTTCCTACGAGTGTATCGTATATGACCTCGCAGGCAACGTTCTTGCTGATTCTACATGTACTGTTGAGAACGGCGGTTCTACTACTGTAGTTACACCTTCCGGCGGAGATGACTACGAGACATGGGAGAACGGTATTGATGATTACTGGTATACATATGCTGACGGCGGAAGCTCTGCTATGGGTTCCGGTGACTACACCACAAGCGAGTCCATCATCGAGTACACATGCCAGGTAATTGACGAGGCTAACCTCGCTTACTTCCCTGTATACTACGAGGTATACTACTCTGCTGACGGAGATATGAGCAATGCTGAGTTTATCTACTCTGCTACTATTACTCCTTCCGAGTATACGAACGGATACTTCTATGAGTTCCAGTATGTTGCTGATGACACTCTTGATGCAGGTTCCTACTACCTGATCGGTGCTACGGACGAGGCCGGTTCCACCATCCTCTTCAACGTAGAGGCTACAGTTTCCTGATAAACTGAAGTCGGGATCATAAATTGATCATCCATAAGCTCCGGGTTAAACGCCCGGAGCTTTTCTTGTATAATTACTGTATGGGTCAAGTCGGGAAGATAAAGGTATATGTGGCAGGGCTTGCCGCGTTGGTGCTTCTTATAGCGACCATAGCTGTGTTTATGGTGTTGTCAAAGGGAAGGAGCGAAGGTGAGACTTTGGCATCTGACGAGCAGGCCTTGCCGTCAGGAACGGTGACTATCACCTCTATAGAGTCCGGAGTGCCTGTTACTTCTGCCGGAGAGGCCTCCTCCGGGTCTTCTGATACCGAGGATTATTCCTCTTATCCGCTGTCAACTCCGTCGGACTGTCAGGCCGTTATCGATGCTTATGCGGCGGATCACGGTATTGAGGTGTTCGAATATCCCATAGAGATAGTTAATCTTCTCATGTCAGATCATGAGACTTTGGACTTCGTGCTTCATTATCCCGAGCTTATCGGGACGCAGGACAGTCCGGACTACCCCGGAAGCATAGATGTTTCCGGAGAATACAGCCCTCTCAAGGTGCCTGAGTACTACCAGTATGACTTAAGGTGGGGCTACAGGTCCTATGTCGGAAATGTGCTGGGTATTAACGGAAGCGGTCCTACAGCACTCTCGATGGTCGCCTCATATCTTCTTAACAACAGTGATATGAATCCTGCCTGGATGGCCGGTTACGCCGAGAATAACGGATACACAACGGATGGGGGAACATCATGGACCCTTATGAGTGACGGCGCTATCGGGCTCGGGATAGATGTAACACCTATTCCCGCAGACGAGGACAGAGTCGACAGGAATCTTGACGTCGGTAATCTTGTGGTCTGTCTGATGGGTCCCGGGGATTTTACCGATACAGCTCAGTTCATAGTGATAGTAGGATATTCCGATGAGGGTTACGAGATAAGAGATCCGGGAAGCCCTATAAGAACACATGAGACCTGGAGTTTTGATGCTCTGGCCTCACAGATGAACGGCTGCTGGGTTATGAGAATTCTTTAATAACTGCTTTCAATGCTTCGGCATCCGGAAGTCCCTGTGAGAATGCGGCTTTTGCCGCGCACCCATTCGCACAATCGAGTGCCCTTCGGTAATTATTATCACGGTCGAGCATATAGATGAAGGATGCAAGCATGGTGTCGCCTGCACCTATGGTACTTATGACGTCGCCGTTTATTCCTGAAGCGCTTAAAAATACTCCGTCCCCTGTAAGCAGGCACGCACCGCTGCTTCCCAAGGAAACGAGGACGTTCTGTGCGCCTCTTTGTATAAGCTTTGCCGCAGCATCTCGGATCACGGGAAGGGGAGACGAGGTCGTAAGCTCGATACCGGTTAGGGCAGAGAGCTCGTGTGCGTTGGGCTTGATGAGAAACGGCTTCGAGGGAAGACACTTTAGAAGAGCTTCCCCTTCACAATCGAGTACCAGTCTTATATCGGGGTTGCTCTGACGAACGGCAGATACTATCAGTGAATATGTATCGGCAGGCGTTCCGGAAGGAAGCGAACCCGATATGAAGAGTGTGTCACAGCAGCTGCCGTTGATTACGGATATCAGTCTGCTGATGTCGCTTGGAGTAATAGAAGGGCCGGTACCGTTGATCTCGGTCTCGACTCCTGTGCCGTCAGTTATCTTGGTGTTGATCCTGGTGAGCCCGTGGACCTCGATAAATCGAGAGACTATTCCTTCGGCTTCAATATCACGTATTATCTCGCTCCCGGTAAATCCCGCGGTGAAGCCTGTTGCCTCAACATCGGCGGAAAGTCTTCTTAGTATCTTCGCGACATTAATACCCTTGCCTCCGGCTTCAAAGCTTTCTGCCGAAGCTCGGTTAACGGACGGCGCCTCGGGAGAGCCTGTCAGGAGCAGCTGTCCCTCGGGGAGTCTCACATAGTGATCGATCGAAGGGTTAAGAGTCAGCGTCAGGTACATAGATATCTTCTTCGCTTATATTCGAGAGGCGTACTGCGAGTGCACACTCGATCCTTTTTCGAAAAAGTCTGCAGCCGTAGTCGTAGATCTCCTTAATGTCTCCTCCTGCGTGATAGGCATTCGCGGCGCAGCCTCCCGAGCAGTAAAGCTTTGCCCAGCAGTCCTTGCAGCCCTCTCTAGTGTAGCAATTGACCTGAGCGAACTCGTGGCTCACGTTCCTACCCTCGTCGGAGAAGCCCTCGAAGATATCTCCGAGCTTCCACTTCTCGTCTCCCACGAACTGATGACAGGGGTAAAGATCTCCCCAAGGGGTCACGGCGACATATTCGGTTCCGGCGCCGCAGCCCGAGATCCTCTTATAGATGCAGGGGCCGCAGGTAAGATCCAGCATATAGTGGTAGAACGTGAAGCCGTTGCCCTCGGAATTACGCCTGATCATCTCCCTGGCAAGCTCCTCGTATTGCTCCATGAGGACGGGCAGATCCTCCTCAGTAAGGTAGGAGGGAGAGTCAGGGGAGGTAACCACCGGCTCCATAGACAGCTCCTTGAAGCCTAAGTCAGCCATATGCTTGATGTCATTAAGGAAGTCGGTGTTGAAGTGAGTATAGGTGCCTCTCATGTAGTAGCTCTTGTTACCTCTGGCCTCCACGAATTTCTTAAACTTCGGAACAATCACGTCATAGGAGCCGTTGCCCTTGTAGTCTACGCGGAAGCGGTCATTGACCTCCTTACGGCCGTCAAGGCTTAATACCACGTTGTGCATCTCTTTGTTGCAGAACTCTATTACATCATCGTCTATATTGACACCGTTGGTGGTAAGAGTGAAGCGGATATTCTTGCCGGCGGCCTTCTCTACGGATCTGCCGTATTCCACCAGCTTCTTTACCACATCCCAGTTCATGAGGGGTTCGCCGCCGAAGAAATCTATATCGAGATTCTTATGGTAGCCCGAGTTCTCGATAAGAAAGTCGATTGCGCGCTTTCCGGTCTCGAAGCTCATTAAGCCCTGTTTACCGTGGAATTTCCCCTGAGCCGCGAAGCAGTAGGAGCAGCTCAGGTTACAGGTGTGAGCTACATGCAGGCAGAGAGCCTTAAGAAACCAGCGTCTTTTCTTAAGATCTATCGCGATGCTCTCATACTTATCGGGTGCGTAAAGCTTACCCGCTTCCTTCAGGCTCTCGATATCCTCGAGACACTCGTCGACATCCTGTTCGGTTACGGAGAACCTGGGGCAAATCTTCTTAACGATCTCGTCTCTTGTGTGGGTCTCATACATCTGAATTATCTCGTAGGCCACATCATCCACCATATGGATGGAGCCGGAGTAGACATCCAGAACTATATTCTTATCGTCAAATTTATAACAGTGGATCAAGCTTAATCTCCTCGTACAAAGTAAAAAGGTCTCATAATTCAAATTACGAGACCTTTTGCTCTTCTAAGCTACAGAATACCTGTATCAGGAATTCTTCTCGCAAGCCTGGTTAGCTACGCCGCAGGATGTCTTGCAGGCTGACTGGCAGGATGTCTGGCACTCGCCGCAGCCGCCTTCCTTAGCGGACTTACCAAGATCGCGGGTGTTGATAGTAACGATTCTTGACATATCAAACTCCCCCTTAAAATTAATCTAATCGATTATACTTTGAAACTTTCCTTGATGTCAACCGCGGATGACCTTCAGCTCTTTATGATCGATCAGTCTGATCCTGTCCTCCGTGATCAGCTGTCCGGGGATCAGAACAGGGATCCCGGGCGGATACTTAAAGCAGTAATCTGCGCTTATTCTGCCTGCTGCATCCTTTGATGCAATGATCTCATGCGGGGCTTCAACAGCCTCTCTAATTGACATGGCAAGGCTTAGGGGGGACGAGGGAAGAGGACAGTAAAAGCTCTCTGATACAGTTCCCAGAAGGCCTTTATCGATATCGATGAGGGCGGATTTGAACTTGCCCAACGAGATATCGGTATCCCCGATGCCTGTCATGGCGATGATATGTGTATCAAAGGCCGCCTCCGTCTCTATATTCCGTTCCCGGAGAAGCTCTGCCAGCTCGTGTCCGTTTATGATGCCGCCGGTAAGTATTACAAGCTTCGACGGGTCGGCGCCCGGAATATCCTCCAGCATAATGTGCTTAAGCTCCTGCTCAAGCACAAGGCGGCATTCCTTCAGCGCTTTTACCCAAGAGGAGGTGATATCCGGGTTCTCCTTAAGATCGTATATCACACGGCTTATGCCCTCCATCAGAAGGTAAGACGGGCTCGAGGATTCGAGGATATCCATGTAATGTCTTATCAGATACTCATGTATAGTGTCCGTGTAGGTAAGAAGTACAGCGGTCTGGGTCGGAGCGTGAAGAGTCTTGTGAATGCTCTTAATTACCACATCTGCAGCGGATGCGGGAGGAAAGTAATTGTTTAGCCCCAGATGAGCTCCGTGAGCTTCATCAACGATAATGGCAACACCGTGGCTGTGGGCGATCTTTGTCAGTGCGTCAATATCGCTGACTACGCCCTCATAGGTAGGTGAGGTGATCACAACGGTCTTTATGCTCTCGTCGGCCTCAAGTTGCTCCCGAAGCTTGTCGGTGCTTATGCTCAGGCAATGCGGAAGCTTCGGACTCGTATCAGGGGCGATCACGTCGAAGGCTGCATTCGTAAGCTCCAACGCATGCCAGACCGATATGTGGCAGTTCGAGGCGATCAGTATTTTACCCTTGGGGGAAGCGGCCATAATGGCAGACAGTATCAGGGCAGAGGCACCGTTAACGGAGAGAACGGCGCTTTTACCGTTCCAGATCGAAGCCGCACTTTCCTCGAGTCTACGGATCATCCCCTTCGGATCGTGAAGATTGTCAAAGCCCGTGATCTCGGTAATATCGCTCGAGTAATAGGACGGCACAAGATCAGGATTTCTCTTATGACCCGGCATATGCATGGGAGTCATGTCACTTTGTGCGTATCTTCTAAGTTCGTCGTGAAGCCTCATGGCGTGTTTTCCCTTCAATCAGAAACCCCGCCGTTTATTATATAAGCGGCGGGGAAAAGAAATGGAGTATAAAGAAAGAATTTACTTAGGTTCAATTACCGTGAAGCTGTAGCTTGATACGGTATCGGAATTCTCATATACGGATGTCTGGAGATCAACAGCGGTCTTCAGGATAAGAGTATAAGGTGAGAGGTTTCCGTCCAATGCCTTGACGTTAGTGGCATAGCTTATAGCCTGAGCCTCGTCGTCGGAAAGGAGCATATACTGAGATACGAGATAAAGACTTCTTACACCGATATCCATGTGAACCAGCTTAGGGTTAACGGAATAAGTGTTCTTAGGAGTTGTATCTGCAGCGGTGGAGATACGAGTGGAGAAGGAGAGACCCAATGTGGAGGTCGTTGTTGCTCCGGGTGCTTCCTTAATCAGGAAGTAGGGCTTACCCTCGATGCCAACCTTGCCTACATCGTGGAACAGTCCGATGATGATAGCCGACTCCTCGTCAAGCTGAGGCATGATCGTATCCTTTATTCTGAGAAGCTGCTTAGTAACGGCAACGCTTCTGATAAGAAGGCCCTTATCGCATGCCAAGGGTCCCTCGAGCTCTGCGGGAGCTGTGAGCCAGTTGGTTCTGTTCTCCAGGAAGTCGATGAAGTGGTCGAACTCTGTCTTCCTCTTAACGACTGCCGCTTTAAGCTGGTTATAAAGCTCATCAACATTGCTGGCCTTAACATCAACCATAGGCATAATTCCTGCGCCGCCCTTAGGTGCAGATGCAACGCCTGTTGCTGCTGCGGATACTGCTGCAGCCTCTGCGCCTACTGCTACTCCGCCTGTATCTGTGCTCTCTGCGAAGTTGAACTTACACTTAGGGCATCTGATCGCCTGGTTCGCAATTACCATTCCGCAATCGGGACACTTTTTCATACTAATTGGCCTCCATTTCAAATCTATGATAACGATGGGTATATCATACAACTATTATGGTGGGTTTTCAATTTCATTAGTGCAATTTGACGACATTTTACAAAAAAGTCAAAAAATCGCCGGCGCAGGCCTTCACAGACGTTTACGAAGGCCTTTGATATATCTTTTGGCAGAGAATTTAATGGGGAAGTACTGCATTCTTCCGGTCTCCTGAGCCCGCCTCACCATAAGGGCTTCTTCTGGGCTTACTCGCCGGTTACGGTTCATCATGTAGTCTTCTGTCCCCGGAGCCTCATAGTAAAACCTGTAGTGCGCGGCATAGGCGTCCCCGAGCCCGAGGATATGGCCGAACTCGTGGGCACTTACTCTCATGAACCAGGAGGTGCTGTGCCATGAACGAATATTAAGGTGGATATTACCGGGATTTCTTCTGGACCAGTTGATCATGAAGGATTCGGGGTGGAAGGAGGAGCGGAATAAGCCCCAGCCCCAGCGCCACCAACGGCTCATCACATACGAGGTGCCGGTAAGCTTGGCCGGAAGAACGTTAATATGAGGACGCCTATCACCCTTTTTCACGCGTATTATCCTGACCTCGAAGCCTGCGTCTCCCCAGTACTTCTCGATCCCCCGGCAGCACAGATCGGCATAGGTCTTGTCCTCGTCCGGAGACTTCTTAAGAAGGGCCTCGTCGAAAAGCGCATAACAGGTGATGGTGTCACCTTCAAGTGTCACGGGATATTTGTTAAGTGTGTCCTTGAGCTTGTCTTCCATATAAAAGGATTGTAGCACACGGGCAATATTACAGTATGGTTAAATCATCACCGCGGGACTTCAGACAGGCTTCCAATTCAATTAAAATATTCTCATGAGCGGTTCTGTTAAGAAAAAGCTTAAGATCAAGCGTAAATCCGGCGGCTTCTCGTTGCCGATGACGTTGATATGCATAGCGTTCGTAGTTGTTGTGGTGCTTTGTGCCACCAAGTATTACGATGTTCGCATGGCCAGGATCAGGCTTGAGAAGGAGAAGGCCGCTCTCGAGGCTCAGAAGGCTGCCCTGGAGGATCGTAACAATAATATCCTCGCCAGAGGTGTGGCGGGTCGTGATGCGGATTATGTGGAGGATGTAGCCAGGTCTCAGCTTGACATGGTATATCCCGGAGAGATCATCTTCAGGACCACCGGCAACTGATCAGCGAGTCATCTTTATCTGGAATTTCTCGAATTTGACCTTCTCGGGGTATTGCTCGTCGAAGAATATAGTCTGATGGAACGCCGCGAATTCGTGAGTGTTCTTCTTCATCCACATGGGAACGGGAATATCCATCTCGCGGCACAGGATTATCAGAGCCTCCTCCAACTCCTTGGAGAAGCTTACCTTGGGGTTCTCGTACTTTACCTCGTGTATATGGAGAAGCCTGTTGCCCTTGAATATGCGACCTTCCAGGATCATTGTCCGGACCCTTTCCTTCAGATTGCCTATATTTTGCCTTTTTTATCCCTGAAAGTAAACCGTGAGGGTGTTAAGATGTAGTTGTTATCAATAATGTTCCTTACTTCATAACACCCTCCTTTCAAGGCACGAACACCCCTCGTTCGTGCCTCTTGTTTGTATGACAGGGAGGATCAGACTTCTGCTATGACTTCTACTTCGACCAGTGCGTTTTTGGGCAGGGTCTTTACCGCTACACAGCTTCTTGCCGGAAGTGATTTAAAGAACCGTCCATAGATCTCGTTAAATGCCGCAAAGTCATTCATATCCGCCAGAAAACAGGATGTTTTGACGGCCTTGTCGAATGATGAGCCCGATGCAGTCAGTACAGCATCAAGATTTTTCATAACCTGCTCAGTCTGACCCGCGATGTCGGTAGCTTCAATCGTATTCGTTTCCGGATTGATGGCGATCTGCCCCGATGTAAACACAAAACCGTTGCTTACGATTGCCTGTGAGTAGGGTCCGACTGCCTTCGGTGCGTTATCAGTGTGGATCTTCTGCATGTTTTTGTCCTCCTTAAACTGTTTTGAAGCCTCTTTCTTTAAGGGCTTTTTTTATCTGATCGATGTGTTCATAGTTGCGCGTCTCGAGTGTGATCCTTAAATAGCAGCCGTTGACATCGCTTCCTTCGTTGGCACGTTCGTGGTGGATCGAGATAACATTTGCCCCGAGCTGTGCGAAGATACGCGCAACATCCATCAGCTGGCCGGGCTTGTCGATGAGCTCAATGTTCATGGAATAAGTTCTTCCCGTCATGAGAAGTCCCCGACTGATGACACGCGAGAGTATCGTCACGTCAATGTTACCACCTGAAAGCAGGCACACGGTATTTTTATTTTTTATAGGTACCTTATTAAACATTGCCGCCGCGACCGAGGCTGCTCCCGCGCCTTCCGTTACCAGTTTGTGCTGTTCCATAAGTGCGAGTATGGCTGCGGAGATCTCATCGTCTGTTACCGTAACGACTTCATCCACATATTCTGATACATATTTAAATGTATTGTCTCCGGGTTCTTTGACGGCGATTCCGTCAGCGATCGTTGAGACGGATTCGAGACGCTCTTTCTTCATGTCATGAACTGAATTGAACATGCTTGGGGCACCGGCAGCCTGCACGCCGTATACTTTTATGTCCGGGTTAAGCGATTTCAGCGTGAATGCCACTCCGGAGATCAGTCCGCCTCCGCCTATCGGCACAATTACAGCTTCGAGTTCAGGGAGCTGATCGAGCAGTTCGAGTCCGATCGTGCCCTGGCCTGTTATTACCAGTTCATCATCGAATGGGTGGATGAAGGTATAACCTTTTTCTTCCTTCTGCCGGAGCGCTTCGGCATAAGCATCGTCATAGACTCCTTTCACGAGGCATATCTCGGCTCCGTAGCTTCTTGTCGCTTCTACCTTGGAGATTGGAGCTCCGTCGGGAAGACAGATGACGGATCTGATACCGCTCCTGGCTGCAGCGAGCGCGACTCCCTGCGCGTGATTACCGGCCGAACAGGCTATGACGCCCCTGGATCTTTCCTCGTCGCTTAACTGACTTATCTTGTAATAGGCGCCCCTGACTTTGAAGGATCCTGTTATTTGAAGGTTCTCGGTCTTAAGGAAGATATTTGATTCGGGGTTGATCTTTGGGGCTGATATTATGTCAGTCTGTCTTATTACCTTATCGAGTACGTATTTTGCGTGATAGACTTTGTCAAGTGTAAGCATGTTGTATTCCTTTCTTTTTGTGATCATATTCCTGTTATTATGTCGTCTATCGATCCTCCCGGAGGCAGCATGGGAAGTACGAATTCATCCTCGAAGACAGCGCAGTCGATTACGTATGTGCCGTCGGCCGAGAACGCCTCTTCACAGGCTTCTGTCAGCTGTTCTTCCGTGATGACCCTGCGTCCTTTTGCACCGAAGCCTTCAGCGATCTTTACAAAGTCGGTTCCTCGTTCAAGAGTCGTCTCCGAATAGTGTTCGTTGAAGAATAGCGTCTGCCACTGCCTTACCATCCCGAGCACGCCGTTATTCATTATCACGACAACGACAGGCGCGTTTTTTGTTACTGCCGTCGTCAGCTCATTAAGATTCATGCCGAAGCTTCCGTCTCCGGTAAAGAGAACGCTCTTTTTGCCGGTTGCCTTGCAAGCTCCGATCGCGGCTCCCATTCCGTATCCCATGGTCCCGAGGCCGCCGCTGGTCAGGAAGGAGCGTGCTTCTCGAAAAGGGTAGCGCTGTGCCGTCCGCATCTGGTGCTGACCGACATCCGTTGCTACGGTGAGTCCTTCCGAGAATGAAGCTACCGTATCTATGATCCTGTAAGGATTGAGAAATCCTTCGGGGGTCTTATCCATCAGTGCCTTTATGTACCCGGCTTCTTCGTTTCTGAGCTCCTCTATCCTCGCGTTCCAAGCCGGAAGGATCTTCCTGTTTACTTTTGAGGTGATGCGTGAGAGGGCATTTTTAAGATCTCCATTCATTCCAATGTCGGCCGGGATGTTCTTGTTCAGTTCCTTGTCATCGACATCTATATGTATGATCCTGAAGTTTCTGGCAAACCTGTTGATGTTGCCTGTCGCGCGGTCGCTGAACCTTACTCCGACCGCTATGACAAGATCGGCTTCATCTTCCGCTTTGGATGATGCGTAGTGTCCGTGCATTCCCTGCATACCCAGGTACCCGGGATGATCTGCGGGAACAGCGGACAGCCCCATGAGTGAACTTCCAAGCGGTGCATCAAGCTTCTTGGCAAGGTCGGTAAGCTCTTCACCGGCTCCGGCAGTGATCACTCCTCCGCCGAAATAGATGTACGGACGGCTTGATTTGTTTATCATAAGCGCTGCCGCATCGATATACGCTTCGCTCACCTTCGGAAGAGGAAGCGCCTTGACAGGGCCCCCGGGGACATATTCGCAGCAGGCGGTCTGAACATCCTTCGGAACATCGATCAGTACCGGCCCGGGTCTTCCCGATATGGCGGTTTCAAAAGCCTCTCTGAGAGTTTGTGACAGCTTGCGGACATCTTTAACTATCCAGTTCTTTTTGGTTACTGTTCCGGTGATATCAACGATGCTGACTTCCTGGAAGCTGTCTTTCCCGAGAAGTGATGTAGGTACATTGCCGGTGATCGCGATAACGGGAACTGAATCAAGATAAGCGGTCGCAAGACCGGTAACGATATTTGTTGACCCCGGACCGGATGTAGCGATCACGATTCCGGGCCTTCCGGTGGATCTTGCATATCCGTCGGCCGCGTGGGAAGCGCCCTCTTCATGCGCCGTGATGACGTGAGTTATTTGGTCTTTCCTGTTATAAAGCTCGTCAAAGATATTGAGCACCTGACCTCCCGGATAACCGAAGACGGTATCACATCCCTGTTCAATCAGGGTCTGGACAATAATCTGTGCGCCGTTAAGTCTCATAAATACCTCCGTGAAATTTAAAGCCCCGGCAGATGTTCTGCCGGGGCTTCGTTTACCATTACTGTGTTATCTTTCAGATACTGTCGGAAATCGGCGGGCAGAACAACAAAAAGCGGCGGTCAATAATGATCGCGCTCATAATAATGCTGATAATAATGGCGAATGCCGAATAGATCATCAGGTCATGCCCTTTCTGCTAGTTTGAGGAATTGTAACCTATATTTATGATCCGTACAATGCAAAATGAACCCAAAAATGTATTGTTTTCGAATCGGATATCTCTGTGAGCTGTTTTATTTGTGTTATACTATAGGGCAGTTCGCACTATGTGAGCTGTGGCCGGGTCGGGTCTCGTGCAATTCGATCCCGTGAACCCTGTCAGGTCCGGAAGGAAGCAGCAGTAAGCGGTCTTTCGTTTGTGCCGCGAGGGTGCCTGCCCGGCTGCAGTTCAGATAGTACGAGCTTTTTGATTTACGGGAGATAGACATGGAATATCAAGCTCTTTACAGACAGTTCAGACCGAATAACTTCGATGAGATAGTGGAGCAGAAGGCCGCTGTAGCGACTCTTCGTAAGACGGTACTGACGGGGAAGATCGGACACGCTTACCTTTTCTGCGGCCAAAGAGGAACGGGCAAGACCTCCATAGCCCGAGTCTTCTCCAGGGCGATCAACTGTGAGCACCCGGTGAACGGGAATCCCTGTAACGAGTGTTCCATCTGTAAGGGGATCCTTGACGGGTCTCTTATGGATGTCATAGAGATAGATGCCGCCTCCAACAGAAGTATAGACAATATAAGAAGCATCTGCGAGGAGGTAAGCTACGCTCCCTCCAGAGCCAAGTATAAGGTTTATATTATTGACGAGGTCCACATGATAACCACGGAGGCCTTTAACGCCCTCCTTAAGACCTTGGAGGAGCCGCCGGCACATGCGGTTTTCCTGTTCGCGACTACGGAGCCTCATGCGATACCGGCTACTATACTGTCCAGATGTCAGAGATTTGATTTCAGAAGGATCTCCACCGGGGCCATAAGAAGCAGACTGCGCTATATCTGCGATAAGGAGAGCATCAAGGCCTCGGATGATGCCATCGAGCTTATTGCTTCTATGAGTGATGGCGCCATGAGAGATGCCATCTCCTATCTTGATCAGGCCGCTGCAATGGCTTCCGGTGAGCTCATCACTCCCGAATCCATCGAAGAGATGACCGGTACGGTCAATATCGAATTCATAGCCGACTTCGCACAGATACTTATCGAGGGAAGCTTCGACAAGCTTCCTCAGAAGTGCAAGGAGCTGGCAGACAGCGGTCGTGACTTTATACAGTTCACTCTGGATCTCGCCGAATACTTCCGTAATCTTCTTGTTCTCAGGGTGGTACCGGATCCGGTCGATCTTGTCACCGCTTCCACCAAGTCTTTGAAGCGTATGTATGAGATCGCCAATCTTACCAACTCTCAGACTCTGACGGGATTCATCGCTTCCTTCTCCAAGACCATATCCGATCTTAAGTGGTCTCCTTCGGTAAGGACCAGCTTCGAGATCGCGATGTTAAGACTTTGTGGCAGGAAGATCAGACTGGAGGAGGCTCCTCTCGTAATCCCCGACTTCGCGAAGCTTCAGGCAGAGGCTGCAAAGAGGATATCTGAGGGTACGACCTCTTCGGCATCAACGTCATCGTCCGTTCCCATACCGAAGGCAGAGGTCAAGCCGGAACCCAAGGCAGAGGTCAAGACTGAAGTCTCATCTGTAGTTAAGGAAGAGTCCGAGACAGAAGCTAAGTCCGAAGCAAAGACTGAGGCTAAGACTGAAGCGCCACAGGAGGAACGTAAAGAAGAGAAGTCGGCCTTCGACGGCTTCAAGGCAAGACTTGAGGCCCTGGAGGCTCTGAAGAATAAGGATAAGATCATAACGGGTAAGACTTCCGAGCAGCAGGAGAATAAACCCGGTGAGCAGAAAGCAGAAGAGCCGAAGAAGGAGGCGCCTAAGGCCGAGGAATCCAAGGCGGCTCCGACTCTGGAGGATGAGCCGGATCCCGTGATCGAGCAGGTTCCCGCTCCGGAGGCAATTCCGCAAGCGGCTCCTCGTGCAGAGGATGAAGAGGAGGATGAAGATGCTCCGATAGAGAATCAGATCGGATTATTCTTTGACGAGAAGGAGCAGGATGCACCTCCTAAGCTCGGTATATTTGCGGATCTGTCGGATTCCGTTCTGGACGATATAACCATGGAGGATCTTAATTCAGAAGACAAATCCGAAAGCTATGAGGAGGAAGAAGAGGATGAGCTTCAGGCTCCCACCGGAAGGATTGGAGAGACCAGAAGGACTGCTCTGTCTGAGGCTGTGGATAAGTCTCCTATCGTAAGGTCCAAGAATCAGATCATAGAGGATGATCCCGATAAGATATGGCTGGAGATCAAGTCCCGTGCTTATGAGTCGGACAGAAACTTAGGTCAGATCCTTGACAGCTCGGTTCTTAAGTTCATCGGCGATGATGCTTATATCACCATAGGAAGTGACGATCCGGCGGATGCGAAGTTCATGTGTCAGGATCCGGGGTTCAAGCATGTATCGGCGCTTATAAAGCATAAGATACCGGGAGTAGTCCACGTATTCGCCTGCACCGGCAAGCAGTATGAGAACGCTCTTCGTAAATATGATGCACAGCATCAGCCGGCCAAGCCTCAGCCTCAAGCTTCGTCGGTGGCTTTTGATGACGGAGAGCCTGATCCCGCGGCAGACTTTATAAGAGGACTCGGAGAGGCGGGTATTAATACCGAGATACACTTCGGGGATGAGTGAGCCTGCCTCGTATGGTACAATACGTTAGTTAATTAATAAGAATAAATATCGGAGGAACATAACATGGCAAAAGGATTCAAGGGTATGCCCGGCGGAATGGGCGGCATGGGAAATATGGGTAACCTTATGGCTCAGGCACAGAAGATGCAGAAGGAACTTGAGAAGGTTCAGCTGGAGATCAAGGAGCTTCGTATTTCCGGTTCCGCAGGAGGCGATAAGGTCAAGCTCGTCTTAGGCGGTGATCACAAGATATATAATCTTGAGATCGATCCCGAGGTTATCGATCCCGAGGATGCTGAGATGCTGTCTGATCTCATCACGGCCGCTTATAACCAGGCCAATGATGAGCTGGAGGCTAAGTCCGCAGAGATGATGAACAGAGTAACCGGCGGAGTTAAGATGCCCTTCTGATATGGCAAGATATTCACCGTCGGTACAGAATCTGATAACAAAGCTCGGGAAATTGCCCGGCATAGGAGGAAAGTCAGCTCAGAGGTTGGCTTTCTATATTTTGTCCATGCCCTCTGAGGATGTGGAGGCGTTGACCGGTGCCATCAATGAAGCCAGAAGGCTTACCAAGAGATGCGGCTGCTGCCAGAACTTTACCGACAGCGACCCCTGTCCTATCTGCGCTGACCCCAGAAGAGACAAGAGCATGGTGTGCGTGGTGGAATCTCCCAGAGATATCACAGTCTTTGAGCGGATGCATGAATATAACGGCCTTTATCATGTGCTTCACGGAGTATATAACCCTGTGGATAACATGAATTTAAAGGACATCACCTTGACCGAGCTTTTTGAGAGGCTTACGGAGCATCCGGAGATCAAGGAGGTCATCGTGGCTACGAACCAGACTGCCGAGGGGAATGCGACTGCGCTTTATATATCAAGGCTGCTGTCGCCGTCGGGAATCAAGGTAACGCGCCTGGCGTCCGGACTTCCCATGGGATCGGACATAGAATTCGCTGACGATCTCACCTTGGCGAGCGCCTTCAAGGGCAGAAAGACGGTGGGCTCCTGATGGCAGATCCCAACGAAGGAATGAGGCTTGATAAGTTTCTTAAGGTCTCACGTATAATTAAGAGACGTCAGGTTGCCAATGACGTATGCGATGCGGGAAGGGTTACGGTCAACGGAAGACCTGCCAAGCCCTCGGTGAGACTTAAGGTGGGGGATGAGGTTCAGATAGAATTCGGTAACGGCACCGTCGGCTTCAGGGTGCTGTCTATAGCAGCTTCCGTGCGTAAGGAAGATGCGGACTCGATGTATCAACTACTTAACTAGGAGGAAAATATGGGTAAGATCATACTGACCGGAGACAGACCGACGGGAAGACTTCATATAGGACATTATGTCGGTTCACTGCGAAGAAGAGTGGAGCTTCAGAACTCCGGCGAATACGAGAAGATATTTATTATGATCGCCGATGCTCAGGCTCTCACTGATAACGTGGATAATCCTGAGAAGATAAGGCAGAACATAATCGAGGTAGCGCTGGATTATCTGTCCTGCGGCCTTGACCCCGAGAAGACCAATATCCTTATTCAGTCGGAGATTTCAGAGCTTACTGAGCTTACCTTCTACTATATGAATATGGTCACTGTCTCAAGACTTCAGAGGAATCCTACCGTTAAGTCAGAGATACAGATGAGAAACTTCGAGGCATCTATTCCCGTAGGCTTCTTCTGCTACCCCATAAGCCAGACGGCGGATATTACGGCGTTCAAGGCTACAACGGTCCCCGTAGGTGAGGACCAGCTTCCCATGCTGGAGCAGGCACAGGAGATCGTTCATAAATTCAATGCCACATATAAGGAAGATGTTCTTGTAAGACCTGAGGCGTTGCTCCCCGATAACGAGGTTTGCTCAAGACTTCCCGGAACCGACGGAAAAGCGAAGATGAGTAAGTCCCTGGGTAACTGCATCTATCTGTCGGATCCTGCGGATGTTGTTAAGAAGAAGGTTATGGGTATGTTTACGGATCCTAATCACTTAAGAGTTGAAGATCCGGGATCCTTGGAGGGGAATACGGTATTTACTTATCTCGATGCGTTTTGTAAGCCGGAGCATTTCGAGAAGTTCGGTGACGAGCATGCTAATCTTGACGAGATGAAGGAGCACTATCAGAGAGGCGGCTTAGGTGACGTTAAGGTCAAGAAGTTCCTTATCAACGTTCTCGAGGATGAGTTGGCTCCCATAAGAGAAAGAAGAGCCGAGCTTCAGAAGGATATTCCGTATGTTGTAGATGTACTTAGGAAGGGAACAGAGGTAGCTCGTGAAGAGGCTGCCAAGACCCTGTCCGAGGTTAAAAATGCCATGAGGATCAATTACTTCGAGGATGAGGCATTGCTTAAGTCCTGGCAGGACAAATTTGAAGGCTGATTATTATGGATTACACGGCGCAGTACGAGGAGCTTAACAGGATAATAAGGGAGTCGGAGCACATCGTTTTCTTCGGCGGGGCAGGAGTGTCCACCGAGAGCGGAATTCCCGACTTCAGATCCAAGGACGGACTATATAATCAGCACGATGTAAGGTTCGACGCTTATACTCCCGAGTATCTTCTGTCCATCAACTGTCTTGAGGATGAGCCTAAAGTTTTCTATGAGTTCTACAGACAGAAGCTGAACGTGGAGGGGATCGAGCCCAATGCGGCACATGTGAAGCTCGCGCAGATGGAGAAGGCCGGGAAGCTCGACGGTATAATCACTCAGAATATAGACGGACTTCATCAGAAGGCCGGAAGTGTGAACGTCCAGGAGGTTCACGGCTCCACCCTTAGAAACTACTGCGGCAGATGTCACAAGAAGTATCCGGCGGATTATATCTTCAAGTCGGAGGACATGATTCCGAAGTGTAAGATATGCGGAGGTCTTATAAGACCTGACGTTACGCTCTATGGGGAGGGTCTTCCTTCGGATGCGTGGCAGAATTCCGTGAAGCTGGTGGCAAATGCGGATTGTCTTATCATCGGAGGCACATCGCTGGTCGTTAACCCGGCGGCATCGCTCGCGTGGTCGTTCAGGGGAGAGAATCTGATCATCATAAATCGGGATGTGACATCGGCAGACAGGATGGCAAAGCTAGTATTCCACGAGAACATATCCAAGGTTCTCGATAAGATAGAGCTATAAACCGGTAGGAGGGGCTTACTAATGTTTAATATAGGTATTATCGGATGTGGCAGAATGGCTGCCAGAATGGTCGAATGTATTAAGGAGCTCGAGGACGTCCAGGTGGTGGCTGTGGCTTCCCAGGATAAGTCCAGAGCCAATAAATTCGTCAAGCAGAATTGCCCGGACGCCAAGGCTCTCGGCACCTACGAGCAGATGACAAGGCAGAAGGATATTGACATGGTCTATATTGCCAATCCCAATACCTTCCACTATGAGAATGCCATCATGTGTGTCAAGAATCACATGAATGTTCTGGTGGAAAAGCCCTTCACCATGAGCCGTCAGGAGGCCGACAGTATCTTCACCGAAGCGAAGAACAGAGGAGTCTTTGTCTGTGAGGCTATGTGGACATCCTTCATGCCCCTGCATAAGAAGGTCATCGGCTGGATAAAGGACGGCAAGATCGGTTCGGTAAGATATATCCAGTCTAATCTGGGCTACGATATCGAGGATGTAAAGAGGGTGACGGATCCTTCCTTAGGCGGAGGTGCTTATCTGGATCTCGGTGTATATCCTACCAACCTCGCGGTAAGTATCCTGGGAGAGAACCTGGTGCCCGCATCCGTGTTCGCTCACAAATATTCGACAGGAGTCGAGAGAGATGTCAGCTTTGTCCTCGAGGTTCCCAACGACGGTGCTATGGCGGTGTCATTCGTTACCATCGCTTCGCTTACCGACAGAGACGGTGCGATCATCGGCGAGGACGGATACATCAAGATTAAGAATATTAATGATTATGAGAGGATCGAGCTATATAACAGCAAGGGCGAGCTTGTGGATTCTGAGGATCGTTCCGGACTTAATTCATACGCTGTCGAGATGAAGGCCTGTAAAGAGGCCATCGAGAACGGACTTATCCAATGCCCTGAGATGCCGTGGCATAAGACAGCCTGCATCGCTTCGCTGAGCGATAAGATCAGGAGTATGATCTGATCATGAAAGATAACAAGAAGAATATCAGACGAATAGTTTATTCCGGCATTATCGCGGCTCTTTATGTGATTCTGACTCTTCCCATGGCGCAGTTCGCCTTCGGACCGATACAGTTCAGACTGGCCGAGGTTTTGACAGTGCTTCCGGCCTTTACTCCCGGCTTCATACCCGGAGTTACGCTCGGTTGTTTCCTCGCGAATCTTCTTAATCCCACTAATCTGGGACCGGTAGATATCATCGGAGGTACTGTTGCTACCCTGATCGCGGGTATCCTGTCCGGTCTTATCGGTAAGAAAAATAAATATCTTGCTATTATTCCTCCTATCCTTGTGAACGGAGTGATCGTGGGCGGATATCTTCCGTTCCTGCTTGTGGATGCCGATAGTGAGGTCACTGCTGCCGCCATAGGCTTGTCTATGTTCGAGGTCGCCGCCTCTGAGGCTGTGCTTCTCGCGGTGATCGGTATTCCGCTCATTATTTTTATAAATAAGACACCTAGTCTTAAGGGTCTTATCGAGAAGGTCTGATAATATGCCTCAGTACTTTGAAGCAGTCCCCGAGACGCCCTCTGACCGTAAGGTAATCGATTACAGAATTAACGGCATGAACTTCCGTTTCACGACGGACACGGCCGTGTTCTCAAAGTCTTCCGTAGATAAGGGTACGGAGCTTTTACTGGAGGCAGTCATCGATGATATTAAGAGCAGAGGCGCCGGAAGGGATGAGAGTCTTCTTGACCTGGGGTGTGGCTGGGGCGTAGTGGGAATCGTTCTTAAGTCGGTATTCACTTTGTTCGAGGTCACATCCGTAGATATTAACTCCAGGGCAGTGGCGCTTACCAGGGAGAACGCCAGGCTTAATCTTAATTCCCCCGACAAGATCTATGTAAGCGATGTTCTGACCTCGGTCCCGGAGGAAAAGCTATTCGATACGGTGGTAACCAATCCTCCCGTCAGAGCCGGAAAAAAGACTGTGTTCGCTTTTTATGAGCAGTCATACGAGCATCTTAAGGAGAACGGAGCGATATATGTGGTCCTCCAGCGTAAGCAGGGCGCAGATTCAACTAAGAGGAAGCTGCAGGAGCTCTTCGGAAACTGCGAGACCATAAGCATCAAGGGCGGTTATCACGTAATGAAGTCGGTAAAGGTAAATAAGGATGCTGCCCTTTCCGTTTGATCAGTCGCTGTTTATGTTCTTCGTCTACGGATTCATCGGGTGGATTGTAGAGGTAATATATTACGGAGTTACCGAAGGTAAGTTCATAAACCGGGGATTCCTTAACGGCCCTCTTTGTCCGGTCTATGGGATCGGATTTTACTTTGTAATATGGTTTTTCAGACCCTTCATGAGGTCCTTCCCGATGCTGTTCTTCGGCTCTGCTGTCGTTTGTACTACGGTAGAGCTTATAGCGGGAGCTCTTCTATATGCTATTTTCCACTTAAGATGGTGGGACTATTCCGACTACAGACTTAACTTCAAGGGCTTTATCTGCGTAAGATTTGCTATCTACTGGGGAATAGCCTGCAGTCTAGGTATGTTCATGTTGCATCCTGCTGTCATGAGACTTATCGAGCTTATTCCGCATCCGGTGCTGATGGCGTTCCTGATCGTGAGTTCAACACTTCTTGTTACGGATATTATCGTGACGGTAACCGCCATCATCGGCTTTAATAAAAAGGTCCGCTTCCTGTCGAGTCTGTCCGGCGGGATACGTAAGTATTCCGATAAGATCGGCTCTTCGATCTACGGCACGGTTGACGTGATAGTTACAAAGACGGCTCCGGCAGTTCATATGACGCAGAGCGATTATGTGGAGTTCAAGGATGTATTCACCAATCACCGTAAGGCGGAGAAGGAGCTGGCGAAGAAGAATCGCGCTGAAGAAAGACAGCTTCTGGTAAGGTACGCCTCTGAAGGCAGGCAGGGTATAGTAAATACCTCCAAGGCTGCGGTGGAGGCCGTGAAGCTCAGGCTCCCCGAGATGAAGCTTGCAAGAAGATTAAGGCTCGGGCGTAACGACGAGAATGCCGAGTCTATTAGGTTCTTGCAGGAGCATTATGCCGATATGCTGGGAGCGGATACTGACGAGGAGCTTTTCGATGATGTCGAATAAGTAAGGTCTGATATAATCTAAGCTGTTTATAAGTAGTGGAGGAAGAGAATATGGCATCTGCATGTGACGGCTGCGCTAAGGCAGGAGAGTGCACGAGTAAGGAGAACTGCGAGAAGGTCAACGGTATCCGTAAGCTTCCCGTGAACAACAGCTCCGATATCAAGTGCGTTATAGGGATCGCCAGCGGTAAGGGAGGCGTAGGTAAATCCTTCGTGACCTCGGTCCTGGCACATAAGCTGGCTTCATCCGGGCTTAAGGTCGGGATCATGGATGCGGACATCACGGGTCCTTCGATCCCCAGGGCCTTCGGACTTCGCGAAATGCTGATGGCAAACGACGATAATAAGATACTGCCGGCTGTAACGGAGGGCGGTATCAAGGCGGTGAGCCTTAACCTTCTTATGGAGGACGAGAACGCTCCGGTTATCTGGAGAGGCCCGGTGCTGTCGGGACTTGTGCAGCAGTTCTGGAGTGATGTGGAGTGGGGGACGCTGGATGTCCTTCTCATCGATATGCCTCCGGGTACGGGCGATATCCCTCTGACGATATTCCAGTCTCTGCCTCTGAACGGACTGGTGCTGATATCGACTCCTCAGGAGCTGGTATCCATGATAGTATCCAAGGCCCGTAATATGGCATCCATGATGAACGTCAATATTCTGGGCGTCGTGGAGAATATGTCTTATGTTATCTGCCCTCACTGCGGAGAGAAGCTGTCGCTGTTCGGTGATGACGAGGCTCTGGTGAAGGCTTCATCGGAGGCTGGAATAACGATACTTGATAAGCTTCCGTTGGACCCGTCGGTAACTGCACTGGTGGATTCGGGCAAGGCCGAGCAGGTCGATGTTGCTTCTATTCTGGGAGGCGCAGCGGAGGCTATCGGCAAGCTTATATGAGATCGGGGGTAACGGGTTTTATCCTACTTATGGCGGTGATGTCAGCAGCTCTTGGTGCCTGTGCCGCTTCCGGAAATGATACTTCGGATGCGACACATAGTTCCGGGACAGGATACTACTCGTACCTTGGAAATATTGATTATTCCTCCGATATGGCGGCTCTCGTGTGGGAGCAGGTACCGGGGGAGGACGAGGGGATCTTCGGTATACAGTACCGCGAGGTGACGGATATTAACGGACTAACGGCACAGACAGAGATCCCGGTGTGTCTTTATTTCTATTCATCTTCTGCCAGAGGAGCTCAGAGTCTTACTGCAGGAGTTGAGGATCTGGCACAGACCCTGGTGGGAAAGGTGCTGATCGTCGCGATAGACGGCGTTGCCGAGGATGCTGTGAGCACCGCTTATGAGGTAGGCGGATACCCGGAGTTCGTGCTCATAGCGGATGATGCCAGGGTATCGACCTTCAGCGGCTATGACTACGAGGTATGGGGCATCGATGATGTGACCCTTTGGATGACAGATAACGGCTATGAGCCTGATATAAGTATGCTGGAGAGGTGATTATGGAATACGCTTATATATCGACGATCGGACAGGACAGTCACAGATTTAAGGAGGAAATTAAGGACCCATCCTCTAATTTCATAATGCTCGGAGGTTATCCGGTACCCCACGACAGAGCCTTCGAGGCCAATTCCGACGGTGATGTTATCCTTCATGCTATTACTAATGCCATATCGGGCTATACGGGAGTCAATATCCTGGGAGGAGCTGCAGACGAGCTATGTCTTCAGAAGGGGATAAAGGATTCTAGAGTCTATCTTAAGGAAGCACTTAAGTATATGAAGGACGCGTCTGTTGTTCATGTGTCAATTACGGTGGAGTGTCTTCGCCCGAAGCTTAAGGCTCACATTCCGTCCATAAAGAAGTCTGTAGCATCTCTTCTTGAGATAAGTGAGGAGCATGTGGGACTGACGGCGACTACCGGTGAAGGCCTTACGGACTTTGGACGCGGCGAGGGCGTTCAGGTATTTACTATACTGACGATCAAGGTTCCTTCCTAAAGAGGATATATAATGAAGGTTAAGCTTCCTGACAAGAATAAGAGCATTAAGACTTCAGTTGCAGTACTGATGTGTGTTCTGGTGCTTCTTGCCATGCTTGGCCTATCGAGATTGGTCTATGTGGACAGGGCTTATGTACATCCCGTGGAGGGCTACGTGGATCTTACCAGTGGTGAGCCCTTCTCCCGTACGATAAAGATCGAAGGGACTGATCCTGTTCTTAAATCGATAGGTATCACCTTCGGCACCTACAACAGATATAACAGCGGCGATGTTAAGGTGGAGCTTATAGAGGGCGACAAGGTCCTTTACGAATGGAATATCGATGCCATCGATCTTCGGGATAACGAGTGGCAGTTCTTCGAGCCTGACAGGGCCGTAAGGCTTTCTCAGAACGGTGTTTACACCATAAGGATCACGGATACCTATGAGGAAGGTAATATGATCGCGGTCGGAGTCGCAGCCACAGACGAGCTGTCCTGCCGCCTTTATACCTACGATCGCGGAAGCGGGCTAAAGTGGTTTGCTCTCATGGCTGTGATAGCGGTCATCGGATTCGCGGTTATGGCTCTTTACGGAGGCCTTCCTGAGCTTTCCGTTACAAGGATAGTTGTCCTGGGAATAGTCGCTGTATTGGTTGTATTTACTCTGGGCTTTGAGATATTTGATTCTCTTAAGAGGACTCTTAATGTGAAGCCTGCCCCGGCAAAGCCTTCTGAGATCATTGATGTTCTGGCTCCCGGTGAGCAGAGAGAATATGTTTTCGCTTATGACGGAGATCCCATCGACAGGCTCGAGATATTTACCGGTGGCGAGAACATAAGTGAGTATACCATGACTCTGGTTAATAAAACTTCCGGGGTTACATACTTCGAGAATGTTCCCGCCAATCCCGAATGGAGGGTGGAGGCTGAGAGGCTCTGTATGCTTCTTAGTACCAGGTATTCCCCTTCGGGCGTCAGATACTATGAGAACGGCGAGTACTCGCTGACGATAACCAACATCAGCAGCGAGAAGGCTCTTAATATCGAGCTTGCATCTGAAGGAAGCGAGACCTCTGCTCCTGTAATAGTATTCGGAGGACTTCGCGAGAGCAGACTCGGGGTAAAGGTGGCAACCTTCTCTATCGTCCTTATGTACGCGTATGTGGTCGTGCTGAGTGTATTCAGAAAGAGGAAGGCACTCACCCCTGAGAGGTTCTTCCTTATTACCGCAGTTCCTCTGTCGGTGCTCTACTTCATAGTTATGCAACCCTGGAATGTTCCCGACTGCGGAGCGCATTTCCTGGCAAGCTACAGAGTGTCTAATTTCATGATGGGGATTAACGGTGACCGCTCCTGGTTCATGAGGGCCTGCGATTCCGCTTACTATAACGGTCACAGCTGGTGGATAGAGAAAAAGCCTGACCTTCAGGGGATATCGGATATGCTGGAGGGCCTTCGCGCAGGTGTGGGCGATACCTCCATCGCGGACCTTACTCCTCACGAGGTCAAGATGGAGTACTATTCGGTCATTAACTGGCTTCCCCAGGCGATAGGCTTCGTGATAGGAAGGCTAATGGGGCTCGGCGCCACAGTAACGGTGCTGATCGCCCGTCTGTTGATCCTGGCAGCTTATATCGGAGGCTGTTATCGTGCTGTCCGTAATACTCCCATCGGCAAGTCGATCTTCGTTATGCTGGCTCTGCTTCCTGTCTCGCTGATGATGAGCAGTTCCTTCTCCTATGATGCTATGGTGATAATCGTGGCATTGAACTTTATGGCAATATTCCTCAAGCTTCGTAAGGCTATCACGCGAGGAGCGGTTATCGAAGCCTTGATATGGGCTTTCCTGCTGGGTGCCGTGAAGGGAGGAAGCTGTCTTATCCTTCTTCCTGTCATGCTTCTGCTTCTTAAGAAGGATCGTAAGGTGATATTGTCTGTCACGGGAATAATAGCTGCAGCTCTTCTGTCGGTTCTTATATTCGATAAGCTTCTCCCGACGGATGAGCTGTTCCAGTTCGGTGAGGAGCACAGTAAGAATATGATGACCGCCTTTGCCTTCGCTCATCCCGTTTCTTATCTTCAGAAGGTCATTACCACATATCTGAGCTTCTCGGATATGTATGTTAACCAGGCCTTCGGAATGTATCTGAGCTATATCGAGTCGACTCTTGATATGGTTCCCGTGCTGGGAGCTCCTTTGGCAGTTCTTATTTTTTCTACCTTCGAGAAGGACGAGTTGGAGCTTCGTCGGGCAGATCGGTATGTATTCGTCGGACTTTTCCTATTAGCGCTGTTAATAACTCCTGCCATGCTTCTAAGCTACACTCCTATAGGCTCCAGTATGATATTCGGTATTCAGGGAAGATACTTCTTCCCGGTGATGGTGCCTTTACTCCTTGCAGTTACCAAGTTCGGGCTCAGAAGGTCGGATGGCAATGCGGACGAGAAGAGCCACGCGTTGGCTATGAATGCATGTCTTGATACTTATGTTGTGTTTACGATTATCATGGTATACATGATGATGAAGCTGTATATAACGAGGTAAGGCTTAATGGCTTATTTGATCGGACTTGTAAAGAAATATAAGGGATTGATTCTATACGGGATATTCGGCGTACTGACGACAGTCATTAATATCGCGACTTACGCTCTTTGCTATAACTATCTGGGAATTGCCAACGTACCTAGCGACATCATCGCATGGGTGGTGGCGGTGCTTTTCGCCTTTATAACCAACAAGCTCTTCGTGTTCGACAGTAAAAGCATGGAGGCCGGGGTATTCTTGCCGGAGCTTATCAAGTTCATGGCGGCAAGGCTTGCTACCGGAGGTCTGGACCTTCTCATAATGTATGTGGGAGTTGATGTGATGCACGGTCCGGCATTGATCCTGAAGGTCATATCCAACGTTATCGTGATAATACTCAACTACGTTCTGAGTAAGCTTGTAGTCTTCCGCCAAAGCAAAGCATAATATCCTCTTGACCTAAACCTACCGGGTTGGTATTATATTTGAAGTTAGCCAAGGCTAACCTTTGTGTAAATCATGCAGACTCCTCAAAACCCGTGGCTTGGGTATTCGCCGGATAAGCTTATAAGGCTTCCGGCGGGGGTGTCTCACAACTAAGATCACACAAGGTAATCACGCCTGGCACAAGGAGATACACAATGAACTATTTGGAAATCGTAAATGTCTATGGCAGAGAGATCCTCGATTCAAGAGGAAACCCCACAGTAGAGGCTGAGGTCACACTCATCGACGGTACAGTCGGCAGAGGCACGGCACCTTCCGGCGCATCTACAGGTGAGTTCGAGGCTTTGGAGCTTCGTGACGGAGATAAGTCAAGATACCTCGGAAAGGGTGTCGAGAAGGCAGTAGAGAATATCAACACGGTGATCAACGACGCTATTACAGGTCTTGATGCTTCCGATATATATGCAGTTGACAAGGCAATGATCGAAGCAGACGGCACAAAGGATAAGTCCAACCTCGGTGCCAACGCTATCCTCGCAGTATCCATCGCTACAGCAAGAGCAGCAGCTATCGCACTTGATATCCCGCTTTACAGATTCTTAGGCGGCGTACAGGGCACAAAGCTTCCCGTTCCTATGATGAATATCTTAAACGGCGGTGCTCATGCAGATTCCGCCGTTGATACACAGGAGTTCATGATCATGCCTGTAGGCGCACCTTCCTTCAAGGAGGGCCTCAGATGGTGTGCTGAAGTATTCCACACATTGAAGAAGCTCATCAAGGAAATGGGCGACGTTACCGCTGTAGGTGACGAGGGCGGCTTCGCTCCCAACAAGCTTGACTCTGATGAGGCTGCTATCGAGAAGATCCTCGAGGCTATCAAGGCTGCAGGCTTCGAGCCCGGCAAGGACTTCATGATCGCTATGGATGCTGCTTCTTCCGAGTGGAAGAGCGAGAAGGGCAAGGGCTTCTATCATCAGCCTAAGTCCGGTAAGGACTTCACATCCGATGAGCTTATCGCTCACTGGGAGTCTCTTGTAGATAAGTATCCTATCATCTCTATCGAGGACGGTCTCGATGAGGAGGACTGGGAAGGCTGGCAGAGAATGACTGCTAAGATCGGTAATAAGGTTCAGCTCGTTGGTGATGATCTCTTCGTTACTAACACAGAGAGACTTGCTAAGGGCATCTCCCTCGGCGCAGGTAACTCTATCCTCATTAAGCTTAATCAGATCGGTTCCGTATCCGAGACACTCGAGGCCATAAAGATGGCTCATAAGGCAGGCTACACGGCAATCTCTTCCCACAGATCCGGTGAGACTGCAGATACAACCATTGCTGACCTGGCTGTTGCTCTTAACACATGCCAGATCAAGACAGGTGCACCGAGCCGTTCCGAGAGAGTTGCTAAGTACAACCAGCTTCTAAGAATCGAAGAGGAGCTTGGCGATGCAGCCGATTATCCTCAGATGGGTGCATTTAACGTAAAACGCTGATTTTACTCCCTACCTATATATGCTGAAAGGGCTGCGTTCACATGAGCGCAGTCTTTTTATGCTTTCAATGAGAAATAGAGTGTGGTATATTTACTCGGGTTAGTTAAGACTAACTCCAGAAAGAGGGGGGCAAACTCATGAAATTATCAGATCTTAGCGCCGATTCCCGCGGAAGAGTTACTTCCTTGCCCGGGGACAAACGCTTTATTAACAGAATCTCAGCAATAGGTATCACCTCCGGAGTTGATTTCCGGGTTATCAAGAACGATAAGCATATGCCGGTGCTGATATACGTGAGACAGACACTGCTGGCGCTTAATCGCAGGGACTGCGAGAGGATAGAAGTGGAGGTGGCATCGTGAACAGAGTAGCACTTCTGGGACAGCCCAATTCGGGTAAGTCGACACTTTTTAATCAGCTTACAGGCTCCAGGCAGCATGTAGGTAACTGGCCCGGCAAGACTGTAGAGAAGAAGGACGGAACCTATACCTATGAGGGTTCGACCTATACTCTTACTGACCTTCCGGGAAGCTACGGCTTGTCCAGCAACTCCGATGAAGAGATCATTACCGAGAGCTTTATCAAAGGCGGACTCGCAGACCTTGTATGCGTTCTGGTAGATGCGTCTCAGCTGGAGAGAAGCATGTATATGCTGGCTGATTTCTCCGCACTTAAAACCCCGTGCATCCTGATCCTTAACATGATGGATGTGGCTAAGTCGCAGGGCAAGACTATTAATGCAGAGCTTCTGTCTGACAGGCTCGGCATCCCGGTGGTTCCGTTCACCGCCGCCGAGAATAAGGGTTATGAAGAGCTTAAAGAGCTGATCGCTAAGGAGCTTAAATCTCCTCACATGCTTAAGACTGCTCTGTCCAAGACTTCCGGAGCCGATGCGAAATACGAATGGATAGAAGCACAGCTCGAGGGTGTTACCGAGTCTTCGGATTCGGATTATAAGCTTACCAAGCTTGACAGGATATTACTTAAGCCCTTCTGGGGAAAGGTTGTGACTGTGGCAGTGATTCTTGTGGGATTCCTGGTTGCCATGCTTGTTATGTCACCGTTCATGGGTATGGCAGGAATGCTTCCGAAGCTTCTGGGGTCACCTATAGCAAGCTTTCTTAACGGACTTGGGATACACCCTTGGCTTGTATCCGTATTCAGCCTGATAATCCCGAACACCATATACTTCTGTATATCCATGTCGGCCTTCGTCTTCGGCGTTAATCTTGTATTCGGCTTCTTAGAGGAGATTGGATTCCTCGCGAGGGCCGCTTACCAATTCGACGGTGCATTGTCTAAGCTCGGCCTTCAGGGTAAGGCCGTAGCTCCTATTCTGATGGGTATGGGATGTACGATCGGCGCATCTACCGGAACTCGTGTAATGGATAACTGGGGGCAGAAGATGCTTACAATGATGGTCGTATGGGCTGTACCCTGCGCTTCCATATGGAGTGTAATTCCGGTTATATCGAATATGTTCTTCCCTCCCTGGGGGACTGCGCTTGTATGCTTAGGGATTATCGCTTATGTATTTATCTTAATGTTTATCGTGTCCAAGGTCTTCGGCAAGAGCCTTGTCCCTGACGAATCCAGATCCGGCATGATCATGGAGCTGCCTCCATATCACAAGCCTCACTGGAAATACATCATCAAGGAAGCGTGGATCAAGTGCTGGGATATGTTCAAGCGCGCTATAAGGACCGTTACGCTGGTATCGGTTATATTCTGGGCCTTCTCCTTCAGCCCTTCGGGAAATGTGGAGAGTAGCCTTCTTTATAAGGTCGGAACGTTTATTGAGCCTGTAACTAAGTTTTTCGGCATGGGCTGGAGGACGTTTATGGCCTTCATAAGTGCGGCCTTCGCGAAGGAGGCGGTCCTCGGAACCCTTAATGCCGTATTCGCGGGGCAGAGCAATGTGGCTGACGTAGCCTTCAATGTGTCTACCGGCGGAGTCGACACTGCGGCACTTTCCACCATTATGGCGCAGACAATATCACCTGCGGAGGCGCTGGCATTCATGTTCGCCATTACCTTCAGTGTGCCGTGTCTTATGGCGTTAAGCACCACCTACAGAGAGTCGCATTCGCTTAAATGGACCCTCAAGACATCGGCTTTCTATGTATGCGCGGCACTTGTTCTGTCCTGCATAGTTTTCCATATCGCATCCTTATTTATGTGAGATAATAGCTTCAAGGAGTGACGGCTTATGATAAGGACTACGGTTAAGATCGACGGAATGATGTGCGGGATGTGCGAGGCACATATATCCGACACTATTAGAAAGGCCTTCCCGGAGGCAAAGAAGGTAGCGGCATCCCATAAGAAGGGCGAGGCGACCTTCCTTACAAAGACCGCTCCGGACGAGGAGAAGCTTAAGACATCTATCGCGGAAACAGGGTATACGATGATATCCTGTTCAAGTCAGGAATATGTGAAGAAAGGGCTTTTCGCGCGAGGATAGAGGTCTGAAGTTGCTTTATTATATTTAAGGTGTATACTCCCCCTCGGTATTATAAATGTACTGAGGGGTAAATTATGTCTTTTATTAAGAGAATACGGGAGCAGGGTCTTTCTCTTAAGTTTACATCCACGCTGATGCTGATCGTATCGCTGGTGATCACGGCGGTCTTACTGTATTCCACGACTAAAGCGTTCGAGGGCTTCCGGGAGATGGAGAAGTCGACGGACGATTATATTGCACTGCAGGAGGCGGCGTCGGAGCTTATGACCGCATCGGACTACCTGACGGAGCAGGTGCAGTCCTACGCGGTGATGGGGGACCGGGAATACCTGGATAATTACTTTGAAGAGGCTGACGTGACGCAGCGCCGTCAAGAGGCTATTGCCACCATGGAGGCAAAGATACCGTCATCTCCGGCGCTACGTAAGCTTATGGACGGTATGTACGAGTCCGAGTCGCTAATGAATATCGAGTACTATGCCATGCGACTGGTGCTGCTGGCGCAGGGTGATACTAATATGCCGGCAGTGCTTGCCAATACCACTATCAGCGAGGAGGACCTGGCCTTAAGCCCGCAGGAGCAGATAGAGCTCGCGCGTAATCTGGTCCATAACGAGGAGTACAATGCGCGTAAGGAAAGAATTCGCTCGAACATGGCGGCGTGCATAGAGGAGCTTAAGAACAGTACTCACGGCAATCAGCAGGAGATGGAGAGTCTTGCCCGTAACGGCCTGGTGACTATGGCAGTGCTTATCGTAGTTCAGTCGGTAGCGATATTCTCCATGCTGTGGCTCACGACGCATCTTGGGATAAGACCCGTACTTCGCGCAGTTGACCATATCAAAATGGATCAGAGTCTGCCTGTAATAGGCGCGTCGGAATTCAGATATCTCGCGGGCACATATAACGTAATGTACGCGGCGTACAAGAAGAGTATCGCGCACCTGAACTTCAAGGCTTCCCACGATGAGCTGACTGGCGTATATAACCGCGCGGGCTATGAGCTTATCAAGGAGAGTCTGGACATGACGTCCACTGCATTTATGGTTATCGATGCGGATAACTTCAAGAATATTAACGATACCTACGGTCACGAGATGGGCGATGAGGTGATAAAGAGGATCGCCAATACCTTGAAGAAGCATTTCCGTTCCGATGACTACGTATGCAGGATCGGCGGAGATGAGTTCGTAGTGTTTATGGTTCATGTTCCGGAGCAGCCGCGCGTGCTGATCGAGCGCAAGATCGCGGAGATCAATAAGGAGTTGTCAGTAACAGACGGTGACGTTCCGCCGATATCGTTAAGCGTCGGAATTGCCTACAGCGAGAACGGCGGCGAGCCCTCGGAGATTTTCCGTCAGGCCGATGCGGCTCTGTATCACGTTAAGTCCAACGGCCGCCAGGGCTCATGCTTCTATACTGAAGGGCTGGAGCTGCAGTAGGGCGGAGGTAAAGTAAGGGGCCGGTTTTGCAGCCCGGCTGCCGTTTCTTACCCGTTAGTCGCTGTAGTCGTCTCTGAAATTCGCGAAAAACGCTTAAAAACAGAGATTCGCACTATAAATTCTCTGAAGTGGTCTCTGTAAATCGGCGATTTTGGGCTTAAAGAGAGATCTTCACGTTTTTTGGGGGAGTAGCATAGAACTGTAAGTCGTGTATGTATTTTGGCGGAACTCCGGTTTTTATCCAATAGCGTTGTTTCAGTAATATAGTACAGATTATTCGTTACTATCTGTATCCCAATCACCATATCAAATATGTGGATACACGGAACCTTTGGATGCATGTATCCAGCGGTTGGCTTTGCCTTATTAGATACAGATGCAGGTCAAAAATATGTATCCAGTTGTCGATTTCTTATTGTTGGATAAAGTATCGGATGGCCTAATAAAGAATTTGCGAAAGATTATTGACACAATCTGGGAATTAACCTTCTATAGTAGGGCCAGAGGTAGTGGCTGTCCATATTGTCGGGGAAACAAGGAATATAATTAATAAATAGAGATGAGAAAGATGAATAAATAATGTGATTTCTATACGGAAATATTATAGTTGACAAAAACAAATTAATCCGCTATAGTTCAATCAAGAAACAGAAGAAAGGAGTTTGCATCATGCCTCAGGACGATAATACAACTGCTAATTTGGATTTCGATCAGATCGATTACCTTGTCCAGGATGGCAATCTACAGGTGTTAATCGAGATTGCCAAGGGGAACAGGACGAGCAAGGAGTATTCGAAGGCATCGGGAGTTAGTGA
Source organism: Clostridiales bacterium (assembly GCA_017480325.1). GTDB lineage: Bacteria > Bacillota > Clostridia > Saccharofermentanales > Saccharofermentanaceae > Saccharofermentans. The sequence goes on from JAFVAY010000002.1 coordinate 68,190, forward strand.
AGCATCGTTATCTAAGATGATGAAGGGTAAGTATAAGCCTTCTCCGACAACTATGAGGAAACTGACATCTGCCAAGGCAAATCCTCAGGGCGGCATTAAGTATGAGACGCTTATGCAAGCTGCCGGGTATGAAGTAGGAGCGATTGATGCAGATTCAGACGCAATGTCCAAGAATAAATCGCTTGCCGAGGTAGAGATAAGAAATGAGAGTGAGTATGAGAAGCGTAGCTTATACGAGTCTACATGTGTATCTCAGATATATATATCGCTAGCCGAGAAAGGAGTTGTATTTAAGAAGAATGAGCGACTGGAATACTCTTCTTTTGACCTCGAGTTGGATGTAATAGATCAGCCGATAACAAGGTGGAAGTTCGATATCGTTTATATGTCTCAGCGGATATCTTTCAATATGAGGAATATATATGAAACGATAGGCAGATTGGCATCTAACAGATTGGAGAGCGACGTAAAGGTTACGATAATAATTAATGACAGCAAGTGCTATAAGTGGCTTAAAGAACAGGATCATTCATTCGCATACAGAGGCGAGCTGTCGGTGGCTTTATTTGATATAGAGAAGAACAAGTTTGTAGAAGAGACGTATCTTGCTAATTACTATGAAGGGGATACAAGCAGAGAGGTGTATTTGGTATGAATGTCAATAAAACGGACGAAAATGTAACATAATGTAAAGTGGTTTTATATTGAGAATATTTGTTCGTGTAATATAATTAGAGTACAAAAAAGAGAACAGCCTGCACGCCGTTCTCTCAAAATACAAAACGGATAATAGCTCATCCGCATAATTTATGAAGAAATGCTTGGGGAAGTCTTTCTTCTTCCATAAATTACCACACCGGATGTTTATAGTCAATTTAGAAGACTAACTACTACTTCGTTTTGTAAGAGCAAAACAGGAGGATAGTTATGCCTTTGTCAAAGATAGACGTCGAGAAGACGTGTATGAACATTCGGGATCTGTGCGACCGCAGAGATGTCAGTATTAGGGATATTCAGGCTGCATTGAGACTTTCTTCTCCGCAGGCGGTGTATCGCTGGTATCAAGCGGATGGTATTCCCTCAATTGATGATCTCATAGCCTTGGCAGACCTTTTTGACGTGTCTGTATATGACATCCTTGTAGTTAAGCCTCCCGGATCAGAGTGATCACGGTTATAGATGATTCAGATAATTCAAAAAAATCCCAGGAGGATTAATAGCAATGAAAAAGATAATTGACTTTATGGCGGATGTATACCTGATCGAGTGTTACGAGAATGAAGACGAGTTCCGTGAAATGCAGCTCAAAAGGCTTATGGCATACGTTTCCGGCATGAACACAATGTAACTTAAGCCAAACTTCATACTACTCGAAAAGGAGGTAGACCATGCCCTTATCTATGATTGATATGAAGAAAACAGGCGATAACATTAGGGATCTGTGTGAACGCAGGAACATCAGCGTAAAAGAGATTCATGCTGCGTTGGGGGTTTCCTCGCAGGCAGTATACAAGTGGTTCCGGGGTGAGAGTGTCCCCAGTATTGATAATCTTGTCGCCTTGGCAGATATGTTGGATGTATCTGTTAGTGACATCATCGTAACCTGCAGTGACGAGGTGTGATCATGTCGGAGAATAATACCTTTGATTAAACTACGAGTTAAATGACATCTGTCGATTTACGCGTTACACTATATTTACAAACGGATCTTGATACGAATTAATAAAGCCATACAAGTAAAGCCACATCAAGTAAAGCCACAACATTTAAGACATATATAAAGACAGACATATTAACATCCGTATTATCTAAGCCCTCTGAAGAACCTATTAACTATCGTTATTCTGTTTATTGCAGAAGAGAAAGGATGTTGCTGTTATATGTATATATCATTAAGTGTGTTGTCGAGTGTGATCAGTGGGACTCCTAATCCTCGCGGTAAATTAACGCCGAAGCAGGTATTTGTTTTAACACGAAGATATCACGAGGTGCTCGGGCTTCTTAAGAGTGAGAATCGCTCGCTATTTAATTACTTCATACGAGAGATATGCAGGAATAAGTTTTCTGTGAGTGATCGTATGGAAGTCGTCGCAGAACTAAGACATCTTCGCTACAATACTGCTATATATAGGATTAAGCAATGCCATGCTGTTGCAGCTGATTATCTTCGTCGCTATGGCATAGTTCTTGTAGATGACGTAAAGATAGGATACTGTAACGTCGTCAACAAGGACATGAAGAGAGCAGAGCTCGAGGATTCTTTGGAAAGTATTTTAAAGGATGCTGGACGCGAACACTCGCGTATAAAGAGTCCTTTGAAGACCGAGGATCCCCAGCCTGTTGAGAAGCCCCTCTTCTGCTGTATTCCGAAGTATAAACAAGATGATGAGCAGACCATCTATGATGTTGTTCGGCAGGAATGTATCAGAAATGATATCCCGAATGAGCTTCAAATGATGGTGTTCATGATCGTTATCGAGTACATCAGGAACGACAAGTGTAAGCCCATTATTCTTACCGGTAATTCCGGGATCGGCAAGACCTACATCGCTCAGGTAATTGCAAATGTTCTCGGGCTTAGGTTCTATAAGATTTCCTCTCCCGGCGCCACGACAGGTTATGGGCTTATAGGTGACTGTAAGAACTATAAGGCCGGAAGGCATGGAGAGATCGCCCAGGCTCAGATAATTACCGGTACGACTAATCCGGTCATACTTATCGATGAGATAGATAAGGCTGACATCAAGGGAGCCTCGGGCGTGCACCGTATCGAAGATGAGCTCCTGAGTTGTCTTGACGGCACTAGGATGATACACGATAACTTCCTTGAGAAGGATGTGGATACGAGCAAGATGATCTTCATTCTCACTGCCAACGAGGACATAAGACTCTCGCCCTGGCTTAAGGACCGTTGCACCATAGTTGAGTTTCCGGATCCTGATGTCGCGCGCATCACATCCATCGCTCACAAGATACTCACGCGCATCAGCAACAACTCGCTATATACGGGAAGGCTCACCTGCGATGAAGGGGCGCTGGAGAAGACTATATCAACCATGCGCGCAAAGGGTATCGTCTCGCTCCGTCAGTATGAGGCTCTTCTCGAAGATGCGGCTACCTCATGCCTTCATGCTTTTCTCGCAAAGGAGATTGATAAGCTTCACATTGATGCAAGGATTCTCGAGGCGGTATACGAGAGAATAATAAGCAGCATGGGGATAAGGACCTTCGGGTTCGCTACCTGATGGAAGCCAAACTTGATGAACGGAAAAAAGCGCGTCATATTGTTAATCACGATATGAGACAGGCAACAATAGATGAGATTACAGAAATAATAGTAAGGAGGAATTAGATATGAAGGTAACTTCATCATTAGCAAACAAGCTTCTCAAGCAGCTTAATGAGGAGAAGGATTACTGGCTCAACAAGGAGAAGGAATCCATGCTCTACACCGCTACGGCGGATGAGGATCCTGTGATCCCTGAATATGATTATGAGGGGGTGTCTGCCACCCTTGATGAGATTGACAGAAAGATCTGCAAGATCAAGCATGCAATCAACACTTCTAACATCAATTCAGAGATAGAGGTAGCTGGTGAGAAGTACACCGTGGATATGCTTCTTGTGCGCATGAGTCAGCTTACCAAGCGTAAGCTGACCTTGGACAAGATGCGCAAGCAGCTTCCAAAGAGCAGAGTTGAGGATAGCGGATATTTTTCCGCTAAGAGATCTGTTGTGGAGTACAGATACACCAACTATGATGTTGAAAAAGTTAAGAGAGATTTTGAAGAGGTCAGTAAGACTCTCTTTGAGATGCAGATGAAGCTTGATGTTCACAATCAGACTGTGCAGTTTGATGTGGACATAGAAGAATAATCCTTTTCCGTCCGAGCTTATTATAGGTAGCATTGAACCGCAGATTGAATTAATCGTTATTGTTAATGGTAAAGGTTCTGTGTTATTTGGTTATTGGTTATGTGTCAGAGTTTATTGTTCTTGGGATCCGAAAAATTCCACCTTTTGATATTTACCAAGCTCGGAGAAAACTTGTGATCCGGTAACGGCTCACGGCATGCCAAAGTTCGGTTATAGGCATGCGTTTTATTAATTTGGGGAGGAACGACAGTAAATGTCTCGGATATTCATAACAGGTAAGGAGTGGCGAATCGAAGGGCTTTCCTGGTGGGCACGCGAGATGCCGTCCGTCGAGGAATATGAGGAGGCTGTCAGCAACATCGCGAAGATTGGTAATAAGGTGGATTATATCATCACGCACTGTGCGCCTGAGGCTACCGTCTGCGCTCTTGATATGAGGCATATGTATTACCGCTCGAAGAATGAGCTGACGTCATTTCTTGATACGATGGCTGGTACCGTCGAGTTTAAGGATTGGTACTTCGGGCACTACCATCAGGATTCTGATGCGGGGAAGTATCACATGTTGTATAGGAGAGTAATAGAGATTGAGGATGGTGAGTGATTATGATCTACGTAACGTCTGATCTGCATTTTTGTCATGATAGGGAGTTTCTGTATGGACCACGTGGATTCGCGTCTTGCGCGGAGATGAATGAAGCTATAGTTAAGAATTGGAATGCTCTCATCAAGTGGGATGATGAGGTTTATGTTCTTGGTGATCTGATGCTTAAGGATGACAGGCTCGGTATTTATTACTGGAATCAGCTCGTGGGTAAGAAGCATATCATTCTCGGTAATCACGATACGGATACCCGCATAGAGCTTTACAAGCAGTGTCATGACACCGTGGTTGAGGGGCATGCGATGAGGTTGAAGTATGGTAACAATACTATCATGCTCTCGCATTATCCTATGCTTGTGGGAGATAAGCACGAAGAAGGGAAGTCTCTTAAGAATTGCGTTATCAATCTGTGCGGTCATGTGCACACCAAGGATAAGTTCTACAACTGGGACAAGGGCCTTATCTATCATGTGGAGCTTGACGCGCATGAGAATAAGCCGGTGAGTATCGAGCAGATTATGGATGATATCAGGAAGAAGATATAAATGAAGTTAGGGCATTAAGTATGAGGATCATTGATAAGCAAACTGATTTCTACGATTATATTCAGCATATATATCAAGATGATTCAGTGGTGTTCGACAGAACAGATTCGTTTGTGCTGACAAAAAACGAACTCTGTCAGCATTTCCCGGATTTTAAACACTATTACGATTATAGGTATGCATATAAGTATAGTAAGACTTATAAGCATCACCGGTTTGTGCTGCTTCAGATTGGTTCGGTTTATTGGTTGTTTCTTGCAGATATTATTAAGCTTGATCCTGATTATAAAGCGGAAGATTATAATCTTGAGTTAATTGCTTATTGGAAGAATTACAACAAACCGAGAGTGTTGATAAAGATGGATATAATCGGTTTTGATTATCATGTTAGAAATCAGCTTTATGTGGATAACAGGTCCTGGGTTATGGGTTATGATCGTCAGAAAATAACTGATAAAGCAGATATGCTAACAAAAGTGATAGATATGAATGACTATCGTACTTTGGATACCATAGACAGATGTGTTGTCATGCAGGGATATAATCGGGTAGAGAAGCATATCCCGTTGTTGAAAGAGTGCGGTATATCGACCTGTGTCGATCCGATGGATGTATATATGGCGTTCGATGAATACTTTTCAATGGAAAAGACAGCATCAGAGCGCTCAGATGCCAAAGGTACTACCAATAATGACAAGATTATAAATCACGGTTTTGATACTAAAGTGTCCTTTAGAGGGAAAGTGACGACAATGAAGGGGAAAGATAAATGAAAATCCTCGTAATACCGGATGTGCATCTGAAGCCTTATATATTTGATGAAGCGCGGAATATAACAGAAGTCCGTGAGGTTGATAATATCGTGTGCCTCGGTGATATCGTAGATGACTGGGGTCAGGAGAATAATATAACTCTCTACGAGAAGACTCTTGATGCTATGATAAGCTTTGCCAAGGATTATCCCGATGCCTTATGGTGCTGGGGCAATCACGATATAAGCTACATCTGGCAGGCTCTTGAGTCCGGCTATTCCGGGTTTGCCGAGAATACGGTGAGGTTGAAGCTGGGGCTTTTCGAGAGGACCTTGAGGGAGCACGGGCAGCTTGCTTTCATTCACAGAGTGGATGAGGTGCTTTTCGTGCATGGAGGACTGTCAGAGGAGTTCGTGAGAGGGATTCAGCAGAAGTATCAGATCCCCGAGAGTGAGGTCAACGATATAGATGCCCTTGTTCGGAGAATAAACATGCTTCGTAAGGAGGATATGTGGAAGGATGACTCGCCGCTGTGGCTTCGTCCGCAGTACGGCAGGTGCAGGCTGTTCAAGAGTGATGAATATCTTCAGGTGGTAGGACACACTCCGGTATACGATATCTGCCTCGAGGACGGATTCATTTCAACGGATGTCTTCAGCACCAGAAGCGACGGTAAAAGCATAGGAAGGCCGGGATTTCTCATCATCGACACGGTGACGCGGGAGACGACGGTATTAAGGAAGAAAACTTAATAGGAGACGGCAATCATGGCAGAGTCAAGGATTATAACGAAATGGGTGAGTATTACAGTTGGATCAATATAGATAAGAAGGAGTATATCTGTCCTGTTGACTTTGATCTTGGGAATAAGTTGACTGAGTCTTCACATGCCCATAATGCGCTTTTGTGTGCATTATTTGAGCTTCTTGATGAGGAGTGGAAGGGGTGTCGTGTGATTTTCGCAGGCGATGAGCGGGAATTGATACCTGAAGAGGAAAATGACGCACTTAAGCTGCTGTACTCCCTTTCTGAGGCATGTGGCTACCCGGGGTGTATTTCAGATACGATTCTCGAGTTGCTCGTTAATGTATCATACAAGTTCAAGGCCACGAAAAAGCTTTATAAAGAAAAGCCAATTGATTGGTCGCCGCCATACCGCGACCTGTTCTTAAGAACCGGTAGGGAATATAAGTTTATCGTTAACTATACCAAGAAGCTGTATTTTAAGGTTAACGGGGGAAAGAATCCTCTTCCTGGTCTTATGCGTTTTGGATGTGATGGAATTGGTGAATGGGTCGGCGATGTTATCGGAGTAGCCGATGAAGTGGATTCGTCACTTGAGGAGATAGTTATCGTTGATAATAATGATCGCGATCTGATTCTAAAGTTGATCTCCGAGCCTTCAGAACCCAACGATGCGTTAAGAAAGCTGTTTAACACGTAATAGAGGAGGATGCCGGTATATGGGAGCATGGAGAGAATTTGAGGCTTTGGAACTGGAGAAAGTAATTACGGCGGTTATTGCGGCCTATCGAAATGAAGATGATCTGGACATAGAACATCTTAAGACACGAATTGCTGAGCTAAGATTAGACGAGTTGCTATTCTGGATGTATGAATTTGAGCTTACGGATGAGCTTATCGAGAAATGCTTAGAAAGAGTAAAGGAATTCTACTGATATGAAGATTAACGATGTGATCTATGATGACGATGCCTATATTAGAGGTGTGATAATCAAAGACCTGGGCGAAGGTTATTACAATGTCTTCTGGTTTAATTATGTTATCGGGATCGTCAGTGAAGATGAAGAGAACTTGAAAGTGATTGGCCATTATAACGGTGATCCGAAGATGTTTGATGATCAGGAAGCAAGAGAGGCAATGAATCGTTACTTATTAGAGAAGAGATTAGCTGATAAGTATTCTTTCATGAGGCGGGACAGGTCTTTGGCAGAGCAGAGTAAGGAAGGCTTTATAGACGATTTATACAGTGCCTTCGGGTGTGAGTGTGATGACGGGTGGTTCCCACTTCTGGATGAGCTTTGTGCCGATATTACTCGTGTTTATGAAGACGCCGGGCTTCCGGTTGGGATTAAAGTGGATCAAGTCAAGGAGAAATTCGGAGGACTTCGTTTCTATGTTACTGCCACCGGCCCTCAAGAGCTCGTAAAAGAAGTCTACCGATTGATCAATGAGGCAGAGGGGAAATCGGAGAAAATATGTGAGCATTGCGGTAACCCAGGAATAATAAGAAATGATTTGGCGTGGATACGGTGTCTTTGTGACGAGTGCTATGAGAAGAAAATGAAGGAAAATTTACAATGAAAACGATACAGAAATACTTGAAGAAACTCGATCGTAAGGAACTCGAGGAGAATTACTTCAAAATGCATCCGATTGAGTTATATGAGCTTGAGGATAAGGATGATTTAACGATCGGTGAAGTGAAAGCTCACTACTCAAAGAGGCTTCAGGACTACATCGACCGTCTTTGCAAGGTTGAGCTTACTAAAGACCTGGATCACAGGTCTATCCTTTTTGTTCGAGAGGCGTATGATGCGGACAATTATGTCGGTTTGGTCAATGAGGATGAATTGTTGGAGAAAGAGGACCTCTCGGAGGTCACCGAGTATGCGTATGGCTTTGACAAGGAAAGTGTAGCGCTTGCCTATCTCGTGGCGGATACTCCGCTTACTCGGGAGAATATCATGGAGGTCGCCGTCGATTTTCTGTGGGAGATGACTTGGTATGGCTACGAGCCTGATGCCGGATATCAAAAAGCAGAGGAATGGGAACATAGAGATGATCTAATTGTCTCCGAGCTGTCAGATATTGAAGAGTTTGGAATCCCCAAAGAAGAGGATCCGATTTATGAAGATTTGCTTAATCAATTCTCAGATGCATACAGAAAGTATGAATCATATCTGATAACGCATGAACTGAAGCTAATCAAGGAACAGCTAAATAAGTAAACCGGAGATACATGCCACGAGGGTCAACGCCGTTTATTACTTCGAGAAGGGTAGCACGGAGAACAAATGTTTGCTATAATATTGGCAAACAATAATTGAGGGACGATATGCGTAGGAAGAAAGACGAGACAATACTATATGAATGCTACCTTAAGCTTATCCGAACAAAACGAGTCAAGAAGCGTAAAAAGCCTTCGGATATGGATCAGAGTATTGCGGGGTTTATCAGGAGAGATACACGGAAGCTTTTGGAGGGCAAGGTTTATGATGTTGCAAAGACTGCTAATCGTCTTAAGACTGTTTACATGCAGTATGCAGCTCTGTTAATGCGTAATCCTGATATCATCGACGGTAGCCTTAAGAGAGATGTTCGTAAGTCCTTGAAGCAGCTGTGTATACTTGAGGCCAAACAGATCGCTGAATTAAGAGCCAAGGTACCGTTCGGCTATCGTATCAATCTGGAGCGTATATTCGATGATTACAGAATCCGCCAATTATCAAGTAAGGCGGCAGTAACGATCGTGTCTGAATATCTGTACAGTACGGATACTATAAGTTCCTTCGAGTATTTCATGACCTCCACCGGTACAAGATATCACAGCATTACCTGCGGATATTGTCAGAATAAGAATGCTGTTCCGGTTCCTCCCGGCCTTATAAAGAATCTCGGACTTGAGCCGTGTAAATGTATTTCTTCGGGTGAAGGAGAACGGGTAAATAACATTAACTTCGTTACAGCCTTTGTGGACGAGTCGATTAGTCCGGTGGAGTGGGATGAATTTGGTCAGAAGGGCGTCGTAAGTACTTTTAGCTACATTATCTGTGCGGGGGTTCTTAAGGACGAGACTCAGATAGGACCGGAGAACGAGCTGACCCATGGTGTCGAGATGTCTAAGGAGAAGGAGCATATCGAGAAGATAACAGACTCTGCTATCGGCAAGGTCCTAATAACTCTCGCTTATGATTATCGTTATTCCGGAGCGGTCAGGATTTACACCGATAATGCGGCTGCAGCCTGTAACTGGCACAGTATAAGCAGAAATAGTCGGCTCGCATCAATGTTTAAGAGCGTCAAGGTTTGCAGGATACCTCGTGAGAAGAATACGCGAGCAGACAGACTCCTTCGCTCGAGAGTGCTCCTCGATCTCCCGAGAGCCGCCTACGTGGAAGCCGTTAAGAAATGCTCCCTTGCCAATAACCTCGAAGCTCAGTCGGACAAGGCGGTGTGATCGAATAATTAAAGAGAGTATAATGATAGGAAATACACGGAGGTGCATTGACATGTCTAATTTTAGATTCGGTACACAGAATCCCATCCCTTACAGAGACGGAAATTACGGTATTGATGTCAGGCTGTCGGGTCACGGCAATATCAGCACGGAGAATGATGTTACGGAAGACGAGCAGAACTTGATAAAAGCTAAGGCAATCCATGCACTTCAGGTTGCGCTGTCGAATATAAGTGCCCAGGGAGCTTCATGTCTCGAGCTGCAAAGATATGTCAGTCAGATCAATCAGAGCATTACAGAGGCTCTTGCTAAGGACGGATATAAATGTCATGTGGTAATGGCAAATATTATGCCTGACGAGGTTTCCCGGCAGCTGATTGATAAGTATAAAAGAGCGGCAGCTGTTACAAATCCTGCGGCAGCTGATCTTGCCATGAGAAATGAGGCTATGCGAGCCCAGATGGTTGCGCAAAGCGCTCAGCCTCAGGTTATGGCTCAGGCCGCAGTGGGCGTTCAGGCCGCAGTGGCAGCTAATCGTCCGAAGTTCTGTACTAACTGTGGTGCACCTACAGGTCCTGCCGGTAAATTCTGTTCTAACTGCGGAAGTCAGTTATTCTGAGACTAAGTGAGGATACGATAACGCCGTTGCTCCGGGCTTCATCTACACTGGTATGACGTCTTCGTCCTTTGATGATCCTGATATTCGTGCCTCTTCGGAAGCTTTGATCCCTCAGGGCCGTCTCGGTGCTCACGCTAGTTGCCCGTAGCCTTCATATTTGTCGATTTTTGTCGATTTTTGTCGAAAATTAGTAGGTGTATTCACTCTGCTGAGGGGTTATACTATTCATATAAAAAATAATTCCAACGGAATTAGGGAGATTATGTATGAATAAAGTAACCGGTCAAATACACGATTTTTATGAGAGAAATAAGTCTCTTATCCTCATGAACCATAAGTTCATGGATGTGGTCTTCAAGAATAATAAGAAGCTGACTGCTTTAGTCTTGGGGATAATCTTAGGGAAGAAGGATATAGATATCGCAGAGGTAAATACGGAAGAGACGTTACCTAACCTTAACTATCACAGTATTGCTCTCGATATCTATGCGCTGGATGGAATAACCAGTGAATATAACATGGAGATACAGAACAAGAATAAAGGCGCCGAGGAAAAACGTGCACGGTATCACTCCAGTCTTCTTGACGCAAATATGTTGGAGAAAGGAATGGACTTCGATAATCTTCGAGATAATTATGTGATCTTCATAACGGAAGGGGATTACTTTAAACAGGGGAAGCCGATATATAGGATCAACCGTAAGATAGAAGAGACCGGAGAAGAATTCAACGACGGAGAGCATATAATATATGTGAACGGATCTGACCAGAACAATAACACGGAGCTGGGAAGGTTAATGCATGACTTCCACACGGCAGATCCGAATGAGATGAACTACGAAGAGGTGGCGGAAGCCGTAAGATACTATAAGGAGACTGAGGAGGGACAGAAGATTATGAGAGATGTGTTTGAGGAAGTCAGGATAGAAGGGTTAGAGGAAGGTAAAGCAGAAGGTAGAGAGGAAGGAATTGAGCAGACAAAAACAGATTTGGCAGTTAAAGCTATTTCTATGGGAAAAATGACATTAAAGGAAATATCCGACTTTTTTGAACTTCCGATGAGTACAGTCAAAAAACTAGCGGAGGCGAAGGCCGGCTGAGTGATTTTTCGGAGGACAAGGGTTAGAATATAGGCTACAAATGCGAATCAGAGACTACAACAGTAATACCGACTTCGAGCTGATAAAGAGCTGGATAAGTGATGAGAGAACTCACGCCATGTGGTGTGCCAATAATTTCAGCTACCCGCTTGACAGAGACAACTTTGACGAGACTCTTCTAAGCTTCGCGGAGCGTTACGGCGACATTCCGTTTATTGCCACCACCGATAGTGGAAGTCCGGTCGGATTCTTTTGTTATTCCGAGAATGCAGAGACTAATGAGGGCCTTCTTAAGTTCGTGCTTGTCGATCCCGTTACGAGAGGTAAGGGTATCGCCCGTCAGATGATAAAGCTCGCGGCCTCCAATGCCTTCGAGAGAACTACAGTTGATGCGGTACAGCTTAATGTATTTACCGAGAACGGTCGTGCGCTTAAGTGTTACGAGCATGTCGGGTTTGTTGTGAGATCTCTGTACTCTGACGTATTCAGCTTCCGGGAAGAGCAGTGGGGCCGATGCAACATGGCCCTGGTCAGAGCATAAAACGACAGGATCATTTCTACCGAACATAAGAATTAATTATTCCGATTGAAAAACACCCGCGACTTGACACAGACCTTTTATTCATTTATACTTGTGCACAAGTAAGCGGTGCGCAAACGAAATGGTTTATCCAAAAGGAGAAATCTTATGTTCGATTATGATGTTATTTTCGTAGGGTCCGGTCACGCCTGCTGGCACGGAGCAGTACTTCTTAAATTGGCAAAGAAAAAGGTAGCCCTGGTAGAGCGTGATCTTCTCGGAGGAACCTGCACGAACTACGGATGCGATGCAAAGATCCTTCTGGATTCGCCCATCGAGCTTAAGGAAGCGCTGGATCGATATAAGGGGATCGGACTGGAGGAAGAAGCTAAGGTCGACTGGACCAAGCTTATGAAGTATAAGAAGGAAGTTATCGGCTTCATGCCTACCGCCATGGAGGGGATGTTTGCTCCTGCGGGCCTCGATATCCTAAGTGGAGCTGCGAAGTTTATAGACGCTAACACCATAGAGGTGGATGGCAAGAAGTATACTGCTAAGAACTTTGTTATCGGTACAGGGCAGGATTACATTCCTCTCGATATCCCGGGTAAGGAGCACTTCCACAATTCAAGAGATTTTCTCTCTCTTGATGTTATCCCCGATCACGTTACATTTGTCGGCGCAGGCATTATTTCCATGGAATTCGCGTCTATCTGTCTCGCTCTCGGCAGAAAGGTCGATATCGTTACATCCGGCAAGACGGCGCTTAACGCTTATCCTCAGGAATATGTGACTAAGATAGTTGAGAAGATGAAGTCTCAGGGGGCTAACTTCGTCTGGAACGCGAAGGTGGAATCCATCGAGAAGACAGGCTCGCGATATACATTGAAGGGTGCCGACGGGATGTCCATCGACACGGATTATATCCTTATCGCAGTGGGGCGTAAGGCTAATGTTGAAGGCCTCGAGCTTGATAAGCTCGGAATCGAATATTCTGACAGGGGAATCGCGGTTAACGATCACATGAGAACTGCCGTCAAGAATATCTACGCTTCAGGAGACGTCGTTGACAAGAAGATCCCGAAGCTTACTCCTACCGCAGAGTTCGAGTCCAACTATATCGCTCTTGATATCATTAATCCGTTAAATCCCGCCATCAGATATCCGGCTGTTCCGAATCTTGTATTCACTCTTCCCAGGATCGCTCAGGTGGGTGTTACAAGGAAGGAGGCGGAGGCTGATCCTTCGCAGTATCGCATAGAGGATCTTAAGTTCGGCGAGGTCATGAGCTGGCTTAATAAGGCGGAAAAGGATGCGCATATAACCTACATCTTTGATAAGAAGAATCACCTCGTGGGTGCTGCCGTGATGAGCGATGATGCGGGCTCATACATTGATGTACTGACGATAATTATTAATGAGAAGCTGGGCGTCAAGGAGCTGTCGAGAATGATATTCGCTTTCCCTACACCGACCTACGGATTGATCTCTACCTTGATACCGCTGTTTCTCAAGAAAGAAGAATGATGATCATGGATAAAGACTTCGATGTTCAGGCGTATATGACCAAGGGGGTGGAGCGTGTCGTTTCCGATGCGCTGCGCTCCACTCTTGACGATCCTTATGAGAGTGCCTTTATGCTGAGATTCGCGGCAGCATCTAAGAAAGCCTCCTCTAAGAGGGCTCGTGCCAAGGAACGGGGCGAAAACATCCCTCCCTTCCTTATTGCCAGTATCACCTCGAGCTGTAATCTTCACTGCGCAGGCTGTTATTCCAGATGTAATAATGCGACCCTGGATGAGGAGCCTGTTATGCAGCTTAGCGCCAAGGAATGGTCGAGGATATTTAAGGAGGCGGAGGATCTTGGAATCAGCTTTATTCTTCTCGCGGGAGGCGAGCCGCTTCTGCGCTGTGACGTTATCGAGGAAGCTTCAGGTTACCCTAATATTCTTTTCCCGATTTTTACCAATGGTACCTTCATGACAGATTCATATCTGGAGCTTCTTGATAAGAACAGGAATCTAATTCCTGTGTTAAGCATCGAAGGAGATAAGGAGACCACGGACTTGAGGCGAGGTGAGGGTGTCTACGATATACTCATGAAGTCCATGGACTCCCTCCTTCGACGTAAGCTCATCTTTGGCGTCTCAATCACAGTGACCTCGTCTAATGTGCGTGAGGTCACAAGTGAGGACTTTATCAGCAGGCTTCGCGAGAACGGATGTAAGCTGGTACTGTATGTCGAGTACGTGCCCGTTGATGACGATGCGCCTGACCTTGCTCCAGGGGATGAGGAAAGGCAGATACTTAATGAGGCGATAGCGTCCTTCCGGGAGCGCGAGCAGAGTATGGTCTTTGTATCCTTCCCAGGCGACGAGAAAAGTTCCGGCGGCTGTATCGCTGCGGGTCGTGGGTTCTTCCATATCAATTCTCACGGCGGTGCCGAGCCCTGTCCTTTCTCGCCCTATTCCGATATGAATGTCAGGGATACATCCTTAAAGGAAGCAATGAGATCTAAGCTTTTCGAAAAGCTTAGAGAGGGGGATTATCTTAAGGATGACCACGAGGGAGGATGCGTTCTTTACGCCAGAAGAGCGCAGGTAGAAGGGCTTCTGCGGTTGTGATAATCTGATAGGGCTGGAGGTCGCCCTATGAAGAAGCCTGTTTCACTGCTGATCCTTATAAGTTGGCTGCTTACTGCGGTGGCTTGTAATGAGGAGCCTCGGGAGACATATGAGATCTCGATCGCGCCCGAGACTTCGGAGCGTGAAGCTTCGACCGCTACTGAGCCCGTTGAGACAGCAATGGCAACACTAGAGACGGAGCCCACAGATGTTCCTGCGATAGTAACGGAACAGGAGCGGGCTATCGTCGAGGAGATGATAAATGCTTATGGCGCTCAAGGAGATGCCGCTTCACCGCAGATAGATGAATGCCTTGATGAGCTTCGTGTAACGAATCCGGTGCTGGCGGATAAGTGGGAGCGGATAATGGCTCTGTGGGCGGCGGTGAATGCCGACACAGAGCTTAATTACGACGTTCTTCCTGACGGTCTTCCGGATACGGACGAGCTATGTATCGTCGCTCTCGGGTATCAGCTTAACTACGACGGCAGCATGAGGGATGAGCTTATCGGTAGACTTAATGTCGTTCTCGAGAGTGCACGTAAATATCCCAATACTCTGATAGTCTGTACCGGCGGAGGAACGGCCTATGGTAATGAGTCTGCCACCGAGGCCGGAAGGATGGCGGAATACCTTATAGATAACGGCATCGCCGAGGATCGTGTCATCATCGAGGATCAGTCGCTTACCACCTCGCAGAATGCCATATTCACCTGTGAGATACTTGCCGAGAGTTTCCCTCAGGTCAGTCAAATAGCCATAATCACAAGCGACTATCACGTGCCGACTGGGGTGCTTCTTATGCAGGCGCAAGCGATACTGATGTCTCAGGACCCGGAGCAGCCGTTTGTACAGGTGATAAGTAACGCGGCTTATGACGCGCCCTTCGGCGAGATAACAAGACTTTCTCAGGCAGGATCTCTCGTCGAGCTTCTGATGCAACAACAATTAACATAAATCCCCTATAAAAGTTAACAACACTTGGTGGACTGCCTCTATGCAAGCCTTCATAATTATGTTAAGAATAATTGCAAAGGTGGTAAAAACATGAGAAAGTACTATTTGGACAACCTCCGCTGGGTGACGGTACTTACGGTAGCCGTCTATCATGTGTTCTTCCTGTTTAATGAGATAAGTCAGCTCGCCTACAGGACCTTCAGTGATGTGCAGTATCAGGACTCTGTCCTGTATCTGATCTACCCCTGGATAATGGTACTTCTATTCCTCATCGCCGGCATGAGCTCCAGATATTATCTTGAGAAGCACACCGTAAAGGAATTTATTCGCTCCAGAACTACCAAGCTTCTTGTGCCTTCCACCATAGGTGTCCTTCTGTTCGGGTGGATGCAGGGGTATATCAGCATGAAGGGATCCGGTGCCTTCGAGGACGGCGGTCTCGATAATGTGCCTCTTCCCATAAAAATATTGATCATGGATCTGTCCGGCACCAGCATTCTGTGGTTCTCGCAGCTTCTATGGCTTATATCCATGCTTCTTGCATTGGTCGTAAGATTCGAGAAGGGCAAGCTTTACAGCCTTACCTCTAAGACGACTGCTTATGTGGCAGCGGCTCTTGTTATCCCGGTCTGGCTTTCCGGGCAGATACTTAATCTTCCCATCATCTCCGTGTACAGATTCGGCATCTATCCCTTCCTATTCTTCCTGGGATATTTTGTCTTCGCTCATGATGAGGTCATAGAGCGCCTCGCGAGGATTCGCATCCCGCTTGTAATCGTGGCGGCAGCTCTTGGTGTTACCTATCTCGTTCTTCACTTCGGCGACGACGCCATGGCGATGCCTGTGATGGGCTCGATCCCCGCAGTCGCTTACTGCTGGGCGATGTGTCTTGCGCTTCTAGGAAGCTTCAAGGCATGGTTCGACTTTAAAACGTCCTTCACGGAGTACATGACTAAGAGAAGCTTCGCGATCTACACCTTCCACTACTTCACCATGTCGGCTGTGGCGATACTGCTTGTAGCCTTTACCGATGCGCCGGCATTCGCGCATTACCTGGCGGTGCTGGTGATAGGTCTTGCAGGGGCCTTCGCTCTGGCGGAGATTATTCCCCTTATACCCTTCGTAAGATGGTGCCTTCTCGGCATCAGGAAGCCCAAGACAATAAAGGAGGCTTAAGCCATGTTCAGTGAGAACCTTGTACAGCTTCGTAAGCTTAAAAGCATGACCCAGGAGGACCTGGCCGATAAGGTAGGTGTTACCCGTCAGTCCATCGCCCAGTGGGAGAGCGGCAAGACATCTCCCAACATCACACAGAGCAAGCTGATCGCCGACGTTCTCGGTGTCACTCTTGACGATCTGGCAAGCTTCGAGCCTTTGGAGAACCTGGGACTTGCGGTGCCTCCCAAGGGCAAGCATCTGTTCGGCATCGTCACGGTAGGAGACAAGGGTCAGATCGTTATCCCTGCCCGCGCTCGAAAAATCTTTGACATCCAATCCGGAGACCGGTTGGTAGTGCTCGGAGATGAGACTCAGGGCATAGCAGTCGTCAAGGCGGACAGCTTTCTTAAGATGGCGGAATTTATTAGAAATTCATAGCAAAATGAGGACTGTCAAGAATAACTGATTTACTTTGGCTTCGTTTGTATATAAGTGCTTAAGAGCGAGAGATTTTTTCGTCAGAATATAAGAGATTTGGCACATGACTAGAACGAGAAATCATGCGAGAATTGTTCGGGAAGTTATGAGGTTTAATCGGAGAGGTATATGACGAAGAAAGAGGGATCGCCTAAGACCAGAGTAATTGAAGATACTCTGAATCGTATTTATGAGTCTAAGAATGCTTCATTCAGAGGCGGCTTCGTCATTCTGCTGATACTATATTTCACAGCTGCCATTATAGTCAGCATGGTCGCAAGTGCTCCCGGATCGATCTCCATCGGTAATGCACAGGTTCCGATCTCTATCTTCGCAGGTGTGCTGTCGTCCCTCTCGAGTATATGCGTGATTATTCTTACCGTGTTCTACGGAAAGCCCGGTTACTATACTTCGCTGGCGGTACTTGTGTTCCATATCCCTTTCGTGCTGATGGCGATTATTGTGAGAAACAATATGTCGAGTATCCCGGGGGTCTTCGGAAGTATACTTGCTATCGTCGCGATCACCATGATCTACCTTAAGAACAGAAGACTTGCCGAGTATCAGAAGGAGCTTCGTGCTCAGGCTGTGACGGATATTATGACGGGGCTTCCCAACCGCTTCGCCTGCTCGGAATTAATTCAGGGCTTAGTTGATAAGGGTGAGCCCTACACAGTTGTATATATCGATATCAACGGATTCGGCAATATTAATGAGGCTATGGGCTTCGAGACCGGTAATGAGGTGCTGGTGGATATCGCTTCCAGATGGAAGAAGATCGCTGATGAGAGCAAGACAGATACGTTAGACTTTATTGCCCGCATTAACGGAGATGAATTCGTTCTAATTATTCGTAACTTCAGGTCTGAGGAGGATATCCTTAAGACTATAGGTGCATACGAGGCTGCTCTGGGAGATAAGCTTACGATCTTCGGTTGTGATTTCTTTATAAGCGCAAGCTTCGGCTATGCCATTTTCCCGGAGGATTCTGATAAACCGGATACGGTATTCTCCTACGCGAATAATGCTATGCGCGAGATCAAGCGTGCCGGAAGCAGTAATCATATTCTTAAGTTTACTCCCGATATCTTAAAGTCAGAGCATACATTGGAGATAGAGAATAAGATCAGAGCCGCACTTAGGAATGACAGCATCTTCTTCCTTCTGCAGCCTCAGTATGATATGACACATAAGCTTCGAGGCTTCGAGGCTCTGGCTCGTATGAAAGATGAGAACGGCTCTGTCATAAGTCCCGTGGATTTCATACCCGTTGCCGAGAAGGTTGGTCTTATAGATCAGGTGGACAGCAGAGTCTTCCGTAAATCTGCCGAATTCATAGGAGGCCTTATTAATAAGACAGGCTCGGATGTCACCTTAAGCATCAACGTCTCCGTAAGACATCTTATGAAGAATGATTTCCTTGAGGAGATGAAGACTATCCTTAATGAGAGCGGGATTCCAGCGAAGCAGCTTGAGGTGGAGATCACCGAGTCTATCATGATCGAGTCTATGGAGAAGGCCATGTACTGTATACAAGAGATCAAGAAGATGGGAATTCAGATCGCCATCGATGACTTCGGTACGGGGTACTCGTCCTTAAGCTATCTTAACAGCTTCCCGGCTGATCTTCTTAAGATAGATAAATCATTTATTGATAAGATGAACACTAGCGCTTCGTCCAAGCAGTATGTCGCGGCTATTATATCCCTGGGACATATCTTGGGCTTTAACGTTATCTCCGAGGGAGTCGAGGCTGACGATCAGCTTCAGACCCTTCGTTCTATTGACTGTGATTACGTTCAGGGCTACGTCTGGGGTCGTCCTCTCAGCAAGGAGGATGCCGAGAAGGTCCTTATGGCGTCACTTTAATTCGCTAAAACAAGATAATCGTGCTATAATACATTACTTTTAATAATTGGTAGGGGGAACGGGCCTGTGAGACTATCGGCCACTATTTTATTTGGCGCGGTTATCATTTCCTTGATAGTCTGTACAGTCATGGCCAAGCGCTCCCGTAAGCCTATCGGTAATTGGGTATCCTTCCTTCTGTGCGGTCTGACCCTGCCGGTAGTCGGTAATCTTATTCTGGTCGTATCACGTAATCGCATTCTGTCCGATATCGGCTTCTATTTCTATTTCCTAGGATTAGATGTGGCTATATATGCGTTGCTTCACTTTACCCTGACCTACTGTGAGATAGGAT
This sequence comes from Clostridiales bacterium, assembly GCA_017480325.1. GTDB lineage: Bacteria > Bacillota > Clostridia > Saccharofermentanales > Saccharofermentanaceae > Saccharofermentans. The sequence continues at coordinate 87,826 of JAFVAY010000002.1, forward strand.
GGAGAAGCAAGGTCCTGAGATATACGGTCTACTCGCTTTGGATTATTGATGTTATACAGTACATTGTTAATCCCTTCTTCCATCAGGCTTACTCCAGTGAAGCGGTGATTCTTGACGGATCGCCTTACTACAGGCTTATTCCTCATCTCGGACAGACCTACCACAGAGCTCTTGATTACGGTGTACTGCTGGTAATATTTTTTATTTACGACTATAAGATTCGTAAGACCCCGAGGATACACAGAGATAAGTATGTTGTTATATTCGCCTCTTTGATGATATCTGCTCTGGTGGAGACCTATTACATCTTCTCCAGAAGGCCTGTGGATATGTCTATGATCGCTTTCGCGGTGTTCGGCTTCCTGGTGTTCTACTTTGCTCTTTATTACAGACCTTTACGGCTTCTCGACCGAATGCTGGCGGGGGTCGTATCGGATATGCCGGAGGCGATTTTTTTCTTTGATAATGCCAAGAGGTGTATCTGGTCTAATAATCCCGGCATAGCTTTGACAGGCATCGAGGGTGGCAAGTTCGAGGATGCCAGGGTTAAGCTCGATGACATCTTCGGTGAGATCGACTATGAGAATACAGGCTGGTGTAAGAAGCTGGTAATAGGCACTGGTGATGATGCCAGGCATTACTACATCGAGAACACACCTACCATGGATGAGAATCTTAATATAACGGGATTCTCGATACTTGTTAGAGATAACACACAGTATCAGCGCGACCTTATGAAGGAGATGTATAACGCGACTCACGACGGACTTACCGGGTTGTACACGAGAGAATACCTTTATGAGTGCATAGAGAAGAAGCTTCAGTCCGATGCTGACACAAATTATCTGATTCTTTACATTGACATTGTTAACTTTAATATCGTTAATGACGTCTTCGGAAGGCAATTCGGAGACCATGTTCTTTATAAGGTATCCGATTATCTTAAGAATTCCAAGGCCGATAACCTGCTTTACGGAAGACTCGGAGGACATACCTTCGGAGCTATGGTGGAGAAGAGTCAGTTTAATCAGGAGGCAATGGAGGAGAAGCTCATTAATCTGACCGTTAAGGATGAGAATCTTGAGCACCACATAGTTGTTCATATAGGTGTATATGAGGTCAACCCCGAGGACGAGACTGATGTCACGCTGATGTTCGACAGTGCGAGACTTGCTACTTCCAGGATGAAGGAAGATACCCCAATCCATATCGTCTACTATGATGACATAATCAGAGATGAGATCGTATACGATCAGCTGATCTCCAATCAACTACAGCTTGCTATCGATGAGAGACAGATAAGACCTTATCTCCAGCCCATCGTTAATAATAAGGGTGAGCTCGAAGGGGCTGAGGCGCTTGTAAGATGGATCCATCCGGATGACGGATTCTTAAGTCCGGCGGCATTTATTCCCGTGTTCGAGAAGAACGGTCTGATCGCCGATGTAGACAGATACATGTGGAGATGTGCCTGTGAGATCCTGGCAGATTGGAAGAAGAGGAATATTCATAAGTTTATCTCAATTAATATCTCACCTAAGGACTTCTACTTCATGGATGTTGTGGATGAGATCGAGAAGCTGGTGGATGAGTTCGGGATCCAGCCGGAGAAGCTTCGAATAGAGATCACAGAGACTGTAATGATGACTGATGCCGATGACAGATTGCAGATCATTAAAGATCTTCGAGATTACGGCTTCATCGTGGAGATGGATGACTTCGGAAGTGGATATTCATCCCTTAATCTTCTCAAGGATATGCCCGTAGATGTTCTTAAGATCGATATGCATTTCCTTAACGATTCCAACGAGAATGAGAGAGCCAGTAAGATAGTCAAGAATATTATCAATATGTCCGGCGATCTGGGAATTGCTTCACTTACGGAGGGGGTCGAGACCCGCGATCAGTATGCGCAGCTGGCAGATATGGGATGTCTGCTGTTCCAGGGCTACTACTTCTCGAGGCCGGTTCCCGTAGATGAATTCGAGCACGATTGGCTCAGACGAAGAGGCGGAGTCGGTCTCTGATGAAGACTCCGATTAAGTACGATCTTCGATCTCAGAAGACTTTTAAGAATTGCACGATAATCACATTCGTGTTACTGGTTGTCGGTCTGATACTTGGATTGATTATTGATCAGCTAGATATTGTTTGGATATGGCTGATAGGGCTTAGCATCTGCTTTATGTTCATTGGCGGACCTCTGTTTCTTCTGTCCATGTACTTCTATCTGTCATCAACGATTTACCTTAGAAGACTTAAGCATAACGGCTTCGAGGTGCCGGAGGATAAGAGGGCCTATGGTGAGTTGCTCGAGAAGCTCCCGCGGGAGGGAGATGCGGTCTCGAACCGCTATGCAGGTGACAGTAGGATCATCGGTCTTATATCCTTAATCATATACATAGCATGTGTCGCGGGTGATGTCATCTATCTTATAAGGTGGCTTCGTATAGGCGAGGATGAAGCGCTGGCTTTGTTTATTATTCTTATGCTCGGGCACCTTCTCTTCGTTGTCCTGGCACTTATCTATTACCGTCAGCGTAATACCGAGAGATATATCGATAACGTCGATATTAAGGACGGGCGTAAGGTTAGAGCCAATCTTGTCTCTACCGTCACGGGACTTATTATATTGGCGGTAGCGGCGGGCTTCTCGATCAACATGGCAGAGTCTATGACCAGGTATGTTTATCGCTCTAAGTACGGTCGATATGAGAAGACAATGGAGCAGTTCAAGGAGGGCGCTACCATCGAGGTGACCTCATCTGATCTTAATAACGGCGTATGGGATGATGTGATAACCGATACTGATGAGGGTGAGAATCTGTCGCCTGAGATTATTTTCGATGAGGTGGAGGGCGCAGCTTATTATGTGATCCTGATGGAGGACGAGAGCGCGAATTACTGGGTGCACTGGTACGCGTCTGGAGTTACATCTACAGAGCTGGAGACAGGCGCGAATGTCGGTGACTATATAGGTCCGTATCCTCCGGTAGGGTCAGGCGAGCACGTTTATACCGTGTTCGTATATGCTTTGGCAGATGAGCCTGCCACTGAGTTCGAGCCGAAGTTTGATGAGCCGTGGCTGGCAGGAGATCTTCTGTATTATGATTATCTTAACGTCAGCGGTCATTCCGGAAATCTTCCTCTATATGGTAATGTTATAGAGTACGGATATCTGACCGGCACCTACTCAAGATAAGGGGGTAGCTTCATGGCTACATTAATAGATATTATTTACGATGAGAATGATCCCTCCTCCGCGTCCTTTGTTCCCACCGAGGAACATGTTAATATCAATGGCGTGGTTCACGGCGGAGTTCTGTTCTTCCTGTGTGATGATCTTATAGGGCATTATGTCACTGCGCAGGGCCTCAAGGGTGCGGCAGCGGATTCGAATATGCATTTCTATCGTCCTGCGACAGTAGGCAAAAGGCTCACTGCCAGGGTCAATGAGCGTAAGACGGGTAAGCGCCTGGGTACATATCTCATCGATATAAAGGATGAGGACGGCAGGCTTATAGCAGACGTGATGTTTACGGTGGCATTCCTATGACAGTATTCAACAGACCTTCAATAATCGACGAGGCGGCAGCAGCCTCTATCTCAGCCAAGAAGGGAAAGAAGCCCGGACTATTTATTGTCCTCGAGTTTCTGGTGATGCTTCTTGTATTTTTTATCGGGATAATAGCTCAATCGGTAGCTGTCGCGATCGCGGATATCCCTTATAACATGAGGCTTAAGATGGATCCGTCGGTAGAGTCGATAATGGGACTAAGCTTCGAGAATTATCTTGTCTTCGACTCGCTCCTTTGTACTGCGGCTATGACGGCAGTAGTACTTCTGTTTATAAGAATTATTCAGAGACGTAAGATTCGTACTGCAGGCTTTGTTAAGAAGAATGCGCTTAAGCATTATCTTATCGGCCTTCTTATCGGAAGCGGAATGTTTGCCGTATCGATAGGAATATGCGTTATGCTCGGAGCCCTTAAGATTTCTTGTGCAGGAGGCTTCAGCCCCTATGCCATGCTCATACTTTTCTTAGGCTGGATGATACAGGGTAACTCGGAGGAGGTCATGTGCAGAGGCTATCTTCTCGTGTCGGTGTCAAGAAGATATAATGTTGCAGTAGGAGTGCTTTTTAACTCGCTGATCTTCGGAGCTCTTCATCTTGGTAATAACGGTGTCAGTGTGCTTCCCATAGTCAATATTGTTCTATTCGGTATCGTGATGTCGCTTGTGTTCCTTAAGACCGGCAACATCTGGATGGTAAGTGCCATGCATACCTCCTGGAACTTCGTTCAGGGCAATGTGTTCGGTGTGCTCGTAAGCGGAGGAAGTATGGGTGATACGATACTTCTCTCGAAGTTCACGGAGGGTAGGGATATTATCAACGGCGGCGACTTCGGTCTCGAGGGAGGGCTCGCCGTGACATTAGTTCTGATTATTACTATAGTTATTCTATCATTCATCAAACCCTGTAAGGAGGCGTGAGTATTATGGCAAAAGAGATTGTTTTCGAGAAGATCCCGGAGAGTGTAGAGGAGTTTATGGCCCTGCCTCAGGCGGCGCAGACAGATGAGTTCGAGGTGGCGGCACTCACTGTGCTGGCGCTGTGCGTGTATCCCAAGGATCGGGAGCAGTCCCTCGGGATGCTGAATGCACTTCGCGGACCGCGTCCTTTAAGCGAGATGGACAAGCAGTTCATCAGGGACAGATTCATGGATAAGGATTACGTGCCCCGCTCCTACTTCAAGGGTGCGACGCCCGATAACGATTACTCTGTAGCTTTCCCCGCGACCATCGAGGTATCTGATAACCCCTACACCTACGAGCAGGAGGGTTATGCCAAGCTCTACCTTAAGTCAGGCGGCGCAGACTCTCCCCGTGCAGTTCAGCTTCGTAAAGCAAAGGACGGGAAGTGGTATCTGTGGGATCAGTTCCTCCTGGCGGATATAAGACAACCTGAGTCCTCTAATCCCTGGGCTTAAATTCAGAAGAAAGTAGATATCAGATAAACAGGCTCATATCAGAGACTTCTGCGGAGCCTAGAAAGGTGGCGACACCGCCGAGCTCAACTCCGTCGATGAGCTCCTCCTTCTTGATGCCCATAATATCCATGCTCATTTGACAGGCCACCAGTCTGACGCCGTGATCTCTGGCGCTGGCGATCAACTCCTCAAGGGAGGAGACGCCCTTCTCCTTCATGATGCCTCTGATCATCTTCGCGCCCATGCCGCCCATGTTCATCCTCGACAGGCCCAATTTCTTGGTGCCCCGGGGCATCATAATACCGAACATTTTCTCGATGAAGCTCTTAACTACGCTTACCTTCTCCGGACGGCGAAGGATATTAAGGCCCCAGAAGGTGAAGAACATGGTTACGTTTCTTCCCATTCCTACGGCGCCGTTGGCCATGATGAAGGCGGCGATGGTCTTATCCAGGTCGCCGCTGAAGACTACAAAGGTTTTGTCATTGCCGGCTGCGGTGGTGTTAACGGGAGTATTGACAGTCCTCTTCTTAAGGACGGCCTTGATGATTCCGTCTTTGGCTTCCTCGGAGAGAAGCTCATTACCCGTGCGATCCGCCCATACCTTGATATCCGAATAGAAGGCATCCTCGGTAGCTTCTACAACTACCTTAGAGCCTTCAGGAAGAGTCTTTATAGTATCCGCAACCTTGACGATAGGACCGGGGCATTTAAGACCCTTGGCGTCGATGAACACCTCATTGGAATCGAGGTATTCCTTATAGGCGTTGTATCCTCCTTCAAGATTGGTGACATCGTAATCTCTGTCACTTAGTATCTCGGCAACCTCTCCGCTCCAGTCACCGACTCTGCAGAAGACAATAACAGGCTTGTCCTTGGGAATGGAATCGAGCTTACTTGTGAAGGAGCTGAAGGGAACATTGATAGCTCCATCGATGCCGCTCACGATAACCTCATCGGGCTCTCTCAGATCGACCAGAGTGTATTGGCTCAGATCAAGCTTCGCAAATTCTTCTGCACTTATTGTCTTAAATTCGTCTGCCATAGGGTGTCTCTTTCCGGATAAATAATATCCTATCAATATGGTAGGTATTCTATTACATGACCTTAATACCCGCAAGAAAAAAACAATAAATAAACTGGCGCTTTATTCCTTGACTAATCACAAAGGCTCGGATATAAACATACTAACATAGTAGGAGAGTGCTATCATGACACTTCAGCAGATGTTATATGTAATAAGTATCGCAGAGTATGGCTCGATCAATAAGGCCTCGGAGGCTCTTTATGTGTCGCAGCCGTCCTTGACCGCGTCCCTGCAGGCTCTTGAGAAGGAGGTCGGCTTTACGATCTTCACGAGAAACGGAAGAGGCGTATCTCTTACTGAAGAGGGATCGGATCTTATGCCCTATCTTCATAAGGTATGCGATCAGAACAGAGAGCTTCTCGAATATCTCGGGAAGAGCAAGATCCGTAAGAAGAAGTTCCGCGTTACCACACAGCACTATTCCTTCGCGGTCAAGGCCTTTGTTGAGCTTCTTAAGGAGTATGATTCCGCTGAATACGAGTTCGCGATAGTCGAAGCGAGAACGAAGAGCGTCATAAGTGATGTGGCTTCTTTAAGAAGTGAGATAGGACTTCTTTATCTGTCGAGCTTCAATAGGTCCGCCATGACCAAGATATTAAAGAATGAGAATCTTGAGTTTCATCACATAATTAACTGTGATGCCTATGTGTATCTGTGGAAGGGTCATCCGCTGGCAGGGCGTAAGGAGCTGACCTTTGATGATCTTCGTGAATATCCGTGTCTTTCCTTCGAGCAGGGGGATGCATCCTACTTTTACTATGCAGAAGAGATACTTAGCACCGAAGAGTATAAGAGGCAGGTATGGGCCAATGACAGAGCAACCATGCTTAACCTTATGATCGGTCTTAACGGATATACCCTTTGTTCCGGTATTATCTGCGAGGAGCTGAACGGTAGCGATTATCTTGCCATTCCCTTCGTGTCTGAGAATCCCGATGACTGCAAGATGGAGATCGGTTATATCACTAAGAAGGAATTGCAGTTATCTACCATAGGCGGAGAATATATCGCCAAGATATCGGATTATCTCGGGTTATAGTCTCAGGCTATATCGATTATATAAATCATATATTAGACACCATAAAAGCGAACGGGTAAATCTTATAGAAGGTTCGCGGAGGTGAAGGATGAACTTTAACACAAGTCTGTTACACGGTAAGGCGGTCAAATTCTATGAGCATGGTGCCACCTTGCCCTCTATCGTTCAGTCTAATGCCTTCAGATACAGCAGTGCGGAGGAGCTCGACAAGGTCTTCAGCCATAAGGCTATGGGCTACGCCTACAGCAGAGTGGCCAACCCTACCGTCGCGGCCTTCGAGCAAAGGATCAATGAGCTTGAGCACGGCAATGCTGCAGTAGGCTGTTCTTCGGGTATGGCGGCGATCCTTCTGTCTTTAATGAATATACTCTGTACCGGAGATGAAATCATTGCATCAAGCGGACTTTACGGCGGGAGTATCGACCTTTTCGAGGATCTTAAGAAGTTTGGTATAACGGCAAGGTTTGTAGACTCCATGACGGTCGACAGGATAGAGCCCTTAATTAATGAGCACACTAGAGTCGTGTTCGGAGAGGTCATAAGCAACCCTTCACTTAAGATAATGGATGTTGAAGAGGTGTCAAAGCTCGCGCACGCTTACGGGATCCCCCTGTTAGTCGATGCTACGACGGCGACGCCGTATCTTATCAATCCTATTGATCACGGCGCCGATGTCGTAATTCATTCCACGACCAAGTACATTAACGGAAGCGGTGATTCCATCGGAGGTATCATCATCGACGGTGCTCATTTTCCATGGGATTTTGAGAAGTTCGAGGCCCTGTCCTCCTACAGTAAATTCGGGAAGGTCGCATACACCGTGAGACTTCGCACCGATATCGCCGAGAATCTGGGAGGCTATATGTCTCCCATGACGGCTTTCCTTAATGTGATCGGGCTCGAGACCCTGGGACTTCGTATGAACAAGATCTGCTGTAATGCGGCGAGGCTCGCGACTGCCTTAAGTAAGCTTCCGGGGATCGAGGTAAATTACCCTCTTAATAATGAGGACAACATCAGGATCGCTCGTAAACAAATGCGAGGCATGGGCGGCGGTATTCTGACCTTCCGCGCAGGTTCGAAGGAGAAGGCCTTCAATATAATTAATGATCTTAAGTATGTCGTTAAGGCGACCAGTATCGGGGATGTAAGGACCCTGGTGATTCATCCTGACTCCACTCTATATGTCAAGAATACCCCAAGCCAGAAGGAGGCCGCAGGAGTATACGAGGATACTATCAGGGTCAGCGTGGGCATCGAGGATGTTGAGGACCTGATAGAAGATTTTACAGATGCAGTAAATAAAAATATATAAACGAAAGGAAGTATTGATATGACGATTACAGTATCGGGAAACAAAAAAGAGGTCAAAGACGAACTCACTGTAGCTGAGCTTATCGTGCTTGAGAATGTTGAGATGCCGGAGTACACGACAGTGTCCGTGAATGAAGAGTTTATCCAGAGAGGCGATCACGAGACTCATAAGCTTAAGGAGGGTGATGTGGTCGAATTCCTGTACTTCATGGGAGGCGGAAGGTCATAATGGCATTCACGAACGAACAGCTGGAAAGATATTCCAGACATATCATTCTTAAGGAGATTGGTGTTAAAGGACAGAAGAAGCTTCTTAACGCCAAGGTGCTTATCATAGGTGCCGGCGGGTTAGGGGCTCCTGCGGCATTATATCTTGCTGCGGCTGGTGTAGGTACTATAGGTATCGTTGACGCCGATGAGGTGGATCTGTCTAACCTTCAAAGACAGGTAATTCACACCACAAAGGATATAGGTAAGCTTAAGGTAGAATCGGCGAGAGAGACGATGGAGGCTATAAACCCCGACGTTAAGGTCATTACTTATCATCAGTTCGTCTCAAGTGATAATATCTTAGACTTAATTAAGGACTATGATTTTATCTTGGACGGAACTGATAATTTCCCCACGAAGTTTCTTATTAACGACGCCTGCGTAATGGCAGGGAAGCCCTTCTCTCACGCAGGGATCATAAGATTCAAGGGTCAGCTTATGACTGTCATCCCGGGAGAGGGGCCGTGCTACAGATGCGTGTTTAAGAATCCTCCTCCCAAGGATGCCGTTCCCACCTGTAAGCAGGCGGGTGTCATAGGTGCTATGGCCGGCGTAATCGGATGTCTTCAGGCTCTTGAAGCCGTCAAGTACATTACCGGTGCAGGAGAACTTCTTGTGGGAAATCTTCTTACCTACGATGCGCTTAAGATGGATTTCCATAAGATTAAGCTTCCGGGAAGAGACTGCAACTGTGCTATCTGCGGAGATAAGCCTACGATAACCAAGCTCATCGATTACGAACAGGCAGTCTGTGATCTTAAGCCCTTGAATCAGTAAAGAGGTATATACATGAAGATCTATCTTAAGAAATCAGACTACGAGAAGATACTGGAATATGCGGTATCTGAATTGCCTAACGAAGCCTGCGGACTGATTGCAGGTATTATCAGAAACGACGGTGAAGAGGAGATAAGAAACATCGAGAAGGTATACCTTCTCACCAATACAGATCACTCTAACGAGCACTTCAGCCTTGACCCCAAGGAGCAGCTTCAAAGCATCAAGGATATGCGCGAAAATGGTCTTACTCCTCTCGGGAACTGGCACTCTCACCCCGAGTCGCCCTCCCGATCTTCACAGGAGGATATCAGACTGGCGTTCGATAAGAATGCCAACTATCTGATCCTATCATTGATGGACAGGAGCAATCCCGTTCTTAATTCTTTCCATGTGGAGAACGGCGAGAGTACGAAGGAAGAATTGATATTCATCGATTAAGGAGGCTTCATTACTATGGCTGAGATTGATTATGCTACTTTGAAGAAGGGCGGATTCATGCGCCAGAAGCAGAAGGGGTATTTCTCCTTAAGACTTGGCGTCGTAGGCGGACAGGTGAGCGCCAAGCAGCTTATCGCCGTTACCGAGGTTGCCGAGAAATACGGGCACGGATATATCCACTTGACTTCAAGACAGGGTATCGAGATTCCTTATATCAACATAAATGATATCGAAGCCGTGAAGGAGACTCTTGCACAGGGCGATATTGCTCCCGGTGTCTGCGGTCCCAGAGTCAGGACTGTCACCGCCTGTCAGGGTAATAAGGTCTGTCCCAATGCCTGTATTGATACCGAGGATATTGCTCAGGAGCTTCACAAAAGATATTTCGGTAAGGAGCTTCCTCATAAGTTCAAGTTCGGTGTTACCGGCTGCCGGAACAACTGCCTAAAGGCGGAGGAGAACGACCTTGGCATCAAGGGCGGGTATGAGGTCAAGTGGAATGAGGACAACTGTATATCCTGCGGTGTCTGCGAGAAGGCATGTCGTGTTGATGCCATAGCGATAGAAGATGGCAGGATAAAAATAGATTACGATAAATGTAATAACTGCGGTCGTTGTGTCTTCGCATGTCCTACAGATGCCTATGATTATACGGAAGGGTACTTCGTGTATTTCGGAGGACTGTTCGGCAATACCATCAACAAAGGCGACGAGATCGTTCCTTTCGTTAAGGACAAGGAGACGCTCTTAAGAATCTGTGATGCCACCTTGGAGTTCTTCGAGGAGAACGCCAAGGCAGGTGAGAGGTTCAAGTTCACCATAGATCGTGTAGGGATAGACGAATTAAGAAAGAAGGTTACGGAGGCATACGATGGCTGATGAGATAAAGATAGACGAGACAGTCGATATAACGGATGTGGTCTGTCCGGTTACTTTTGTTAAGGCGAAGGTAGCATTGGAGGAGCTTGATGACGGACAGATCATCTCTATTCACATGAACGACGGAGAGCCGGTTCAGAATGTTCCCAGAAGCATTAAGGATGAGGGACATAAGATACTTAAGCTTATAAATAATGAGGACGGTACCTACGATCTTCTGGTAAAGAAGGTCGGCGATTAAATGCTTAAGAGGATAATCGCATCGTTACTTGCTATCGCATTACTTGTTATTCCCGGATGCGCAGTAACAGATGATGTTTCTTCCTCGTATAATTCGGTAGTCGCCCTGTCGAAGTCGATAGGTGATATGTGGCTTCTTGCAGGCGGGACTCTTAAAGGCATTACGGAGGACGGCTTAGAGCTTGAGGGCGCTTCCGATGTAGCTGTCGTGGGAACTGTCACACAGCCTAATCTCGAGGCGATTCTGGAGCTAGAACCCGACCTGGTGCTTGTATCCGCCGAACTGTCTTCGCACGCCGAGATCAAGGCGGAGCTTGATAATCTCGGTATTGATACGATCGCGGTAGCGGTCAACAGCTTCGATGATTACGATTCCTATATGAAGACCTTTGCCGAGTTCACCGGAAGAGCAGACCTTTACGAGCTTAACGTTACTTCGATAAGAAATTCCATAGATGAGATAATCAGCCTTGTCCCTTCGGCCGGGGAAGGATTAACATATCTTGCGATAAGAGTGTCGGCTACCAAGAATAAGGTTCTTAAGAACGATTACTTTGCATGCGGGATATTTAATGACCTGGGACTTAATAATGTGGTTACCGATAACTCAGAGCTGGATGAAATAAGCGCCGAGTGGATAGCGGGAGCGGATCCCGACATTATTTTTGTGGTTCTCCATGGGCAGGAGGACGAAGCTATGGACAGCTTCACTCAGGCCTTTGAATCCAGCGCATTCTGGGGAGAACTTACGGCAGTGTCCGAAGGGCGTGTCTTCGTTCTTCCCAAGGACTATTTCCAGTACAAGCCCAATGCTTTGTGGGCTGACGCCTATCAGTATGCGTACGATCTGATCTATGAAGGCTGACGGCAGAAGAACAGTTGTTATAGTCGGCATACTATCCTTGATTGCCGCCTTCCTTATCTCTCTTTTTATCGGGAACGGAACTGTAGGCACCGGAGATTTGCTTCAAGTGCTCTTCGGGTCTTCTTACAGTAAGAGTGCATATATTATTCTGACTAGAATCAGAATCCCGAGAACCCTCGCGGCGCTTTTGTGCGGGGCAGCGCTCTCTTCTTCGGGACTTGTGCTTCAGACTGTTCTGGATAACCCTCTCGCATCCCCGGGAATTATAGGAATCAATTCGGGTGCGGGACTGTTTGTCCTTATCGCGGGAATAATCTTCCCGTTCTCCGCTGCGGCAAGACAGCTGTTCTCCTTTGCAGGTGCGGTAGTAGCCGTGGCCTCTGTATATCTGATATGTAAGATAGCAGGCTTTTCCAAGATGACTCTGGTTCTAACCGGAGTAGCGATATCGAGCCTTTTTACTGCGGGCACAAACACGATTACAACCTTCTACCCGAATGCTATTACGGACAAGGCTGCCTTTAATCTCGGGGGGCTGTCTTCGGTTTCATTACAGGGAGTTCTGACGGCGCTGCCGTGTATTGTTATTTGCCTTGTTATTATTTTCGCGAAGCAGGGGCAGATAGAGCTTTTGCTTCTGGGGGACGAGACTGCTTCAGGTCTCGGCGTCAATCCCGAGCATACTCGTAAAGTTTCTCTTCTTATAAGTGCGCTTCTTGCAGGCTCTGCCGTAAGTCTGTGCGGACTTCTGGGCTTTGTCGGTCTTATCGTCCCTAATGTGATCAGAAGGATAAGGTGCGAAGGTCTTCTTTACAGACTTATTCTGTGCGTTATTTACGGAAGCTTGTTCCTTATAATATGCGATGTTTTGTCACGCTTGATTTTCTATCCATATGAGATACCTGTGGGACTTATCCTCTCCGCATTGGGAGCTCCGTTCTTCATCTGGATCCTCATAAGCAGAAGGAAGGCGGTGCGCTGATGATTACCGTTGATAATCTGAAGGTCTCATACGAGGATAAGAACGTCCTAGAACTCGGATCATTTACTTTCCCTGAAGGAAAGATAACGGGGGTTATAGGGAGAAACGGCAGCGGTAAATCGACCTTCCTTAAGGCTATAGCGGGTGTACTTCCTTATAAGGGTTCTTTAAAGGTGGGAAAGGATGAGATAACCTCTGTTCCTTCGGAGCTTCGGGCTCGCAGGATATCCTATCTTCCTCAGAGAGTGGTAAGTGCCGATATGACTGTGAAGATGCTCGTAAGACACGGCAGATATCCGTGGAAATCATTCCCCAGAAGACTTAATTCGGATGATAAGAGGATCGTTGATGATGCGATAGCAAGAGTAGGAATCAACGGGTTGTCATCGAAGAATCTTAAGAGTATCTCCGGTGGTGAGCTCAAGCTCTCATACCTTGCCATGATACTTGCGCAGCAGACGGATATTATTCTTCTCGACGAGCCTGAAGCGCATCTTGATACGGAGCACAGACAGCTTCTGTACAATACGTTGTCTTCGCTTAGAGATGAAGGGAAAACAGTGGTGTTTACTTCTCATAACCTTACGGAGAGTATGCCGGTATTCGATAAGGTGCTTATCTTAGATAGAGGAAAGGATGTTTTCTTCGGTGATCCGGAGGAAGCGAAGACAAAACTATGAGTGATATATCCGTACTTCTTGTGGGACACAGTTCTTCTTCGGGAGGAGAGTACGAAGGAGTAAAGACGTTTCTGTCATCTTTGTTGGGGGAGGACAGGGTTTATCTCGGATTTCTGTCTACGGCACCGTTAGTTGCGGATGTTATAGATAGTATTAAAGATAAGGATGTAATGGTGGTTCCGCTGCTTTTCGCAAAGGGGCATCACTTTACCAAAGATATAAAGAATGGGGAAGGATCCGTAATCAAGCTACTGGAGAGAAATGGGCACAATGTTCTCTTCGATGATAAAGGGCTTCTTGAGTATGATGAGGTAAAAGAAGCAATAAGTAAAATAATCCTTAAGTCCTATAGCCTTAACTGATAACTGCTATCGCTTTCTTGTATTAGACGTCCTATAAACCTATCGGTATGATAGGCAGGACAAAAGAAAGGAGTAATTCTTATGTTAAGGAAAAAGATAATCACAACAGTACTTGCAGCTGCTCTCGCACTGTCTGCGTTTGCAGCATGCTCGACAGACGGAGAGGCGGCTGATCAGAATGCAGCCTCCCAGGAAAACAGAGTAGTAAGGATCGCAGCTCAGTCATATCCTCTGTATTCACCTTTGGATCTTGCCTATGACCTGGGCTATGTAGACGAGGAGCTGAATAACATCGGTGTAACCCTCGAGTGGACAGAGTTCGCATCCGGACCTCTCGTTAATGAAGCTATCGCCGCAGGTGAAGGGGACCTCGGCTTCATGGCTGACCTTCCTGCTATTATTGCCAGATCTTCAGGTCAGGATATTCAGGTTGTTTCAAATATCTCATCTGGCGAGAGATCTCTGGCTGTTCTTGTTCCTGTTGATTCAGATATCACAGATGCTTCTCAGTTGGCAGGTAAGAGGATCGCTTACGCATTCGGTTCTTATGCTCAGCACCTTCTCGCACTTGTTCTGGACGGTGCAGGTCTAACCTTCGATGATGTCGAGTCGGTTAACCTCGGCGCTGCAGACAGCCCGACGGCTCTTGCTCAGGGTGATGTCGATGCCATCGTTATCTGGGAGCAGTTTATTACAAAGCTCACACTTGACGGTACAGCAAGAGTTCTTGTAGATGGTACTGGAATCAAGAAGAGTAACATGATCCTTTATGCGGTAAGTGATTATGCTTCTGCCAACCCTGATGTTATCGAGGCTTTGATCAGAGCTATCGACAGAGGTATCCAGTACATCAGCTCCAACCCTGATGATGCGGCTTCACGTCTCGCGACAAGATACAGCGTGACACCGGAGGAGATGAATCAGATCCTCGGAAACTTCGAGTTCTATGTTTCCTTAAGTGATGCCGATATTCAGGAGATCACCACAGTTGCCGACTACGCTTACGAGGCCGGTATCATCTCCAACCCCGTAAATGCAGATGAGTTTATCAATACCACATATCTTACAGAAGCGGGCTTCTGATGATCCATGGAAGTAACATTTAAGAAAAATAAGGTTGCAAAGAAAAGGAGTGCATTCCCTGTGGCTAAAGCCATAGGGAGTGCTTTCCTTTATATAGCTTTACCTATTGTGATACTGATCGTGTGGGAGATCGTCTGCCACGCCGGAGTCGTTCAGGTATATAACATGCCCGCTCCGGAGATCATTCTGAAGGATGCGTGGGAGAAGATTACGGCGGGTGTTCTGTGGAAGCATATATCCATAAGCTTCTTAAGAGTGCTGGAGGGCTTCCTGATTGCTCTTGTTGCAGCTTTGGTTCTGGGTATCCTGATAGGCTTGAGTAAGACAATAGAGCGGATCACCGAGCTTACTTTGCAGATTTTAAAGCCGATTCCTCCCATCGCGTGGATCCCTCTTGCGATCCTTTGGTTCGGTATAGGCGAATCGTCCAAGCTTTATATCATCTTCTACGGAGCATTTTTCCCGATACTTCTTAATACCGTTGACGGTATTCACAACATAGATAAGAAATATCTTGAGCTTGGAAGAGTGTATGAAGTGGACAGACTGAAGCTTATAAGAAAGGTTGTTTTGCCAGGAGCTTTGCCGCAGATTCTTACAGGTATCAGAGTAGGTCTCGGAAATGCCTGGGTATGCGTTGTTGCCGCCGAGATGATAGCCGCGACAAAGGGTGTAGGGTATATGCTCTCCAACGGCAGAAGTATGTCCAGAGCCGACGACGTTATCCTCGCGATGCTTCTTATAGGCATAGTAGGAAAAATAATGGATGACGTGTTGAAGCTCATCTCGGGAAAGATCATGAAGTGGAGTTAAGTATGGCGGATAAGAATACTGTTCTTTCCATAAAAAACGTCAGCAAGAGGTTCGATGAACTTCAGGTGCTGGACGATATAAGCCTCGATGTAAGGGAGGGCGGTCTTGTCTCCGTTATCGGAGGAAGCGGATGCGGCAAGAGCACCCTTCTAAGACTTATCGGAGGACTCGACTCGCCCTCTGAAGGCACTATTACCATTAACGGTAAGGAGGTTAAAGCTCCTTCGCGTAAGGTTGGGTTTGTCTTCCAGGACCACAGGCTCCTTCCCTGGCTTACCGTGTCCGATAACATCAAGTTTGCCCTTGATAAAACCGTTGATAATCAGGACGAGATAGTTGATAAAAATCTTAAGCTGGTAGGACTTGAAGGATTTAAGAATTCATATCCATCACAGCTTTCAGGCGGTATGGCGCAGCGCGTTGCAATAGCAAGAGCACTTGCCAACGAACCGGATATTCTGCTTCTTGACGAACCTTTTGGAGCTCTTGATGCGATGACTAGGATTACCATGCAGGACGAGCTTCTTAAGATATGGGAGGAGAAGAAGGTAACCATGATCCTTATCACTCATGATATAGATGAGTCAATATATCTCGGAGAGCAGGTAGTTATACTGTCTGACCGCCCCGGAAAGATAAAGAAGATTGTGCCAATAAGCAAAATATGTCACTACGAACGTAACGGATCTGAGTTCGCGAGAACAAAGAAGATAATTTACAAGGAATTCTTCAAGGAAAGAGAATTTGACGTCGGATACGTAATTTGAAGTATAAGAGGTAAGAAAAATGAGCAACAGGACACTGTCACCGCAAGAGGAGAGACTTATCAATAAGAAGGGATTCGATAACCCCAACAGAGCAACGTCTCTGATATCCGGAGTAAGAGGAGTCAAGCCTCAGATAGATATAGAGCGCGGTCTATATTTTACAGAGTCGTTCAAGGAGACTGAGGGGCAGCCTCTGATACTAAGATGGGCGAAGGCTTTAAAGTTATATGCCGAGAAGTCCACGGTGGTTATCGAAGACGGACAGCTTATTGTGGGTCGAGGCGGAAAAGCGTCAAGATACGGAATTCTGTATCCGGAGCTAGACGGTGATACCTTAGGCATTAACATTAGTAAGCTTCCCGGTCGCTCTACCTCTCCTTTCGATATATCGGCGGAGGATGCCGCTGTTGTTACTAATGTCATCGAGCCCTACTGGAAGGGAAAGACCTACCACGAAGCTTTATCCAAGTCTCTGCCACACGATACGCTTGTTCTTACCTATAACGATGATGAGGAATCGTCTTCGCGTTTTATTGTTAATGAGACATCTTCGTTCAGGTCTTCGATACAGTGGGTGCACGACTATGATGTTGTATTGAAGAAGGGCTTTAACGGACTTCGCGAGGAGCTAATAGATAAGCTCAATTCACTTGATGAGGACAGTGCTTATGATGCGATGGAGAAGAAGCCTTTTCTGGAGGCTCTGATAATAGTCTGCGAGGCTATCGTTACTTGGGCTGACAGGTATTCCGAGGAGGCATTAAGACTCGCGCAGGACGAGAAGGATCCGAAGCGTAAAGATGAGCTACTCCAGATATCGGATATTTGCTCCAAGGTGCCGGGTAATCCTGCCACCAATTTCCGCGAGGCGGTTCAGTCCCAGTGGTTTACCCA
This sequence comes from Clostridiales bacterium, assembly GCA_017480325.1. GTDB lineage: Bacteria > Bacillota > Clostridia > Saccharofermentanales > Saccharofermentanaceae > Saccharofermentans. The sequence continues at coordinate 105,310 of JAFVAY010000002.1, forward strand.
GATGTTCTCAAGAATTGAACAGAAGACCGGAACCATTATCTCCAACGGAAGAATGGATCAGTACCTTTACCCGTATTATGAGGCTGATATCAAGGCTGGTAAGATTACCCCCGACGAAGCTCAGGAGCTTCTCGAGTGCGTGTGGGTGGAGATGGCTTCCTTTGTCGATCTTTATCTTTCTGAGACGGGTGGTGCATTTAACGAAGGATATGCCCACTGGGAGGCGGTTACGGTGGGAGGTCAGACCCCCGAGGGCTTTGATGCCACTAACGACCTTACTTACCTTATCCTGAAGTCCAAAAGAGACTTCCCGTTAAACTATCCGGACCTTGCGGCGAGAGTTCATACCGGAAGTCCCAGAAGATATCTATATGAAGTAGCAAAGACGGTCAAGAACGGTTCGGGCTTCCCGAAGATAATCAACGACGAAGAGGTGATCCCGCTGCTTCTTTCCAAGGGTGCCGAATTCGAGGAGGCCTTCGACTATGCGGTATCAGGCTGCGCAGAATGCCGTATGCCTAACAGGGATACATATACAAGTCCCGGCGCGTATATCAACTTCGCCGCTGCCTTGGAAATGACTTTATATAACGGTAAGATGCTGAAGTACGGCGATGAGGTGTTGGGTCTTGAGACCGGCGAGCTTTCTGAATTTAAGACTTTCGACGAATTCTTTGAAGCGTATCTTAAGCAGCAGAAGTATTTTATCAGGCATGCGTTCCGTCAGCAGTATCAGATCAATCACCTGAGGGCGTCTCACTTCGCATCGCCTCTCGGGTCTTTGCTTCACAAGCTATGTGTGGAGAATTATAAGGATCTTCACAGCGAGCATATCCCCGGCGGTATTGATCTCGGTTACTTCGAGTTTATAGGCTACGGCACGGTAATCGATTCTCTGGCGGCAATAAAGAAGCTTGTTTATGAGGAGAAGAGGATTACTCTACAGGAGCTTACTGATGCTTTACGCAATGATTTTGAAGGCTACGATGTAATAAGAAGTCTTCTTCGTAACGCGCCGTCTTACGGTAATGACGATTCATATGCTGACGAGATCGGTCTTCGACTTGATAAGGAGGCGGCGGATTACGCGCGTAAATATGCGAAGGAGTTTGGGGTGCATATAGATTTACGATATGTTCCTTTTACATCACATGTTCCCTTCGGTAAGGTCGTAAGCGCGACTCCCAACGGACGCAAGGCTTTTACGCCTTTGTCCGACGGCAGCAGCGCCTCCCAGGGTGCGGATGTCAACGGCCCTACCGCTATTCTCGCGTCTAACTTTAAGACCAAGAACAGAAGCAATAACTATCGTGCGGCAAGGCTCCTTAACATCAAGTTAAGTCCGTCGGTTGTCGAGGGTGAAGAGGGTACGGAGAAGCTCGTTAACTTTATCGAGGGTTTCAGAGACCTGAAGCTATGGCACGTACAGTTTAACGTAATCAACACCGATACCATGAGGGAAGCGCAGAAGCATCCTGAGGAATATCGCGACCTTCTCGTGCGAATCGCAGGTTATAGCGCTTACTTCACGGAGCTCTCGAAGGACCTTCAGGATGACCTGATCGCAAGGACGGAACAGAATGTTATATGAATGAGCTTCTGGTATTTAATATTCAGAAGTATTCGCTTCATGACGGGGCAGGGATCAGGACAGTCGTTTTCTTAAAAGGCTGTCCTTTACACTGTCTGTGGTGCAGCAACCCCGAATCCCAGCGGGCAGTTCCGGAGCTTATATATCGTAAGTCAAAGTGCCTCGGCAAGGATAAGTGCGGTTTGTGCGAGAATTCCTGTCCTCTCGCGAGAATGCGCTTCGATGATTACGGGGAAGCGGTGCCGGATTTCTCTGTGATGAACTTCGGTAATGATTACTCATGGACCAGTGTGTGTCCGTCTAAGGCGCTGGGAGTTTCAGGAGAGTATAAAAGTATTGATGATATTCTCGATGTGGTGGAGGCGGATTCAGCCTTCTACAGAGACGGAGGAGGGTTAACCATAAGCGGCGGAGAGCCTCTGATGCAGTCGGCTTCTGTGGATTTGCTTAAAGAAGCCAAGGCGCGTTTTATCAATACGGCGGTGGAGACCTGCGGATGCGTCGATACCGATACTCTGCTTCATGCCGCTTTGTATCTTGATAAGATATTCTTCGATATAAAGTCGGTTGATGATGTGAAGCATAAAGAATATACAGGGCAGGGTGGAGTGCTGATACGATATAATCTTGAAGCGCTGGTTAATGCCGGGTATGCTTCTTTAATAACTGTAAGGACTCCCGTGATTCCGAGGTTTAACGACTGCGAAGAAGATCTGTCGGCGATAGTAAAATATCTTAAGCGTATCGGCATAGATAGGTGGGAGAAGCTTACTTACCATAGGTACGGCGTAGGCAAGTACGAGATGCTGGGAAGACCGTATTTGCTGAAGGAATGACAAAAGAAAGATATATTAGCGAGGCGGATCGATGATTACAAGAGATGAGGCGTTTGAACTTCTAAGGAAATACAACAATGAGCCCTTTCATATTCAGCATGCACTGACGGTGGAAGCTGTAATGAAGTGGTATGCCAATGAATTGGGCTATGGTGATGAAGCTGAGTATTGGGGCATCGTGGGGATGCTTCATGATATAGATTTTGAAGAATATCCTGATGAGCATTGTCTTAAGGCGCCGGAGCTTCTCTCTCAGGCCGGCGTAAGCGAGGATATTATCCATGCCGTATGCTCTCATGGGTATGGGATAACTGTGGGCTGTGGGGTCACTATTGATGTTGAGCCGATCAGAGAGATGGAGAAGGTGCTTTTCGCCGCGGATGAACTGACAGGACTTATCGGTGCTGCAGCTCTTATGAGACCGTCCAAGAGTACAAAGGACATGGAGCTTAAATCTTTAAAGAAAAAGTATAAGAGCAAGGGCTTCGCAGCCGGTTGTTCCAGAGAAGTCATCGAACGTGGCGCCCGGCAGCTGGGGTGGGAGCTTGATAAGCTTCTGACTTTAACTCTGCAGGCGATGGCTGCAACGGAAGATGAGATCAATGAGGCAATGAGTCGGAGCGGTTGTCAGGTGTCTTGATGATGCCGGTGGGAAGTAAATAAAGCCCCCGGATTGCTCCGGGGACCACTTGGAAAGGTGTATAGCGACGCCAAGCAATGGTACTTCGCGGGCTTACTCTACATCTGCCAAAGCTGCGAAGTTTTCTTCGCCGGTTCTGATCTTTACGACCTGAGCCACGTTATATACGAATATCTTTCCGTCGCCGATGTGACCTGTGTAAAGAGCCTTTTTTGCTGCTTCTATTACTTTTGCTACAGGTATAGTCGAGACTACTACTTCTACTTTAACCTTTGGCAGCAAGGTAGTATCTACCTCGACTCCTCTGTAGCGTTCGCCGGCGCCCTTCTGTACGCCGCAGCCCATGACCTGCGTCATAGTCATACCGGTTACGCCAATCTCGTTCATAGCTTTCTTCAGCTTGTCGTAGCGAGAGAGCTTGGAGATGATTACCACTTTATGTATGCCGGTATCAAGCTCCGGTACGGAAGCGTCAACAACGGGTACGGCAGCATTCTTCAGAGTATCCGAAGCATCATCATAAGCGTGTGCGCCAAGATCGGTGTTCTCGTTAACTGCCATCATGTTGTCAGAGATATCCATGATGGAGAAGCCTGCATAAGCGGAAGGAAGTCCGTGCTCAGTTGCATCAAGACCTGTAATCTCTTCTTCCTCTGTAACACGAAGACCGAAGATTTTCTTAATAACCAGGAACGTGATTGTGATTGTAACTGCCGTCCAGGCTGCAGTGCAGAACATACCGAGAAGCTGTATTCCGAGGAGCTTGAAGCCGCCGCCGTAGAAAAGACCTGTCATTACATTTCCTGCTTTGTCAGTAAGAGAATAACCGGGAACGGAAGAAGTAGAGAAAAGACCTACTGCGATCGTACCCCAGATACCGTTCATCATGTGGACTGCAACAGCACCAACCGGGTCGTCTATGTGAAGCACATTATCAAGGAACCACACTCCGAAAACAACGAGCAGACCGGATACTATACCTATAATAGCTGCACCTAAAGCATCAGCTGTATCGCAGGGAGCCGTGATAGCTACAAGTCCTGCCAAAGAAGCGTTAAGACACATGGATACGTCGGGCTTACCGTACTTGATCCAAGTAAAAATCATACAAGATACTGTAGCAAGTGCAGGTGCAATTGTTGTAGTAACGAATATAGCTCCGAGCTGCTCAAGGCTTGTTGCAGCAGCGCCGTTAAATCCATACCAGCCAAGCCAGAGGATAAACACACCCAAAGCACCGATAGGAAGGTTGTGTCCGGGGAAAGCATTTACTTTAGTAACCTTGCCGGAATCATCGCGAACGAACTTACCGATACGGGGTCCGAGTAAAGCGGCGCCGATCAAAGCTGAGATACCGCCTACCATATGAATACAGTTGGAGCCTGCGAAGTCATGGAATCCGATCTGAGCGAGCCAGCCGCCGCCCCAAGTCCAGTGAGCTTCGATAGGGTAGATGACAGCAGAGATAACTGCGGAATAAACACAGTACGAGAGGAACTTGGTTCTCTCAGCCATAGCACCCGAGACGATAGTTGCCGTCGTCGCACAGAACACAAGGTTGAATACGAAGCCGGACCAATCGAAAGTCGCATAGTTTGTAAAGATATCAAAGTTCGGCAGACCCACAAGACCGAACAGGGCATCTTCCCCCAGGAACAGACCGAAGCCTATGAGTATAAACACCACGGTTCCGATACAGAAGTCCATAAGGTTCTTCATGATGATATTGCCGGCATTCTTCGCCCTCGTAAATCCGGTCTCTACCATAGCAAATCCTGCCTGCATCCAGAATACGAGAGCGGCTCCGGCTAAGAACCACACGCCGAATATCTGGTCATTTACGGCAGACATAAATTCTTCAAACATAACGTTTACCTCCTTGTTCGGACAAATAAAAAACCGGCCGCAAAAACGCTTGTGGTCACGTCTTTGTGCCGGTTCTTGATATGTCCGTAAAATCAGAAATGGTGCCGAAGAATTTCTTCAGCACCATTGCTTTATGTCATGCATACTACCCCTCGTTTGGCAGGTTGTCAAACAATATTTTTTGATTTTTGCAGACTCGCCCGGCAACCCTTGACACGAGGCGCATGAAGTAGCATAATGACCGCAATTAAATACTTCAAGCAAAGGCGCTTATCTGACGGGAATACCGTCGGATGAGCGTTTTTTTGTTGTGGAGTTTAAGGATGGGAGAACAAAAACTATGGATAATTACAGAGTGCAGGAGCCCTTCGACAGACAAGGCTTGTACGATCCTTCCAACGAACATGAGAACTGCGGTATCGGCGCCGTTGTAAACATCAACGGTAAGCCCGAGAGAAGAGTTGTCGACGGTGCTTTGAAGATTGTTGAGACATTGGAGCACAGAGCCGGTAAAGATGCCGAGGGCAAGACCGGAGACGGCGTTGGAATTCTGCTTCAGATTCCTCATGAATTCTTCGTTAAAAAAGCTGCAAAGGAAGGCATTACATTGGGCGAGCGAAGAAGCTTTGGTATCGGAATGTTCTTCATGCCCCAGACTCCCGCTCTGTGCGAATCCTCCAAGAAGAAGTTCGAGGAGATAATCGATTCCGAACACATGAAATTCTTAGGGTGGCGTAAAGTTCCCGTTACACCTGAAGTGCTCGGAAGCAAGGCTTTGGAAAGCATGCCCACTATTATGCAGGGCTTCGTGGCAAGACCTTCCGACTGCAAGGAAGATATTGAATTTGAAAGACGACTTTATGTCGCGAGACGCCTCTATGAAAAGGCGGATGAGAACACCTATGTATGCTCCCTGTCCTGCAGGACTATCGTGTATAAGGGAATGTTCCTGGTAGGGCAGTTGAGGTCATTTTATGAGGACCTCACGAAGGAGGAGTTTATCTCAGCAATCGGTATCGTGCACTCGAGATTTTCTACCAACACCAATCCGAGCTGGCAGCGCTCTCACCCCAACAGAATTATGGTGCATAACGGTGAGATCAATACGATCACCGGTAACGTCAACAAGATGCTTTCCCGAGAAAATATCCTTCACAGTTCAGTGCTTGAGGACAGATTGAAGGATATCTATCCGTTGCTGGACGTCACCGGCTCCGATTCCGCAAGGCTTGATAACACGCTGGAATTCATGATGATGTGCGGGATGCCTCTGCCTCTCGCGGTTACGGTCGCCATTCCGGAACCGTGGCAGCACATCCAGAATATGAGTCGTGAACTTCGCGCGTTTTATCAGTACTATGCGACGATGATGGAGCCGTGGGACGGTCCTGCCTCTATTATTTTTACTGACGGAGATATCCTTGGTGCTACGCTTGACCGTAATGGCCTTAGGCCCTCTAGATACTACCTTACCGAAGATGGTCTGCTGATAATATCCTCTGAAGTTGGCTCCCTGGGAGATCTTGATGAGAACACGGTTATTAAGAAGGACAGGCTGCGTCCGGGTAAGATCCTTGTGGCAGATACAAGAGCGGGCGTCCTGATCACAGATGACGAATTGAAGCAGAAATTCAGCAGAAGACAGCCCTACGGTGAGTGGCTCGATCATATGCTGGTTCCTCTTAAAGAGCTTAAGATAGAGAACAGACGTCCGGTGCGCATAAGAGGAGAGGAGTTAAGAACTCAGCAGAAGCTCTTCGGCTATTCTTACGGCAACATTAATAACTCCATTATCCCCATGTGTCTTAACGGCATCGAACCTACGGCGGCGATGGGTATCGATATTCCCGTGCCACCGCTATCGGAGATGGAGCCTCCGCTTTTCGATTACTTTAAGCAGAAATTCGCACAGGTTACGAACCCTCCTATCGATTCCATAAGAGAAGAGATAGTAACGGATACGACAGTTTATCTAGGTATCGCCGGCAACGTTCTCGAGGAGGACGAGGAGAACTGCCACGTTCTGAAGATAAATAATCCTATCCTCACTAACCTCGATATGATGAAGATAAGAGACAGCCACATAGGCGGGCTTAAGACCAAAGATATCTCCATGCTTTATGAGCGCGACGGAAAGCTCAAGGATGCTATCGAGAACTTATACAGACAGGCTGACAAGGCGCACGAGGAAGGAGCTGCGATCCTGATCCTCACCGACCGCGGTACAGATGAGACTCACGTGGCTATCCCGTCTTTACTTGCTGTTGCCGCTCTCGAGACTTACCTTGTAAGAACGAGGATGAACACGGCCATCTCGCTTATTCTGGAGTCGGCTGAGCCCTGCGAGGTGCACCACTTCGCCACTCTCTTGGGCTTCGGCGCGTCGGCTATAAACCCTTACCTCGCCCTCGACTCCATACACGAGCTTATCTCCACGGGCATGATCGACAAGGACTACTCTCAGGCATCCGAAGCCTACGTCTCCGCTGTCGTTCACGGCATAGTAAAGATAAGCGCGAAAATGGGTATTTCCACACTACAGTCCTATCAGGGTTCCAAGATTTTCGAAGCGCTTGGAATAGGGAAGGAGCTTATGGATGAGTACTTCCCCGATACCGTCAGCAGAGTCGGCGGCATCACTCTCGAGGAGATCGAGAGAAGGACATTGAAGCTTCATGATTGTGCTTATGACGCCGGCGGTCTTACGGTCCCCCATTCGCTGAAGATCGCAGGGCGCCACAAGGAGAGATCTGGAAAGGAGGATCATCTCTATAATCCGGAGACGATCCACCTTCTCCAGCTTTCTACAAGGACGGGTGATTACGAGACATTTAAGAAGTTCGCGGAAGCTGTCACAAGAGAAGACAGACACATAACCTTAAGAAGTACTCTGGAGTTCAAGTTCCCCGAAGACGGCGGCATCGATATAGATGAAGTAGAGCCGGTGGAGAGCATAATGAGAAGGTTCAAGACAGGTGCCATGTCCTACGGTTCCATCTCGAAGGAAGCTCACGAGTGTATGGCTATCGCGATGAATCGCATCGGCGGTAAGAGCAACTCCGGTGAGGGAGGAGAGGATCTTGAGCGTATCAATACTGCCGGGTCATCCGAGGACAGATGTTCAGCGATAAAGCAGGTGGCATCCGGGCGTTTCGGAGTTACGTCGAAGTACTTAACCTCTGCTAAGGAGCTGCAGATCAAGATGGCTCAGGGTGCGAAGCCCGGCGAGGGCGGACACCTTCCGGGACGTAAGGTTTACCCCTGGATTGCCAAGACTCGTCACTCCACTCCGGGTGTCGCTTTGATCTCGCCGCCTCCTCATCACGATATCTATTCTATCGAGGATCTGGCTCAGCTCATATATGATCTTAAGAATGCAAATAAGAACGCGCGTATTTCCGTCAAGCTGGTATCTGAAGCCGGCGTTGGAACGATCGCTGCGGGTGTCGCGAAGGCAGGTGCAGGAGTAGTTCTAATCTCAGGCTACGACGGCGGTACCGGCGCTGCTCCCGCGAGCTCAATCCACAATGCCGGCTTGCCTTGGGAGCTTGGTGTCGCCGAGACTCATCGCACTCTTATTATGAATAATCTTCGCTCGAAGGTTGTTATAGAGACTGACGGCAAGCTCATGACGGGCCGTGACGTAGTTATCGCTGCGATGCTCGGTGCGGAGGAATTCGGATTTGCTACAGCACCTCTTGTTACCATGGGCTGCGTAATGATGAGAGTATGTAATCTCGATACTTGCCCCGTCGGTGTAGCGACACAGAATCCTGAGCTTAGAAAGAAGTTCACGGGCAAGCCTGAATACATCATCAACTTTATGACCTTTATCGCAATGCAGATGAGAGAGTATATGGCTAAGTTAGGGGTTCGCACGGTAGATGAGCTGGTCGGGCGTTCTGATCTTCTGAAGCCCGGTATGTTTGATCCGGCGTCTCGCATGTCCCGTATTGATATGACTGAAGTTCTGGACAATCCTTACGCCGGTGATGCTTCTGTTAAGCAGCATTTCGTACCCGAAGACAGATACGACTTCGGTCTCGAATCTACGATCGACGAAGAGGTTCTGATACCGCACTTCATGTCGGATCTGGAGAGCAAGACGAAAGCATCGATAGACATCAATGTAAGTAATCTTAACCGTACTCTGGGCACGTTGTTCGGCGCTGAGATTACGCGACGTTATTACAACACTCTCGACGACGATATGTTTACCGTCAACTGCGAAGGTGCCGGCGGTCAAAGCTTCGGTGCGTTTATCCCCAAGGGATTGACTATTAACTTGAGGGGCGACGCTAACGACTACTACGGCAAGGGACTTTCCGGCGGAATCCTGAGCGTATATCCTACGGAGCACTTAAAGCTCAGATCCGATGAGAACATCATTATCGGTAATGTCGCGCTCTTCGGAGCTACTTCCGGAAAGGCTTTTATAAGCGGAGTCGCAGGAGAGAGATTCTGTGTACGTAATTCCGGGGCAACTGTTGTTGTTGAGGGTGTCGGCGACCACGGCTGCGAATATATGACCGGCGGTGTCGCGGTTATCTTAGGTTCTGTAGGTAAGAACTTTGCTGCCGGTATGAGCGGCGGTATCGCGTATGTTCTCGACGTGGATAACGATCTTTACACTAAGCTTAACAAGTCACTGGTGGGATTCTCCCGCATTAAGTCCGATGAGGATAAGACGGAACTTCGCGCTTTGATTGAGGAGCACGTTAGGAGAACCGATTCTCATATAGGACACGTTATCCTCGATAACTTCGATGAGTATGCGGGTAAGTTCAAGAAGGTTGTGCCCCACGACTATCAGGCGATGATGGACACTATCGCTAAGTTTAAGTCACAGGGTTTGGACGAGGATAAAGCGCGCATCAGTGCTTTCCACGAAAGGATGAATGGGTGATAAGAATGGGAAAAGCAACAGGATTTATGGAATATGAAAGACAAGAGAACTCCGCCGTGGAGCCTCTTGAGAGGATTAAGACCTACAGTGAATTTCACGCCCCTCTAGACATCGCGGCAAGGCGTGAACAGGCAGCTCGCTGCATGGACTGCGGCGTTCCGTTCTGCCAGTACGGTAAGGTGATCTGCGGAATGGTATCCGGCTGTCCTCTTAATAACCTGTGTCCGGATTGGAATGATCTTCTGTATAAGGGTTTCTGGGATGAGGCTGCTTCTCGATTGATGATGACTAATCCTTTCCCCGAGTTCACATCCCGTGTCTGCCCGGCTTTATGCGAGAAGGCATGTACCTGCGGCTTAAACGGCGACCCGGTTACTGTTAAGGAGAATGAATATGCGATTATCGAGCATGCGTATGAGTCGGGGTATATGACGCCGCAGATTCCTGCTGTCAGAAGCGGTAAACGCGTGGCGGTAATAGGGTCGGGTCCTTCCGGATTATCTGCTGCTAATTTTCTTAATCGCCGTGGTCACTTTGTAACAGTTTATGAGAAAGCCGACCGTCCGGGTGGTTTACTGATGTACGGCATTCCCAATATGAAGCTTGAGAAGAGGTTTATCGAGCGGCGTGTTGCGCTTATGAAGGAGGAAGGCGTTGAATTTGTATTGAATTGCAATGTCGGTGTGGATATTACCGCAGATGAATTGAAGTCAACCTACGATGCCGTAATTCTCGCCTGCGGTGCCCGTAATCCGCGTGATATATCTGCTCCCGGTCGTGAGGGTGAAGGTATATATTTTGCCGTTGATTATCTGACCGCCACAACGAAGAGTATTCTGGCTTCGGCGATGTCGGATGGAAATTACATCAGTGCGAAGTATAAGGATGTGGTAATCATCGGCGGCGGCGATACCGGCAATGACTGCGTCGGTACTTCGATCCGCCATGGCTGCAAATCTGTCACCCAGCTTGAGATGATGCCGCCGGCCCCTCTTACCAGAGCTGATAATAATCCATGGCCGCAGTGGCCCAAGGTCTTAAAGACAGACTATGGTCAGGAAGAAGCGATTGCCGTGTTCGGGCATGACCCTCGAATCTATGAGACTACGGTTAAGAGCTTTGTCCGTTCCGAAGACGGTAAGCTTAGCGGTGTTGAGACTGTAAAGATTAAGTGGGAAGGAAGAAAGATGACTTTTGTTGAAGGGTCAGAGAAAGTCATTCCCGCTCAATTGGTATTGATCGCTGCAGGATTCTTAGGACCTGAGAAATATATAGCTGACAGCTTCGATGTAGAGACTAATGAGAGGTCGAATATCAAGACTGACGGACATAAGACGTCAGTTGATAAGGTATTCGCCTGCGGCGACTGTAAACGAGGGCAGTCTCTGGTGGTCTGGGGCCTTCGCGAAGGCCGCGACTGCGCTGAAGAAGTGGATGAATACCTGATGGGCTATACGAATATGCTGTAAATCATCTTATTTGTCTCAAATGTACCCCTATGCAGTACCCCAAATTGGCATTTCAAGACCGATTTGGGGTACATATATCTCCACAATTTTCCTCTATCATGAATCTTACTGCAGTTTTGAAATCTTCTACATTGAAATCGCCGCTGCTGGATAGTCTGTAGAATAATACATCCTTGTTTTCTTTAAATCCGACCTTATAGTAATTGATTTTTCTATTTTCGGATTTAAAGAAATAGTCTTCCTTTTCCATCATTCCGTCTAATTCTATTAGCAATACCTTTTCAATATAGGGAACATAGAAGGCTATATCAGGATAGAAGAACTTTCCGTTTTTAATTAAGCAGATTTCTGTCTTCCACTCGAATCCCATCTCTTCGATTTCTTTTACAGCAAGCAATTCATTCTTAGATCTAAGTATTTGATTGGAGTAGTTAATTTTGGTCTTGTATTCTTTTCCGTTCTGGTTGGGCTGAGATTGCTTATAATAATCGTAAGTGACCATATCGTCTTGGGTCTTTGTTAAAGGGAAAGTATATTTAATTGGGGTTCCGGAATAATTAAGACTCCATGTATCAAGACAATCATTATATTGCATCGTAAGTTTCTTATATTCTTTAACTAGGGCTGCATAATAACTGCCTTTCTTTCCATCAATACGGTATTTTCCCTTACCCGATTCTGTATTAACGTAAACAATCGGTTTCCCACGATGCTGCCCAAACCAGCCCTTGGGCAGTTCGCTTAGGCGCTTCTCCAGATAGGAGATCTTAAGTTCCAGTACTTTACGTGATTCCATGACATAAGCATAGCAGGGAAGCTGATGGAAAAGACCGACAATTTTCGACAAAAATCGACAAAAAACGACAAAAAGAGAAGCCCTTAGGGAACCCCCAGGGCTTCTATATTATAAATTGTTAATCAATCATACTCCGAACAGCAGGTCTCCGTAGGTAGGGAATGGCCAATATTCGGCTGAGGTCTTAAGCTCCAGCGCATCGCACTCGGCTCTTAAGGCATCCATCGCAGGGATCATCTCATCCTTGATCTTATCTGCGAGCACTTCATAATCATCGATCTTATCGCACTCTTCGATCAAAGAGTTGAGCTTCTTCAATGCCTTGTTTGCTGCGCTCATACCTGAACTCAACTCAGCCAATGTCTCCTTCTCGAATTCTGCTTCTCCACCGGCAGCGGTTACTGAAGCGATGCCGGAAGCAAGATCTGCCGCATAGGAGGCGACCGCCGGCAGAATATCCTGCTTTGCCATAACAGACATTGTCTCGTATTCGATATTAAGAAGCTTGCAGTATTTCTCCAGGAAGATCTCGTGACGTGACTTCATCTCCACATCAGAGTAAACCTTGTGCTTCTTGAACAGCTCCACATTCTTAGGGTCGAGATAATGCTTAACTGCATCCGGCAATGTCTTGTAATTGGACAATCCGCGTTTCTCGGCTTCGGCGACCCAGGAATCATCATAGCCGTTACCGTTGAACAGGATACGACGATGTGAAGTGATTTCATCCTTGATCAGATTGTGAAGGGCAGACTCGAAGTCTTCCACACCCTCAAGCTTATCAGCAAACTGACTCAGCACCTCGGCAACTGCAGCATTAAGAACGGTATTTGCCATAGCAATCGATGAAGCAGAGCCTAACATTCTGAACTCGAACTTATTGCCTGTGAAGGCGAAGGGCGAAGTCCTGTTACGATCTGTCGTATCCTTAGGGAAACGAGGCAATACGTGAACTCCGACCTTGAGAAGCTCCTGCTCCTTAGATCCGTAAGGACGGTCCTCAACAATTGAATCGAGAATCTCGGTCAATTCTGAACCGAGGTAAACGGAGATTATTGCCGGCGGAGCCTCGTTGGCGCCGAGACGGTGGTCGTTGCCTGCGGAGGCTACGGACAGTCTTAACAGATCCTGATACTCATCAACAGCAACAATTACAGCCGTCACGAACAACAGGAACTGAGCGTTATCGATAGGAGTATCTCCGGGGTCGAGCAGGTTAATGCCGGTATCCGTAGAGATGGACCAGTTGTTGTGCTTGCCCGAGCCGTTAACGCCCTCGAAGGGCTTCTCATGGAGAAGGCATACAAGACCATGCTTACGCGCCACCTTCTGCATAATCTCCATTGTAAGCTGGTTGTGGTCAGCTGCGATATTGGTCGTGGAGAATATCGGTGCGAGCTCATGCTGTGAAGGCGCAACCTCGTTATGCTCTGTCGTGGCGAGGATACCGAGCTTCCACAGCTCATCGTTAAGCTCCTTCATGAAGGCCTGCACGCGGGGCTTGATAACGCCGAAGTAGTGATCCTCCATCTGCTGTCCCTTGGGAGGCAACGCGCCGAACAGTGTGCGTCCCGTGTAGATCAGATCCTTACGCTGGTCGTACATATTCTTATCGATAAGGAAGTACTCCTGCTCCGGTCCGACTGTTGTACGAATCGAAGTTACGTCATCCTTGCCGAAGATCTTCATTATTCTCATGGCCTGCTTATTGATGGCTTCCATGGAGCGAAGAAGAGGTGTCTTCTTATCAAGTGCGTCGCCGTTATATGAGCAGAACGCTGTGGGGATGCAGAGCACGCCGTCCTTGATGAATGCGAAGGATGTGGGATCCCATGCGGTGTAGCCTCTGGCTTCGAATGTGGCACGGATACCGCCGGAAGGGAAGGAGGATGCATCAGGCTCGCCCTGGATCAATTCCTTTCCCGAGAATCTCATTATCACGCGCCCGTCATCCTGAGGTGCGATAAAGCTGTCGTGCTTCTCTGCCGTAATTCCGGTCAGCGGCTGGAACCAGTGAGTATAGTGTGTTGCACCCTTCTCGACAGCCCACTGCTTCATCTCGTTCGCGATCACATTCGCGATATCGGGCGTCAGGCGCTTGCCGTGGTCGATGGCCTCCTTAACTGCCTTGTAGGCTTCCTTGGGAAGTCTGGACTTCATCACGGACTCGTTAAATACATTCTCACCGAAAAACTCTTCTACGGTTCTCATACGGTTTCTCCTTTCTTCTCGAAAACAAAAAAGACGCCGTGAACCTTCAAAAGTTCACGGCGTCTTTGCCGTTTGTCTCGTTTACGGTGTGAATATACACCTCGGATTTTAAGATGTCAACACCCATCCATAATTGTTGACAACTTAAGTCCCGAGTGGCACAATCAACTCGAACAAAGGCGTTCATTTCTCAGGGCTGACTCTGGGAAATGAGCGCTATCTTTTTAATAAGAATTACATGCCACGGAGGATCAGGATGGATTATTCTTTGAGCGAATTTATGCAGTATATCGAAGAGGAAGATATCAAGTTTATTAAGCTTACTTTCTGCGATGTTCACGGTGTTCCGAAGAACATCTCCATAATGCCGAACGAACTGGAGGATGCTATCGCTAACGGTATCCCGATAAACGCTTCACTTATCCCGGGCTTCGGTCAGACGGTCTATTCTGACCTGTTCCTGCATCCGGATATCAGCACCACGACTTTGGTCCCCTGGCGTCCGGAGAACGGAAGAGTAATAAGGATGTTCTGCGACATCACGCTGGAGGACGGATCCCCGTTCCCGATCGACACGAGACGCGTACTTCAGAATGCCGTTAAGAAGGCTCAGGAGCAGGGAGTAGACTTCACCTTCGGCTCGAGGATCGAGTTCTATCTGTTCAAGACCGACGATAACGGAGAGCCCACAAGGATACCTTACGATAACGCCGGATATATGGATATCGCACCTCAGGATAAGGGAGAGAATGTAAGACGAGAGATATGTCTTACCCTGGAGAGGATGGGCATACTTCCCATTAATTCTCATCATGAGGCCGGTCCCGGACAGAATCAGATCGACTTCGTCGGCAATACTCCCGTTAAGGCTGCGGATAATGTGCTTACCTATATCTCGGTGGTTAAGACCATCGCCGCCCGTTACGGCCTCGTGGCAGACTTTTCTCCCAAGCCTCTTCCGGATGCTCCCGGCAACGGCTTCCACGTCAATGTTCTGGCCAAGGATCCCAAGGGCGAGAAGGACTATCTTACCGCTGCCATCGCCGGCATCCTTAATCACATTCACGATACTACATTTTTCTTCAATAACTCCGAGCATTCCTACAGAAGATTCGGTTCCGGCTCCGCGCCCCTTGACATCTCCTGGAATAAGGATAATCACGGACAGCTTATAAGGATACCACCGGCAGGTCCGGCCAAGCGGATCTATGCACAGCTCAGATCCCCCGACGCTCTTGCCAATCCTTATCTTGTCATGGCTCTTCTCATCTACGAGTGCCTTGACGGCATATCCAAGAGCATGAGTCTCCCCGAGGATGGTCAATCCCTCGGGACACTGCCAAAGTCCCTGAATGAAGCCCGCGAGCTGGCGCTCAAGGATGAATTCGTTAATGAAGTATTCGGAAAAGAACTTGTTGAAGCCTACTGCAGATGAATGGCCTGAAGGAACATAAATATCGAGTGCTCATAGCCTCGTCGAATGAGAAGTTTGACGATGTATTGCTGTCGCTTCTTCCGAAGGAGGAGTTCGATCCGATATACGTCGTTACCTCTGCTTCTGCAGCAAGACGTGAGCTCCACGATAAGTCCTACGATCTGTTGCTCGTCAATACTCCGCTTCAGGACGAGAGAGGCATCAACCTCGCGGTGGATGCGGCTATCGATACGGGTGCAGGTGTGCTGCTGTTCATCGATGCGCAGTGGTATGACGAGGTAACGGCGCACACGGAGGAATACGGTGTGCTTACAGTCTCGAAGCCGACCAAGAGGTCTGTGGTCACACATACCATAAGGCTTATGTGCGCCACTCGTCAGAGGCTTAAGAGAATGGAGAAAAAGGCTCAGTCCTTCGAGGAGAAGATCGCAGAGATCAAGACTGTTAACAGAGCAAAGCTGCTTCTTATGGAGAAGGAGGGCTTATCCGAGGATGAGGCCCATAAGCTGATCCTAAGAGAGGCCATGGATTCGAGGCTTACGAGACAGGCTGTGGCGCAGGAAATAATCGAGAGGTTAGGTGGTTAATATGACTAAGTACATCTTCGTAACAGGCGGTGTAGTATCGGGTCTGGGCAAAGGCATCACAGCGGCATCCTTAGGAAGACTTCTTAAGCAGAGAGGCTTGAAGGTGGCGGCTCAGAAGCTGGATCCTTATATCAATGTCGATCCCGGCACCATGAGTCCGTACCAGCACGGTGAAGTCTATGTTACCGAGGACGGTGCCGAGACGGATCTGGATCTCGGTCACTACGAGCGTTTCATTGACGAGGATCTTAACAAGTATTCGAATCTGACCACGGGGCGCATCTACTCCAATGTCATCGCGAAGGAAAGGCGCGGAGAGTACCTGGGTTCGACGGTTCAGATCATTCCCCACATCACCGATGAGATCAAAAGCTTCATCTATAACGTAGGCAAGAAGACAGATGCCGACATAGTTATCACCGAGGTCGGAGGAACCATCGGAGACATCGAGGGTCAGCCCTTCATCGAAGCCATAAGACAGGTTGGAAGGGAAGTCGGTAAGGAAAACTCTCTTTATATTCACGTGTGCCTGCTGCCGTACCTTAAGGCTTCGGGAGAGCATAAGACCAAGCCTACGCAGCACTCGGTAAAAGAGCTTCAGGGTATGGGTATCACCCCCGACATCATTGTATTAAGAACAGACGAGCAGATCGAGGACAGATCTATATTTAAGAAGATCGCGGGCTTCTGTAACGTCAAGCCCGACTGCGTTATCGAGAATATCACTCTTCCGATCCTCTACGAAGCTCCTCTCATGCTCGAGAAGAACAATTTCTCCTCCATCGTCTGTCGCGAGCTCGGTATAGATGCTCCCGAACCGGACCTTGTGAGCTGGACTCAGATGGTGGACAGCATAAAGAACGCCTCCAGGGAGGTTAATATCGGTCTTATCGGTAAATACGTTCAGCTTCACGACGCATATCTGTCAGTCGCCGAGGCGCTCAGGCACGCGGGCTATTCCTGCAATGCTCATGTGAATATTAACTGGATAGATTCGGAATCGATTAATGAACAAAACTATAGGGATATCCTCGGCAGGCTTGACGGCGTGATCGTTCCGGGAGGCTTCGGAGGAAGAGGTATCGAGGGTATGATACTTACGGCCAGATACTGTCGCGAGAATGATGTTCCTTATCTTGGCATCTGCCTAGGGATGCAGATCGCGGTCATCGAGGCGGCAAGAGACCTCTTAGGCTGGGAGGATGCGGACTCCGGAGAGTTCAGTCCCGTGTCCACTCATAAGGTAATAGATTTTATGCCCGGTCAAAGCGATGATATCGAGAAGGGCGGTACCTTAAGACTCGGAAGCTATCCTTGCAGCATCACTCCCGGCACCATTATGGAGCAGTGCTATCAAAGCTTAAGCATCAACGAGCGCCATCGTCACAGATACGAGGTGAATAACGACTTCAGAGACGAGCTTACCGAAGGAGGACTTGTAATAAGCGGAATGTCTCCTGACGGGAAGCTGGTGGAGACCGTTGAATATAATGACAAGAAGTTCTTCGTCGGAGTCCAGTATCACCCTGAATTCAAGTCGAGACCGGACAGGCCTCATCCGCTCTTTATAGGGCTTATAAAAGCTTCTTTGTAAATTGCGCTTTCGAGGGAATTACTTTATTATTAGTACATGTCCAACTCGAGTCGTAAAAGAATCGCCGTGCTGCTGGGGCAGCCCGAAGAATATTCACATGAGCTTTTCCTGAAGGGCTTTCTGGAGGAGACCTTCAAGCGCGACTACGACGTATGCATGTTCGGGATGTACATCAAGTACCAGAATACCCCTGCCCGATGTAAGGGCGAAGCCTCGATCTTCAAGCTAGTAAATTACAATGAATTCGAAGCCGTGGTGGTCATGGCGGATACGATACAGACCGAGGGCGTCTCGGACAGTATAGAAGAGGAGCTTCACAACAATTACAAGGGAAAGGTCCTGTTCGTAGACAAGGACAGCAGTTTTTTTCCTTCAGTTCACATAGATAACTACAATCCCGAGAAGGCTGTTGTGTCTCATCTTATCCGTAAGCACGGGATCAGGGACATAGCTTTTCTCACGGGGAAATCCTGGCATCCCCACTCCATAATAAGACTTAACGCCTACAAGGATGCCCTGACGGAGAACGGCATAGAGGCGGATGAGAAGAAGATATTCTACGGAGACTTCTGGTACACGAGCGGAGAGAGTCTCGCCGACAGCTTCATAGGAAGCGGGAAGCTCCCTCAGGCCGTTGCCTGTGCCAACGACTGTATGGCACTGGGCTTCGCAAAGAAACTTACCGAGAAGGGGTATCGTATCCCGGAGGATATCGCGGTGGTAGGATGTGACTCCAATGAGGAGGGACGCCATGCGCCGATCCCCATCACGTCGGTTCCTTTATCTTCCTACAGGCTGGGTCAGACGGCGGCTATAAATGCACATGCACTCATTACCGGGCAGAAGGCGGAGGAGATTCCTCCGGAGCCCGAGCTCTTCATAGGCGGGAGCTGCGGTTGTGACTGCGACAGCGCGAAGCCGGTGTACTACAGAAGAGATACGTGGGATACGGATCTGTCCTTAAGTTCTATGTTCTCGCCTCTTAATACCATGGACGAGGACCTGCTTACGCAGTCGTCGTTCACGGGACTTATAAGCACCATATTCGGATCCATACAGTTTATAAGCGGCTTCGAGGACTTTAGTCTCTGTCTTAATCCCTCATTAGGTGAGGTGGGTGCTGAGTATGAGGACAGGATACTTCAGATAATAAGATGCGGCTCGCAGGCGGAGAATAACAACAGGATAATGCCTGATGCCTACTTCGACAGGAATGCGATGCTTCCGCAGCTTTACGAGGAGCGGGAGAGACCTGCAGCCTTCTACTTCATGCCTCTGTATTATGAGGACAGCGTCTTCGGTTATGCTGCTGTAAGCTACGGCGATCAGATCAGGGTTATATCCCCCGAGTACCGCGCATGGCTTCGAAGTGTCAGCAGAGGAATAGAGTGCTACAGAAGATCCGACGAGCTTATAGGCAGCAACAAGATCGCCAAGAAGGGCATCACCACCGACAGTCTCACGGGCCTGTCGAACTACAGAGGTTTCCTCGAGAGAGCAGAAACGCTGCTTCATCTTATGCGTAATAACGGCGGCTACATGGGTGCTCTTGCCGTGGATATCAAGGACCTGGCGAAGATTAACGATACCTACGGCCGTAAGGAGGGTGACAACGCCATCGTGATCCTGGGAAGCGCGCTGGAGGTGGTTTTCTCGTCCCGTAACTGTATGTGCTTCAGGGTCGGCAACGACGAACTGGTGGCGCTTCGTATAACAAGAAGTCCCAATGACAGCGAGATGCTTACCGAGAAGGATAAGCTCATGAAGATGCTGGAGGAGCATCAGGCGGCAACGAATGTGGACTATAACATCGAGCTTTACTACGGCGTTCAGAGCGGAAGTCCCGCCTCGTCCGAAGAGATGGAGAGGCTCGTCAACGTCGCTATAAGCAAGAAGAATACTGACAAAGCCAATGCCCAGAAGCTGTCGAAGGAGATGTCCTTGACGGATGAGGAGCTCCACGATGCCAGAGTCGTAAGCTCTATTCTGGACGATAATAAGATCACCTATCATTTCCAGCCTATCGTAGATGCGAGGACCGGTAAGATATATGCCTATGAGGCTCTGATGAGAGCAGATGTGACGCCGTATCTGGCGCCTCCCGTGGTGCTTCGCTATGCCGAGTTCTACGGAAGGCTTTATGACGTTGAAAAGGCTACCTTCAATAACGTCATCCGCGCCATGAGGGATAACGAGGTCAGGCTCTCCGACGGTACTAAGATATTTATTAATTCCATTCCCGGTCACATGTTAAGCGACGATGATCTTAAGGTCTTGGAGGAATATGTCCGGGAGCATCCGGACTCCGTTGTGGTGGAGCTCACGGAGCACTCGGAGATATCGGACGAGGATCTTCGACACATGAAGAATACCTATGCGAGAATAGGCATCGAGACCGCCGTTGACGATTACGGCACAGGCTACTCCAACGTATCCAACCTCCTTCGCTATATTCCCGATTACGTTAAGATCGACAGAGCTTTGTTGTCGGGTATCGAGGACAGCCCTCAGAAGCAGCACTTCGTGAAGGACATTATCGAGTTCTCGCACGATAACGGCATCAAGGCCTTGGCTGAGGGTGTGGAGACAGACGAGGAGCTTCAGACCGTCATCGCGCTCGGGGCTGATCTTATTCAGGGCTACTATACCGGCAGACCCGCCAAGGAGATGATACAGTCCATCGATTCTATGGTAGTGGAGTCGATCCACAAATATTCGCTTCTTAAGAAACAAGGTGCAGATAGCTGAAAAAGCTATTAATTAAGTGCATTCCCGATAAACCTATTGACATAGTAGGAATTAGGGTTTACTATAATGCAAAATAACCGTCTTCGGAGGGAAATGACATGAGCAAGATTTACACATCGGCAGCACAGTTAATTGGTAATACACCTCTTCTGGAGCTCACACAGCTCGAGAAGAAGCTGGGACTTGAGGCCAAGGTCCTGGCGAAGCTGGAGTATTTCAATCCGGCAGGAAGTGTTAAGGATCGTATCGCCAAGGCGATGATCGAGGACGCAGAGGCATCAGGCAAGCTGAAGCCCGGAGCGACCATCATCGAGCCTACGAGCGGTAACACCGGTATCGGCCTCGCATCAGTAGCAGCCGTTAAGGGCTACAGACTTATCATCACGATGCCTGAGACCATGAGTATCGAGCGTCGCCAGCTTATGAAGGCCTACGGTGCTGAGCTTGTGCTTACAGAGGGCGCGAAGGGCATGAAGGGTGCTATCGCCAAGGCTGAGGAGCTTGCTCAGGAGATCCCTGACAGCTTCATTCCCGGTCAGTTTGTTAACCCCGCTAATCCTGAGGCTCACAGAGCCACTACCGGTCCCGAGATCTATGAGGATACAGACGGTGAGGTCGATATCTTCGTAGCAGGTGTCGGTACAGGCGGAACAGTTACCGGTGTCGGTGAGTATCTTAAGAGCAAGAAGGACTCCGTTAAGATCGTGGCAGTTGAGCCCTATGATTCCCCTGTATTGAGCAAGGGAACAGCCGGATCTCATAAGATCCAGGGTATCGGCGCAGGCTTCGTTCCGGATGTTCTTAACACTAATGTATACGACGAGATCATTCCCGTTACCAATGACGATGCCTTTGCTACAGGTAAGCTTCTCGGTAAGACCGAGGGTGTGCTTGTGGGTATCTCCTCAGGTGCGGCACTTTGGGCAGCGATCGAGCTTGCCAAGCGTCCTGAGAACAAGGGTAAGACGATCGTAGCTCTTCTTCCCGATACCGGAGATCGTTATCTGTCAACAGCGCTTTTCGCTGACTAAGAGTAGCTTAGATTTCCTCCCTGCGACAGCGTGGTTGGAAATCAATTCACGCGAGCAGGGAGGTTTTTTATGCCGGAAATTCTGTTAAATGCAAGTAATCTTAAGGTATCCGTAGAGGACAAGAGTATCCTCAAGGGGCTTGATATTACCATAGGACGAGGTGAGACCCACGTCATAATGGGCCCCAACGGAGCGGGTAAATCCACTCTGGCGGCGGCGCTGATGGGGGCTCCGGGCTATGAGGTGACCGAGGGCTCGGCGACGCTTGAAAGTAAGGACCTTCTGGAGATGAACGTAAGTGAGCGCGCACGGGCAGGACTTTTCCTGTCGTTCCAAAATCCAGTGGAGGTGCCGGGGATATCTCTCGAGAGCTTCCTTCGAACATCCCTGGAGCAGAGGACAGGAGAGAAGGTTAAGCTCTGGGACTTCAGAAAAAAGATAAGAGCAGTACTCGAGACCGTGGGTCTTGATGCTTCCTACGCCGAGCGCGACCTTAACGTGGGTTTCTCGGGCGGTGAGAAAAAGAAAGCAGAGATCCTTCAGCTCCTGCTTCTTAAGCCGAAGCTCGCGATCCTGGATGAGACGGATTCCGGACTTGATGTCGATGCCGTAAGAACGGTATCCAAGGGTATCGAGGAATTCCAGAATAACGAGGACGCATCACTACTTATAATCACGCACAACGCGGCGATCCTTGATTCGTTGAAGGTGGATAAGGTCCACATCCTGATAGACGGCAGGATAGTTAAGACCGGCGGACCGGAGCTTATATCAGAGGTATCGGAGCAGGGCTTCGTCAAGTTCGAAGGGGAAGAATAATGAGCGAAGAGAAGACACATGTCGAAGATATTGATCGTGCGCTATATGATTTCCGCTATGAGGATAAGGATGCCTTCAAGGTTGAAGGAGGATTATCTGAGGAGATCGTAGAGCAGATCTCTCGTGAGAAGAACGACCCATCCTGGATGAGGGACTTCAGACTCCGTTCGCTGGAGATCTACAGAAGAACTCCCATGCCTGATTGGGGACCTTCCATCGAAGGCCTTAACATGGATAATATCGTTACCTATGTTCGTCCTAACACGGAGCGCATGAACACCAAGTGGGAGGATGTTCCGGAGAATATTAAGAACACCTTCGAGAAGCTGGGAATACCCGAGGCGGAGCGTAAATCTCTGGCGGGTGTGGGTGCCCAGTACGACAGCGAGCTTGTGTATCACAATGTCCGCGAGGAGGTGGCACGCCGGGGCGTTATATATACGGATATCGAGTCGGCTTTACACGGTGAATATGCCGACATGATCAAAGAGAAATTTATGAAGCTGGTGCCTCCCGAGGACCACAAATTCGCGGCCTTACACGGCGCGGTATGGTCGGGCGGCTCCTTCGTATACGTTCCTTCTGGAGTGTCGGTGGAGATACCGTTGCAGTCCTACTTCAGACTTAATGCACCGGGGGCGGGTCAGTTCGAACACACACTGATAATCGTCGATGAAGGAGCATATCTTCACTTCATCGAGGGATGCTCTGCGCCCAAATATAATGTAGCCAATCTGCATGCAGGCTGCGTCGAGCTTTATGTGGGTAAGAATGCGACCTTAAGATATTCCACCATCGAGAACTGGTCCAAGAATATGTATAACCTTAACACTAAGCGCGCCACTGTCGCAGAGGGCGGTAAGGTGGAGTGGGTCAGCGGTTCCTTCGGATCTCACGTAAGCTACCTTTATCCCATGAGTATTCTCGCAGGACGTAAGGCTCGTGCTGAGTTTACCGGAGTGACCTTCGCAGGCGCAGGACAGAATCTCGATACAGGCTGTAAGATATTCCATATCGCGCCGGAGACCACGTCATATGTCAACACCAGATCCATCTCGAAGGACGGAGGTATAAGCACCTTCAGAAGCGGTGTCATGATTGGTCACAAGGCAGAGGACAGCAAGGCGGCAGTCTCATGTCAGTCTTTGATGGTAGATGATGTATCGCGATCTGATACTATCCCCGCTATGGAGGTCAATACCGATAAGGCAGATATTGGACATGAGGCAAAGATCGGACGAATCCCCTCTGATGCGGTTTACTATCTTATGAGCAGAGGAATATCGGAGGATGAGGCGAGAGCTTTGATCGTCAGCGGCTTCGCGGACAATGTGTCCAAGGAGCTCCCCCTCGAATATGCGGTAGAGATGAATAATCTTATAAGACTTGAGATGAAGGGGGCGATAGGATAATGAGTGAGATCATTAACAGACCCATAGTAAATACCTTCGGGCGCTTCGGTGCCAACGGAGTGAAGGTGGAGCTTCCCTCGGATATCAAGGTAAGTGAGCTTATCGTAGAAGAGGGTCAGTCCAGAATAGTGACGCTCGAGGATGTCTCTTATAAGCTTAACGCGACTGTTAAGGCAGGAGGGACACTTGAGCTCGTGCAGCTTCATGAGGATGAGTCTCTTCTTATAAATGATGTAAAGGTAACCTGCGAGAAGGGTGCGACCTTCAAGTGGTACAGAGCTATACTCGGAGGCTCCGGAGAGGCCTCGTCCTATGATAATTGCTCTGTTTATCTTAACGGAGATGACAGCAGCTTCGAGGCCTATGTAGGATACAGGCTCGGAGGCAAAGAGAATTACGACGGCAATGTCGAAGCGATCCATTACGGAAAGAATACCGAGAGTAAGATCACGGCATCGGGAGTCCTGGCGGATGATGCGAGGAAGATGCTAAAGAGCACGATAGATTTTCGAACCGGGTGCAAGGGCGCAGTAGGAGAGGAGACCGAGGATGTGCTTCTCATGAACGAGACTGTCCGTAACAGGAGCGTGCCTATGATACTGTGCGGCGAGGAGGATGTTCAGGGTGAGCACGGTGCCACCATAGGGCGCCTCGACGAGAACCTGGTGTATTACCTGGAGTCCCGCGGCATGGAGCACGAGAAGGTCTATGAGATGATGGCAGAAGCAAAGCTTAATACAGTATTAAGAAGGATACCCGATCATGAACTGGAATGATGTGAGAAACGATTTCCCTCTGATTATTAAGCATCCAAAGATCGCGTACTTAGACAGTGCCGCCACTTCCCAAAGGCCGGCAAGCGTGATAGAGGCGGAGCAGGAGTTCTACGTTAACTATAACGCCAACCCTCTTCGCGGATTATACGACCTGTCTCAGGAGGCAACCGAGAGGTATGAGACCGCGAGACAGCGGATAAGCGAATTCATAGGTGCAGGGGATCCAGCGCAGATCATCTTTACCAGAAATAGCACCGAGAGTCTTAATCTTCTGGCCTATAGTCTGGGTGCGACGCTGTCTTCGGGAGACGAGATACTGGTGTCGATCATGGAGCACCACAGCAATATCGTTCCGTGGCAGCAGGTGTGTAAGAGGACAGGCGCGAGCTTGAAGTTCGTGGAGTGCGATGAGCAGGGAGTTATAACCAAGGAGGCCTTCGAGGCGTGCCTTACGGATAAGACCCGAATCGTGTCAATGACTCAGGTGTCCAACGTCCTGGGAGTAAAAAATGACATTAAGCTCTTCGCCTCGCTGGCACATGAGAAGGGAGCCCTGTTCATCTGCGACGGCGCTCAGTCTGTGCCGCATATGCCGGTCGATGTTGCTGATCTTGACGTGGATTTTCTGGTGTTCTCGGGACATAAGATGGGAGCGCCCTTCGGAATAGGAGTGCTTTACGGAAGATATGAGCTTCTTAATGATATGCAGCCGTTTCTCACCGGTGGCGAGATGATAGAATTCGTAACGAGAGAGGATGCTACATGGGCCGAGGTCCCTCATAAGTTCGAGGCCGGGACCGTTAACGCGGCAGGGGCATACGGACTTCTGGCGGCTATAGACTACTATCGGAGTATCGGCTTCGAGAATATAGTCAAGCGCGAGGAGGAACTGTCTCAGATCGCCTTCCGGCTTCTGACCGATATTCCTCATGTTAAGCTTCTGGGAAGTAAGGATGCGAATAACCACAACGGAATATTCTCCTTCACGGTGGAGGGAGTTCATCCTCACGATATCGCGGAAATACTTAATTCCGACGGCGTATGCATAAGAGCGGGGCACCACTGTGCGCAGCCTCTTCTTAAGCATTTGGGCGTATCCTCGTCTGCGAGAGCCAGCCTTATGTTCTATAATACCGAGGACGAGATCGTTAAGCTTGCCGAGAGCCTTAAGAGTATCAGAAGGAGAATGGGATATGCAGAATAGCTTCTACAGAGAGATAATTAACGACCATAATCTTCACCCTGTTAATAAGCACGAGCTTCAGGACGCCAACACCGAGCTTAGAGGCGTCAATCCGAGCTGCGGTGACGATATAGTTCTGAGACTTAAGGTGGAGGACGGTAGGATCACCGACGGCGCATTCACGGGTGACGGCTGTGCCATATCTCAGGCCTCCGCCGACATCATGCTGGAGCTTATCAACGGCAAGACCTTGGAAGAGGCCAAGCACCTTTGTGATATTTTTCTTCGTATGATAAAAGGAGACGCCTCCCCGGAGCAGATTGAGCAGCTCGAGGAGGCGGGGGCCTTTACTGATATCTCTCACATGCCTGCCAGAGTGAAGTGTGCAGTTCTGGGCTGGCATACACTGGATAATATTATCGATCAGAGGATCACTTAACTACGATATTGGCGATCCTTCCCTTAACGTAGATAAACTTGACTACGGATCTTCCGGCGAGCGCATTGATGAAGCGCTCGTCTTTTGTTATGAGTTCCTCCACCTGAGCCTGATCAGCCTCGGAAGGGATCTCCTCTCTGAAGATGATCTTGCCGTTAAGCTGAACTGCGATCTCCACGCTGTCCTTCACCAGTGCAGCCTCGTCATAAGAAGGCCACTTCTGATCGAAAATAGAATATCCGTTGCCGAGAGTCTCACACCATGTCTCTTCGCAGAAGTGAGGAGCGAAGGGTGAGAGGATGAGGATCAGCTTCTCGACGGCATAGCGGTAGAATTCTTTGCTGTAGCCTTCGGTCTGAGCGTACTTCGTGATGGCATTAAGAAGCTCCATCATACGTGCAATCGAAGTGTTGAACTGGAATCTGTCGATGTCGGCAGTTGCACTCTTGATGGTGTAGTTCAAAGCGTAGTTCAGTTCCTTCTCAGAAGCTCCCAAATTTACCGAGGAGATGTCGGTGGAAGGGGTACCGGCTGCTTCCGTCGCGAGATTCTCGATACGTCTTATGAACTTCAGAATTGCCTGAAGTCCCTGATCGCTCCAGGGACCGCCCTCGATATAAGCGAAGCCGAAGCCCAGGTATGTTCTGAAGACATCGGAACCGTACTTATCGATGTAGTCGTCAGGTGCTACTGTGTTGCCTCTGCTCTTACTCATCTTCTGTCCGTCGGTTCCGAGGATAGTTCCCTGATGGACGAGGCTCTGGAAGGGCTCGTCAAAGTCAAGCATACCCATATCGCGCATGGCCTTCGTGAAGAATCTTGCATACAGAAGATGCATGCAGGCGTGCTCTGCGCCGCCGACATATTTATCGACAGGGCACATCTTGTTGACGATATCCTTGGAGAACATCTCGTTGCTGTTCTCGTTATCCGGATATCTGAACTGATACCATGATGAATCGACGAAGGTATCCATCGTATCAGGATCTCTTCTTGCGTCACCGCCGCACTTGGGGCACTTGCAGTTCATGAATGAGTCGCACTTTGCAAGAGGGCTCTCACCGTCAGGAGTGAATTCAACATCATAAGGGAGGAGCACGGGAAGCTCGTTCTCAGGAACCGGTACAACGCCGCAGGAAGGACAGTGGATCATAGGGATTGGTGTACCCCAGTAACGCTGCCTTGAGATAAGCCAGTCTCTTAATCTGTAATTGACCTTCCACTCACCCATGCCGATCTTAGAGAGCTCTTCTACTATGGCCTTCTGAGCCTCATGCATCTCCATGCCGTCGAACTGATCGGAGTTTACGAGGTAGCCCTTCTTCTCGCAGTAGGGAAGCTCGTCATCGACGCCTTTCTCGGACTGTACAACACGAATGATATCGAGCCCGTACTTATGAGCGAAGTCAAAGTCTCTGTCATCGTGGGAAGGAACCGCCATAACGACACCGGTACCATAGCCTGCCACAACATAATCGGCAGCCCAGATAGGGACCTTTCTGCCGTTAAGAGGATGGATCGCATACGCTCCGGTGAAGACGCCGGTCTTCTCTCTTGTAGTTGACATACGGTCGATCTCGGTGACCTTGGATGTAGCCTTCTTATACTCTTCGATGGCGTCTCTGCACTCATCTGTCGTAAGCTTATCGCAAAGCTCAGACTCCGGTGCGATAACGACATAAGTAACACCCATAAATGTATCTACTCTTGTGGTAAATACCTCAAGCTTCATATCTGTTCCGTCTTCGTTCTTAAGACGCTGTCCGTCCTTCTCGACCCAGAGGGCAACCTGTGCACCCTGGGATCTGCCGATCCAGTTGGTCTGAAGCTTCTTGGTCTTCTCCGGCCAGTCGAGCTTCGGAAGATCGTCCAGCAGCTCCTGAGCGTAGTCGGTGATCTTGAAGAACCACTGTGTCATGTTCTTGTGCTCGACTTCGGCACCGCAGCGCTCGCATGTGCCGTCAACGACCTGCTCGTTGGCAAGAACGGTCTTACAGGAAGGACACCAATTTACGGGTGCGTTCTTTCTGTAGGCGAGACCCTTCTCGAAGAGCTTAAGGAAGAACCACTGATTCCACTTATAGTACCCGGGCTCGCAGGTCTTGACCTCGTAGGACCAGTCGACAGTCGTGCCCATGGCGCGAAGCTGCTTCTCCATGGTGTCGATGTTCTTTAGTGTGGAATCCTGCGGGTGAATGCCTGTCTTGATAGCATAGTTCTCGGCAGGAAGTCCGAAGGAGTCAAAGCCCATGGGGTGGAAGACGTTATATCCCTGCATGCGTTTGAATCTTGACCAGGAATCAGTCAGCGAATAGTTGTACCAGTGACCCAGGTGGAGATTGGCTCCCGAAGGGTATGAGAACATCTCGAGACAGTATAGCTTCTCGCCTTCCTTCTCAGGATCGAATTTATAAAGTCCTGTCTCTTCCCACTTCTTCTGCCACTTGCGGTCGGTCTCGACTGAATAAGACATAATAATTACCTCTTGTAATCTGCTTAAAAATAATCAAACAATTCTATCACGAATGAAACCTATTTGAAACATTGGAAGGGGCTTATATTGTTGATTTTGATAGTCCGTTTAGTATAATTAAAATGCTTTAATAAGATTTATACACTCGGCGTGCTGTCAGGTGTTTCGATATATAGAGGTATTGATATGGGCTTAGGAATGGAAATCGGTATCGATCTCGGTACCAGCAGCGTGTTGATTTATGTCCGTGGTAAGGGCGTTGTCTTAAAGGAACCATCGGTAGTAGCAGTTAATAACAAGACGGGAAGAGTTCTCGCGGTAGGTGAGAGCGCATCCTTAATGCTCGGAAGAACTCCGGGTGTCGTGGAGGCCATAAGACCTCTTCGCGAGGGAGTCATCTCCGACTTCAGAGCTACCGAGGTCATGCTTAAGGCTTTTATCGGAAGAGTATGTACAGGACTTCGTGCCACATACTTCAAGCCTACTATCGTCGTCTGTGTTCCTTCGGTGATCACGCCGGTAGAGCAGCAGGCCGTAGAAAATGCCTGCCGTCATGCGGGTGCGAAGGATGTATTCCTCATTCGTGAGCCTATCGCCGCGGCAATCGGCGCGGGTATCGATATCACCAAGGCTTCGGGTTCAATGGTCGTTGACATCGGAGGCGGTACGACGGATATCTCCGTTATCTCGCTTTGTGAGCCTGTAGTCGATGCTTCGCTGAAGGTGGCGGGAGACAAGTTCGACGAGGCCATCATCAAGCACGTAAGACGTAAGCATAATGTTCTCATCGGTGAGAAGACTGCCGAGATGCTCAAGATCCAGATCGGCTGTGCTTATCCCCGCGATGAAGAGCTCACACTCGATGTCCGCGGACGTAACCTTATCACGGGTCTTCCTTCCACGGTTACCGTCTCTTCCACGGAGATGCTCGAGGCGTTAGAGGAGCCTGTATCCTCCATCTTCGAAGCTGTTCACGTTGTTCTTGAGAAGACTCCTCCGGAGCTTATGGCGGATATCTCCCAGAGAGGTATCGTCATGACCGGCGGCGGTGCTTTGCTTTACGGACTTGATCGTATGCTCGCTACAAAGATCGGTATCGATGTATATATCGCTCAGGATCCTATCTCCTGCGTAGCCATAGGAACAGGTAAGTCCCTCGACATGATGGATAAGTTCGCGGCTCTCGGAGATCAGTGATCAACTTATAGAATTCTATAAATATTTACCGGTATCTATATTAGCTCTGGGAGGGGACGAGATCCACTATGACCAGCTCCGGAGGATTATATATCCTCGGGACCCATGTGGTCTCTCTCGCAAGTCCCCTTGAGACGATCATGGTAGTTGTATCCTCTTCATAAACTCCGCCGGCATACTTCGGGAACAGGCCCTGGTCGGGTGCGTAGATTCCGTTAATTAATCCCGGTATCCTCCACTGTCCTCCGTGAACATGTCCGCACAGTGCCAGGTCGTAATCCTGCGCCTCATAGGTATCAAAGTAATCCGGTCTGTGGGCGAGGATAATGTTATAGGAGTCGGCATCAAGACTTAAGTATGCATCGACGAATTGATTCTCGAGTATAAGATCGGAATCTACAAGATAGCAGTCGAAGTCATCCACTCCCGCGAGAGATATATAATTCCCGTTGATGTGAAGAGGAATTACATCACCCTGAAGTCTGATGATACCGCATTCCTCCACCACATCCATGTACGCCTCGTACTTGTCGACACCGCCCCAGAATTCGTGGTTGCCCGTGACATAGTATGTGGGATAAAGCTCGCTTATTCCGTGAAGAAAATCCGATGTGTTCTCGTTGTTGCTCTTCTCGTCGAATATATCTCCGCCAAGAAGAACAATATCAGGGTGCTGTCCGTCAACAGCATCGATAAGCTCGGACTCGTGATCGCCGTATGCGCAGGAGTGAAGATCGGTGATAAGAGCTATTCTTACGGGTGCATCGATCTTATCTGAATCGATCGTGTAGTTAACTACCTTAAGGTCGTTGTTAAGACCCGGGATTATCAGAATGATCAACACGATGAGTATTATGAGGATGATCTTTATTATCTTAGCTTTATTCTTCATATTGACGATAATTCTAACAAATGATAATATTTGCGCAAGGTCAGCAGGCCTTGTAGATTCCCTACCTATTGGTAATTGAAGTAATATTATCACATCATAAATGAGGTATATATGTCTGAATTAGATGCTTTGATGCAAAAATCAAAGGAAGACTTAGAGGCGATTGCCGCCCAATTCGGTGATTACACTCCCGCTGTTGCTAAGACCAAATCAAGAGAAGAGCTTATCGCATCCATCACGAGAATGTCGGTAAGAGAAGTAGTTGAGGTTATGGCTTCTGAACCTAAGCCTACTGAGGATACGACAGCTGCTACCGAGGAGCAGGTGGCAGATGTAAAACCTAAGAAGAGAGGCCGCCCGAAGAAGGTCAAGAATGAAGAGACGGTTTCTGAAGCTCCTTCCGAGGAGCCTGTAGCTTCCAAGGAAGAGGTTAAAGAGGATACTAAGGCAGAGCCTTCAGTATCGGAAGAGAAGCCTAAGAGTAAGAAGGGAAGAAAACCCAGGAAGAAGGATAAGGCTGAGGAAGCCTCAGAGAACAAGACAGAGGAGAAGTCTGAAGTAAAGGCAGAAGTGACAGCCGAGACCGAGGAGAAGCCCGAGGCGAAGGCGGAAGCATCTGAAGAGAAGAAGGAAGAGGTCAAACCTTCAAGAGGAAGGAAGAAGAGAAGGATAACCTTCGGACCTGAGACCGAGACCCGCGAGGTCGAGATAATCAATGAAGAGGTTAAGCCCGAAGAGTCCGAGGACAAGACTAATGCTCAGCCTCAGCAGCCCGAGATCCAGTATATCGAGATCGAAGGAATATTGGAGATCGGTAACGGCGATAACAAGAATGATTTTAACGGCTTCATCCACAGAAAGAATTATCTCCCGGGTGAAGAGGATGCATATGTTCCGGGTCAGATGATAAGACGACTGGGACTTCGTAAGGGAGATGAGATCAAGGGTCTGGCAGTTGCCCCTCACGGCAAGGACAGATATGCGCCCTTAAGAAAAGTAACACATGTTAACGGTATAGAGATCCCTGAGGATTCAGACTTCGATATCATAAGGAAGCGTCCCAGATTCGAGAGTCTCACCGCGATATATCCTGACAGCAGATTGAAGCTTGAGACGAATAAAGAAGATTTGTCCTGCAGGATCATCGATCTTTTCTGTCCTATCGGTAAGGGTCAAAGAGGTATGATCGTATCTCCCCCGAAGGCAGGTAAGACAGTCCTTCTTAAGAAGGTTGCAAACGCTATCACAACAAATAATCCCGAGTGTAAGGTTATCGTGCTTCTCATCGACGAGCGTCCTGAGGAAGTCACGGATATGCAAAGATCTATCAAGGGCGAGGTGGTTTATTCCACCTTCGATAAGCGCCCTGAGAATCACGTTCGCGTAACCGAGTTGGTCCTCGAGAGAGCTATGAGACTTGTGGAGCTCGGACAGGATGTAGTTATCCTCCTCGACTCCATGACTAGACTTGCACGTGCATATAACCTTACGATCAATCCTACAGGAAGAACACTCTCCGGAGGCCTCGATCCGGGATCTCTCTACGGACCTAAGCGTTTCTTCGGTGCAGCCAGAAATATCGAATTCGGAGGCTCACTTACCATTATCGCGTCCGCACTTATCGAGACAGGGTCCAGAATGGACGAGGTTATTTTCGAGGAGTTTAAGGGCACGGGTAACATGGAGGTCGTGCTTGACAGAAAGCTTGCAGATAGACGTGTTTATCCTGCTATCGCGGTGGATAAGTCCGGTACGCGTCGTGAGGACCTGTTGCTTACAGAGGAACAGCTGTCGTCTGTATGGCTTACGCGTAAGGCTATCGCGGATGTCGACACTATCGCAGGAACGGAAGCGGTGCTTAATTTCCTGAAGCGTACGCCGGATAACGCCAGCTTCGTGCTGTCGGCGCAGAAGTCGTTCTCGGTTGACGGATAATAATTGAAAAATTAATTGGAGGGAATTAATTATGAGTAATAAATTTGACAACGTACCTGCTGAGTACAAGCCGATCGGTATGTGGGTATATTTCGGTTATGAGATACTTTTCTCTATCCCGGTTATAGGCTTTATTCTTCTTATCATTCTCGCGTTCGCTCCTAAGAACTACAATGTTAAGAACTTCGCCAGATCATATTTCTGCATGATGATCTTAGTGCTGGTTCTTACTATAGTTCTTGTTGCCATCGCACTTGCGACCGGTGCTATCTCGTCTCTGTCGGATATCACTGACTCCGTGGGATTATAATTGACAACTTAAGATAAAAAAGGTATTATTACGCGGTTACTATAAATCCGATATGGCATACGTGCCCTAAGTACGCGTCATATCTTTGATTATGAGGTGAAGAAATGAAGACTGACATCCATCCTAAGACGTACAATGCTACGATCAGGTGTGCATGCGGAGCTAGCTTCGAGGCGATCTCTACAAAGCCTGAGATCAACGTCGATATCTGCTCGAACTGCCACCCCTTCTATACCGGCAAGCAGAAGCTTGTTGATACAGGCGGAAGAATCGATAAGTTCAACAAGAGAATGGGAAGAGCTTAATAGCAAACTCACACAGAACTGCCTTGAATACGAGGCAGTTCTTTTTTACAATTAAATAGCTAATTTATAGGAAAGACGGACAGATATAAGAAATGTCAGAAGTTAATAATAACGATATCAAGGATATCAAGCCCGCATTGAAGAAGACCACCATCGGCGGTCAGGCTCTTATCGAGGGAATAATGATGGTGGGGCCGAAGCGTACCGCTATCGCAGTTCGTAAGGGCGACGGGACGATCTACGTAGAGGAAATGACCCAGAGCGATCGCGTTACCTTTTATGAGAAGGTGCCTTTCGTAAGGGGATGTATAAGATTCTATAAGATGCTGGTAAGAGGAACGGATGCCCTCATGAAGTCCGCGGATATATCGGAGCAGGGTGCGCCGGAGCCTCCCGAGGAAGAGGGCAAGAAGCAGTCTGCCTTAGATCAGTATCTTAGCAGTCACTACAATGTGATGGTCACCTTGTCGGCGATCCTGGGAATACTTCTTAGTGTCGGACTCTTTATTCTTCTTCCCTGGCTGATAGTATTCATCGCCGCGAAGATCATGGGCAGTGCTCTGGCGGATACCGCGTGGATGTCGGTGATCCTTAATCTTGCCGAGGGTGTGCTCCGTATGGTGATCTTCTTCCTGTACTTAAGATTCGCATCTAAGATCGAAGGTATCGATCGCGTGTGGAGGTATCACGGTGCCGAGCATAAGACCATCGCCTGCTACGAGGCCGGTGAGCCTTTGACGGTAGAGAATATCCTCAAGCATTCAAGATTCCACCCCCGCTGCGGAACTTCATTCATGTTCCTGGTGCTTGCCATATCCATCCTTATCTACACGATCGCAGGCATCCTGATCGGCGACGGAAGATTTCTCGTAAGTGCATTGATCAGGATACTTCTGATACCTGTTATCTGCGGTATATCCTTCGAGATATTAAGATTCGTGGGAAGACACGATAATAATGCGGTGTGTCGCGGTCTGTCGAAGCCGGGATTGTGGCTCCAAAGATTCACGACCTCTGAGCCTGACGCTCCCATAGTCGAGGTCGCCATCGCCGCCATGCAGGCAGTCATTCCCGAAGACGCCGACGAAGATGTCTGGTGATATTGATAAAGCAGTTAAAATCCTGACCGAAGCGGGCATCCCGGAAGACGATGCCCGTTTTGATATAGGAGTGATTTTCTCTTATCTCGGCGATGAAGCGGACCGGTTCGACGAGGCGGTTCATAAGCGCGCTTCCGGAATGCCGGTGGCGTACGTCATCGGTCAGCAGGCCTTCTATACAGAGGAGTATAAGGTCACGCAGGATGTGCTGATCCCTCGGGCAGACACCGAGCTTCTGGTGGAGTCGGCCCTGCAGTTTCTCGGGGAGCTTAAGCTTCCCATAGGGGATGTGGGGCTGGTGCCGA
Source organism: Clostridiales bacterium (assembly GCA_017480325.1). GTDB lineage: Bacteria > Bacillota > Clostridia > Saccharofermentanales > Saccharofermentanaceae > Saccharofermentans. The sequence continues at coordinate 140,166 of JAFVAY010000002.1, forward strand.
TGTGTCCATTGTCTTCTTCTAATGACGATAATATCGGACGCGACCCGAGACTTCTGGATCTTTGCACCGGTACCGGGTGCGTAGGCATATCGATCTTCAATCATCTTTATATGTCATCGCGATATCGCTTCCCCGAAGCGGTGCTGACGGATGTTTCCGAGAAGGCCATGGAGGTCGCACGTCTTAACGTGGGCGAGGTTAGCGTCGCCCCTTCGTATCTTAAGGTCATGAAGCTTGATGTCCTTACCGAGGAGCTCCCGGAGGATATAGGTGTGTTCGATGTCATCACCGCTAACCCTCCGTACATCAATTCTTCTGATATGGAAGCCCTCGATGCGGGGGTCAAGGACTTCGAGCCGGAGCTTGCATTAAGGGGAGGGGACGATGGGCTTATATTTTATCCCCACATCTGTAATATCGCCCTGAGGTGTCTTCGCGAGGGTGGAGCTTTGATCGTCGAGCACGGCTACGACCAGGGAGAGCAGGTGGCGCAGATCCTTACGGATAAAGGGTTATGCAATGTTAAGACGCTGAAGGACTTCGGAGGCAACGACAGAGTGACCTTCGGTATCAGATGATGTTATTTAAGGTCACATAAGGAGAGGAGCAGAGGATGCCGGGTAAGTTTTTCTTATACAAATATGAAGTCGGTGACGTTATCAGGATGAAGAAGAAGCACCCCTGCGGAAGCTTCGAATGGACTCTCACCCGTGTGGGAGCAGAGTGCAAGATGACCTGCAATAAGTGCGGTCGCCTGGCGGTGATGGATCGCCCGACTCTCGAGAAGTCGACCGTCGAGGTTAGAAGGGAAGATAAGGCATAGTTTACTGTCAGATGATCTCAGTTGACTGAGAGACGCATATCCTCCTGCCGTCGAAGTCTTCGAAGACGAATTGGCGGTTGGAGGAGGCGTGTTCTGACAAAGAGGCTTCGGGGAGCTCTTCCACTATGGTGACCCCAGAGCTTTTTAACTCGTGATAGAGAAGCAGCGGTTCGGATGCGTAGATGATCATCTCGTACATCGCCGGAGGGGCGAGCCTTACGGGGCTTTCCACCAGAACTATCACGGTATTATCTCTCACAAGCCTTATGTGGGGCATCTTCTCGTCGTACAGGTGCGTCGCCTTGAAGCCCAGGTGATCCTCGTAGAACATGGCGGTCTTAACAGGATCGGTGCAGGTGAAGACCGGGGCGGCGCAATTCATAAGGTGAAGCGCCGAGGAGCCGGTAGATTCCGTTTCATTATTTGACGAATCCTCTGACGGCTCGTCTGTCTCCAGGAGGTCATCGTTGATCCTGTAGCCTAAGAGGGGTTGGGCGAAAGCCTTTTCGTGCGTGTAGAGGGAGTCCATCAGCTTGTGACGGCGCATGATCTCCTCAGTAGAAGGGTTCGCGGGGACCTGCCGCAGGTAGTCGACCTTCTCGAGGTAGTCCGCGAGGCTCAGGAAACGCACGTAAAGCGGCATGATCTCTTTGGTGCTGTCGGGGAGGTCGGCGGCGGGGGTGCCGTTCAGCATCATCATGGCGTAGAGCGACGCTTCCGGCGGCATCGCGGCGAAAAGCTTATTTATCAACGTCAGCTCCGCACCGCATTTATCGGATACGCCGCCCTTGTTGATGGTATCCTCGAACATGTCGAAGACCTTGTTGATGTCGCGTTCGGGATAGTTTTTACCAAGCATGGAAGACCTCGCGGAGTAAATTTTGTTTAATTATATCATCTTATGCGAATTGAATATCAACGCGGTTAATATAATAATAGTCGAGATAATACACGAGGGGACCTAATGGCGGACGTTAAGAAGACAAATGCGATGAGGATGCTGGACAAGGAAGGCATCCCGTACGAAGCGATGGAGTACGAATACGACGAGAATGACCTGGACGGTCATCATGTGGCGGAGTACTTTAATATCCCATATGAGGAAGTCTTCAAGACCCTGACGGCGGTGACGGAGTCGAAGGAATATCTCGTCTTCTGCCTGTCGGTGGATGACGAGCTGGATCTTAAGAAGGCAGCGGCTCTGGCCGGAGTTAAGAGGGTGGAGCTTATCCATGTGAAGGAGCTTCTGAATGTCACGGGATACATGAGAGGTGGCTGTTCCCCTATCGGAATGAAGAAGAAATACAGGACTTTTATCGATGAGATGATCGAGCTTGTCGACGTGATTCACGTAAGCGGAGGAAGAAGAGGGCTGCAGCTTAAGCTTAAGCCGTCCGACCTTATAAGCTTCACGGAAGCAACGGTGGGTCCCATAACGTTCTAGAAGGAAGGCATTCTCATGGAGAAATATGAGGTTTTCAGATCGCTGGCCATAATCATTATCGCGGCAAAATTCTTCGGGCTTTGCGCGCGTAAGCTTAAGGCGCCCCAGGTGGCAGGAGAGATAGTGGCGGGGCTTCTGGTCGGGCCATCTGTTCTGGGCTTGGTGGGATACTCTGATTTCCTCGGATATATGGCGGAGATCGGCGTGATGCTTCTGATGTTCACGGCGGGACTTGAGACTCGGATCTCTGATCTTCGTAAGACCGGGCTTAAGGCATTGTCCATCGCATGTGCAGGAGTTTTTATCCCTCTGGTGTGCGGAACTTTACTGTACATGTGTTTCTATGGCTTCGCCCCCTTCGGGGACGAGGAATTCTATAAGGCTCTGTTCGTCGGACTGATATTGACGGCGACATCTGTAAGTATCACGGTTCAGACTCTGAAGGAGCTCGGGAAGCTGAGCGAATTCGTGGGGACGACTATCGTCAGCGCGGCTATAATCGATGATGTGATCGGAATCTTTGTGTTGACTATCGTTATCGGTATTAAGGACCCTTCGCAGGATATCGGCAATACCTTCCTGATGACAGGATTGTTCTTCCTGGCGAGCGTGGTGTTCGGGTACGTATTCTACCGCGTGTTCAAGGTCATCGATAACCGCTGGCCTCATACAAGAAGGATTCCAATAATCGGACTGGCGCTTTGCTTTGTCATGTCCTACTGCGCGCAGAAGTACTTCGGTGTCGCGGATATCACCGGCGCATACGTGGCGGGAGTTATCCTGAGTTCATTGAAGGATTCGAATTACATCTCGCGTAAGATGGATATTAATTCGTATATGATCTTCGGCCCAGTGTTCTTCGCATCCATCGGCCTTCAGACGGATATCAAGTCCGTGGATATGAGCATACTGCTGTTCTCGATCTGCTTCGTGGTGGTGGGCATGCTGTCGAAGATCTTAGGCTGCGGAGGCGTGTCGTTCCTGTGCGGCTTCAGAGGCAAGGATACTCTTAAGATCGGCTGCGGCATGATGACCCGCGGCGAGGTAGCATTGATCGTTGCCCAGCGCGCGCTGTCCGTCGGGGCTCTAAGCGGCGCCTACTTCACATCGGTGATCCTTCTGATCATTACATCGTCGATCCTGACTCCGATCGTGCTGAAGATTCTGTATGCGGAGAAAGCTTGATATAATCAAGTGTATGAGAGGAAAAAGTTATCTCAATATCAATACATTAGCTATAGTACATCTCTACATTCCGGTGATATTGTTCTTTGCCGGGTGGTTTAATATACCGGTCGCAATAATCGGGATAGCATTGATCCTGGGGGCAGTAATACTGTTCTGTAAGGATAACAGGGACGGTGACTCTTTACTTAAGTCTTTCAAATCCACAAGAGGGTTAGTTTGGCTCTTATTATCGCTTTTGATCCTGCTGATGATGAGTATACTTACCGGAGCCGGAGGGCTTGTAACGTCTTCCGATGACTGGAGCAAACATTACTTTATTATCGAGCAGATGGGAAGGAGCTCCTGGCCTGTGACGATAGACTATCAGGGTAAGACGGGAGTCCTCAGCTACTATATCGGGTCATATATGCTCCCGGCCTTATTCATGAAGATGACCGGAAGTACGCTTGTCTCGGATGTAGTTCTGCTGATATGGGTCGTAGCAGGACTTCTGATGTGTGCTCTGTTGATATACAGCACCGTTCGTAATGCCAAGCCCTATAAATTATTCATCATAGCCTGTGTGATAGTATTGTTCTGTACCTTCATGCTTCCGTGTAAGATCCTTCTGTCATCATTACAGCCTGAGGATCTGATGAGCGGTTTTCTTTGGTTCGGGGCACATGCCAATGTCGTTTATTCCTCAGATGTTAATCAGATAAGGTGGGCTTTCGCGCAGGCTGTGCCGGGGTGGCTATGTACTGCGCTTTTCTTCAAGTACCGCTATAGAAGAAACCATTGGGGCATCATACTGTCCTCTTCGATATTGTACTCGGCCTTTGTGTTTATCGGGCTACTGATCATGATGGTTGCTTTGGCGGTGTATGACTGCATTAAGGGAAAGTATAAGGAGTTCATTAAGCCAGAGAACATAATATCGGTAATGCCAGCATTTATCGTTGCTTTGGTATATCTTTTTTCTTACATGCAGCCTAAGAGCATAAATGACGGTATGTCGTTCTCCTTCATAGATTGGAACGGACATTGGGCTGCCTTCGTGCTGCTTCACTGTACGTGGCTTCCGTTCATACTAATCCTTAGAAACAGCAAACACAGGGATATGCTGGTCTTCGTCAGCGTGTTTCTGCTGGCGATATCCTTCGTGGAGATGGGAGAGTTTAATGATCTGTGTCTGCGCTCTACTATTCCTGCGATGTTTATTCTGTGTATACTTTTCCTTGAGAAGGTTCTGGACGACTCGACTGCGTGGTGGGTTAGAAGCCTTCTTCTTATCCTTATGTTTCTCATGTTTATCCCCGACGGAGGGCGCACGATGCTTAGGGAAAGCTATAATGGACTAAGCAGGGATAACAGAGCGTACGTATTCACAAGTCTTGAGGATTTTGCTGAGCGAAAAGGAGGCTTCGTAATAAACCAATATTACAATTGGGACACGGACGGGCCGATTAAATATTTAATCAGAAGGTAAATGTTGTTTATAATAGATAAGTTAACACGCATGCGATAGGAGGCGGGCGAGATGGGTGACATGAAGCTCGAGGAGCTGAAGAAGAACGGGAGAGTGTACTTCGTCGGGATCGGCGGGATATCCATGAGTGGGCTGGCGCTGCTGACGAAGGGCTACGGGTTCACTGTGGGCGGCTCCGATAATCACCCCTCTGAGCGCACGCAGATGCTGGCCGGGCAGGGCATAACTATCTATAACAATCAGGAGGCAGAGAACATTGACGATTACGCGCCTGATTATATCGTTAAGACGGCGGCGATCCTGCCCCATAATAAGGAGCTTGCCCGCGCCATCGAGAAGAATATTCCGGTCTTCGACCGCTCCGAGTTCCTTGGTATCATGACCAATTCCTATAAGAACGTTATCAACATCTCCGGGACCCACGGCAAGACCACCACGACCTCCATGACATCCATGATGCTTATCGATGCTGGGCTTGATCCCACGATACATCTGGGTGCGCCCTTCGACGGTATCGGAGGTTCGGTGAAGCTCGGCGGCAATAAAGATCTACTGATATCCGAGGCCTGCGAGTTCAAGAGATCTTTCCTGGAGTTCAGATCTACTACAGCCGCCATCACGAATATCGATCACGATCATGTGGACTGCTATCCTACTCTGGACGATGTCATCGACGTATTCGCCCAGTTTATTAACAAGATCGACGACGGCGGGTATCTTGTCGTCACAGGAACAGACGGTAATATCAGAAAATCCATCGAGAGATCGAATAAGAATATCAAGGTGATAACCTGCGCCGCCGACGGCTCGGACGCAGACTTCAAGGCGGAGAATATCGAGTATAACGACGGCCTTCCCGCCTTCGACATCAGGGCAATGGGAGAGAACATCGGCAGAGTTCAGCTTCTCATTCCCGGCTCGCATAATATCAGCAATGCTTTGATCGCGGCGGCGTGCGCTTACCTTAACGGTGCACCGGCGGAGTCGATCATCAAAGCTCTTAATGAGTTCGGCGGTGCGGACGGAAGATTCACCGTCAAGGGGACATATAAGGGCTGTGAGGTGGTCGTGGACTATGCTCATCATCCCACTGCCGCCCGAGTCACCATCGATGCGGCGATGCATATGCCGCACAACAACCTGCTCGTGGTGTTCCAGCCGCTGACATATAATAGGGTGGAACTGCTTTTCGATGAGTATGTTGAGAGTCTGCTGACGTGTCCGAAGGTGCTGTTCTCGGAGATCTTCACGGACCGCGAGGTGATCCATGAGGGCATGGTCTCGAGCAAGGATATCGCGGATGCCATCAACAGAAGGGGCGGAAACGCCGAGTTCTATGCAGATAAGGAAGACCTCAAGCGGCGTATCGACGAGCTCATCACTCCCGGTGACATGATACTTATCCTGGGCCCCGAGGATATAAGGGAGCTCGGGAACGAGCTTTGCCCCGGCGGAGACGACAAGGCGGATGTCTAAAGGAAAAACGGAGAGTAATAAGTGAAGAAGAATAAGAGCGCTCCCATTACTTTGATATCGTTGGTGCTTATGGCAGCGGTGATTCTCACCATGCTCATTCTGTGCCTGGTGCCGGGAGCGGGAAGCAACAGTAAAAATCCGGTGCTGGCGATATACGGCGACACCGGGAATGTACCTACTTTGTCACTTCGTAATACCCTAAGAGCGGCGGGCTTCGAGTACGAGATATTAAACTACGGTCAGGCGCTTCCGTCTGGGAGCAGCATCGTGGTGGTCGCCATGGGAAGCGACGCGCTGTCGGTCATAAACGATTATAGGGACGACACTCATGTGAAGGGGTTTGTGCTGATATGTCCTGAGCTCAACGAGGCTTACATGGACAATATAAGAAGCGGCGAGCCGTCGTGCGATATCGCGATCTTCGCCGGGCGGGACAATGCTACAACCGTAACCGAGATGGGAGACGCCAGGAAGCTTTACGAGAGGATATCCGGAGACGACACGGTTTACGGCACTCCCATAAGAAGAGGCGGGCTGTTCGCGTCGAAGGTCTACGTCAATAACGCTCAGAACCGTACGCTGTCGCTGTCGAGCTTCACCGTAAGAGATCCGTCGAAGCTTCTTTTCTCACCACTGTTCCAGAACGAGCTCGCGGGATACCTGAGCGTCACCTACATCGACGAGGCTACAAGAGAGGCCTCCTTCGGCAGGATCAATGCGTGGTTCGTATTCTCGTGGCTGGCGATGCTGATGGCGGTGATCTCCATACTTCTATACATATCCAACATGAACATCAACCTGACCGGAAGTGACGGCAAGAAGGCGCCGGTGTCGAATTGGGTGTTCGGGCTTATCGGAGGCATCAGTATCGCTATGGCGATAGGTATCGTGGCGTCGACCTCCTTCGATGCTATAAGGTCGGCGGTGATATTTATCCTTCCGTTCCTGCCGGCGATATTCATGTGCTGTCTGTTCATCATTAATTTCCAGTGGATCTACGCGAAGGAAGGCAAGTTCGTGCCCCGGAAGAAGGGGCTTGTGCCGGTGGTGTTCATGGCGGTGGTCACCGGGTCCTACGTGATGCTGAGCCTTGCCATGACGACGGATCTTAAGATCCACGCCATCAAGGACGCGAGCTTCTCCTCGGGACTCATGCTTCTGATGCTTATCGCGGACGCGGTCTTTGCCACCGGACTTATCTATGCGTCTCGTAAGTCGTCGGCTGCAGGGCAGGGTGCGAAAAACTGTTTCGGCAATAAGCTGATCCTGGCGCTGATGTTCATCCCCTGTGCGGTGGCTCTTTTATACGGACTCATCCCGGGTCACTCGGACATCTTCTATGCGGGGCTTGCCGGACTGGCGGCAACCTTCATACCTTATATAGCGGTGGTGCCTCTCATTAGGCATACGGACAGGTCTTTGATCCCCGGCATCCTGCATGGCGCAGTCTACGTACTGGTGCTGGCGGCGGTGCTATAAGGGCTTTGCGCCGGCTTCACAAGAAGGAGGATTACAGGTGATAGATTTCTACAACGCTTTTATCTCGTACAAGCACGCTCCCCTTGACTCGAAGGTGGCGGAGCACGTTCAGCGAAGTCTCGAGCACTTCAGCATCCCCCGCGCCATCAGGAAAAAGACCGGTCGCAAGAAGATCGAGAGGATATTTAGAGATAAAGAGGAGCTGCCCATCACCAGCGACCTCACGGATACGATATCCAACGCCCTCGAGAAGGCGGAGTATCTGATCGTTATCTGTTCACCTAATACCAAGAAATCCATATGGGTCCAAAGAGAGATAAAGTTTTTTCTTAAAAACCACACCAAGAAACAGATCCTGACGGTGCTTGCCGAGGGCGAGCCCTACGACGTTATCCCCGAGGAGCTCACCTTCGACGAGAGGACTGTCACCGAGTACACCGGCGAGACTCATCAGGTCAAGATCCCGATAGAGCCTCTGTCCTGTGACTACAGAATGCCTTTAAGAAAGGCGAAGAAGACGGAGATCCCGAGGCTCGCATCGGCGCTGATCGGCTGCTCCTACGATGAGCTTGTAAGACGCCAAAGACAGTATCATATGAGACGCGTCATAGCTATAAGTACTGTTCTGGTGGCGGCTGCGGTCGGGCTCGCGGGGTATTTCTTCTACAGCAGTAAAAGGATCAATGAATCCTATATGCAGTCGCTTATAAGTCAGTCAAAGTATCTGGCGAATGAGTCATCTGTTCAGCTTGATAATAACATGAGAACTGACGCGCTTTACCTTGCCATGGCGGCGCTTCCTCAGGATGAGAATGACCCGAGGCCGGTTACGGGAGAGGCTGTTGAGGCTCTTGCTAACGCGACTTTGGCGTACCGTGGCGTTGACGGGCTCGCGATAGAATCTCTTTGGAACTACTCTTCCGGAAATGATATTAGGGACTTCGAGATCAATACCTCGGGTACGAGGCTGTCCATCTACGACAGTATCGGCGTCGTGAGTGTATGGAGCACGGAGACTCACGAGAAGCTGTATGAGGTCCACAGTGGAGGAGATGAAGTTAAGCAGATGATCTTCGGAGATGACGAGACGCTGATCCTCTTCTTCGACGATCATATCGAAGCCTACGACGGAGACGATGGGGAGCTTGCTTGGAATGTATATCTTCGTGAGGAGTATTTCGTTGATGCGAATTCAACAGTCAACGACGGTGAGCTCATATGTGCCACAAGTGCGCCGTCGCTTATGAAGATCGATATATCTAACGGACACACGATAGATGAGTACGACTTATCTACTGATGACAACTACGGGACATTAAGTCGTCTGCAGCTGTCCCCCGACGGAACTAGGGTAGGTCTTTACTATTATTTCGGGTTATCCGCGAGTCATGCCGGTGTATATGATCTTCAGAGCGAGACGCTTACTCTGTCGGATGAGATAAGCAGTATGGTGGCTAATGTGGGATGGGCGGATGACGATCACTTCGTGGTGGCGTCCTTCGATATAGACGGAACGGAGTCAAGCAGATTCAATGACGTCTATGTGCTTCAGCCGGATGTAAATTACCTTACCTGCTTCGATCCTTCTGACATGAGTGTGATATGGGAGGCGGAGCAGGAAAGCACGAGCCTCAATCTCGACCACGACCTGGTACCCCTGAGTGCCAACGGATTTGTGGGATTTTTCGCAGGGAATAAGTTCTGCTGCTATGACATCGAAGACGGGACCTTGGAGTACGAGTGGACCACTAACGAGGCTATCGTGACGGCCAACGACAGAGACGGCGACGGATGGCCACTGATGTTTACTAAGGACGGAGGTCTGGTGGTACCGCGTCCCGGGCTCGGAACGAATGTCATCAGACTGACCTACGAGTTCGTGGATTCTATACAGATGCTCAAGGTCAACCACGGGGTTTATGTTCTGCAGGAACACGGACACGACCTGATCTACTACAACACCGGTGTTCACGACGAGGACTGGGAGCAGACTTCAGGCGTGACGCTTCAGTCCGTTACCGACCAGTACCTTGACGATAATATCCTGGCGCTTCTGTCTATCGATGATCTCGGGAGCATGCTTACGCTTATCGATCCCGAGGACAACAGCCTTATTACCACAGAGAGGATAGGGGAAGAAGGCGACTACAGCATGAACTTCAAGATCCTGGGGGCGGATGACGAGGACCTGTTTATCGTCTATACGGGGATCGCCGAAGGAGTGACCTTATATCGCGTGGATATAGAGGACGGGGATATAGATACACAGATTCTCTCTGACTCCTATGTGCTTCTGGAGAACAGCGCTACCTATAACAACGGTTATGTAACGTATATTCACCGCACGGGAAGCAGTATAGAGATCGGAGTTTACGATAACGACAGTAACCATACTGAAGAATACAGCGTGCCGGTGAATTCCGATGACCTTATGATGGCACCCGTGTATTACGATTCTATGGGGATTATCTATGTGGTCTCCGCTGATGATGAGTTTATCGTCAATACGGAGGAGGACGAGTATCTGCGTGTTGACCTGCCTGATGACTGGAACGGCGCCATGTACGTGACCGAAGCCCCTGCTACTGACTCCGTGATCGTGTCGGACGGCAGCCTGCTTATAAGCGTGGATGTAACGACCGGGCAGATCAGATATACCATTAATACCGACGGCAGGATCCCTCTCGGAGCTATCTGCATGGAGGATGATGCGTCGGGCGACGATCTTCTGGTGGTGGCCTATAACGACTCCAACCTTTATAGATACGATCTGTCCGACGGCTCCTTTATAGGCAAGAGCGAGATCAGTACATATTATAATTACGTGCCGACCGCGAGCTTCGAGCTTGACCGGGAGAACGGGTATCTATACGTGCAGATGTATCAGCTTACAGACGTTATCTCGCTTGACACATGGACCGAGTGTACGTACATCGAGAATTGTTTTGGGCATTACGCGCCGAGGGATCTGTTCTATACGCAGTCATGGGAGAATTCGGGCGAGGTATCTGTCGGATACTTCCGTCACTACACCGTGCAGGATCTGATCGACCGCGCGAACGATATGCTGGGCGGCATCCCTATGTCGGATGAGTTCAGGAGCAGATACGGGCTGTAATCTCAGATGAAGGTCGGTCTAGTACGAAGGGCAGCCTAGAATGCTGACAGGCCCTTGCCGGTGGGCTTATACAACTCGTCGAAAAGCCTTCCCGCGATAACGTAAATATCGTGAGGATCATCCTCTCTTACCGCGATATAATCGCCGACTTTGCCTGAATAGTATTTCTCGTCATCCCAGGCCGTGAAGAGCTTGACCTCGTGGTCGAGGGGCTTCGCATATATCCTCGAGCTTCCCGGAGGGCTTATCACTGTCTTCGCGAAGGGCATGACGGGCTGGACCTCGTCGGTCTCAAGATTCTTGATGGTGGGATCGTATTCGAAGACGCTGTGGAACTTGAAGCCCGTGACCTGATAGCTGTTCATAAGCTTTTCTTCGGTGATGGGGTAGATCTCGCCCTCGATTCCGATCATGAGGTAGGTATCGTCGGCTATGGTGACGTTGACGTCGCCCTCCAAGGTCCTGATCTCGACTGACGTGCCCACTGGGTAGACGTCGGTGAGCTTGATGGTACCGAGCTTCTGCTCCTTCTTGGTGTAGAAGTTCATTGTAGAAGTGTCGAGGGTCGTGTTCTTCGCGTAGATTATCTCGTATTTGTTGTAGTAGTCGTGGATGCGCTGACTTATGATGTCCGTAACCGAGTCGGATATCTTCTCGGGTCTTATGGTGCCGCCGGCCTTAAGAAGGTGACCGCCTCCTCCGCCGATGCCGTTCGCGATATATTCGGCAAGTTCGTTGGCGTGGACTTCTTTGACACATGATCTGACGGAGAACTTGATCTCGTCGGGACTTATGTAGTAGGCGATGCACACGTCGACCTCCGCGGTCTCCATGGCGAAGTCGCTAATTACTCCTAATATGTTAGGGTCGCAGGGCTCGGTCTTGATGACCAGGCATCTGAACTCCTCCTGATATTCATAATTAAGGATGGCTCTGCCGGTGATGGAGAGCTCGTCCAGAGATATGTTCGAGTTGCTCATCTTGGTGATGAGGCTTCTATTGATCTGAAGAGCGTCCACCATATCGCGGTCGAGGGGATGGCTTATCTCAGAAAGCTTGTTGGTATCCGTGTAGAGTCCGTAGTAGAGGGCGGTGGCGAGGTTCTTATTCTCGTTGACGTTGACGCCTTCCTGACGGAGCATATCCCAGATCACCGTGGAGCAGGAGCCGATATTGCTTCTTACTTCCGAGAATCTCGGAAGGTCAACCGTGACCTGGTGATGGTCGATGACGACTACATATCTCGCTTTGGTCTCGGTCACGTTACGCTGGCCGTACTGGCAGTCGCAGGTGATGAGGATATCGGGGATACGGTCGAAGTCCGGCTCGTACTGCACGGGGATCTCAAGCTCCTCGACCATGATCTTAAGATTGCTCTTGGTGATGGGATTACGGCCCCTGTAGATGAAGACCGGGTCCTTGCCGTTGTTCTTAAGATATGTATAAAGAGCGAAGCCGGAGGCCAGGGCATCGGCATCGGGATTATCGTGACACTGTATAACGAAGTCGTTGTATTTAAGCAGTTCTGAAAGGCGCATAACGTACCCCCTTTTCTCCATTATAACACCACGTAAAAGTCTTGGTTCGAGCCGACTGATACACTGTGTATCAGTTAGTAGGGGCTTGAATAAGCCCCTACTAATGATATTTAAAAACAGCGAAGGTGGGTGCCGTTCATGAACATTAATGACAAGAAAGTATTTACGTATGAGGATGATAAGGGGTATCTGGATCAGGCGTTAAGGATATCGGATCAAGAGGGTTCGGTGAATATCACCAAGATCAAGGAAGTACTTAATTCATCCCTAGAGAGAAGGAATATAAATGCCCAGATCGAAGAAGGGTCATATACCTATAAGGTCGGCGCATTAAAATCTGAAAAAACTACTTGTCTTATAGTTTCGCATAAGGAAAAGCCCAAGAATTATAGAATGCTTGTTGTTGCAATTAAGCAGGTAGACGGAGGCTACCTCGTAGTTAGCGGCTGGTATGGTGAATCCAAGTCTGAAATGCTTGTTCGGAAAGCGGATAAATCGCACATGAAAGCTGATAAGAATCAATATCGGGGAGAAATGGGAGGAGGAACCGAATCCTATGCAAAGTCTATTTTCCATTCAATGATAGCTAATAGCAGAATAAAGAAAGCCGGAAAGCTCCAACCCATAGAGCATGCTTATAATCAGAGCCTCAGAGAGGCATATTTATCGGTTATTGAATTGACTAACGAGGGATGAGCAAATGAGCGACAATTCTGTGGCGGATCTGTCCGCTTTATATAGGCAATACAATAAGTATCTGAATGTTATAGATGCTAATAATGATTTAATCAAGCTTCTGAAGGAAAACCTTAGCGACTTTGAGTTTCAGATGCATGCATATGATTACAAAAGGCCTGAAGTTGTTATGGCTGCCACTGATATGTTTATCAAGGAGGAGACCGAGAAAAAAGAACAAGAAACAATATCTGCATTAGAGAGTCAGATCGCATATTTCAGTAGAAATGACGAGAGGTTGAGAAGAAATTACAGAAAGCTTTCCAGTTGGTTCATAGGTAGAAACGGTCCGGATAAGATTGTAAAAAATAGTAAGCCTTATATATATACTAATGACAGTAGTAAAAAGATATCAAGCTACCCTTTTATTACAAAGGGTATATGGGGATGGGTTCTGGGTGCTCCTCCTCTTTTCATAGTGTTCGGTCCTGCATATCTGGCATATAAGCTAATCAAGAAAATATTGGATATTTTCATAGACTTTCCAATTATTGATACTTTGGTTTCTGTTGCGGTTGCGTTAGTTGCTTTTTACTATTGGATGATCGCGCTCAGCATGGGACTTGCTTGGTTGAATAGTAAGTTAACCCTTGTTGCCATCTTGTTAATCGTAACAGTTTTGGGATTGTTATGCGTATATGCCCTTTTCCAGTTGATTTACTCTCATATCGCCATGAGGCAGGATGCGGATAAGTTCTTAGGCTTGTTCTATCCCGATCAATACCGTGAGAATGGCTACAGGTCTATTATGAGTGAATTTCAAAAGAAGACCGATGGTTGGCGCACGGATATTGAAAAGTATCAGAATGGAGTGAAAACCCAAATATCAGAGAAAATAGTGGCAGATCTTCAGCGTGACTTTGAGGAAAGTCAGGCTAATGCCCAAAAGACTTCTGATAAGATAAAGGCGGCAGAAAAAGAATTGGCTGAGCAAAATGCTCTACTTCAGCAACTTGATGCGAGGATCGAAGAGGTTCAGAAAAGTATCAGTCAGCCTATACAGGATGTTCATTATAACAATTGTGTTATGACTGACAAATTCTGCTTAGTTAAAGACAATTACTCTGTTATTACTCATTTGGTTAAGCCGATGCTCTGGTTCTACGATTCTACTGATACGGATGAGATTCAAAGACAGGTTGCTGTTTTTATTGCTGATATGTATGCAGGATTAATATTTGCCAATCACTTCGGTATTATTGACTACTGCTTAATTGATTACGATACCGGCGGAGGACTGCTTACTCACGATAATGATGCCAGGAGACTCTTGGATGTGAATATGCTTAATGTTATTCACGATAATCGTAAAAGAGACGAGTTCTACAGGACACTTCAGAAACAAAAGGAACGTATTATAGGATCCGGCGGAACCGGTGACATAGCTACAATAAATCCGATGCGAATAAAGGATGGCGATGTCCCGTTTAAGTATCACGTTGTCATTCATTTTGGTAAGGAAGCTCGCAATATATCGGGAGATCTGCTGCAGCTATATAAGAGTTCGTCGAAGTTCGGATTCTTACCGATATTTATTATGAGCAAGGCAGAGATGGACTCGTTCTTCGATGAACAGGGAGCCCTGAGTTCATCCTTCGAAAAGGATAATGTTTTTAAAATTTCATATTAAAAAACAAGGAGGAGAGAAAATGTCACAAGTTCAGAAAAAGGAATTAAACGAGGAGACCAAGATAGCAATAGTCGATCTGGTGGTGGATGAAACTCTAGAAGCGTTGCAAGATCTGATTATTAAAAAATATCTACAGAATATCTATGTAGTTTGTAACTCAACTCAAAACATTATATATAAGTCATATGCAGATGGTATGAAAGATGCTTCTGATTTTGATTTTTACGGTAGCTTAGTAAAAGACGTTGAAGATTGGAGTAAATCAAAAGGGTCTCTTTTGCGACAAGCTTTAAATGCCGGTCAGGAATTGAATAGTGAAAGTGGATATTATGCAAGGAAGACGGAAGAGGAGTTGATAAAAGGCGTAATGGGAATTAGAGTTTCGGACAAAATTGATCCCGAAGCTAAGATAGATTTTAAAGGCGGAGTGTCATATACAGATTCTGAAATAGTAGAACAACTTAAAAAGTTGAAAACCACAGCTAGTAAAGAAGCTGAGGAACTATTTAATCGTAGTAAGAGTAAATGTGAAGAAAAGATAGAAGAGAATATTTTCTTTAAAAGTATATTAACGCTCTTGATAAATATTGAAGGGCGCGTAATGGGATATTTGGATCCTGATTCCGACTCAGAACTGAAAAAACTGGAAAGTGCAGCAACTGCAGCTACTACTGAAGCGAGCAATAAGGCCGAATCAGCAGCAGATGGGGCTAAGAAACCAATAAAGCTTAATATAAGACTCAAGAATCCTGGTGATAATAATAATTAATAGACTGTTAGATTGATGTAGGATCGTGTTTATATGAGTCAGTTTGATGATCTGTTTGGAAGTATTGCGCAGCAGAGTAAGGCTCTGGAGGACGCCGGTAATACCCGTTCATATAGCGCATACATCGAAGGTTTGATTGATCAGCTTAAAGGAGGAGATGCGGAAGTAACATCTACTGTTACTTCCCCTACTCCTAATTCTGATGGAGAGTATGTTTGTCTTAATGAGCCTCTGATGTTTCTGAAATACTTTGATAAGTATTCTAATTCAAAGGATGATTGCTGTAGGGTTTTCGCCGGGCTTCTGGAAGAAAGAAGCAAGGTCGTCATAAAAGAGATTATTAGAGACGACGATACCGAGAGAGCGATATGGTTTAATTCGACTTCTAAGGGGATCAATCTGCGCCCCGGCCTTGAGAATAATGAGACAACAAAGCCTACGGTTGTGACCTTCGGAAAGCCGGATGACAGTGTCCACGCCCTTGTCGTAGGTGCCACAGGCTCCGGTAAGTCTGTGTTCCTGCATAATCTATTGTTCTCGATGATGACGGAATATGCCCCCTGGGAGCTGAATCTGTTTCTTGTTGACTTCAAGAAGGTTACGCTAAGTAAATATCTGTCGAACTGTAATACACCTCATGTAAGGGCAGTAGCTGCTACGAGCGAGGTGAGATATGTCGTGAGCCTTCTTCAGTATATTAATGACTGTATGAGAGCGCGGCAAACCTTTTTCTCCTATCTAGGGCTTGAGAAAATAGACCAGCTGCGGGAGGAGTATCAAATCGTTCTTCCCCGCGTAGTACTGCTTATTGATGAGTTCCAGCAGATGTTTACGGAGGCGACCGCTCGCGAGGAAAGAATTATAAGCGAGGTGCTGACGTCTATTACCAAGCTTGGCAGAGCTACGGGCTTCCATCTTATCTTCGCAAGTCAGGAGATGAGTGGCACCCTAGGGGCTAATGCCTTCGCCAACTTTAAAGTCAGGTTCGCGTTAAGGTGTGACAGGGATGTCTCCAGCAGGTTCTTGGGCAATCCGGCTGCGGGTGAAATAGGCGAGCGAGAACGAGGTATAGTCATTGAGAATTCTCAGGACGGGCGAGTCGAGAACAACAGGACATATAAGGTTCCTTTTATTCAGGATGACGGAGGTTTCTTCAATGAATATCTGGAGTCTCTAACGCGCTATGCCGAGAGGGTGTCGTATCATGGCGTTCATAAATACTATCAAGAGGATTTTGTCAGGAAATATGATGAATTGATTACCATTCTTGATAATGAAAACGTAAAAGACTTTAAAGCAAATTGTCTTAAGCAGAACCCGAGTGTATATGACATACTGACGCTGGGAGACGCAGTTGTATTCAACAGTAAACGAATCGATTGTGAGACGGTATTCCTTGAATACGGGTCTAAGAAGAATATCGGTATTTTCAGTCCAAAGCTTAGGGATGTGATATATGTCTGTAAGTTGTTGGCAACGAATTTTAAGATGTCTCCCTCAGCGGATAAATGCTCTCACAGCGCGTTGATTCGCAATGATCTGTTTGAGCGTAATTATGATATTAAAGCTGATCTGGGGATGAAAGACGGGTACGTCTTCTACAATGATGACCGTATCCTAAACTTCCTGGAGACAGTGGAATACAGGAAGGAATCGTTGTCTTTAATCCAGAAATATGAGGATTATGACGATTTGACAGACTTTGCGCGAAGCTCGTTCTTAATAACCTCGAAGTACTATCTTACCGAAGAAGTGCACAAAGCGTTCAAGACAGGAGAATTCGAGATCGAAGGGCTGCCGGATATCAATAAGTTCAGCAGTTACTTTGAAGGTGTTGATGTTGCCGATATTCCTAATGTTATCCTGAAGATGAAGGAATTATATCCGGATGTACCACGCGGCTTATATGAGATATTGGAGTCTCTGTATGATGTTGTCGTTAACGGAAAGGAATATAAGGATCTGTTCAGGTTAAAGTATTATTGGGTCATTGGAATGGATGTTATGGACAATATTCCGTATAGGAGTGCATCCCTGATAGAGGAAGCGCCTAATTATCACGTGATATTTATATTCGTAGGTACGTCCGATGCCAGGAATTTCGATCTTTACGATACATGTGATTACCTGTTTATTGCCGGAAATCAGGAGAGAATATATGATCGATGGGGGATCCCTTATACTAATAAAACAGAGGATTCAAAGGTTATTGACTTCAAAGTAAGAAGTGCAGGCATTGTTCGATCGTTCAAAAAGTTCTTCTCGGAGGATGATGCCGTTACCGATCTGCCAAGCCTTGACTTTGATGAGTTGCTGGCGGAAGGCTGGAATAGGTTTGACTTTATGCTCATCAGATGATAGTATACGCGGGTGGCCGCATGCGACGGGCTTTTAAATTCGTGCTTTTCGAGATGATTGACATGTTGAAGGCGCGGTGCCTCGGGTGAAGCAGCGAGACTGGAAGAACAGGAGGACACAGTATGTACGCAGTAATTAAGACAGGCGGCAAGCAGTACAAGGTTGCTGTAGGCGACGAGATCTTTGTAGAGAAGATCGAGGCCGAGGCCGGCGAGACAGTTACCTTCGACGAGGTTCTGGCTGTAGGCGATGACGACGGGATCAAGGCAGGCTCTGATGTAGCAGCTAAGGTTACGGGCGAAGTCGTAAAGCAGGGCAAGAACAAGAAGGTTGTCGTTCTTAAGTACAAGGCTAAGAAGGGCTACAGAAGAAAGAATGGCCACAGACAGCCTTATACAAGAGTACGTATTACAGGTATCGCATAAAGCGGGCGTGTAATGATCACCGTCAAGGTCGTCAGGGACAAGTCACGTAAGGTAACCGGGCTGTTCGTCAGCGGACACTCAGGCTACGCGGAGGCAGGATCCGACATAATCTGCGCAGGAGCGTCGACACTCGTGTATACACTCGCGAACTCTCTCGAGAGGATCTGCGGAATAGATACGGAGTATTCGACCAGGATAGTCGAGGATAATGGTGACGGCAACGTGAACGCCGAGATAATCATTCCGGAGGGAAGATTCCGTGATGAGGGCGCGGCGGACAGGGCTCAGGTGATAATGGAGACTATAGTTCTCGGGTTCATATCACTGGCACAGTCGGTTAACACTGACGGTAACAGGTACATCAGTATCATTGAGGAAATTTGAAGACACGGAGGTGTAAGATAATGCTTAACATGAATTTACAGCTCTTCGCTCATAAGAAGGGAATGGGTTCCACCAAGAACGGTCGTGAGTCCCAGTCCAAGAGACTTGGAGCCAAGAAGGGCGACGGACAGAGCGTAATCGCAGGCAATATCATCTACAGACAGCGCGGAACCAAGATCCACCCCGGTAACAACGTGGGTATCGGATCCGACGATACGCTTTATGCGAAGATCGACGGCCTCGTTAAGTACGAGAGAGTCGGCTCTTCCAAGAAGCAGGTCAGCGTTTATCCTGCGAACTGATTGCTTTGCAGTTTAAAGTAAAAGTTGAGGCCCGCCGAGAGGATCGGCGGGTTTTTGTTCGACTTAATTTCTAGTGTGCTTTATAATAATTACGATTGCATCTGGAGGGTGTATTTGTGGATAAAGATACGTTCGAGTTTATTGTTTATATGATTCATGCATGTGCCAATAAGTGGGGACAGTATCCTTCTGCGGTATTTGCCAGAATGCGGGATTCCGGATGTATTGTAAATTATCTCGTTCCTAATTATGATATTCTTCACACTCAAGGAACTGATTATGTTGTAAGTGACATAGAAGAATATCTAGAGGGGAGAGGAGGCGTAGCATGATCGTGTATCATGGGTCCAATGTTGTCGTCAAGACTCCGGATATGGCTCACTCCTATCGTCCGCTTGATTTTGGTAAAGGGTTTTATGTCACAACAAACAAGGAACAGGCAATTCGATGGGCAAGACGAAAAGCCGATCTTAAACATAGTTCCGGAGCTTATGTAAATTCTTACGAGATGACATCAGACTTTGGGAATCTCAGAGTTAAGAAATTTTCTGATGATCTTACGGATTGGATTGATTTTGTTTGTGCTTGCAGAGATGGGGGAGATGATTATAAGGCCTTCGATATAATAATTGGCAAGGTTGCTGATGATAAAGTATTCCGGGTTGTTGATATGTATCGCCTGAAAGTATGGGATAAGGAAAGAGCAATCAAAGAGATTAAGGTGTATCCCGGATACGATCAGATCGTTTTTGTGAGTCAAACAGCAATTGATAAGATGTTGAAATTCATCAAGGCTGAAGAGGTCTGACTTATGGATGATAAGGTTTTGGAACTGGTATATCAGGAGAAGCTTGAAGAGAAACTGCTCTGCTATATGGCAGAGAAATATAATATCGACTATATGACGGCCATGAGCTTATACTATAAAAGCGAATTAGCACAAAAGATTCATGAAGGTAAGTATGGAATCCAGTATCTTGATTACAAGGTCCTTGTACAGATATTGGAGGATACTGAACCGGAATTGTTCAGTGATATAGGCTAATTGGGAAGTGCATCTTCCGGGGGCATATACATAATCATCAAAAAATCGGCCTCGGGGGGGTAAATTGTCATGGACTATGACAGCGGGAGACTGTGACAATTCTTCTTATATATATTATAATATATGGTCGTGACGAGAGGGCAGGGTAATCGTCGCTATGCGCGTTGCGCGCCCTTGAGGGACATAGATTAACGAGGAGTGCAGGTAGGGTACTCCTTAGAAGAGTATACAGAAATTCCGTTTATAGAGGGACATAACACGTATGGATAACGTAGAGGCGAGTAATTCAGGGAAGAATAAGATGTTCGTCAGGACGCTGATGATTATGGCGCTTGATGTGCTGGCGATTGTCATGAGCTTCTTCCTGGCGTTCCTTCTGAGATTTGACTTCTCGTTCACGTCGGTGATGCACTATAGCTTCGTATTCGTTACCGTAATCCCTCTGTTCTGTATCGTTACTATACTTGTTTTCATGTTCCTGAAGCTTTATCACAGTATCTGGAGATTCGCGTCCGTATCGGAACTTGAGAAGCTTATCAAGGCGTGGATCATACTGGCGGCGTTCGTCGCTCTGTTCGTTCTTATGGAGAGCGTTATAACCGGTCACCGTGCTGTACCTATCTCAGTGTGTATTATGGGTGTGCTTCTGAGTGGTATTGCCACAACGGGCATCAGGTTCGGTTACAGGTTACTTAGATTCGTGGCAAAGTCCTCGGACCGTAAGAGTAAGAAGATCACCAACGTTATGGTTATCGGTGCCGGCGCTTGCGGTAGGGATGTTATCCACGAGTATAGGATGAGTCACCATCTGGATGCAGAAGTGCGTTGCGCCATAGATGATAACCCCATTAAGCTGGGTCGACTTATAGATAATGTTCCAATCGTTGGCACACGTAACGATATCCCGAAGATGGCGGAGCAGTATGATATAGATGAGATTATTTTCGCCATACCTGATGCCAAGGGCACGGATAAGAAGGATATCCTGGAGATCTGTTCCGCGACAGGGTGCAAGGTGAGGGTAATGCCCGGTATCTACCAGATGCTGGACGGCAAGGTCTCGGTGAAGAATACCAGAGACGTTCAGATCGAGGATCTACTTGGCAGAGATCCCATAAAGGCGAACTTTAAGCAGATCAGGAAATACATCACCGGCAAGACCGTAATGGTTACGGGCGGCGGTGGCTCCATTGGCTCCGAGCTTTGCAGGCAGATTGCCAAGGCTGAGCCCAAGCTTCTTATTATTTTCGACATTTACGAGAACAACGCGTTCTGGATAGAGCGCGAACTGCGCGAGAAGTATGGTGACAAGCTAAACCTCATCGCTCTCATCGGCTCTGTACGTAACACTAACCGCGTTAATTCCATTATGGAGAAGTACAGACCGGAGATTATATTCCACGCGGCGGCACATAAGCACGTGCCTCTGATGGAGGTATCTCCCAACGAAGCTATCAAGAATAACGTAGGCGGCACATATAAGATGGCGCATGCGGCGGTGAAGTGGGGTGTAGAGAAATTCGTTCTCGTCTCCACGGATAAGGCTGTTAACCCCACAAATATCATGGGTGCGTCGAAGAGAATCTGCGAGATGATAATCCAGGCAATGGACAGATCTGCACAGAAGCAGTACGACGCAGGTGAGATTAAAGTCAGGACCAACTTCTCGGCGGTAAGATTCGGAAACGTTATAGGCTCTAACGGCTCGGTCCTCAAGATATTCGAGAAGCAGATCTCGGCAGGCGGTCCCGTTACAGTTACGGATAAGAATATTATCCGGTATTTCATGACGATCCCTGAGGCGGTGGCACTGGTTATGGAGTCAGGCGCATATGCCAGAGGCGGGGAGATCTTCGTACTTGATATGGGCGAGCCTGTAAGGATCGATGATGTCGCAAGGAAGATGATCAAGTTGTCGGGATTCGTGCCTGATGTCGATATCAAGATAACATACACGGGACTTCGCCCCGGTGAGAAGCTCTACGAGGAGCGTCTGATGGACGAAGAGGGCTTAAGGCAGATCGAGGATAACAAGGATATCTCCATCGCAGAGCCGATCCCCATGAATGATGTGAATTTCGAAGGTCAGATCGTTAAGCTCGACGAGGCCGCCAAGAATGAAGCGGACAATATCCGCGAACTGGTGGCTCAGATCGTAGAGACGTATAAGGTGTAAGTAAGATGGGGAAAAAATTACCATTAGGTATTCAGTCTTTTGAGAAGATCAGAAGTGATAATTTCCTTTATGTGGATAAGACTGATTATGTATATCAGCTTGTTCATAATAATGTCCCGTATTTCTTAAGCAGACCGAGACGGTTTGGTAAGAGCCTTCTTCTTTCAACAATGAAAGCTTATTGGGAGGGAAAGAAGGAGCTTTTTGAGGGGCTGAAGATAGAAAAACTGGAAGAGGGAAACCCTGATGCATGGAAGCCTTATCCTGTGTTCTACTTCGATTTCAATGGAGCTAATTATCTGGAAGCATCCATTGATTCCGTGTTGGATGGGATGCTAAGTGATTGGGAAGAGATATACGGAAATCAGTATAAAAACCGCACACTGGGCGATAGATTCCAGAAATTGTTAGAGCTTGCCTCTGTTAAAAGTGGTAAGAGGTGTGTAGTTCTTGTAGACGAATACGATAAGCCTCTTTTGGATACTATTGATAATCCTGAAATACAGAATCACATTAAGGACGTATTCAAGGGCTTTTTCAGTAATCTGAAGAGTTATGATGCATATATCCAGTTCATTTTTATTACCGGAGTGTCAAAATTCCATAAGGTCAGTATTTTCAGTGATCTGAATCAGTTGACTGACATTTCGTTGTCCAAAAAGTTTGCCAGCATATGCGGAATTACAGATACAGAGCTTAGAAACTATTTTGTGAAAGAAATTCAAGCATTAGCAGAAGAACAGGGATTGACACAGGATGAATGTCTGTCACAGTTAAAGCAAACTTATGACGGTTATCGTTTCCATCCAAGCGGCACGCCGGTCTACAACCCCTATAGTCTTCTTAATGCTTTCTTTGCTGAAGAGTTTGGCTCTTATTGGTTTGAAACCGGAACACCTACATTTCTTGTAAAGAAGCTGAAGGATACTATTTTTGATGTTCGTAAGTTCACAGACAGGACACTTTATGCCAGCGAAGGAATGTTGAAGGATTACACCGGAGACAATCCGGATCCGGTACCGCTGTTATACCAGACAGGGTATCTTACAATAGCTGATTTTGACCGAGTAGGGCGGGAATACACTCTTGCGTTCCCAAATGAGGAAGTGAAGTATGGATTCGTTGAGTGTCTGATGCCTGAATATGTGGCAGACTGCGGAGCCGGTTCCGGGAATGATATCTTTACACTAAGACGATATATTGAACGAGGGGATTTGGTAAACATTAGAAATGTACTCACATCTCTGTTTGCCAATATCACATATACTCTTGAATCAGATCCGTTTGAACACTATTTTCAGGCAGTGATTTATCTGACATTCACTTTACTTGGGAAATTCGCAGTATGTGAGATGCATACATATACAGGTCGTATCGACTGCAAGGTTGAAACCAAAGATTTTATCTATCTATTCGAATTCAAGCGAGATGAAACTGCGGAAGAGGCTCTTAAACAGATCGACACCAACGATTATGCACTTCCTTTTGTTGCAGATTCCAGAAAGTTGATTAAGATCGGGGTATCGTTTGACTCTTCCACAAGAATGCTTGTGGGCTGGAAGGTAGCGGATTGATAATATGTTAAGAATACATTTTGGTGAATTAGACTCTGAGAATTATATATATAATCCGGATGCGTTCTTCGATAATACTTACGAGGACGATTGGATGATGGATCCCGTGACAGTGGATATGGTGAGGGACATCGATGGATCTGAGGTAAAGGGTCCCCGTCTCATTGACAGTCCGTTCTTAGGTCCTATTCCCACAGAGCGATTATCCGGAGGAGTAAAGACTCTCATACTGATGAAGCATGATCCTGATCATGTGTTTAATGCGTCTGCATGTGGTGATAATTGCGCAGGTTGGATTCTTAAGTTGGGTCGGGAAAGTGATCTGTTGATTCGTCTGGGCTATCTTATGGACTTTGGCAATGATCCATTCGAGATAGAGATAGATAATCTTGGGGTGGTCGTTCATGATAAGAGAGAGCTCTATGAGACTGTTCTCGAGAATGAGTTGTTATAGATTAAGGTGCTTTCATGATTGGTAAATACAGTATCGAAGTCTATAATAATCGAGTTCATTATTTCCTGACAGTCCAGAGAAATATTACCGTCATACAGGGAAATAGCGCTTCCGGGAAGACCGAGTTAATCAGACTGATTAATTTGTATGATACTTATGGAGTATCTTCCGGAGTGTCATTGAAATGTGGTGTCATATGCAGAGTTCTTACATCTAATGATTGGAAAACAATATTGTCTTCTTTGTATAGCTGCATCATATTTATTGACGAGAATGAAGATTTTCTTAAGACAAAAGAATTTGCTGAAGCCGTTCGAGGCTCGGATAATTACTTTGTTATAGTAACGAGAGATGATCTTTCACAGTTGCCGTATAGTGTTGATGAGATTTACGGATTAAGGAATGTAACCGATTCTTCTAAGCATAAAGAATACAAGAGAGTCTATAACGAGACTTATAAGCTTTATAATCTGAGAACAAACAGTCATTTTGATCCGTCGCTAGTGGTGACAGAGGATACCAATTCCGGTGTTCCAATATAGCAAAAGCAAGTTGAAAGATACCTATAAGACCGAAGGATCACTAAGAAGGATTAAGGATGTTCTTCCGGAACAGATCAGACCGTAATTATTGTTTGATAAGCAGGAGATTTCTTTAATTGGTTTCAAATATTATCGTGGTGCAAATAATTCACCTCGAGTTGGGGAGGACGAAGAAAACCTCCGAGGGCATTTATGGAAAGTGATTTATACATGCTTATGACTGTGCCACAGCTGAACTGCAAATAGACGAAGAGCTGATCATAGATGAGCTGGATGAATTTGAAAAAGAGCCGGATGAGATAGAAACAGAAGAACAGGAGGTCAATCAATGATACAGAAACTTAAGAGACCAGCAAGCTTTGCTGCTATGATCGGTATCCTACTTGGGATAGGCATTATCTCCTTCGCCATTTCAAATTGGTTCAGTTCGATAGGCTCGCAGACGTCGGATTACGGTATTAAGACATACTTTGAGTTTAGTGTTAATGAGTTCTTTACTGAGAGCGGGGAGATCGGACCTGGAGAGAGCAAGAGTATTAATCCGATTGTAACCTCAGATGCTTCCATTGACAGCTTTGTAGTGATCGTGGTGGAGATGCCGAAGTACAGTACTGGCGGTCTGTATACGATCGACAATAGTGATGAATGGGTTCTCGTAGAATCGTGGTCAAGTGCAGATGGTGCATCATGGTTCGAGGCTTACAAATACAATGATACCCTTTCAGCCGGGGCAGCCACAACAGCCTTGGGAAGCACGATTACGATGGCTGATATGACAAACGCACAGTATGGACAGCTGAATGATTTGAATGTAACCATGACAGCGTATGCCTGTGGCTCCGATGAGGGAGAAACATTGGGTACTGCGTGGGATACAATAAAGGGCTACTTTAGATTAGGAGAGTAGACTGTGTTATGAAGATCAAAAATGATGGGAATGGGAAAAACAACTCTTAGCGTCCGACCGGTCCTTGAAAATCAGGTTCGCTGAATGCCTTTGAAGCCAGTATTTACAAGGCTTCCGAGAGATAGATATGAGGATTAAAAAGCCCCGACACGCTCCCGTACATGAAGAATAAAGGGATTGAGCGAGGATAGGTGGGGCGATGATTTACCTGTTGGTTTAAAAATGTATGAAATGGGTTTCCATAGCAGTTATCAAGATTGTGATAACCACAACGATATATAAGTTTTGAAAGAGAAAAGCAGGAAGGAGAGCATCATGAAAGAATTTAATACAACGGCTGTGTGTATACCGTCAAAGCATTATATGGTTGATCTCTCCGAGAGAGTGGCAGAGATTAAAAAACTTGTGGATGCAGGCAAGTATTTTACAATAAACAGAGCAAGGCAGTATGGAAAGACAACCACGTTGAAAGCACTTCAGCAGGTTCTTCGTAATGAATATACGGTAATTAGCTTAAGTTTTGAAGGAATTACAAATGCCGGATATCAGTCGGAAGGCGAGTTTGTACAGAGTTTCTCGAGACTTATCTTAGACCAAAGTGAATTCTTTGGCATATCTATTCCAGATGCAACAATTCAGGCACTTGAAAAACTGGCTGAACAGGATCCAAAGAAGCTTAAAATGGATGAACTGTTCAGAACGATAAGAAGATGGGTCTTGGCTAATGAGAATCAAATAGTGCTTTTCATCGACGAGGTGGATAGCGCGACTAATAATCAAGTGTTCCTAGATTTTTTAGGACTACTTCGTGACGGTTATATTTCGAGGGAGAAAGATGGAGCTCCAGCATTACAGTCAGTTATCCTTGCGGGAGTGACAGATGTAAAGCATTTAAAGAGTAAGATTCGTCCTGATGACGAACACAAGGTCAACAGTCCATGGAATATTGCTGCTGATTTTCTGATAGACATGAGCTTATCAGATGTTGGCATCAAAGGTATGCTTGATGAGTATGAAGCCGATCATCATACCGGAATGGATACAGAGACAATTGCAAAGCTGATCCGCAAATACACAAATGGATATCCGTATCTGGTAAGCAGGATTTGCCAGAGAATAGATCAGAGCCTCGTCCCTGAGAAGTTTGATGATCTTTCAAAGGCATGGACAGAATACGGAGTGGATGAAGCAGTAAAGCTTATAATTTCAGAAAGTGGAAATGCACTGTTTGAATCCTTGTCAGGAAAGCTGACGAATTATCCTGATTTAAAAGAAAAACTCAGATCGATTCTGATGCGCGGTGAGACTGTTGCATGGCTGCCATATGATGAAGAACAGCAGCAACTATATATGTATGGGTTTATTCGAAATAACCACAATACAGTAGCGATAGCTAATCAGATGTTTGAAATGCTTCTGTACACTCACTTTATCGGCGAGTCTGATAAGAATAATGAGTTAAAGCAGAAAGCGTCAGAGTTTAAATCGATCTTTGTGGATGCAGACGGATGGCTTGATGTTCCTAAGATCATGGATCATTTTATTAGAGAACACAATAGGATTCACAAGGATAACACCGAGAAATTCATCGAAGAAGAAGGCAGAGAACGATTTATCACTTATGTATCCGGGATTATTAATGGCACTGGTACCTACAGCGTAGAAGACCAGACCAGAGACCATAAGAGGATGGATCTGGTGATTCATTACCTTGGAAGAAGATATATCGTTGAGATGAAGATCTGGCATGGTGACAGATATAATGAAAAGGGTGAAAAACAGATAGCTGGTTACCTTGACCATTATGGACTTGACACAGGATATATGCTAAGTTTCAACTTCAATAAAAAGAAAGAATCCGGGGTTAAGCGAGTTCAGATAGGCGACAAGGTTTTGTTTGAGGGAACTGTGTAGATGGGAAATGCGACACTTAAAGTAGCAAGTATCATATTATGCGACATTCAGTGTAGCGATATAAAATGCGACGTTTAGAGTCGCCCCCGTCCTCAAAAAATCAGGTTCGCTGAATGGGCTTGAAGCCAGTAAAATCAAGGCTTCCGAGAGTTGATGAACTGGTTTAAATAAAATTACCCTTTAATATGCGTTCTGATAGATGTCTGAAGGTTGCGGATATGTATGGGGAAGTAAGAAAAGGCTGAAGAGTTTTAAACCCGAAGATCTTATGTGAGCTATGTAGAAGGGTGGGCTTAATTAAACCTGAGGTTTGAGTAAGAAGGAGAAATTAACAACATATAATGAATGATGAAAGCTTGAAATCAGCACCAATTGAAAAGACAGAACATAAAACAGAGATTGCCATCGTAGATGCGCGCACAATCCGCGACAAAATATATGAGGTTCGCGGCGTGAAAGTGATGCTTGACTTTGAACTGGCTGAGATATACGGATATACGACATCTAGATTTAATGAACAAGTATCAAATAACATAGAGAAGTTTGAGGGAGATGATTTCTGTTTTTACCTGACCCAAGAAGAATTCAGTGATCTAAAAAACTTGATATCGAAAAAATCGACATCAAGTTGGGGCGGACGCAGAAAACCCCCAAGAGTGTTTACAGAGAGTGGCCTCTATATGCTGATGACTGTGCTTCGAGGCGAGTTGGCCACAATGCAAAGCCGGGCGCTGATTCGTATCTTCCGTGCTATGAAGGACTATATAACGGATACTCAGGGCCTTGCCACTCAACGCGATGTGCTTAGATTATAGCTACAGACTACAGAAAATACGGAAGCGATCAAGAATGTGCAGTCTCTTTTATCAGAACAGCAAAGAATTCTTCTTGAACATGATGATAAGCTGGTAAATGCTTTTGAGAAAATCAGTGATACAGTCAAGAAATCCGAGATATCCCCGTTTATGCTTGACTTTAGCAAGCCAAAAGAACAAAGAGAGTATCTCTTCCTGAATGGCCAGCCCGTAAAAGCAGATGTGACGTACATTGATATATACTCGCAGGCAAATCATTCGATTCACATTGTGGATGATTATATCAATATTAAGACGCTGCATCTGTTGCAAGATGTGAAGCAGGGAGTAACGGTTACTGTATTTAGTGACAATAACTACAATAAACTTCACGCCGGTGATTACTCGGACTTCCAAAGGGAGTTTCCGAATATCACAATAGACTTCATACAGACACTGAAAACGTTCCATGACAGATTTATAGTCCTTGATTATGGAACCAAAGATGAGAGAGTATTCCATTGCGGAGGCTCATCAAAGGATGGTGGAAACAAGGTAATGGTTATCACAGAGCTTGATGAGGGATTTGTGAGGGACGGCATACATGATGAGATAACAAGGATGCTGTCGAATCCGGAACTGGTGCTAAGTTGAGATGGATGAAATGCGACGGTAAGTGTAGCATGATTTCAAATATGTGACATTCGATGTAGCGATATAAAATGCGACGTTTAGCGTCGCACCCGTCCTTGAAAATCAGGTTCGCTGAATGCCCGCAAAGCCTTATAAATCAAGGCTTCCGAGAGTTGAGAAAGAGGTTTAAATAAAGTTACCCTTTAATATGCGCTCTGATAGATGTCTGAAGTTCACAGATATGTATGGGTTGATAGTAAAGGGGTGACTATGATTAAACCTGAGGGAAAATGCTCTCCGTCATTGATTTTACTGGGTTTTCAGACTATCCCTGCTGATAACCACAGGAGATATAGGCGGTCATCGTTAAAAGGCTGAGGATTTTTAAACCCGAACATCTTTCAAAAGCCGCTCGAACGGGTGACTATGATTAAACCTCCACTCGACACCCTCTCTATCATTGAAAATACTAGCTTTCAAGACTATGACAGGCACGGAAACTCTGCACATCTCACAGAGCGCACTCGAAGGGTAGCCTTAATTAAACCTCGAAGCGCAGTCGAAAGGATAGGATATTTAAACCTAAGGTTTAAAAAGGTGGTACAACCGCTCCATCATCGTATTTACTGGGTTTCTGAGGAGATAGCGAGGGTTGCATAGATACCCATCGTCTGTTCGCCCATCGAAAGGGTAGCCTTAGTTAAACCGACATCTTATGTAAGGCACATTAAAGGATAGGATTTTTTAACCTCTGTAGTACCGTAGAAAGGGGTACCTTTAGTTAAACCTGAGGTTTAAAAAGGTCGGAATCCGGCTCTTACATCGAAAACACTGGGTTTAGAAGTAGATACCGGCGGTCGCGCATATACCTCTTGGTTTAAAAAGGTGGGTAGAGGGTGTCCATCATCGAAAAATAAGGGTTTGTTGGAAGATGTAGGGGGGTTAAGGATATAGCTTCGGTGGTTTAAAAAGGGTATATAGGCGCTTTGGAAGATGTCCACAGAGGACTCGAGGACGTTGGCAGATATAGAGTGTGGTCATCCCATCAGCTGGTAAGATAACAGCCAGCCGGAAGATAGGCACGAGAATACTTAATCACATTGTGGTTATCCACATCCATGTTTGCGGACCAAGCGGAAGCCTGACTGTTGGTCACAGAAAAAATCTCTGGCAGTTACGAACGAGGTAACACCAATATGGATATAAACCTTCGCGATCAGCTCATATTTGGGGAACAATACAACCCCGCTGCCTATAAGAATGGACTGAGGTACTTCAAGTTCCTTCGCCGACATGAACTGCGGCTTTTGATGGATAAACATATCTTTGATCCCTATCCGTGGACAAGATATATGGAGTATGTGTGGTTCATGGAGAGATACGGGAACAACGACGAATTGTATCTCCATGGTTTTGTGTATGGACCTGATAGAAAAGATGGATTTGGCGGGAGGCAAGGCGGAATATCGATAGAGGGAATTGGTCGAGATCGAAAATGGGAAGATGAAGAAGCAGAGAAAGTATTCAAGTTTCTGTTCGGAAAAGCTGATCAATTCGAACTGGATCCGCCATATGTTTGGTACGACTGAGACTTGAGAATACTTAACCACACTGTGGTTACCAAGCCCCTGTTAAGGAACCAAAGGCTAAAACTTCAACAAGTTGTTGAAGAAACAGTTCCGTCCCCTATCCCGCAACATCCAGAGTAGCTGATACTTAACCACATGCCTTTCCTCTCGATATGATCGAGTCCGCAGGCGTTAAAGAACGAGATAGAGAGTGTGGTTCCAGCCAACACCCAATCAGAATTAAAAAGCTTATGCCGATGGTTCGGGTCATAAGATAATAAAGGATTTGTTGGAAGATGTAGGGGGTTAAGGATATAGCTTCGGTGGTTTAAAAAGGGTATCGATGGCTTATGGAAGATGTGGGTATTGAGGTCTCGTGGACTGATCTGGGAGAAGATAGGGAGTACAAGACAGCATGAAGCTCGCCGAAGGCGCGTGTGGTTATCGTCCCGGAGTGGAGAGAGTCGGAGAGGTCCGAGAGCGACCGTAGGGAGCGAAAGGACTCGTAGACGAACGGAACGTAGGGACCAGAGGTGGATAAGAATGCAACCATGATTTCATGAGAACTTGATAATAAACGCTGCGCGTGGTTATCAAAAACTCGCAAAGATATCCGGCATGGGAAGAATAGAGCAAGTCTTCCCAAACAACCAAGTAATCGCAAAGAGCAGAGCATCCAGCTTGAATTTATCAGGATAGCATGGTCGGTTGGGAGATACTTGCGAACTTGCGAAGCGAAGGAGTCCGGTTCGGAGTGAAAGCGCAGGGCCAGAGGCTGTTAATAAAACAGCCTGGATCTCATGAGTAATTGATAATAATAATGGCTTGTGGGAAAACATGATCCTGTTTGGAAAACAGGCATGGGAAGAATATAGCATGAAAATCATTTAAAGCCTATCTCTCTCAAAATGGAATGTACATATCGTTATGAAGGAAAGATGACGGCAAACAATCAGGAACTTGGATAACCACAGGGTAGAAGAAGTTCTCCCGGAACTGAAGCTTGATACGATGCCATGAATATAGATAACCACACGGGGAGACGAGATTATGACATACAGATTGAATCCTGCAATTGAAAAGATAGAGTCTCCTGTGACTATTGTTCTTCTGGATACAGGACAAGAGAAGAGATACAGCTCGGGTGCTGAAGCAACCAGAGATACATTCGATCATGGTTACAACATACGCTCTATGAAAGCAGTGGACGGAATGTTAGTTATTGAAATGGAACTGGCTGATTCTCCGGACGAGACGTTCTTTTAGATAACTCCTTCAAATATGGGTGTGCAAATACTCCTTCAAATATGGATATAAAGAGGAAATGGTTAAAATGAGTAACACGGAAAACACGGGAAACACAGAAAACAAACGACAGATTTCTTTCAGCCCGCCTGATATTAGTGAACTTGAGATTGCTGAAGTAGCAGAGGCTCTGAGAAGCGGCTGGATCACAACCGGACCGCGCACAAAGATGCTTGAGTGCAGACTGGCGGCTTATATTGAGACAGGTAGGAACGACATTGACTGTACTACAAAGGAAGCAATCAAAGCATATAGCCAGCGTGTCGTGTGCTTGAACTCTGCAACGGCTGCGGAGGAACTGAATCTCAGAATCCTCGGTATTCGTCCTGGCGATGAGGTCATCGTTCCGGCCTATACATATACAGCTTCAGCGTCTGCGGCGATCCACTGCGGAGCAACTGTAAAGTTCGTGGATATCCAGAGGGATGGAGACAGTGATACTCATATGCCTGAGATGGATTATGAGGCGTTAGAGCGTGCGATCACAGAGAGAACCAAAGCTGTTGTTGTCGTGGATCTCGGCGGTATTGTAGCTGACTATGATCGGGTGTTTGAGATTGTTGAGAGAAAGAAAAATCTGTTCACTCCTCTCGATGACCACAGTGATCCGTTGTCTGATTTAAGCAGTAGGATACAGAAATCAATCGGTAGAGTTGCTGTCATTGCTGACTGTGCGCATTCCTTGGGAGCAAGCAGGGTAATCGGAGGGAAGCGTTTATATTGCGGTGCAATCGCTGATTTTACAGATTTCAGTTTCCATGCAGTTAAGAACTTCACAACAGCAGAAGGTGGGGCTAGTACTTGGAAAACGATTGATGGTGTTGATAATAGTGAGATCTACAAGTTCTATCAACTCTTATCCCTCCACGGTCAGAACAAGGATGCGTTGGCTAAGACGAAAATCGGAGCATGGGAATATGATATTATTGGTCCTTGGTATAAATGCAATATGACAGATATCATGGCGGCCATAGGTCTTAGGCAGCTTGATAGGTATCCTGAGTTACTTGAGAGACGTGAGCAGATCATGGCTGTGTATGATAAGGCCTGCAATGAGTTGGGGATATCGCATCTCGTTCACCACACTGATTATATGGACTCATCTAACCATTTATATCTTATTCGTGTTCCAGGAGCTGATGAGAACATCAGGAATGAGATAATCACAAAGATGGCTGAGCGCGGTGTGGCTACTAATGTTCATTATAAGCCATTGCCGATGATGACGGCGTATCGAGAGATGAGCGGTGGAATAGATCAGTATCCGAATAGTTACGATTACTATAAGAACTTAATCACACTGCCTCTACATACTTGCCTGTCTGACGAGGATGTGGAGTATGTGTGTGAGACGTTGAAAGAGGTTGTTGGAGAAGTCAGAGGATAATGGCGCTATATTTCTTTAGGTCGCAGGTGCGAGACGCAATGATGAGAGGGAAACATGAGAAAGATCTTTGCGTTGATGTTGGCATTTGTACTGGTTGGATTGACGACTGTGGCGATGGCGGAGGAACCGCTGATTTCACGAGGGGACTATAACGAAAATGTGATTACGCTTCATCAGAAGCTGGGTGAGCTTGGATTGTATAGCCTTAGAGCGGAGAGTCCGTGGAGTAGTGCCAGTGAGGATGCGTTAAGGATTCTGCAAGGAACGATGGGACTTGAAGAGACTGGGACAGCAGCAGACCAAGGCGAGCTGGATAAGATATTATCGTTTGAACATGAGCCGTTTTCAATGATTGATATAGCGAAGAGCAGGATAGTTGAAAATCTATACAATGACGTTCAACTAACGGATGGAGCGCAAAAGACAGATAGCGGATATGAATTCACAACAAACATAGAGGATAATCGCTTCGGCTACACTGTTTGGCAAGTGTATGAACCAGATGGATACCTAGAAAACATAACCACAGGTGAAGTAGGAATAACTGAAGGAGACTATGTATTTCCTTATGAATCTGGAGAATATCGCATTGTATTCAAGGGCAATACAAATCTAAAGGATGAGGGTCTCACTGCAACTCTACAGCTTGAGAAAGATAAAATTTATCATTATGTATCAGTTGTCGATTTGCTGGAACCGCAGCGTGTAGTAGTCAAGGATGTTGCATTTGGACTGAGAAAATGAGTGAAGCGATAATCATACGGGAGAGCTAAATGATTGGAGATAGGACATGTTAAGGCAATGGGAAGACCTCCCAGATTTTATGCGAGTTCCCGAGGTAAAACCCTATTGGGAAGTATTGAATAAGAAACGCGGGCAGCTAGTAGCTAAACGAATCTTTGATCTGGTTGTGAGTGTAGTGCTTCTTATCATCCTGGCTATTCCAATGCTCGTAATAAGTATCTGGATAAAACTTGATTCAAAAGGCCCGGTGCTGTATCGGCAGGAACGTGTGACTACATACGGTAAGCATTTCAGAATACATAAGTTCCGTACAATGGTTTCAAACGCAGACAAGATAGGCACAGCGGTAACGGTAGGAAATGACAGTAGAATCACAAGGGTAGGATCAAAACTCCGTCATCTCAGATTAGACGAGCTTCCTCAGCTCTTTGATGTTATATCCGGTGACATGTCCTTTGTGGGTACACGGCCGGAGGCTGTGAAGTATGTGGAACGGTATAAGCCAGAGTATAACGCAACACTGCTGATGCCTGCCGGGATTACAAGTGAGGCTTCGATCCGCTACAAGGATGAAGACAAGTTGCTGAACGGTGCAGAAGATGTTGATGAAGTGTATGTTAAAGAAGTACTACCTGCAAAGATGAAGTGGAACTTGGAAAGTATCAGACGGTTTCGTTTCCTCCGGGAGATACTTACTATGTTTAGAACTGTAGCAGCAGTGCTGGGGAAGGAATATAAGTGAGATGATATTCAGAGAATGGTTGAGGAGTACAAAGTTGCCAGATACAGCGCAATATCATCTTCCGCAAGCACTATCTGAAAAGTCAATGAATAAGCTTATGCGTCGATCAGATGGCGAACAGATACTGGTGGATGCAATAGAAGAAATAAACCATGGGTCAATCGAAACAATAGAGGCGTTGGTTGAACGAAGACTGAGGAAGTGAGAAGGGTGATGGGCGATACACTAACAACAGTTACATTCGGCGTTATCGCCTACAATGAGCATAGATATTTGCCCGATCTCTTGAGCGATCTTTTGAAACAGACATATCCTAAAGAGCTCATAGAGGTTATTCTAGTAGATGGAAATTCTACGGATGATACATGGCAGATTATGCAAGATTTTAAAGAGGAGCAAGATAGAAGCTATGGAACGATAAAACTCTTGAGGAATCCCAAGAAGATACAGCCTGCAGGTTGGAATGTGGTGATTAATAACTTCACTTCAGATGTTTTGCTACGTATTGATGCACATGCACGCATTCCTGAGGACTTTATAGAAAAGAATATTGCTTGTATAAACTCGGGCGAATATGTTTGTGGTGGACCTAGAGAGAATATTATTGATGAAGATACATCATGGAAAAGAATGCTTCTGAGTGCCGAGCAGTCAATGTTTGGCTCTGGGATTGCTTCATATAGGAAGGGAACTGACAAGCGTAAATATGTGAAGTCGGTGTTTCATGGTGCGTATAGACGAGAAGTTATAGAGAAAGTCGGTTTGTTCAATGAGGAACTAATCCGTACAGAAGATAACGAGTATCATTATAGGATTAGAGAAACAGGATATCAAATATGCTATGACCCTACAATAATGTCCTATTATCAAACAAGAAGTAGTCTAAAAGGAATGATTAGACAGAAATTTCTTAATGGACTATGGATTGGAAGAACATTATTTGTATGTCCAGGTTGTATATCTTTGTTCCATCTAGTTCCAGCCGCATTTGTGGTTGGTATTATAGTTTGTATAGTATTTGGGATTATGTGGTCGTGGAATCCAATGATTCTATTGGGAATAACCTATAGTTTGTTTCTTGTGCTATCAACTGCGGTGAGTCTGATAAAAAAAAGACAAGTTATGGATTTAATACTTCCGTTTGTAATACTAACAGTTCATATAGTTTATGGAGCAGGAACAATGAAAGGTAGTTTGAGCATGATATTTAATAGATTTGTAACAATCGGGGGGGTACAGCGAAGAAGTAGATAGCTTCGTTGGCGTCGTTACTCTCTGTCCAATTTGGTCGGGGGCGACGGCATGAATCAATCATTTTCGGTATTAATGTCTTTATATATAAAAGAAAAACCAGAGTATGCAAAGGCGTGCTTTGATAGTTTGCTAAGGCAGACTGTTCAGGCAGATGAGTGGGTTATTGTTGAAGATGGACCTCTCACAGAGGAGATGTATGATTTACTTGATAAATATCAAGCTGAGCATCCGGGACTGATAAAGCGTGTTCCGCTTGAGAAGAATCAAGGACTTGGATTAGCATTAAGAGCAGGAGTTCCTGAATGCAAGAATGAATTGATAGCTCGCATGGACACAGATGATATTGCACGAGAAGATAGATTTGAAAGACAATTAACTGAATTTGCAAAGAATCCACAACTTGATATTTGTGGAAGTAATATAGATGAGTTTGAAGGAGATGTGAAGAACGTTGTGGCTCATCGACATGTCCCTTTGTCAGATTTTGATATTAAGGAGTACCAGAAAAGACGAGACGCCTTCAATCACATGACAGTGATGTATAAGAAAGGCTCCGTTTTGAAGGCTGGCAATTATGAGTCATGTCCACTGATGGAAGATACTTATTTGTGGGTGCGGATGATGCTAAATAATAGTATTTGTATAAATATTGATGAGCCATTAGTATATGCTAGAGTCGGTAAGGATATGTTTGAGCGTAGAGGCGGTTGGTCTTATTTTAAGAAATATCGAGTTGGCCGAATGAAAGTTTATAAAACAGGATATATAACTTGGTTGGACTACTTCTACACGATTATCGTACAGCTAATTGTTGCAATTGTTCCGGGCAATTTGCGGGGATGGATTTTCAAAAATGTACTTCATAGATAATATATGTAGGAGAAAAAACGACCATGACACAATATGATTCTCAATTATTAAAAAAAGTGCAAGCTGTTGACTTAAAGATGGCTAAATACTTTGTTGAATTCTGCAATGATAATAACCTGCTATGCTATTTTTGTGGAGGAGGTTGTATAGGAGCTGTACGACATAAAGGATTTATACCCTGGGATGATGATCTGGATTTTTTCATGCCTAGGAGAGATTATGAGAAGTTAAAGGATGTATGGTGTGACACAAATGAGTACGCATTACTCTATCCCACAGAAAAATATAATGATCACAATATGTTTGCTACTCTTCGAGACAAAAATACTACCATGATAAAGCCATATCAGAAAGACTTGGACACTGTACATGGGATATCGGTTGATATTTTTCCTATAGACGGGTATCCTGATAAACCGATTGAAAGGAAGTTACAAGTGTTCTGGGGATTGGTATATCAGTTGTTTTGCTCACAGGTTATCCCAGAAAATCACGGAGTAATAAGCACGATTGCTGCAAGGATAGCATTGGGAGTATTTAAGGGGAGAAAGATAAGATATAAGATATGGAAAAAAGCTGAAAAAGAAATGACAAAGTACAGGATAGAAGATTGTGAGAATATTACGGAGATTTGCGCTGGACCAGGATATTTTAAGAACAAATATCCTAAGCAGATATTTGCAAGTGCCGTGTTTATGGATTTTGAAGATACTAAAATGCCTGTGCCAGTTAAGTATGATCAATATCTAAGAATTGTCTTTGGGGATTATATGAAGCTACCACCCGAAGACAAAAGAGTTCCGCAGCATGATGCAATAGTCCTTGACCCAGAAAAATCCTATACTAACTATAAAGGACAATTTTATTGCACTGGGAATTAATACAAGGAGGATTATGATGCCAAAAATCTCAGTAATTATTCCCGTGTACAATGTCGAGAAATATTTAAGAAAGTGTTTGGACACTGTAATTAATCAGACATTTTCTGATCTAGAGATCATTTTAATAGATGATGGCTCCACGGATGGTGGATTATCAGTTTGTAAAGAATATGAGTCTTTGGATCAGAGAGTACATGTTTATCATAAACCAAATGGTGGCCTTAGTAGTGCGAGAAATTACGGAATAGACAAAGCAACGGGTGAATATATAGGATTTGTTGATAGTGATGATTATATTTCAGAGGACATGTATGAAGTACTATACAGAAATATCATTACTTATAATGCAGACATATCACTGTGCGGATTATACGATATATATAACGGAATACCTCAGAAAGTAAATAATGATCATTTGGTTATAGAGGCCAATGCGGAAGAGACAATAAAGATTGTTATGGAGTCAGAAATTACTTCTGTAACAGCAGTTAATAAGTTATACAAGAGAGAGTTATTTGATAAAGTCCGTTATCCAGAGGGAAAAGTATCCGAGGATGCATTTGTTATTGTTGACTTACTTATGGAATGCAATAAAGCAGTGATTACAAGCGATCAAAAGTATTATTATATACACAGAGAAGGTAGCATTACAACATTAAAGTTTCGACCGCAACATCTTCATGTGTTGGAGGCTTATGAGAAGAATTATAGATTAATTGAGAAATCTTACCCAAGTTTAATTCCTATTGCGAAAATGAGACTTTGTTGGGCACACTTTAATGTTCTAGACAAATTGGTGTTTGATAATACAGAAGAGTATAGAGAGACTAAAAATGATATTATTAAGTATCTCAAACAACATTATCTCTTTATTATAAAAAATAAGTATTTTACTAAATCACGTAAAATTTCTATTTCATTATTGATGATTAGTAAAGGACTATATAAGGCTTGCGTGCAATTACAGAGAAAGAGATATCAAATAGAGGTAGAGTAGTATGACAGTAGCAATAATTATTGCCGGAGGATCCGGCGCAAGAATGGGGCAGGATATTCCCAAACAATTCATTAATGTATATGACAAGCCTGTTTTAATTTATACACTCGAAGGATTTCAGAAGCACCCACAGATAGATGCGATTGAAGTAGTGTGCATTGATGGCTGGCATGATGTTGTTTGGGCATATGCTAAACAGTTTGGTATTTCAAAGTTAAAATGGATTGTATCTGGTGGAAGAACCGGCCAGGAATCAATCAGAAATGGCGTCTATAATCTTGAGGACAAGGTTGGACCTGATGATATCATTATTATTCATGACGGTATAAGACCACTTGTGGATGAGACAGTACTTACCGATGTGATTATTAAGGCTCAGGAGCATGGAAATGCAGTTACATCTCTGCCATATAATGAACAAATTTTTGTGGTTGATGATGAAGTCAGTACGACGAAGTTCATTCCCAGAGAGACGCTTCGTCGTGTGTCTACTCCACAAGCCTATAGATTTGATCTTCTGGATTTAAAGTACCATGAAGCGTACGAAAAGGAAATTGGGATATACGGATCTCATTATACGAACACCATGATGGTTGAGCTTGGAGTCAGACTGTACTTTGCAGCTGGTTCTGATAAGAACATCAAATTGACCACTAAGGATGACCTTGAGATGTTTAAGGCTTATCTGAAATCAGGTAAAGATAATTGGCTGAAGTAAAGGATAAAGTAATGAATTTATATACAAGCGATTTATATATGGAAGATGTATATTCAGTAGGCTCTCTGGATTTACCTTGGGATAAATTGCAGGGTAAATGTCTCTTGCTTTCTGGGGCTACCGGACTTCTAGGCTCATTTTTAGTTGATGTGATTATGGAGAAAAATATCTCTGATAATTTGAACTGTACTGTATATGCTCTTGGACGCAATGAGCAAAAGGCAAAGGAGCGTTTTTCTAAGCATTCCAATGACCCTAACTTAATCTTCATCTCCTATGATGTAAAGGAACCATTTTTTCGAGATAACCTTGGTTCTATCGATTATGTTCTGCATCTCGCATCTAACACACATCCAGTGCAGTATTCAACTGATCCAATTGGTACTATTACAACGAACATAATTGGACTTCAAAATATGCTCGAATTTGCAGTTAAGCATAATGCAACGCGTTTTGCTTTTGCATCTTCCAATGAAATCTACGGGGAGAATCGCGGAGATGTCGAGTTTTTTGATGAAGATTACTGTGGATATATAAATTCCAATACAATGAGAGCAGGATATCCTGAAAGTAAGAGGTGTGGAGAGGCTCTGTGTCAGGCGTATAAGGCACAGAAAGGACTTGATGTGGTCATTCCTCGTTTTACGCGCTCTTATGGTCCCACAATGCTTAGAACAGATACCAAAGCTATTAGCCAGTTTATTAATAAAGCTATTCAAGGAGAAGATATCATATTAAAGTCATCAGGGAACCAATTTTATAGTTATACCTATATGGCTGATGCGATAAGTGGGTTAATAAGGATACTTCTCTGTGGAGAGAGTGGAGAGGCTTATAATATTGCTGATGTGGGGTCAGATATAACTCTAAGGGATTTGGCTATTCTTATTGCAAGAACAACCGGACATAATGTTAAGTATGATATTCCAGATGATGTGGAAAAGGCTGGATATAGTACGGCGACAAAAGCTAGATTAGATGGTACTAAAATTAGAAGACTAGGTTGGAAACCTAAATTTGATATTCGATCAGGAATCGAAAGAACAATTCAGATATGTTCATCTGAGTATTTGGAAAGATAGTGGGGTATGGAGCTGTGATTGTGCAACAATGCTTAACGATAATAGAAAAGAGGGCAATTAAGCAAGTATTGGTGTGCTGGTCATGCTTGTTATTGTGCAGTTTGACGTCACAAGAAGTTTTTATGTATCTGTATTTAGCGTTAGGCGTAATGTTTCTGGTACTTTCTTCTAAAGAATGTGATGTTCTGATGCTCTTTAGTTTAGTGAGCTTCGGGAATATAGTATCTATTGCTCCCAATTATTCCGTATCTTTGAGTTGGGTGTTTTCTATAGTGTTCATCATTAAATACTTTTTCGGAAAGTTTAAGATATATAAAGGATCTTTTGTTCTATATTTGTTATTTGCGGCATACATGGTCATGGGGCTAAAGCCTGGACTAGAAGGATTTTTATCTGATATAAAAACGATTATCAATTACCTACTGTTACTATTATTAATATATGAATGTAAAAATACAGATCATAATAAGGCGTTTGATTTCTATATTGTGGGACATCTTTTGTCAATAATTTTATCGTTTCCTGTTAGAATTTCACCAAGGTTTGCACCTTTAATATCCCAGGCATTTACAGAAACAAGTGTTTTTAATGCCTTGCGTTTTACTGGAATAGACTTCGATACTAATTTCTTTTCGGCAAATTGCGCTTTTATCATCTCGATACTATTATTTTATTTTGCAAACAGAAGCAGGGATGATTTCCCATTGCGCCGAATGCGGATTGTTTTATTGATTTATATTGTATTTGGTATTCTTACATTCTCAAAGACATTTATGATAGACCTTTTAGTTATTGTTTTAGTCTATTTTAGTTCTAACCTAAGTAGAAAATTCGCTAATATGATTTTAACGGTTGTTTTGGTGGTTGTTGGATTTTATATAGTTGATACGGTGACAAATGGTATGCTGTTTAATGCGATCTTTGGACGTTTCTTTGAGACTGCCACAAATATAGATACATTGACCACAGGTAGATTTCACATATGGAAAGCCTATATGGATGACTGGAAATCTAGTAGTCATAATATTTGGTTTGGAGTAGGGATGGCAAACAAGAAATTGAGATATTTGAATAAAATGCATCACCAAACATATATAGAAATTCTTTATCAGTTTGGTATTGTTGGTAGCATTTTATTTACTCTATATGTTGTTTCTCTATTTAGAATCGGAAAAGATGAAGATAAAGCGTTTGATAGCCATTCAAGATTCCTCGGATTAATCTCTATTGCTATGTGTGGACTTACTCTGGGGCAGTTTGCGTTCGATCATACTATTTTCCAACTTGTTCTATCCATATTAATGGTTGGAGGATGTATGTGGAAAGATCAAATGAGCTATATAGGACATAGAATGGATTAAGGAGATCATGACATGGCAAATATTGTACTGGTTTATGAACATAAGGCTCGTGAAATGGAATCCATCTTGCTAATTCAATATGAATTGAGAAGAAGGGGACATAATGTAGAACTATTCCATACACATGAATTGAACAGAAAAAAATATATTTTCAATAGTCCTGATGTTGTGGTGACTCCTTTTTTGTATGGAAATGCTGAATTGGACAAGTATGTTTTTGAAACATTTGGGCGTATAAAACGAATTTGCAATCTTCAATGGGAGCAGGTATATAACGGTACGAGCAAACAAAACAATAAGAGGACACCGAAGGAGAATGCAAAGTATGCCACACATATTTGTTGGGGAAAAAACTCATATAATAGGCTAATGGCTAATGGGTGCATTAATGCAAAATTGACAGGCGCTCCACATATGGATTTTTTGAAAAAAGAATTCAGAACATGGTATCTGTCTAGAGATACTTTATTTGAAAAGTATGGGTTAGTAAGAAATAACAAGACAATACTTTTTATTTCTTCGTTTTCTTACTTAGGATTAAGTGATGAAAGAATGGAAGAAATAAAGGCTAGAGCAGATTTTGATCCTTATTATTTTAGAGATCTAACTGAAAAATCAAGAGATATTATTTTTTCGTGGTTTGAGAAAGTATTAATTGAACAACCAGATGTTACTATTGTGTATCGTCCGCATCCTGGCGAATTATATGATGATAAAATCAAAAAGATGTGTGAACGTTTCAATAATATGAAATGTATTGCGGATGAATCAGTTAAACAGTGGATAGTGGCATGTGATGTTATACTTAACTGGTATAGTACAGCAGGTGTTGAAGCATATTTTGCGGGTAAGAATAATATTTTTTTAAGACCGGTTCCTTTTCCAACAGATATGGAGTTTGAGATGTTTGAATCAGTATGTACTGCTATGACATTAGATGATTTTGTATCGTTAATAAATGATGAGAATAAAGTTGAAGAGTATTATTTACAACATCCTTTAGGCGAACGAATTGCACCTTATTATTTAACAGATACATCTCTTTCTTTTGTTAAAATAGCAGATGAAATAGAAAGATTGATCAACTCAGATGGGGATAAACACTTATGTGATAAATATAAAATCACAAAAAAAATTCAAAGCCATATAAAGTACATAGCTAAAGAATTATTGTATGAGAATTGGAGACGATCATCGCACTTAGCATTAACTATAATAGAGAAGGTTGTGCGACTTCAGGAATTTGTAAATTACCAATCTAGGCTTGAACAAGAAAAAATCTTACCTGAAGATATAAATTTACTTGAAACTAGGATTCAAGCAATCTATAGGGATTTAGGAAGAGGTTAAAGTGTTAAAAACAATTATTAAATTCTCTGTATCGAATATAGTTAATTTGTTTTTGGGTGTGTTATCAGCTATTGTTTTGACAAGAGCATTTTCCCCAACAATATATGGTACTCTTAATATTTTTAATGCTACTGTAGCGACTGGATTGAGTATCCTGTATCTCGGATTAGATAGTAGCTTTATACGATTTTACAATGAACCACCAAGTATTGATACAAATAAAGAGCTTGGAACAAAACTGCTGTTTTGTAGTTTGTTAGTAACAATTATTGTCTCACTTGTTAGCATATTTGTATTGTACAATGACTTTTCTACATATATCTTTGGATTTAGTAGTAGAATTATTGTTTGTATGGTATTTGTTAGCATTATAGCTCAAATAGTGCTTAGATTCCTTAATATAAAATATAGGATGGACTTTAATACAAAACAATTTACTATACAAGCTATTTTGACACAGTCTGTATTAAAACTATTTGTGATTATTTCTGCATTATTAGCGTTTAACATAGAAGGAGTTGTATCGTTTAGTGCTTTGAGTATAATGATACTTGCTATAGTATACTCATATGTACAGAGAAAGAGTTTTTTTTCTTTCAAAAATTTTAGTGACTATACACAATATAAACCAGTGTTCAAATTTGCTGCATTTTCTGCCCCGCTTTCTATTTGCATAAATTTAAATACATCCTTAACGCAGCAAATAATTTCTCATTCACTTAATGTTTCATCTGTTGGAATTTATTCATCGGCAGGTTATTTTGCAAGTATTTTAGGAGCCCTACAGGGTGGATTCTCCACCTTTTGGTCTGCCTATATGTATAGTAATTACAGGGATAAGCAAGAAAATATAAAAAAAATAAATGAATACTTACTGTTAGTGATAATAATTGTATATGCATGCCTTATCTTGGGGAAGGATATTGTATATTTATTGATTGGTCAAGAATACCAAGAAAGTAAATCTTTCTTCTCCATGACTTTATCCTATCCTATCCTTATGCTTGCAGCAGAAACAACCACATATGGAATTGGAATTATGAAAAAGACACAGTATTCTTTGGTCTGCTTCATAGTTTCTATTTGTTTGAATCTTGGACTCGCATATCTTTTTATTCCTTTTCTGGGATTGAAAGGAGC
The DNA here is from genome assembly GCA_017480325.1 of Clostridiales bacterium. Classification (GTDB taxonomy): domain Bacteria; phylum Bacillota; class Clostridia; order Saccharofermentanales; family Saccharofermentanaceae; genus Saccharofermentans. Next base: position 184,741 of record JAFVAY010000002.1, read on the forward strand.
TGCAATGGCATCGATGTTATCGGGATTGGTTTTATATATATCTCGTTCAATTATCGGCCAGAAGTTATATAAAAGCATATCGGACATTCGCATAACGATTATTGATATTATTGCCATCATATGCCTAGCGTTGGTGCCTGCGTTTTTGCCTGAGCGCATTTCATATGTGGCCATAATAATTATTGTTGCTATTACTATAATTCTCAATTTTGAAAGAACAAAAGATCTATTACGTAAGTTTATGGGATTATTGAGTGATATGAAAATAAACTTTGGAAGGAGGAGCAGATAATGTTCAGTATAGATAGATTTATTTGTAACCAGGTTACAAAGCGTCCTTCTTCAATGTTTTATCCTGACATTGAAGCGAACAGAGACGCTTTGGCGAAGAAGATTCAGGGGAAGTCAGTTCTTGTTATTGGTGGTGCCGGGTCCATTGGTTCCTCCTTTATCAAGGCACTTCTTCCGTTCAAACCCGCATCTTTAGTTGTGGTCGATACGAATGAGAATGCGCTGGCGGAACTTACAAGGGACCTCCGTTCGACTAAAGGTATGTACGTTCCCTCTGTCTACGTTACATATCCGATGGATTTTGCATCTCTAGTGTTTGAAAAGATGTTTAGATCGCACGGAGGATTCGAAATCGTAGGAAACTTCAGCGCTCATAAGCATGTTAGGTCTGAGAAGGACATCTACTCTGTTGAGGCGTTACTTCAGAACAATGTGCTTCATGCCAAACTCCTGCTTGATCTGCTTTCTGAGTATCCGCCAGAAGAATACTTCTGCGTGTCTACAGATAAGGCTGCTAATCCTGTGAACATCATGGGGGCGTCTAAGCGAATCATGGAAGATGTTATCTTCAGCTACTCGGACAAATTCCCTGTGAAGACTGCCAGGTTTGCAAATGTGGCCTTCTCTAATGGATCACTACCTGCGGGGTTCCTTGCCAGGATACAGAAGTTACAGCCTCTTTCGGCTCCGAGTGATGTACGTCGCTACTTTGTAAGCCCGGAAGAGTCTGGTCAGATATGTCTGCTATCATGCATCCTGGGAGAGAACCGTGCCATCTTCTTCCCGAAGCTTGAAGAAGCACAGATGATGACGTTTGATGCCATAGGAACGGAACTCTTGAAAGCACATGGATATGAGGTGCTGAAATGTAGCTCTGATGAAGAAGCAATCGATAAAGCCGAGGAATTGAAAAAAGGCAGCAATCTATATCCGGTTCACTATTCATTATCAGATACCTCTGGCGAGAAGCCTTTCGAGGAGTTCGTGACAGATACAGAGAATGCGGATTATAACCGTTTCTCTTCTTTGGGCGTGATCACGGGTAAAGTAATTCCGGATAAGAGAAGAGTGGAGAAACTCTTTACAGAGCTTAATGATGTGTTTAACAGAGAGTCAACAACAAAAGAAGAAGTTGTTGCGATTATGAAAGATTACCTCCCGAATTTTGAGCACATTGAAACGGGTAAATCATTAGATAGCAAGATGTAAATTTGCCGATAGGCAGGAAAAAGAAGGTAAATGAGATGGAGAAATTTATTCCGCTTTCTATTCCCAATTTTGAGGGGAATGAAAAAAAGTATGTTAATGACGCTCTTGATCAGGGCTGGGTATCCACTGGTGGTGCATACATTACCAAGCTTGAACAGGAGATGGCAAAATTCCTGCATGTAGAGAATGTTGCTGCGTGCCAAAGTGGTACATCTGCACTGCACATGAGTCTCGTAGAAGCAGGAGTAAAGCCTGGCGATGTAGTGCTTGTTCCTCCACTTACCTTCATTGCTGCGGTTAATCCTGTGAAATATCAGTTTGCAACGCCTGTGTTCATTGATTGTGATGATAGTTTCTGCCTGGATCCCGTGAAGCTCCGCTCTTTTTGTGAAGAAGAATGTGAATGGGACGGTGTAGAGCTTAAGTACAATGGCGCATTAGTCAAGGCTCTTGTGGTAGTCCATGTCTTCGGTAATATGGCAGACATGGAGTCTATTCTGGACACCGCCGAGAAGTATAATCTTAAAGTTATTGAAGATGCGACAGAGGCGTTAGGTACGAAGTACACGGAAGGGCGTTATGCTGGTAAGTACGCCGGAACCATCGGTGATTATGGCTGTTTCAGCTTTAATGGTAATAAGATAATCACAACAGGCGGAGGTGGCGCGGTAACAGCACGTGAGTCTGCTACGGTAGATCATATAAGGTTCCTTTCTACCCAGGCCAAGACGGATCCGCATTATTACATCCATGACGAGATTGGATACAACTATCGCATGACGAACCTCCAGGCGGCACTGGGAGTTGCACAGATGGAGGAACTTCCAGAGTTTATCAAGAGAAAACAGCGAAACTATGACTTGTATAAAGCGGAGTTTGAAGGATTTAAGTATGGTAAACTGATGCCATTCCGTGATGGAACAGACTCCAACAAGTGGTTCTACAGCATTGAAATCGACCGTGAACATATCAAGGCTACCATGCGTGAGATAATTACGACTTTGGAAAAGGATAAGATTCAGACCCGCGCCATATGGGGCTTAATTAATGAGCAGAAACCTTATGAGGGCGAAGAAACTTATAGACTTGAGAAAGCACCTTATTACGCAGATCGAATTCTCAACATTCCTTCCAGTACTCAGATTACTGGGGAAGAGATCAAGTATGTTGCTGATAAGGTGAAGCAACTGTTAGAGGAACTTGCCAATGGATAAACTAGAGATTCAAAAGTTCTTGGGTGGAGAGAGTCTTACTGTCTCAGAAGCAATGCAGCGGATAGACAGAAACGCAACAGGAATACTTTTTTTGACTGATGAAAAAGGAATTCTGTTAGGATGTATTACCGATGGAGATGTCCGCAGATATCTTCTTTCTGGTGGAAAGATGGAAGATAGGGCAATAGATGCTGCCAATAAAAGCCCAAGATATGCAAAAACCATTGATGAAGCGAAACATCTATATCATAAAAAGAATTATATCGTAATCCCTATTGTTGACGAGAGTGGAGTAGTTATAAATTTATACACCGGAGAGTTGGGGGAACAAGTCAAAAAGCAGAGAAAATCCTTATACGTACCAGTAGTTATCAACGCAGGTGGAAAAGGAACAAGGTTGGATCCATTTACCAGAGTGTTGCCTAAGCCATTAATTCCTGTGGGAGAATTACCTATTATTGAACTCATAATGAGAGAGTATCAATCTTATAGCTGCAATGATTTCCACATCATCGTGAACTACAAGAAGGATCTCATGAAGGCATACTTCGCAGACAATGAGCGTCATTATAACATCACATGGTATGATGAAGAGAAACCGTTGGGGACTGGTGGAGGATTAAGTTTACTTAGAGGAAAGTTTGACAATACTTTCTTTTTTGCAAATTGTGATGCCCTTCTTACCGCAAACTATGAAAGCATGCTTGATTTTCATAGAGAAAGCGGAAATACAATTACAATGATATGTGCATACAAGAATATTAATATTCCCTATGGTGTGGTTGAAATGGGAGTTAATGGTGCTATTGAAAACATGAAGGAAAAGCCCCTCGTTTCATTCCTTACAAATACAGGTATTTACATAGTTGAACCCGAAGTGATTGATTACATAAACGATGGTGAATCTATCGGTTTTCCGGATGTAGTCACTCGCGCAAAGGAAAGTGGAAAAAAAGTCGCTATTTTCCCAGTAAGCGAGAATGACTGGATGGACATGGGACAGATATCAGAGCTTGAGAAAATGCGAATAAAGCTTTATGGAGAATAAAGATGGAACTAGGCAGTGAGTACAATCTGTCTCTAGAAGACTTGAATATAGTACAGGATAATATTTTTGAGTATCTATCAGAGTATGAAAATTGCTTTTATTTCGACAGTGGAAGAAGTGCTATAAAACATTTGGCGCTTCATCTATCCTCTTCTACAAAAATATTATTGCCGGAGTATATATGTGAGTCTGTTACAAATTGCTTTGATAAGAGTAAGATAAAATACTATAAAATAAATGAGGATTTCTCCGTTGATATAGATAATGTCCAGAATTTGATTGAAAATAAGACAACGGTTATATTTTTGATGCATTATTTTGGTTCGTTGCAACCATTAGAAACTTTGGATAAATTACGCTTGCTTGCAGATCAAAGTGATTCAATTATTATAGAGGATACAACTCATAGTATCTTCACACAAAAGAAAACTATAGGTGACTACTTAATATGTAGCATAAGGAAGTGGATTCCGATCTCCGGCGGTGGTGTACTGTATTATAATAAAAACAAACTGAGTATATGTAATCCTAATTATCGTAAAAGCACTGATAATACTCGAAGCTATGGGATGATTCTTAAAGACTTGTTCATAAAAAAAGGCTTTGATTGTAATAGAGAGTATAGACGTATTTTTTCTGAAAGTGAAGCAAAACTCGATGAACAGCATGAGATATGTGGGCTTTCTGACTTTTCAAAATATATTGCTTCTTGTGTCAGCATTAATGAATTGATAGATAGAAGAAAACGCAATTTCCAACAGCTCGATGAAGCAATGCAGTTAATTGGTTTAAAAACTGTTGCTAATTTTACTTCAATGAGTACACCGTTGGTTTATCCAATTCGTGTAAGAAATAGAGACGCATTCAGGTCGTATCTTATGGATAATAGGATTTATTGCGCAGTTCATTGGCCGTTTGATAATCACAAGCCAAAACAAAGGCCTTTTGCAATTCAGAATGCAGACAAATTGATTTCATTACCCATCGATCAAAGATATGATAGTGAATCTATGCAGTATTTAATTGGTGTTGTACAGCGATATGGAGGTGATTTGCTATTCTAAACATAATCAATATAGACGAAAAAGAAAGATGGAACGGGGTAGTTAGATCATTTAAGAATTGGGATATTTATTATCTTCGAGAATATGCTGTTTCATTTCAATTACATGGAGATGGAAAACCATTACTGATAGAGTATTACGATAATGATACACATTTCTGCTATGTGGTAATGTGCTCAGATATCGCAGACTCACCTACATTCAAGGCTCTCCTAACGCCTAGAGAGTATTATGATTTTGAAACGCCTTATGGATATGGTGGACCGCTATGTGATTCTGCAATTCCAGAAAACTCACAAAAATGTTTTTTGAAGGAAATTAATGAATATGCGCACGCAAATGGAATTATATCTCAATTTGTTCGATTTCATCCACTGCTCATGAACCACGAGGATGCTCCTCTTGTTTTTGAAACCAGATATCTTCATGATACGATATTTATCGATACAGAATCCCCCGAATTAATCATGCAGAATATGGATAGTAAAAACCGGAACATGGTCAGAAAGGCTGCTAAGAACGGTGTGACTATCGAGAGAAGAAGTATTGATCAATATCAGGATTTTCTCCCAATATACTTTGAAACAATGGAGAAGGACGATGCTGAAGAGTACTATTTTTTCGGGGAGGATTATTTTAAGGCTCAATTAGAATTAAAGAATAATGCTTGTATCTTCTATGCATTGCTCGAAGGAAAGCCGATTGCGGCAGCAATCATGTATTATAATGATAGATTTATTCATTATCATCTTGCAGGGACGCACACAGAATATAGAAAATTTGCTCCGAGCAATTTACTCTTATATGAAACTGCTTGTTGGGCAAGTGAACAAGGGATTAAAAAGTTCCACCTTGGTGGCGGAATAACGCAAGACGATAATTTGTTTGGATTTAAAAAACAATTTAACAAAAACGGGAGGCTGCCGTTTGTTATAGGACGAACTATTTTCAATAATTCATCATATGATAAACTCATGCAAATCCGAAAGTCAGCTGACCCAGACTTTAATCCGCAAAACAATAGAATGATTCAGTACAGAGCATAAACACCAGCGAAACACGTTGCTTTCGTATAGGTGTTAAAAGATTGGAGGAAAAACACATGAAAAAAATTATTGTTCTCGGTGCAACAGGTAATGTGGGATCGTATTTCACAAAGTATGTTAAGGAAAGATATGTGAACGGAGACTTTGAAGTGATTGCTGTCGGACATCGGGAAAAGGCTGATGTCTTTGGCAAGATGGGAATACAGTATATTTCCATGGATATTTCTAACGAGGCAGATTTTGATAAGCTCCCGAAACATGATGTGTATGCGGTCGTTGATTTAGCAGCTGTTATTCCTGCGTACATGGATGGATATCATCCTGAGAAATATTTATCATCAATCATTATGGGAACTTATAATGTACTGGAATATTGCAGAAGGAATAATGTTGAAAAACTTCTTTATTCAACAAGTTGCTACGATATGTGGGAGTACCCTGCTGGCACAGTTGTAAAGCCCGATATGCCAAGAAATTACAGCTATGTTGGTGATCATGCTGTTTATGTGATTTCCAAAAATACCGCTTGTGAACTGATTGAACACTATCATCAAGAATATGGTTTGAAAACATTCATCTTCAGGTTCCCGACGGTTTATTCGTATAGCCCAAATCATTATATTTATCCTGAAGGAGTAAAGACGCTTAGACCATTATACAAGCTGATTTTCAATGCCATGGAAGGGAAACCGTTGGATATTTGGGGCGATCCAAGTTATTCAAAGGATATGCTATATGTCTATGACATGGCTTATATGTTTTGCCTTACAATCGAGAACCAAACTCTTAAGAAGGGTCTATACAATTGCGGAACCGGAGTACCTGTAAACCAGATGGAGCAGATGGAAGCCATTAGAAAAGTTTTCTGCCCGCCCGATAAGCAATCTGAAATCATCATTCTTCGAGATAAAAAGGCAGGCGGCGGAATTCTGTTTGATGTAGAGAACGCAAAACAGGAACTAGGGTATGAGCCGCAGTATGATGTTGTAAGGATGTTTGAAGACTTTAAGGAAGAAATGAAGTATGACAGATTTGCTGAGTTAAGAGGCAAATAATATGTAAATGTGAGGTATAAGGATATGCATACAATCATTATTGCTGAAGCCGGAGTTAATCATAACGGAGACATGGATTTAGCAAAAAAACTAATAGATGAGGCTAAGAATGCAGGTGCTGATTTTGTAAAATTTCAGACTGCAGTTAATCCAACATCAAAATATGCACCTAAAGCTGAATATCAGAAAAGAGAAACTGGTGCCGATGAAACACAGCTACAGATGGCACTAAAGCTTCGGTTGACGTTAGATCAGCATTATGAGTTGTTTGAATACTGCAATAAGGTTGGGATATCGTATCTTTCAACCGCCTTTGACATTGACAGTGTTCATTTTCTTGATTCTCTTAACCTTCCTTTTTGGAAGATTCCATCAGGAGAAATAACAAATCTTCCGTATTTGATTGAAATAGCAAAAACACATAAGCCAATCGTAATGTCTACCGGTATGGCTGAAATGGAAGAGATAGCAACCACTATTGAAATTCTTAAAGAGAACGGAAGCGGTGATATTACTCTATTACAGTGCCATACGGATTATCCGACTATGATGGAAAATGTAAATCTGAAAGCCATGAATACTTTGGCAGATGCTTTTCATTGTCCTGTGGGTTTATCGGATCATAGTATCGGTATTGAAGTTCCTATCGCTGCAGTTGCTTTGGGAGCGACTGTTATCGAAAAGCATTTTACACTTGACAGGAATATGTATGGTCCCGATCATAAGGCAAGCATAGAACCTAATGGTCTGTCGGCTATGATAAGAGCTATAAGAAATATAGAAGTTGCGTTAGGCGATGGAAAGAAAGTTTGCTCCCCTTTAGAGCAGAAAAATATAATTGTGGCTCGCAAAAGCATTGTTGCAAAACGAGACATAAAGAAAGGTGAAACTCTAACAGAAGACAACATTACAACAAAAAGACCTGGTAATGGTGTTTCCGCAATGAAATGGTTTGAAGTTCTGGGCACAAAGGCTGTTAGAGATTTTGGTGAGGATGAATTAATATGCCTGGAGTAAAGGTTTGTGTTGTTACCGGTAGTAGGGCAGAGTTTGGTCAATTACTTCCGTTATTAAGAAGACTGAAGGATGATGATTTCTTCGATTTGGATTTAGTAGTGACTGGTTCTCATCTTTCTTCCGACTCTGGAAATACAGTATTGGAAATTGAAAATTCAGGAATACCAATATCAGAACAAATTCCAATAGATGGGATTTCCGATAACTCAAGACAGGGTGTAGCTAATCAAATCAGTGAGGTTATACACAAGTTTGCTGAATACTTTTCTATGCGTCATCCTAAGTTATTAATTGCTATTGGGGATAGATATGAGATGTTTGGCGTTGGTATCGCCGCTTCTACCTTGCTAATTCCTATTTGTCATATATGTGGTGGCAGTACTACCTCTGGTGCTATTGATGAGGTATATCGTCACTCACTGACAAAGATGAGCAGTATTCATTTTACGACTTGTGATACCTATAGAAAACGCGTCATTCAGTTGGGAGAAAACCCTGGGAAAGTGTATAATGTAGGATCTCTTGCAATTGAAAACTGCCTAAAAGTTGAGTTATTAAAAAAAGAGGACTTATTGACTCAATTAGGTATGGACTTAGAAAAACCATACTGTGTAGTAACATTTCATCCTGTTACACTTGAAATGGACTCTTCTGAAAAAGAATTGTATGAATTAATTGAAGCATTTGATGAACATCCGGAGTACCAATATTTGATTACTCTGTCAAATGTTGATTCAGGTGGAGAAAGAATTAATGAAATATGGAAAGAAGAAGGAAGTAAGCATAGTAATTTCTTTGTAGTGTCCTCTCTTGGAATGAAGAGGTATTTAACTGCTCTAAAATATTCTGAAATGATGATTGGAAATTCTTCGAGTGGTACAACAGAAGGTCCAGCCATGAAAATTCCAGTAATTAATATTGGAGATAGACAAAAGGGAAGAGTTTTTTCTGACTGCACAATCCATTGTAATCCTAAAGAAGCAGATATTTCCAGTGCAATAGCAAAAGCAGCCTCAGAGGAATTTAAAGAAATTGCAAACAAAGTGATTAATCCATTTGGAGATGGCACTACTTCAATCAAAATGGTCAAGATTCTTAAGGATGAATTATCAAAGGACATTAATGTCATGAAGGATTTTTATGACGTAAAATTCGAGGCGTAAGATATGAGGAATATAGCTATAATTCCTGCGAGAAGTGGCTCAAAGGGATTGCCAGATAAAAATATTAAGGAATTAGCAGGGAAACCTCTAATAGCATATTCAATTGAGGCTGCAATCAAGTCACAGATGTTTCAGACTGTTATGGTATCTACTGATTCCGAGAAATATGCGGAAATTGCTAGAGAGTACGGAGCTGAAGTACCTTTTTTAAGAAGTGAAAAGACTTCTTCGGATACGGCATCGTCTTGGGATGCGGTTGCAGAGGTGTTGGACAATTATCACAAATTGAATAGTGACTATGATACACTGATGCTTTTACAACCGACTTCTCCTCTTAGAACTGAACTAAATATTCGAGAAGCATACAACATGATGGATGAGAAGAAAGCATGTTCTATTGTCTCGTTATGTGAAATGGATCATTCGCCACTTCAGAGCAACACTCTACCAGAGAGTATGTCATTAGATGGTTTTATCAGAGCGGATTCAAAAGGAAAACGTCGCCAAGATATGGAGACGTATTACCGCTTTAATGGAGCTATTTATTTAACAAAAGTTGATTTCTTTACAGCCAATCATGATATCTATAGAGAAAACTGTTATGCCTATATTATGAGTAAACGAGATTCTATCGATATTGATGATGAATATGATTTTGCTATGGCTGAAGCAATACTTATGATAAAAAATGGAATGCAGAAATAATCTGTGACCATCCAATACGACTCTCATAAGAATCAATCCAACATCCGTAAACACGGACTATCATTCCAAACCGCATCCTCTGCCTTTGATGATCCGCAAGCTGTGATAGAATTTGACGAAGATCATTCGGTCAATGAGGAACGATACAATCTCATTGGTGCTATTAATGATCATATCATCTTTGTGGTTTTCACAATGAGGAATGAAACTGTGAGAATCATCTCAGCCAGACCAGCAACGAAGAGAGAGATTGAAAGATACTACGGAAGGAAGTGAATAAAGTGAAGAAACAAATAGGCGTACATTTTTATATCAACATTGTGAATTTCAATTCTATCATTACCGATGAAGAAGAAAAGACAAATAAGGTCACGCATTCAATTCATGCGCTGGATACGTTCTTCGCATCCGTAGAGAAGTATGGAAAGGCTGTTTCGAAGTCTCTTGTGGTCGAGAAAATCACAGGCTCAAGACTGCATCTTTATGTTACCGATGACATCACTGATGCATATGATACTGTGAAGGCTGTTTCAGCCTATGCATACAAACTCGCACGATATATCAATGGAGATATTCCCAAATATAAGTCTCTTAAGGATTTTTACATCAATGTGGGAGTGGCTTACGGAAGGTTCTATGAGTTTGAATTCAAAGCAAAGAATTATGATGAATTAACCACAATTGGATATGCTGCCAACTTCGCTGCAAAATTACAGGCTCTTTCCGGTTATAACAAACTCAGTATTTCAGAGGATATATTTGAATCATTGCCCTCTGAAGAAGCGGATGAATATACAGAAATAGAAGAAGAAACTATTGGGAAGTACAACCAGGAGCGCTATTACACAATTGCACTTTCAAATATTGCTTCTGGTGTGGATATTTCTGAAGAAGATATGAAGACTGCGAAGGAATATGCCAATAGTGATAATCTTGGTGATATTGATTTTGCCGGTGTTAGAGTACCATTGAATTTTCAGACGCTCAGTAAGACACAATGCAAGGAGCTGGAAGGGATACCCGTTTTTGCTGATGTCCGTGACTTCACAAGCCAGTTTGCTGAGGATGATAGTAATCTTGAAGAAATGGCCGTCAAAACACAACAGATATTAGAATCGATGTATCTGATCAGTACATCTCATGGTGGAATTCACGTTCAGTTCCAGGGAGATAGAGAACTTTCACTTTATCATAATATTCCGGGGCAAACAGTTAACGGGATGTATAAGGAAGAGCAGAAGTGCTTTAGGTCGGCTGTGCTTGCCTCAATGCGTATGATTGATGCTGTGAAAAACTATAACGTGAACATTGGCGTCGGTGAGGACTTTGGAAGATTGTTTGCAACGAAGATTGGAGCCAGAGGAGAGAAGGATAATATTCTTCTTGGCGAAACTGTAATCCAAGCCGATAATATGGAAGATAAAAAAGCGGCAAAGAATCAGATAGCTATAACGGCGGAAGTATATGATGGCCTGAAAGAGGAGGACGCTTACCTTGCTGAACAATTCTCCAAGTCAGGTCAGTTCTACATAGCTACAATAGGATATGAACAGTACAAGAGGAATGTTTCTTATAAACAGCAAAGCACAAGTACTTCTCAGAAGAACTATAATGGTGCATGGGGAGATTTATTATAAGAGAAATGGAATTAAAGCAAGAGGAAAAGGATAAATGGTCAGAGTACTATTCGGCAGTCATTCATGACTATAAGGAACTTAAGGAACAATATCCATTTTCATATCTAATGATTCCCCCAACTGTGGTTCCAAGGCTTGCCTCATTAAGAGTTGTTGCTGCAAATAGGGAATTGATACAGTGCATAGATGCTGAAGAAAATGATTTTACAGGTGATTATTCAAGGGAACTGCACATTTCAATTCCCATTGATTATAGAGAAAACGGGTGCAAGGTTTATGGAGCAAAATGGGTCGATGTGAAGAAGTTTCGGAATCAAGACATTCATTTCTATAACCATGCTAGACTCGAAGAGTTTGGGTATGAGCTTTGCGTTGGAACTCCAGAATCTTTTTCGCTGATGCCGAATGTAATTCTTGAGAATGTTAGAACGGCAGAAAGAATGTTGATTGCATATGAACAGGTAATGACTGGAGCAGCTAAGCAGTTGAACCTTATTGCATATGCCCACGGAGATGCGGGAAGAAGACAATTTGAACATGATCGATCTAGATATAATCCGGGAAGGAAAGCGTGAATGGGCAAACAAAGGAGACAACAAAACAGTCCAAAGAATCAGAATGCTAATCAGACCAATAACCACAAGTCTCAATCTGACAGAGAATCGGTGTCTGATGATAAAACCAATGAAAAGCTGGAACGAAGCAAATATGTTTATGAACAGGTAAATAATTGGATTGAGAATGCAGACAATAAGGTCAGTGTCTCTTGTGGTATTTTCTCCGGAGTATTTACCATAATAACATTTTTATCGGGGAGGATTAGTGCCTCAGCGACAGTGAACAATTGTTGGAGAATGGTTTATCTTTGGTGCTTCGCTATTAGCCTTCTGTTTATGTCTTTATCGATTTTATTGTATGTGTTGGCTATCAATCCAAATCTCGGAAAGAGTGGGGAGAAGAAAAAGGGAACAGTACAAAAGAAGAAATACCCTGTTTTCTATGGCGATATTGCAGAGTTGAGTCTTGCTGATTATAAGAAAATGATGGAGAATGCATCGGACACCGATTTTATTAATGAATTGCAAGATGAAATCCATTACAATTCTGGGATTTGCACTGCGAAGATGAGGAAATACAGAATTGGTTTATGGCTGTCCTTTATTGCTATAGTCTTTGCGCTCGGAAGTTGGGCGGCTAGGTTTTTGATGTTTCATTGAGTCACAGTCCACAAATCCTAACGCCAAGACCTCATCGCTTTACATCAAGTCCACAAATCTTAACATAATGTATTGGCAAGTGCACATATCGAGCGCTATACTATTATTGTCAGCGGAAGGAGGCGCGCCATGGCTAAGAATGCTGTAGAAGCTACAGATGCTGTGACCAGCGAAGCCAAAGAAGCGGAGGCAACAAACGAAAGAACCGCTTCAAGAAAATTATCATATGACCCGCTTCTGAAGAAGCTGATAGACGCAAAGCTGTCCAAGACGGAACTTGCTGCAAAGGTGGGAATTTCCAGGACTACTTTGGCGAAAATAGGGAAGAATGAACCTGTAAGCATTGATGTGCTGCTTCGGATTTGTGATGAACTCGACTGCGATATCGTTGATGTGATCAGTTATCTTCCTGTTCACGATCCGGCGGGTAACTGATCCGGATGTGAAGATGTGATTTCATTCAAAACTACCGATGGTCGCGAGGCGTCTCGGTTGCGGATGAAGGACATAGTGGAAGCTACGGTACCAGCTTTTTACTTCCATAGTTCATTGGAAGGGATAAACTGGGATAGGGCGAAGCTATGTCCAGCAATCCGAAGCCTCATGACCACAGCGGAGTGATTTGAAGATATGAGACGCGCTGCGTCTCGAAAGTGTGGTTATCCATCCCCATGGTAACTTATCGGCCAGAAGAATCAGATGAACTTCTAATCCCCATGTGGTTACCAAGAGCCTGATAAGAAACCAAGATACCAATCATTCAGATCAAAACTCTCAAAGAAAGGAGGCGGTCTTATGAATACTCCAATTTCTTCCACATTCAATCCCGATGATTTTGATACCTATCGTGAAGATAACCGCCTCGAAGCAAAAGCGGCGAATGGTGGTTTGCCGGGTACGCTTTGGGACACCTATTCGTCTTTCGCTAACACATATGGCGGCTGTATCGTATGCGGTGCTGTTGAGAGAAAAGATGGTTCATGGAAAACCACAGGTCTCAAAGACCTGAATAAAATAAAGAAAGCATTCTGGGATACCATCCACGATAAGAAGAAGGTTTCCCTTTGCCTTCTCACTGAATCTGATGTAGATGAATACGAAATCAACGGTGATGTTGTTCTCGTTATCAGAGTGCCGAGAGCGTCAAGATCACAGAAACCGATTTATTTGAATAATGATGTTTTTGGCTCGACCTTCCGCAGAGATCATGAAGGTGACTACCATTGCACGGAAGCTGAAGTCAGGGCAATGATCCGCGATGCGAGTGAAGAGACACCGGATCAGAGAGTTTTACTTGATAAGTCCATCGATGGCTTGTTTAATGATGAAACAGTTAAATCGTACAGGACTCGTTATAACATAAAGCATCCTGATTCCGCTTGGACGGAACTTGATGATAAAGATTTCCTTGTTCAGATTGGTGCTGCAGATGATGAGAATGGTCTCCATCCAACTGTAGCAGGCCTGCTCATGTTCGGTATAGAGAGAAAGATTACGAAGGAGTATCCTGAATACTTCCTTGATTATCGTGAACATCTTCTTCCGGATGTAAGATGGACGGATCGCATCTATTCTCAGGAACCCGAGTGGTCTGGGAATGTTTTTGATTTCTATAGTAGGGTAAGTGCGAAACTGGTACTTGATCTGAAGAAGCCATTCAAACTCGTAGATATGGTACGTGTTGATGAAACTCCTCAGCATGATGCTGTGAGAGAGGCTCTTGTGAATTGCCTGGTCAACACTGATTTCTATCAGAGCTGGAGCGTTGTAATAGAGAAGTATCCGGATAAAATTGTTTTGGCAAATCCGGGAACGATAATCACAGGCAAGAAGCAGATGCTTAAAGGTGGCATCTCACAGCCCAGAAATAAAGGCCTGTTCAAAATGTTCAACTTGATTGGTCTTGGGGAACATGCCGGCTCAGGTGTTCCTGATATTTATAAGGCGTGGAGAGATGTCGGCTTGCAAGCACCAGAGGTCGAGGAAAAGTTCGGTAATCCTGATCGAACGATTTTGACGTTGCCGCTGGTATCGGACACTGCATCTAACGATTCGCCAATTCGCCAATCGGCAGATTTGGCAGATCCGGCAGATCTGAATGAAAGGCATAAGCAGATTCTTTCTGTTATGGAAGCAGAACGCGAATACAGTACTAATGAAATTGCTGATTTGATCGGACTTAAGAGTTCCAGGACGAGGCAGCTTCTGAAGGAACTGGTAGGAGCAGAACTGCTTGAATCGACAGGAAGCACAAATGGTAAGAGATATATTAGAAGAGCATCGGCTGATGAACAGTTGGAGCGTGCTGAAGCCATAATGGCTAACAACCCCGTATTAGCTTTTTCTCCAGGTGACCTGAGACGTGAGGGTAAAAGCATCGATGAATATCTGTCAGACTTTACTAAGCCCGAGCAGGAGTTCTACAGAGATTATTATGAGGATGAGATATAGTTCTCCGTTGTTCTGGACCACAGTCCTCAAGTAGAGAAGTCGCTCTTCATCTACCCTTGTGACGCTAAACAAGAGAGTAGAGAAGTCGCTCTTCATCCTCCCGCTCTCACCCTGAGAAAATTCACCTGCAATAATGCGTGATCCTGTTTAGAGATCAAGGGTGTGAGGCATGGGAAGCTGAAGCGGATTGAAGTGTGTTTATCTCGAAGTTTGCTGATTCTGTTCTGGGGAAATTAACTGGGTGAGACAGCTGGGTGAGACAGCTGGGTGAACATCGAGTGAACATCGACTGGTTGCAACAGAAGAGTAAATGCCGGACGGTTTTTGCAAGATAAGTTCGGCAGCATACGAAAGAAGCGGCTTCTGTGGATAGTTCTGAACAGAAGGCGAAGATTGAAGAGGAAGAGCTACAGCTATTAGAAAACTTGATAAGTACTTCTCGCGAGAGACAACTACCTTGACAAACAGCGGAGATGAAGGATTCAAGTCTCTCGCGTGTGGTTATGTATGTTTTGATAGTTACGGTTTGATAGTTATTGCAATTCGTGATTCAACCAATTATAATATTTACAGTTCCTCAGAATGAATCTGACCAGAGGAGCAGAGCAAGAATACATGAACCAAGGAAAGCGAGTTGATTTAATATGCGTCAGAAGTTAAAGCCGGGACAGGATCTTGAAGAAGTTCAGTCTGATTTGTGTTAAACGACATTTTGATCGGTAGAAACTAATCAATAAATATAAAAATGATAATATGTAGCCTCCCTCTCGGGGAGGTTTTTCGATGTGACTGCTTATGACCGGCGAAGGCAATAGTCGCGCGATCTAGGATTCGGGTAAACCCGGGACAATTGTGTCAAAGTATAATGAAGTAATTTGGTGATTGAATTAATAAAAAATATAGTATAATTCTACCATGAAGATGTTGATCGACAAAATCAAGCTTATGCTTTTATTGGAAAAGAGAAAGCAGATTATTCGTAGCGGAATAGAGGGCTTTGATACTGTTTTAACGGGAGTATTTTATATCCTTTCTTTGTTTTGTAGTGATTTTCATGATTTCCTAGGAATAAATCATATTGTTTTGGAAACAATTGCCTGGATTATTGGAATAGTTGTAACAGGCTATGGTATTTATAAGATCGTTAGAAGTTTAAGAAACAGATATTCTCATGAGCGCCTCTTAAACGAGATTGAGAATCTCAATGAGATATCTCACAAGTTTTCTTTGGCTATAATTAAAGATACTTTTAATGAGTTCCCCAATAGATTTCTTCTCTATTATGATAAGTCTTGGGAGTGCTGGTTTTTCTTCAGTTTCCCAACAAGTGATGTACAGAATGAAGCAAGTATCTTACAAAGAATATCAAATAAGCTGAAGATTGATGCTAATAAATTAGCTGTTTCTTACGTAACTAACAGAATACAGCCTAAGTTCTCGGAGAAAGACAAAATTAACAAAGTTTATCTCCATGATTTGTATTATGTATTGGTAGACTCTTTCCCGGCAGAAGTTCAAAAGGATTCTTTCGAGATTGACGGTACACAATATAAGTGGATGACTTTGGATGAGATGGAAAATGATTCGAGAATTCGCCAGATCAATGGCGATGTTGTTACATTCGTCAAGGAGAAGATTGGCTGAACCATAATGATGTCTTCCTCCGGGTGGGATCGACGTAAGTGTGAGAGTATAGTGGTTGGTAATTATGTATGTTAAGGAGAATAGATAATATGTGTCACATTAATATTAATATACCTAACGAAGTAATGTACGATACTAAGATGAATAGCGAACAGACTTTAGATTTTGTTCGTAAGGCGGTAGCTATTCGTTATTATACCAACGAGGGAGTTTCACTTGGGTATTGTGCTGAGATAGCAGGAATGACTAAGGAAGATTTTATTAAGTTCTTGGGTATGAATAATGTATCCATCTTCCAGTTTGATTCTGAGGATGAATTTCTCGAGGATATAACGAATGCGTAAGGTTGTTGTTAACACAACACCTTTAATTGCGCTTGCTGAGGTAGGGAATATGGTTTGGAGTATCAGACTGAAAAGATTCAATTCCATTTCGCAGTGCTGATGCAATTCCGGCATATAATTTTTTGCGTTGGTCTTCCAGGTTTTCTCTCATGAGCCGCTCCAGAGTTTTCATCTCGGCGATGGAAGCTTCCATAGCGGCTTCGGAGATGATGACGGAGTTTGTGTCAGGGTGAGTGACAGGAACTTCACCGAATACGGTAGAAGTGACAACGGGGTCCTGATCTATGTAGTGTGTCATCTTAAGACCGGCTTTATGGGTAAGGTAATCTACGCTTTGTATGGTGTCATTAATCAACCGGCGTTGCCTTGCCTTCAGTATCAGATTACGATGAAGCTTGAAGAGATCCTTCTCTTGCAGATCAAGTATATCCGCAGGATATGCTTCGCATATGAAACGGCAGTCTTTTTTCTTAGCGTCAGAATATAGGACGAAAATACTGCCTTTATAGACGGCGTCAAGACGGTAGACAAGAACCTTCTTATTTGTACCTCTGAATTCATCAAGTTTCGGATGGTTATACGTAACGCCATCGATGGTGATTCCTTCCGGGCGTACTTCGTATGCTTTTTTCTTGTGAAGAAAAATGGCGAGTGTGTTCCAATCCGGTACGATAGTCTTGGCTTCAGGTAAGGACAGGTAACGGTCATGGGGGCTTTTACGGCCGCGATAAGAGTGGTTGTTATAAGACGGCACTATGTAGTTGTACCAGTAATGTGCGAAAGTCTCCAGAGTCATCAGTCTGCCTGTGTTGATGAGCCGGCTGATCTCTCTGTCTCGAACTGCCTTGTGGGTCCAATTGCGTTTCTCGCCTATATACCCCGGGAATCGTTTCAGAAGCCTCTGTACTTCACGGTTATATCGTTCAATTGCTTTCGCCCATGGCTTGGTGACGTGTATTACTGCAAATTCCGCTTGAGTGGTACGCCGATTCCGATATAGCGGTAAGCTGTTCCGCTTCAAACGGTAAGAAGTAATGCAAGATGGAGGCAACCCCACTTAGTGACCAAACACAAATCAGGTCCGAGCTGTCAAGCCCGA
>JAFVAY010000009.1 GCA_017480325.1 Clostridiales bacterium
GGATGAACTGGACATTATTGAATACTATCAGCAGCCGGGAAAGGCACATCACTTATCGGAAATCACAGAGAAGCAACGCAAGCTTTACAGATACTTAGATGTTGATCTGCCATCCTAGATATAATTTCTCGGGAGTTCAGGATGTAAGAGGGAGGATCCTTCTTTTACAGCCCGAAAATGATATTTTCTCGAAAAGGGATCAGCAAACTCTTGAATATCTGTTGCCTGACCCGGAAGTGCATTACATGCGGGGAAGCCATCACGGACCGTGGGTTCTTCAGGATGATTATATTGCTTTGATAAAAGTATTTCTTGACAGACTTGAAGAATAACTGATGCAAAAGGCTTCTTTATAAGTTATTTACTGTGTTTCAAGTTTCATTAGAAAAATTTGATGCCTCGGAGCAAATCTTTTTGAAAGTCCCTAAAAAGTAGCTGTTATACTAAGCTCATCAATACGAACGTTATTAGATATTATGAAGACTCTATCGCCGATGTTATATTTTTTATTATTCGAAGCCATAACGCATTAATTCTGATTAAAGATCTTATCATAGATCTTTTGAAGTCTTATGCCTTGTTCATCAGGCTCATCGTTGTTCGCAAGTATGTTGTCTACGATCACATCATCTATAGCATCCAATAAGACTTGGACATTATCAGAGTCCACAAGCTCATCAATACTATTGATGTACGATCTTAATTCATTTATCTGCTCAGCGGTTACAATCACAATTTCATTCTCCAGTATTATTGCCGGTCATAGTTTAATCCGGGCACCCTTCATTGCATCTTCAGCATTACTGATGATGGCAAGTTGCTCGGCATTACAGAAGGGCTTAAGCTTCATCATCTCCTGATAATGCTTCTTGCAAAGATCAATGCGTCCTTGCTTTGTATCACGGTTCTTTGTGGTAAGCACTATACGCGCACTATCAATTATGATTCTGTGATGCTGCATAAGAAGACCAGTTGTCAGAGCAGACAGCCGTTCCTCGGATTCCTTCTCGGGATGCTTGAGCTTATTCTCGTACACAGCTTCAGCCCATGCTGCTTTATCGATTTTCTTCTTCGTATATAGTGCGGAATGGTTTTCTTTCATATACATCAACAATCATGATTCTCTCTGACATTGCAACTCCCTCGTCTAATAGTCAAATAATTCTTTGATTCCACATGATAACAAATAATCGTAAATGCCATCATAGAAACTCTTATTACGTGTCTCAGCTTCTTCAGGATCGACTCCGTGAGGTACAAATATAATCATGCCTTGTCTTGCTCTAGTTAGCAAAACCCGATATGAGTTTAGAAGGCTTAAGATTACCGGCAACTTCCGATAACTTCGCCTTGGTCTCCTCAAAATCATTCAGAACATTCTTGGCAGAGATTATACCGTCCTTTTCAACAATAAGATAGGCAAGAAATCTGTCGAGATCAGCTTCCGCATCAGGTGTAACAACAACCTTATAAGCCATACTTCTTCCTCATATCAGCAATAACATCATCTGCATCTCGTACTTGCCCTTGTTCAGCATGCATCCTAGATACTGCCAACCTCTGAAGCATCTCCTCCTCTGTTAACGCTTCATAAGGACTGGATTCTTTTCTTTTTATCTCGAACGGGAATCCATTATTTGCAACTGCCTGTGTGAGAAACATACGTATAGCAGTAGTCGTATCAGTACCAAGGTCCTTGAATAAAGCATCCGACTTGGTCTTAAGTTCATCATCTACTCTTACTTGTATAGTACTTGCCATGATCTCACCTCCTTGCTATGTTAATGCTATATTACTACTATATCATTACATTTGCAACGAGTCGCAGTTATTGTACTCCTCCTTTTCGCTGCGTATAAGATAATCCTTTAGGGCTTCCTTGTAGATGTTGTTTGCCGTAAAAGTCAGCCTTCTCGGGCACAGGAAGTTATCCTTTAAAGCGCAGGGTCTTGAATACAGCTCAGTAAAGCTCGTCCTTACATCCCCTTTAATTAAACAGATCATCAAGTGTTAATGTATGAGATATATGTTCAGTATGTGCAACGCCATTTATTCCTTCTGCGCATATCATTATCAATTTCAAGGCTTTTTTGGGGGCGGTCTCTCTACGATACATCTCGATCTTCTTCAGAAGCGATTTCTCATATGACTCGCTGATAGTAAAAGGTGTGTCGGTATATTTATTCTCACATATATCGATAATACCGTCATCACGATCAATAACGATATCTATTTGCGCATCCCGATTTTGACTCACCCATGCATACTCATTTGTTTTAACGCCTGAAATACCCAGTGCATTTTTTATGCTGTCTATGTGATACATGCATAAGACTTCAAATGCATGCCCTCTCCAGTTCATATATCTTCCGGTATCATTCTTATAATCTTCAAACTTTGTGTTATCAGAATAACCCTTAGATAAGAAAGTGTAATGAAACAGCAAAAACGGATCAACAAGTTGCAACCTCAACGGATGACCCTTTGAGTAAGTATCCGCGCTCTCATGTACATATCCACATTTAACCAAATCATCAACCGCTCTAGAGAAGGTTCCCTGAGAAATACTCAGGCTCTCAAAACACTCCTGTTTTGGCATTCCATAATAATGCGCTGATAAGCACTCCATTATCTCATTATATGCCGGTGACTTCTTCAACGTTGCCTCTAATAATTTCTTAGACTCATTACGTAGCAAAGCATGCGGTCTTAGTATTAGCATATTAATGTTCCATGTCAGACTCTCATCCGGATTAAGAAGATCAAAGAAGTACGGTAACCCTCCAAACACCATCTGCGCCTCAACAATCTGCCTTCTTGACCATCCAAAATCTTTATCCTTCATGAATAACTCTGTTTCTTTTAACGTGAATGGTCTGAGAAACATTTGACTTGTTACCCTGTCATACAAGCTTCCCGTATCTTCAAGAACATTCTTGATTATCCACGATGTAGCACTTCCGCAGATAATAAACATATAGTTGCCTGATACAGTTCCACATCTGTTCCAAAACTCCCCGAAAGCTTCCAAGAAATCAGATCTGGCGGTAGCAAACCACGGGAACTCGTCGAAAAAAACAATCTTTTTCCCATGTACAGAAAGTCTTATATTGTCAGATTGCAAAACTCTCTCAAGTCTGGAAAATGCCTCAAACCAATTCTGAGGAATACGCTTCGTCGTGTCCCCGGCTTCAATCAAACGCTGATGAAATGATTTTAATTGAGTGCGCGTATTGCCGCTCTCCACTCCCGTAGCTCGAAAGGCAAAAAAATTGGCAAATGTTTGCTCTACAAGATATGTTTTACCAACACGCCTTCTTCCGTATACGCAGATCAGTTCGGATTTTTGGGATCGTTCACAACGTTCCAATTCCCGAATATTCTCTTTTCTTCCTATAACGGCCATTCACCAATATCTCCTTAAAGCAACATCTGATGATTTTGAATATATTGTAAGCGAATAACAACTTATAGGCAAGTTTTTGTTTATAATTGGAGAAAATTAGTAATTCTATTATTTTTTCTCCATTTTAAGCCGTTCTTCTTATGCATATGCACGAATTCAATTATATCAGACTAGTTCTTTAACGTGATCCACATGGCAGGACGAATACCGATACGCATGCTGTTTGCATAGGTACCATGTTCGAGAATAATACCATTTCCGCTGCCCCTTGCAATGTTGTTCTCTTCATGCCCCGGTGTCCTGAGCCACCAATAACAACCGCCTGTGTTATCATCTGTTTCTACACTTGCCGAGTTCGTAGGAATTGATAATCTCCGAGTTTCTATCAGAAGAGTTGGTTCAAGACTTGGATCAGATTTCAAAATAATTCAGGGGCCTCAGAAAACCCTGAACCCCCTGTAAACACTGGTGATCGTGAGCGGATTCGAACCGCTGGCCTACCGCTTAGGAGGCGGTCGCTCTATCCAGCTGAGCTACACAATCAAATCGCACATCAGATTATAACACAAGATACCAATATGCCAACATAATCTCGCTGATCATAACAACAAGACTGACTGACATCAGCTCGAGCGGCATTCCCTCGACATACCTGCTTCTTCTTGACATGAGAAGTCTTCTGTTATGGGCGAATATCAGGCCTGTGATTAGCGTGTCAATCAAGGTCGCGAACAGTAGCACCGGCACCGCATCCCAGATCGAAGCTACACTGACACCCAGGACATACACTACTCCGAGCTCCGTCGCGAACTGGATACGCCGCTTGGAATGTCTGCCGCGTATGAAAGCGAACGCGAACACCAGAAGAGCCGAGAAAACATACTTCATATAGTAAAGCCCCAGCCCGAATCTCACGTTAAGATAATCAACCAGCAGACACTCGCCGCTTATAAGGACGAGGCTTATCATGAATCTGAGTCTTCTTAAGAAGAAGCTTCTTAGGTTATGCCTATCGGTCATGGGAAGATTAGCGGCGTCATTAAGTTTACGCGACGAGAGAATATGATCCTTCCCACTTACCTTGCTTACGATAAGAGAGATCAGCATAAGCATCAGTGAGCTTATAAGAAGTCTCACCCCCACCCATCTCGTAACGCTCTCAGCGCCTACCGTTCTTATTAGAACAGTCATCACACATCCAAGCACTGACGCGACCGTCGCGTACACACAGGGCATCACGATCTCTCCACGTACGTCCGCCTTTGTGAAATCGTTGGATCTGATCACCTCTCCGTCGAGGAAATCTATTCCCGTGAAGCTGTCTTTCTTCGTTTTACCTGTACTTCCACCGCTCTTTCCTTTCTGCGTCTCATCAGAAGAGATCAGGGACAGACACGTCGCTCCCGAAGCCAGGAACACGAGCCCCATCAGCGATATATCGTAAGCAGGCAGCAGCTTATGAATAAGAAGCCTGATTACTACTGCAGGCACCAGATTAAGTGCGATCGACAGCGGCATAACATCAGGACTCTCGAGGTGCCTCAGGGTAAGCGTCCAGAAGCCTATATACACCACTACCGAAGCCACTGCGAGCGCCAGACTGATAATTAGTCCCCGATCAATCAAAGAGGTCTGCGCTCCGCCACCCGGCAACATCAGGCACACTGCTACCACGACAAATGCCGTAAATACAGCAGCCCTGGTACTTAGGTACGTCCCTCCCTTGCCCTTCACGTGAGACAGGGAATCAAAAGGGCTCTGGCCCCCGTCTTTACGCTCAGTCAGATCGCTGAAGGGCGCATTCTTTATATTCTTGTCAGATGTATCTATCATGCTCATATTACGCCATCCAGTGCAGGTAGTCCTTAAGGAATCTGTAAGCGGTGTTGACCGCCGTCACTATGTCCGAAGTCTGCCTTAGCTGCCCCTCTATGCCTTCGATATAAGTATTGATCTCCGTCATCGGGATACCGTCGATGCTGTCCTGCTCGAACGAGGTGTCACTCACCCTGACGCCGTCCTCGTTACCGCTGTTGCCGGACACCTCCACGCTCAATTCCGCCTCGGAAGAATCAAAATCCGAGTAATCCGTCATATCCCCCGTGATCTTCTGCCTCACATTAAGCCTGACACCCTCCGGTCCCAGGAACACGCCGGGATACCCTTCGAAGGAGAACACTATATTGCCGTCATCATTTACCACGCCGAGGCTCTCGTAATCCGCTTCGAAAAGCTCATCTATTATCTCCTGCAGCCCCGCATTATACATGTCCTTATCAAAGCCCGCCCTCGAGTTCTCGATACACTCTATGCACAGATTAACAAACGTCCTGATATTGACCGTCACCCCATCGATAATATCCGTGGTGCCGTCTGACTTCATGGCCAACAGATCCGGATTCTGTACATCCATAAGAGCGTGACAAAGTATATATGACTGAGAGGCCCAATTAAGCCCCTGAACCTCATACACGCCGTCAAGCGAGGACTCTCTTCGATTCTTTATATTCATGTCGGTATTGAAAGCATCCCACTGAACAGTAGTGATTACGCCGTTCTCTATACTCATCTCCACATAATCTATATATCCCGACCTGTCAGCCGACAGCGTCTGTGCGTAGTAGATGCCGTCATTAAGTCCGGGAAGCCTTCCCGTCGTCACATCATCCGAAGCCGTATTCTCATCGGTAACACCGTAGGCCACAGGTATCTGCTGACCTATCGTCTGCTCAAGTATTGTCGCGACCTGCTCATCGCTTATAGCCGACGTTCTCGGATCGTCCGATGCTCTCACGAGCCCCGTAAGCTGAGCAGTATTATAGTCAACTCCCACAAGGAGTCTTATCGGATTACCCGTGGAGTGATCCGTGACCTGCACCTTCACCACGAAGCCCAGTGGATTACCAATACTGTCCAAGCCCTCATACACCTCTGTTACGCCGCTATAGCCCTCTATCAGATCACTCTGGACAGGCTGATACATATCGGCAGCCAGAACCGCCGTGAATTCTCTTCTGTATCCCTCCTGAACGCGAGCCCTCTCAAGTCCGTTGGTACCGATGATCCCCAGTACGATCAGAAGGAAGCTTCCTATCGCGAGAAGCACTGCTTCTACGGTAAATCTGATGACATTATCACGACTTAACACGAAGCTTCTCCTCCTCTGACACTCTGAAGGTTATTACGATATAGTTAAGGACTCCGGTCATTACTCCTGTAAGAAGCACAGGAATGACAAGCAGGTCTATTCCGGTAGTCTTGAAGGACATAAGGAAGGTCAAAGCTGAGCACATAAAGCCCTGGAATATAGACACGGACCCGAAGGGAATTATCGTCTCCTCATCCGTAAGAAGATACACGCCCGTGAACAGCACTCCCGAGGTAATAAGGAAAACTCCGGTCTGCGACGTGCCGGTATAGACATCCTTGATAAACAACAGGACCGTCAGCATTCCGATATAGGACAAGGGCAGGTAAAATCTGCATATCCTTTTCGCCAGAAGATAGACGAGGCCCGCCAGGATCATGACGGCACAGGACGTTCCCAGGAAAGACGGAAACCTTCCCGTGAGAAGCTCTGCGCGGTAGAACTCGGACAGGGACACCCCCTCGAAGCCCGAAGATCCGTGCACAAGACTTCTAAGATAGGTCCTGCCCTCTCCTGGCATGGCCAGAGCGCCCTCATTAGAGGCGAACAGTATCCTTATCAGAAGCCTTCCCGCAGCAGCAGGATTAAGAAAGGCCGACCCTCTTCCTCCCGATATCTGCCGGCACACGACAGACGCGAACAGAACACCGATCGCCGCGATATAAAGAGGCGTATCCGGCGGCAGCAGCAATGCCAACACTATTCCGTACACGATGGAGTTAAGATCACGGGCCTTATGGACCCCTCTTACATAAGAGCACAACTCATCCGCTAGCTCGAAAAGCACCGCGCAGAACCCGATAAGTATCAACGCTCTCAGACCATAGTACACGATGGCGACCGCCATCACGGGTATAAGCGCCAGCAGATGCGCCGCAGATATGTATACTGTATTTTTCTCTGTATGAATGAATGGGGCCTGACGTCTGCTGTTCATTATGCATCCCATCCTTTAAAGGGCAAGGTGATCTCGTCAGCCGACTTATGCTTGCTCTCGGTGACCTTTACCTGATCAGCCGACAGCAAAGATACGTCATCAGTCCACTGAGTATCTCCCACGCTGTTATAGGGGAAACTGCCTGTACCTCGAAGCGCCGACGCATATCCGCCGACGACCGTTGCCAGATCGATGTTGGACGGACAGATATAAGAGCAAGCTCCGCAGCTTATGCATCTTCCGGCATTGAACTTATCTGCCGTCTTCTGATTGCCGTCCCTGATCATCCTATAAAGCTTATCGGGCTCGAGGCACAGGGGACAAACATCCACACATCTCTCGCAGCCCGTACAGGGTGCCACAGTCTCGATGTGATGTGTAAGAAGACATATCCCGGATGTGGTCTTAAGGATCGGTGTATTCTCAGGATCATCGATCTCGATTCCGGTCATAAGATTGCCCCAGATGATCCTCTTGGATGTGCTGGACACACCGTTGACGTTATCGTAAAGCTCCGATACCGGAGTTCCTATAGGGGCGATGACATTATGTACAAGACCGTCTTCATTACTAATACTGATAACTCTCGAGGTTAAGGGCATACTCTCGGATATGGCATTCCAGCAAGCATAGACCGTAGAGCAGTTGAACATGACCGCTCTGCAGCGCTGCTCCAGGCTCTCTCCCTCCTCGAGATTGACCTCGTACAGTGCTCTTGCCACCATCCTATAGTACCCCTGCGGGAATCTGGGCTTTAAGTATACGAAGTTAAAGGCGTAGCCGGAGTACATGGAGAAGCTTCTTTCCATAGCACTTCTTAATGCTGTTATCTCATATTTTCTGTCCTTAGAGATGAGAATATTGATAATCCGCACGCCGCAGGCCCCTGCCATAGCTACGGCACCCATGATCACATGATCTGCATACTCGCCTATCATGAGGTGATCGGATTCGGCGTAGGGCTCGCTCTGAAGACAGTTAACGAGTATCTCCTTGACCTTAAGTCTTCTCGCTCTGTTAAGCTTAACTATCGTAGGTATTCCCTCGCCGCCCATGCCTACTATGCCGGCATCTCTGATGATTCCCATTACGGTGGCGGCGCTTACATTGACGTTGTTTCTCGGTCTCACCGAAGGGTGGAAGGTCCTCTTCCTGTTTCCTTCTATGAACACCGCGAGACTGGTCCTTCCGTCGGGCAATACCACAGGCTTAATAGCAGTAACCTCCCCGGATATACCGCTATGGACGGGAACAGCCATAGTGCCGGGGGCAGGAGCGCCCACGCACTGCCCTATGGTCACCGTCTCTCCTACCTTAACTACAGGGACACATGGATCACCTCTGTGCTGGCACATGGGCAGGATAATCCTTCTGGGGTATATCCTCTCCAGCATAACATCACGATCAGAAGACGAACGCTTTGAAAAATCCAAAGCGTTGTCCGAATGAAATCCTTTATAGAAAGAGTAGACGTGCCTGCCCTGAAGCATCGGCGGGCCTTAGTCTGTGTAACCCTCAAGGCGCTTAGCATAGGAGGATCTTCCGAGCTTCCTTATGGCCTTTGCCTCAATCTGTCTTATTCTTTCACGGGTAACACCGAGGCTTCTTCCTACCTCCTCGAGTGTTCTCTGCTTATCATCATCAAGACCGAATCTTAATCTTATAACCTTAGCCTCACGCTCGGTAAGAAGATCCAGGACCTTAATGAGATCCTCTTTAAGAAGCTCTCTTGAGACCTCATCATCAGGTGATACATACTCATCACTCGGAATAAAGTCAACAAGGTGAGAATCCTCTTCCTCACCTACAGGCTTATCGATGGATACGGGATCCTGAGATATCCTCTGAATATCTCTGATCTTATCCACCTGCATGCCCATCTTCTCTGCCAGCTCATCGATTGTAGGCTCTCTTCCGAGATCCTGAATAAGCTGACGCTGTACACGTGTAAGCTTGTTGATGGTCTCTACCATATGAACAGGAATTCTGATGGTTCTTGCCTGATCTGCGATGGCTCTGGTAATAGCCTGTCTGATCCACCATGTCGCATAGGTGGAGAACTTGAAGCCCTTGGAGTAGTCGAACTTATCAACTGCCTTGATAAGACCGATATTACCCTCCTGAATCAGGTCGAGAAGACTTAAGCCTCTGTTCATGTACTTCTTAGCGATGGAGACAACGAGTCTTAAGTTGGACTCTACGAGTGTATTCTTTGCCTCGACATCTCCGTCCTGCATGAGCTGAGCAAGCTCTCTTTCCTGCTCAGCGTTAAGGAGCGGGATCTTACCGATCTCCTTAAGGTACATACGTACGGAGTCATCGACATTGATCTCCTCCGAAGCCGCTACCACGGCATCGTCAGAGACATCATCATCGTCGTCCTCGGTATCGGGAACGATCTTGATCTTAAGGCTCGCGAGCTTCGCGAGTATTCTCTCGGTGGTCTCAGGCGTAATATCCTTCTCCACCATAAGAAGGTCAAACTCGCCCTCTGTGATGGAATGATCTCTTCCGGAAGCCATAAGCTTCAGCTGTGAGATGATTCCGCTTATATCCTCGCCACCCTCATATACTGTAGCGGGAGCCTCTTCCACAGCCTTCTCGGCCTTCTTCTTGGAGGTCTTGGAAGCCTTGGGAGCAGGTGCCGTCTCTTCAGCCTTAGATGCCTTCTTAGAGGCAGATGCCTTAGCGGGAGTCTTTGTCTCCTTCTTCTCAGCAGACTTATCAGCCGCCTTCTTTGAAGTAGCGGTCTTAGCAGGCTTCTTTGCTTCTGCCGTCTTCTTAGCTGAAGCGGTCTTGGAAGCCGAAGTCTTTGCCGCAGAAGCCTTCTTAGCTGAAGTGTTCTTCAATGCTGAAGACTTAGTTGCAGCAGTCTTAGCAGAAGCTGCGGACTTTTTTGCAGTTGTTGTCTTAGCAGCAGTCTTAGCCGTAGTCTTCGTCGCTACCTTAGTTGTAGTCTTAGATGCCGGCTTCTTAGCTGTTGAAGTCTTAGATGCTGTCGTCTTTGTAGCAGGCTTCTTGGCAGAAGCGGCCTTCGTTGCTGTTGTCTTCTTAGAGGCAGCTGCCTTCGAAGCGGTCTTCTTAGGTGCCGCCTTTGAAGCGGAAGCCTTAGCTGCCGGCTTTTTAGCTGTGCTCTTGGAAGCTGCTGCCTTCGTCGTCGCTTTCTTAGTAGCGGAGGTCTTCTTAGTGGAAGTCGTTGTTGCCTTCTTTGCAGAAGTCTTCGTTGCAGTTGTCTTAGAAGCGGAGGTCTTCGAGGCAGTCTTCTTGGCAGGAGCTGCCTTCTTTGACGTCTCCGTCTTCTTGGCTGTTATCTTCTTGGTTGTAGTCGTCTTCTTGGCGGCAGGCTTCTTTGCTGCCGTTGCTGCTTTTGTCTTAGCCGTAGTCGTATCCCTCCGTTTACTCTGCGTCTGCAGTAAATACTGCATTTACGTTGCCGTTCGCACCCGTTACAGTGTAGTAGCCGCCGCTGCAATAAAGCTTCATCTGCACGCCGTCGCTGGTACTTGCACTGCCGTCTGCGATCTTCTCTGCCCTCAGGGCACAATAATTATCGTAAATGGTCCTCGCGTCTTCCTCGCTTATTTCATCCTCTGTTACCGCATTAAAATACTGGCACGTTTGTCCGTAGACGGAGAAACCATTATAGAATTCACCTTCTTCATCCGTTGTCGTATCGATGGTGATGATACCGTCGAACACCGAACCTATAGAGCCTTCGATCTGAGACCGAAGCGCCGTTCTTGTCTTATACATTGGGAAGGAGATCAGAAGAACAACCGCCACTATAACAACTGTAGCCGCGATAAGAGAGAACACAAGCTTCGTAGGAGCCTTTACATCCGATGCTTGCACCTCATATTCGTTCTTCTTACTCTCGGGCTCGTTAGCCCTTCTTACATCCTCTCTCGCGATCTGCTTCTCGAGACTCTCGGTAGAGAATACTCTTGTAGTGTTATGCTTCACGCCGCCCGTAGGGGCCTCGAACTTCTCGTTTGGAAATGTCCTGCCTTCAGGATTATTGAATATCTCCACCGCCTCAGCCGACGGGAAAACGCAGTGACAAAATACGCACTCGCACTGCTCGTCTCTCTCATCGAACATAATGAGGGATCCGCAGTTTCTACACATGCCTTGATTAGTAGCCATCAACAACCGCCTTATCTGTCTTTCAAAGTACGCAACTTAAGCGAGACAAGCACAAAAGGGCATAGTACCGCATTAAAGTGCACATTACATTATAACGCGGTTTTTGACCACGTCAAGGACAAATCGGAATAATCAGAATATATTCTTTTTCCTGAACAAAGCGTACCCTGCCCCGAAGTATATCCCGGTCCAGACTATCGACTTTATATTATAGACAAGCTCGGCCTCCGAGACCTTTACCTGAGCTCCGTGGATCTTAGATATATCACGAGAATCAAGGAAAATTGAACCCGGCAGATTATTGGAGAACAGAAAGTACAGAGAATTCATAAACGGAGTTCTTGTGATCTTATCCGAATAGCTCAAGAATTCGTCCTCTAACATGGTCAGTGACGTTGTCAGATTGTTGATATTAGGAACAAATTCAGATCCCAGACTTGCATTAGTCAGAACGAATACAGGATGTCCTATATACCAGCCGGCATTAAAGAAGGTTTTCTCGTCAAGCTCCTCGGCATCACCATAATATTCCGACAGCTTCTCATTATATACTTTGGCATAATCCTTAATCGTCTTATGAGTATAAGAGAAATTTGTCGCGAGCATAGAGAAAAGGCTGAAGGAGAACACGAAGGCGATGGCGATCACCGTTGTTCCGGCCCTGCTCTTGATTAGAAGTGACAACGCCGTAAACAGTACAGTCGTAGCAACCAGAGACAGAATCAGTGTACCTGCGCGAAGGAGCATCTCCCCGTGATTAAGATTAGAGCCAATGGTAGTGCAGGATATACCTACAAAGCCTACGAGAATATAGATAATACAAAGTGCGACGGCAAGCGATACCTGTGTGATCACCGCCGAAGCAAATATCTCTAATCTCGTGTGACCCGCTGACAGCTTATTTCTTATAAAGCCGTCCTTATAATCCCTTCCGATGAATAACGGAATAAACAGTGCCAGCACCAGCGGAAGCCTCTCATAGAAGTAGGAGATAATATACCAGGTAATGTACTTGATATTAGAGGTGTCAAGATCCAAATCCTTTACGGATACATCCTCTTTCCCAAGAAGAAATAAGATTGCCTGTATCGAGACAACGGCGAGAAGCGGTGCTACGGCGGCAAAGGCTGTCATGATCCAGATGACCTTACTCTTGAATATCCTATAGTATTCGAACTTAAGAAGCTCAGCCATTGTTGTTACCTCCTACGATTCCGATATAGAAGTCCTCGAGATCGGTCTCAACACTTCTTAAGTCACTAATGATAATTCCCTCTTCCTTGGCGAGAATGGCAATATCTGTTATTACGGCTTCACCGTGGATCGTTACCTTATCGGGATTGGATACCAGCTCTGCATTAAAGCCCTTGGAGCATAGAAGCGCACACAGATCCTTAGGTCTGTCGGTCTTAACGATCATGAGCTTCTCCCCTGCATTCTCGATCTCGTCTGCGCTGCACTCTCTTACGATCCTTCCGTTATCAATGAAGGCAAATCTTGTGGCGAGCTTCGAGAGCTCTGACAGAATATGACTTGAGATAATGATGGTGATACCCTTCTCTCGGTTAAGCCTTAAGAGCAGATCTCGAACTCCGATGATACCCTGAGGATCAAGTCCGTTTATCGGCTCATCCAGGACCAACACGTCGGGATTTCCCACCATCGCCATTGCAATACCAAGCCTCTGCCTCATACCGAGAGAGAACTTTCCTGCCTTCTTGTTACCGGTATTACCAAGACCTACCAGCCTTAACAGCTCATGGATGGAATCGTCGAACTTAAGGCCGAGATTCAGGTACTGGAACTTGATATTCTCCTCCGCGGATTTATTGGCGTATATTGACGGAAGCTCCACCAGAGCTCCTATCGAACCCAGGCGAGTCTTATCGAAGCCGTACTCGATCGTGCCGGAGGTCGGAACCTGAAGTCCTGTAATAATTCGCATTATGGTAGTCTTACCGGCTCCGTTCTTACCTACGAGTCCGTATATATCTCCCTTGTTGACTGTGAAATCCACATCGTGAAGAACAGGCTTGGAGCCATAGTTCTTACCAAGGCCCGAGGCCTTTAATATCATATCTTCCCCCATGTGATACCTCTTATTATAGAATGCTCGTCAGAGTATAACATAAAGGGTCGTGCACCGCACGACCCTTGTAAAGATTAATTTACTTTTGCCTTATTTGGTAAGATCAATATTTCTTACCGCATCTCTCACCTTAAGAACGGCCGGAGGAGATACGGACAGCTCATCGATCCCCATTCTCAGGAATCTCTCGGTAAGAGTCGTGTCTGCCCCGAGTTCTCCGCAGATGCCTATCCACTTGCCGTTATCATGAGCAGCCTTAGCTGCCATCTCGATAAGTCTTAACACCGCCTCATGATGTGTATCAACGAATTTCTCGATCTTGGAATTCTGTCTGTCACAGGCCAATGTGTACTGTGTAAGATCATTGGTTCCTACAGAGAAGAAATCCACCATGGGAGCCAGCCTGTCAGCTATAACCGCCGCTGCCGGTGTCTCGATCATGATTCCGTGCTCTATATCAGGCGAATAAGGAATACCTTCAGCGTCCAGTTCAGCCTTAACGATATCGCAGAATCCCATGATCTCGGATATCTCGCTTTCCGAGGTGATCATCGGGAACATAATGCCGAGATTGCCGTAGACTGAGGCACGGTATAGAGCGCGAAGCTGAGTCTTGAATATCTTCGGTCTGGTAAGGCAAATTCTTATGGCACGAAGTCCCATTGCAGGATTCTCTTCCTCATCGAGCTTAAAGTAATCCACCTTCTTATCAGCTCCAATATCGAGAGTCCTTATTACGACCGTCTTACCCTCCATCGCCTCGAGAACATTCTTATATGCCTCGAACTGCTGCTCTTCCGATGGGTAATCGGAGTTCTCAAGATACAGGAATTCTGATCTGAACAGACCAATCCCTCCTCCGTCGTTCTCCTTTACCTCCGGAATATTCTTCGGACCGCCGATATTACAGAAGACCTTGATCTTAGTTCCGTCCATGGTCACATTATCCTTACCGATAAGTTCCTTAAGCTTTGACTTCTTCTCAAGGTCCTCATCACGCTTCTTGGTAAGTCTCGCGAGAGTATCCTCATCTGGATCTACGAAGACCTCACCTGTATAGCCATCCACACAGCACATATCACCGTCACTGATCTTAACAAGGAACTCTTCTCCGAGTCCGATGATCGCCGGGATATTCATGTTACGGGCTAAGATAGCGGTATGAGAATTAGACGATCCGAATGCGGTAGCGAAGGCAAGGACCTTAGACTTATCAAGTGATACCGTCTCCGATGGCGCCAGGTCATCCGAACAGAGGATCACCTTGTCATCGGTGGCTTCAGCAGAACCTATACCTCCTCCGAGGCAGTTGAGAAGCCTGTTGGAGATGTCCTTGATATCAGCCGCCCTCGCCTGGAAATAGCTGTCATCCATCGATGCGAACTGAGCCGCGAACTGATCTCTGGCGGACGCGACTGCATACTCGGCATTGACCTTCTCACTGTCGATCATATCGTTGATGGCATCGTTGAAGTCCTCGTCCTCGAGCATCATCATATGCACCTCGAAGATCGCAGCTTCCTCCTCACCTACCTCTGCAAGAGCCTTCTCATATATATACTGAAGCTGTTCTGTAGCCATATCCTTGGCAACCTGAAGTCTTGCCTTCTCTGCCTCGGTATCACTGATCTGAACCTTATCGGCGTTAGCGGTCTGTCGCTTAAACACGGCGATCTTACCGATGGCGACGGCTCCGTAAACGCCCTTACCAACAAACTTGATCATGATGCCTCCTTACCCTATCGGGTCTTATCAGAGATTCTCGTTCAGGAATGTCTCGATAGCCGCTGCAGCAGCGTCCTCATCGCCGCCTTCTACCTTGACGGTAATTGTCTCTCCGCACTTAACGCCAAGCCCCATAAGAGCCATAAGCTTTGTTGCTGCGGCGCTCTTATCGCCCTTCTCGATAGTTACGGTCGTTCCGTCGAACTCCTTAGCCTTCTTGCCCAGAAGGCCTGCGGGACGTGCGTGAATGCCTACGGGATCCTTAATGGTGTACTCAAACTGCTTCATGTTACAGTTCCTCCTTTATAATACAAATTCTTGAATTCCTGTAATGTGGGATACGAAGGTATCGCTCCCGTTCTGGTTATACTCACGGAGCAATACCTGTCCGCGAACAGTGCCGCCTCCGACAGCATATCCGATGTAAGCTCGGCAAGATCGGTCTTATTGATGCCAGACGATGCCAGATACCAAAGGAGCGCACCTATGAAGCCGTCTCCTGCACCCGTAGTGTCAACAGCCTGAACCTCCACTCCGGGATCCTCTCCAGAGGTCTTACGGGTAATAAGCTTTGCTCCGTTCTTGCCTCTTGTGTATACGATAAGCTTTACTCCTACAGCCAGAAGCTCCTTACAAGCCTCATCTATATCTGTCTGTCCCGTGATAAACTCCAGTTCCTCATCCGAGATCTTGAGAATATCCGCCACAGGGACAAATTCAGATACCGCCTCCTTCATGGCCTCTGTGCTCTTCCACAGAGCCGGACGAAGGTTCGGATCAAAGCTTATGATCGCTCCTCTTGCTCTTGCCATATCGATTGCTTTACGATGTGCTTTACGCATGGGGAAATCCCCA
The DNA here is from genome assembly GCA_017480325.1 of Clostridiales bacterium. Classification (GTDB taxonomy): domain Bacteria; phylum Bacillota; class Clostridia; order Saccharofermentanales; family Saccharofermentanaceae; genus Saccharofermentans. Next base: position 16,307 of record JAFVAY010000009.1, read on the forward strand.
AGAGATACACTGCAGAAGTGAAGCGCATAGATATCATCAAGCATTCTCTCGTATATCTGATATTCGTTAAGAAGCATATCCGCAGACGGGTTCCTATAGAAGGAGAATGTACGGTTGCCGTCCTTGGCAAGACTTACGAAGGCCAAAGCCGTATTGGCTTCATCTGTTCTTAACACGCACGAGGTATCGATCCCCGCTTCATCAAGCTCCTTCAGTATCCTGTCTCCGAAGGGGTCCTGTCCCAGCATGGTCAGTATCTTGGACTTACCGCTGAGCTTAGCGAAAGCGCCGCATACATTCGCCGGGGCTCCTCCGAGCTTAGGAGAGAAAGCCGTTACCTCATGGAAGTCACAGCCCGTCTTATCGGGAATAAAATCTATAAGAGCCTCTCCTATGGCAATGAGCTTCCTGGGCTTTTGACTAAGCCCGTATACCGTGGCGTCCGAATCAGCCTTAAAGACAATATCCGAATCAGGATAAAATCTGCTGCTCATAACGACTCTGCCGCCGTTGATATAAATCTCTACAGAAGACGTATCCAATAAGATACGGATATCTTTGATATCCCCTGTCTTGGCGCGTCTGATATCTCTTCCGAAGCCCCAGCCCTTATCCTCATCGAATACAAGAGAGCATATTCCGTCTTCGACTATAAGCCTGAAGCCGCCGAAGTCAGCCTCCTTAAACTCTGAAGATCTGATAATTATCTCCGACAAAGCTTCAAGCTCTATACTGTCACCGGCCTTTACCAGCTTACGTGATGCTCTAAGATTAACAAGCTCATCAATAGGATTCTGACAAAGAGCACCGTCATCGTTCAAGGACAACTGTCTTGGCAACGTAAGGCAATGCTGCCAACCAAGCTCAGTAGTGGGATTAGAATAAGGTATATCTCCTATACCCATCCACCCTATGAGAATCCTTCTTCCGTCGGGAGCGACGAAGGTCTGCGGAGCATAGAAATCAAAGCCATGATCGAATTCATTGAACTCCTCGAGCCGGTCTTCGTTAAGTCTGAAGTAGCCTGAACTGTAGACGTTCTGATTCTTTAATTCCTCATGAGGAAGCCCCTGAGGAGATAACCCCAGAAATCTCTGTCCATCTACATCAAAAAGATCCGGGCACTCCCACATATATCCGAAGTCGGGAACTTGATATGTCTTCACGAAGCTGAAGCTATCGGGGTCGGTACCCTCATAGTACAGGACAAGCCCCTTTGAATCCTTAGTCCTGGCTCCGAGCACCATCTTCCATATGCCGTCTTCCTTCCATACCTTCGGGTCTCTGACATGACACGAGCAACAATCCGGGTAGTCGGCATTCTTAAGAATTATCTTCTTGCCCGTAAGAGTTCTCGCATCATCGGTTACAACATGTATCTGATTTGCTTCTCGACCTTCATTGATATAGTCATAGTCTCCCGGAAGCTTTACATTACCTGTATAGAAGATATGAAGCTTCCCGTCATCTACAACCGCACAACCGGAATAAACACCGCTTCTGTCTTCAGGGATGTCAGGCTCCATAACTATGCCTGTATACTCCCAGGTAAGCATATCCGTGCTCTCCATGTGTCCCCAGCATTTCCGTCCGCTGCCCTCGGCAGAGTCGGGAGAATACTGGAAGTACACATGGAACTTGCCCGAGTAATAGCACAATCCGTTAGGATCGTTAAGCCATCCGTTTAAAGGTTCGATATGAAGCTTTTGCTTCCAATCCGTCATTTCTTCACCTTGATAATATCTGTTAACTGCTCAACATCACCGTCTGCTATCTTCTCCACCGATGAGTAATCATCAGTATTGGTAATGATGACGGGAGTCTCGGTCTTATAGCCGGCTTCCTTTATCTTATCGATAGAGAATTCCACCAGCTTCTGTCCCTTCTTTACCTTATCTCCTTCCTTGACGAATGCCTCGAAGCCCTTCCCCTCCATCTCAACGGTATTGATACCGACATGAACAAGGATCTCAACACCGTTCTCGAGGGTAATACCGACAGCATGCTTAGTATCAAAAATAGAGCTTATCTCGCCGTCAGCCGGAGCAACGACCTTGCCCTCAGAGGGTATTACAGCAGCACCTTCACCCAAGATCCCCTGCGCGAAGGTCTCATCCGGTACATCCGATAAAGCTATAAGCTTTCCCTTTACGGGAGACGCGATGATGAACTCATCAGTCGCGGATTCCTTACTGTCGGAGGAAGCGGAACTCTCAGCCTTGGGGGCCTCAGAAGATACAACTGCCACCTCTCCTGCCGCAGCTGTCGCTACAGCCAATGCGGGCTCGGAAGAAACCGCAGGCTTTCCTGCATTCTCCGCCTCCTCCGGAATACCCATGAACCAGGATACTGCGAAGGCAACGCCTGCCGCGAGAGCGAAGTCGATAAGGTAGCCTACCGTACAGTCAAGAGTGATAAGGAAGCCGAATACACCCGTAACTCCATATGCCGTAGCATATACGTTCATGATAGAGCCTGCCGCCGCACCGACTGCACCGCCGATCATTCCTGCCACGAAGGGTCTTACATATCTTACGTTAACACCGAAGATCGCAGGCTCCGTAATTCCCAGGAAAGCAGAAAGCGATGCGGGAAGAGCCATAGACTTGATCTTCCTGTTCTTTGTCTTCAAAGCTACTGCCAATGCAGCTGCACCCTGTGCAACGTTGGCGGCCGTAGCGATAGGCATCCAGATATTCATTCCGTTATTGGCGATCATGGAAGCCTCTATCGCGTTATACATATGATGCACACCTGCTACAACTGTAGGAGCATAGGCGGCACCCATTAAGAATGCACCGATTCCGTAAGGGATGGTGATGAGCCACTGAGCACCGGTAAGGACCCATGTCTCTATCTGTGCGAAGACAGGTCCGATAATTGTCATTGTGAGAAATCCCGTTACCAGTACAGTTACAAGAGGCGTAACGAACAGATCGATCATCTCAGGCACATGCTTGTGGAGCCAGTTCTCGATCTTGCACATCAGCCAAACTGCAATTACTACAGGAATAACATGTCCCTGGTAACCCGAGTTCTGAATATTCCAGGTTCCGAACCATGACCACAGTGTAGTAGTCTCAGCGCCGGATGCGATAGTCCATGCATTAACAAGACTCGGATGGATCATGATCATTCCGATTACTGCACCTAAGTACACATTGCCCTTGAATATCTTAGCCGCACTTACAGCGATAAGAATGGGCAGGAATGACAGAGCCGCATTCGAGAAAATATCGAGTAGGTTATAGATATATGTATCCGCTATATTCGGATAGAGTCTCGACAGACCGCCAAGCAATCCGTTAAGAAGACCCGTTGCTACAATAGCCGGAATAATAGGTACGAATATATCTCCCAATGTCTTAAGAAGTCTCTTCCAGATGGGAGCCTTAGAGGCAGCTGCCTGCTTAACATCGTCCTTAGAAGAAGCCTCCACTCCCGCCAAAGCGATAAATTCATCATAGACCTTGTTTACCGTTCCTGTGCCGATAATGATCTGAATCTGACCCTGGGCTTCGAATACGCCCTTGACGCCATCAACATTCTCGACTACAGCCTTCTGCATCTTGGAGTTATCGGCTATAACGAGACGTAATCTTGTAGCACAATGAGCTGCACTTACCAGGTTCTCTTTACCGCCGATCCCTGCCAGTATCTCCGAGGCGCATTTTCTGTAATCCATAGTCGTCTCCTCTCAAAAAATATGGCAGATCCTAAGGATCTGCCATTATTTTATGAAAACGATATATGTATATCTTTCCTATCTCGTAAACTTTCGGTAAATATATCCCTCTATATTACAGATCGAGCTCATCCAGCTCTGTAGACAATGTATCAAATGCATCCTCTGCCTGTGACACTCCGTCCGTTACGTTATCCGTCATCTCAACAACCGAATCTCTGAAGGATGCAAAGCTGTTCTGAATCTTCTCCGTATCGACCGAGGAACCGACATTAGCTATAAAAACTATCACTGTTGCTATGCCCAGCAGTACAGATATGACCAAAGAAGCGATCCCGCAGATGATTAATCTGATCTCTGATTTCTTCATGATTATTACCTCCCCTTAAAGTCCGTTATGCCAGACACGCTTCATAGACTCGATATACCACTTTGTTCCCAGTACGAAGTACTTGATGGAGAAGTAGCATACAGCGTATCCGAATATAGCCAGGAAGAGCAATGTAAGTCCGAGAAGCAATCCGGATACTAGGAACGAACCGTAGCTCCAGAATGTGGCAAGTATAGCCAGGCTTCCGAGAGCGACTGCAAGCTCCGCTAAGGCAATACACAGAATAATACCGAAAAGCGTGAACCATGCGGGAATTGCTACGAACACGGTCATCAGCACTACGAACATCACGGTTCCGGATGAAGGCTCCTTGACCTTGGGCTTTGCCTCCTTCTGTGCCTTCTTCGACAGTATCATGGGAAGTGACATTCCTTCCTTATAATCCGCTGCCAGATCTTTGGGATCTCCAAGCTGTGCGGCAGCCTCCTCTTCGGTCTTGCCTGCCAGCATGCTCTCGTTAAAGTGCTCCTCTATATCGTTCAGTATGTCTTTGACATCATTGTAAGACATTGAACCAAGTTCTTTGGCGAGCTTGTCAAGATATTCCTTCTTTGTCATGTCTTCTCATCCTCCAATATTCCTTTTACAGCTTCTGAAAACTCATCCCACTCCTGCCTGTATAAGGTAAGCTTCTCCCTGCCTTGATCAGTCAGGTGATAATACTTGCGTGGCGGTCCGTTCTTCGATTCCTTGAGATAGGTACTTACCAGACCATCCGATGCAAGCTTTCTTAGTATCGGATATACAGTTCCGTCTGAGATCTGTATCTTCCTGGAAAGCGTGTCAGCTACGTCATAACCGTAGCTGTCACCTTTCCCCAGGATGGTAAGCACGCACAAATCAAGGACACCTTTTTTGAACTGATTGTTCATATTATTCCCCCTTATTCCAAATTTGTGCGGTTTCAACCTTATAGAATTGAATATAGCACAGTATTGTTCATTGTGCAATACCAAACATAAAATAAGTCTATCCCGACAAAACCCAGATTATCAGGCCGACTTAAGCTCCATAGAAATGTTAAGAATTATTCCGAAGGATATGAAATTGACAAGCATGGCTGTACCTCCGTAGCTTACGAATGGAAGCGGTATTCCGGTAATCGGGAGAAGGCCAACCGCCATACCCATATTCTCTATATAGTGGAAAGCAAAGGATGCTACGAGCCCGACGATCATGTAAGAATATGCGGGACGGGAAGCGTGAGCTGCGACGAACAGACATCTGCAGAGGAAGAAAAAGGCCAGAATAATAAGCGCGGTAGTACCTATAAAGCCAAGATGCTCCGATGTGGCAGAATAGATAAAATCACTTTCCTTGACCGGGACTGTAACTAGGATTCCCGTGTGGTTACCGGACAATCCGCCTGAGGCGATCGCGGCCTTCGACTGCACCAGGTTCCATTCAGCCTCGGGGTCTGTTCCCTCGAACACGAGAGACAGTATTCTCTTCTTCTGATAATCCTTAAGATAGAAGCTCCATACGAAGGGAACACCGATAACGATAATTCCCGATGCTGCCAGAAGAAAGTATCTGTACTTAAGTCCCCACACGAACACAATACATATGAAGGAAAAAACTATAACCATAGCAGTACCGAAGTCAGGCTGGCTTAGTATCAACAGCATCGGCGGAGCGTAAGTAACCGCGAGAAGTCCCATTCCCTTAAGAAGCGAGACATCCTTCGTGTATATCCTCTCGAACAGATCCGCCGCCGCCATCGCAAGTCCGATCTTGGCAAGCTCCGAGGGCTGAAAGTTTCCTATGACCGGAAGATTAAGCCACGAGTCGGCTCCCCACTTCCACGTAAGGTCATAGCCGTCTATCGGCACCAGCACAAGGAGGAATAACGACACTCCGTACACTGCCCACCCGAACACCCGAAGTATCTGCGTATCCATAGCACACAGGAACGCCGTAATGACCATTCCTACTATAGCTGCCCCGATCTGTCTGTAGAGGTTGTTGGGATATGCTTCATAACCGTCCTTAAGAACCTGATTCAGAACATAAAGACCTATAACGGTAATAAGAAAGATCGGTACGATAAGGTAGTAATCCACCTTACGGAAATACTGCGTATTGCGAAGCTTCTCTATACCTGACTTACCGGGCATTTATGAGGTTAAGCCTTTCGGGATGAGTTGGCAGGAAGCGGAAGTCTTTCCCAGTCCTTAAGGTGAGACACAAGGATGATAACAAGACCTCCTACGACAAGGATCACCGACAGAAGCTGAGATGTTCTGATCCCGGTGCTTCCGAGATAAAGAGAATCCGTACGAAGGCCCTCGAGGAAGAATCTCACGGCTCCGTAAAGAATCATGTACACACTTGTAGTCTCGAAGCGGTGAGTGCTTATTGATCTCACAAGAAGAAGCACAATGAAGATCGTCAGTGTGCAAAGTGATTCATAAAGAAACGTAGGATGCACAGGCATGGATGCATCAAGCTCAGGACAGTTGGACGCGAGATACCTGCTGATCTTCTCAGAGGTCATGCCCCACGGCAGAGTAGTGGTCGTACCGAAGGCCTCTTGATTGAAGAAATTTCCCCAACGACCTATTGCCTGTCCCAGAGGGATATAAACGACACAGTAATCCGCACAGGTAGAGAAAGAAATCTTCCTGATCTTCGTCATAATGAATGCCCCGAGGAAAGCTCCGAGCACGCCTCCGTAGACTGCGAGTCCGCCTGATCTCGTATCGAAGATGCGACTCAGATCCTGTGAGTAGTAATCCCATTCGCAGAGTACGTAGTACAGCCTGGCGCCGATAATGGCAGATGGCAAGGACACGAGGAGAATATCGTACACCAGATCCTCCGAGAACTTATTACGCTTTGCCTGCCTTACGGCAAGAACGCCGCACAGCACCATCGCCAGGGATATTATCACCCCGTACCAATATATGTTGAAGGATCCTATCGAGAAAGCGACAGGGTCTACATTGACCGTGAATCCAAGGAAAGGAAATCTTACTTCATCAAAATTCATATCAATACCTCGTTATACCCCGAGAATTATACCCCTTTTTGCCAGTCGTGTCTTTGCAGTCTCCTTATCTTCAGCAACCTGCGAGGACAACTCATCGACAGAGGCGAATTTCCGCTCCGGTCTTATGAAGTCCAGAAGCTCCACCTTAATGCGCGCCCCGTAAATTATCTCATCGAAGTCGAAGATGAAGGTCTCAACGATATCGCCATTAGTATCCTCCACCGTAGGCCTTCTCCCTACATTGGTTACACCGTAAAGCTTCCTGCCTCCGAGGGTTACTCGCGAGACGTACACTCCCCTTCTTACCTTGAACTTATTCTCGGGAACCTCGATATTAACCGTGGGGAACCCAAGAGTCCTGCCAAGCTCCTTGCCGTGTATAACCATGCCTGAGTATAGAAAAGCGCTCCCTCCGGTAAGCTCACTATAAAGGCTCACATCTCCCTCAGCCAAAGCTTCACGCAGCCAGGTGGAGGACAACCTCCTCCCCTCTTCCCCGTAAAGCCTGTCGTCGAAGATCTCCACATCCATTCCGTGGCCTTCGGCATATTCTTTAAGAAGCTTAGAATCTCCTCCTGCATCCTTGCCGAAGCGATAGTCCTTCCCGGCAAACAGTGCACATGAAGTAAGCTTCATGTTGATGATCTCATCAAGGAACCATTCCGCCGGCATATCCTTAACCGCATTAAAGTCCAGCACCAGAAGCTCATTCACACCGAGCAGTGACAAAGCCTCACGCTTCTCCTCGACAGTCTGAATAAGACCGTTACCGCATTTTCCGAAGTTGGAGAAGGTCAATACTGTGGAGGTAAGCCCCTGAAGGACCGCCGTCTTCACAGTTTTACGGATTATCTCCTTATGTCCCATGTGTATACCGTCGAAGAAGCCCAAGGCTACCGCCCTGCCCTTATGAAGATAGGGCAGCGTATCGAGGTAATATACTGTTGTCAGATCACTGTTCAACTGCCAGCATCCTTTCTATTCTCATCACTCCGTTGTCCTTATATAAGACAGCTGTAAGCTCGTCTCTGTGGAAGGCAGCAACCTTGACACCATAAGCAACGTCAACGAATCTTGAAGCCGATATCTTCCTGCCGAGTTTTACATCACCGTAATCCTTATCCGTAAGCTCTATTCTAGTAAGATGAGCAAGTGCTCTGTCACGAGGGATCACAAAGGAATAATCTCCCGCCTTCGACATCAGTGCTATCTGCTCCTCCGTATAGGAATCTTTAATATCGAAGGGACCGGCCTTTGTTCTTCTTAATCTCAAAGCGTGAGCATGGAAGCCCGTCATCTCTCCGGCATCGTCACATATCGATCGTATGTAGGTTCCCTTGGAACATTCTACGGATATATCCGCGTATATCCTTCCGTCCTCGAAGCTCATACCTCTTACTTCAAGAGAATATATCTTAACCGGATGCGAGGGCATCGTAACCTCGACGCCCCGCCGTGCCAGATCGTAGGCCTTTTGCCCGTCTATCTTCTTCGCAGAGAAGGACGGAGGAACCTGAGAGGTGATTCCTGACAGCTTAGAGAAAGCATCCCTTATAGCTTCAAATTCCTCATCAGATCCCGTAAGGGTAGAAACAGCCGTTATCTCACCTTCAGGATCCATGGTGGATGTCCTAACTCCGAATACTGCCGTACATTCGTATGCCTTATCGTAATCATCCGTATAACGCATGACCTTGAGAGCCTTCCCTGTAAAGACAGGGAGAAGCCCGGTAGCAAAGGGATCTAATGTTCCGCTGTGACCGACCTTACGCGTTCCTGCGATCTTCTTAATGAAGTTATCCGAGGCCATCGATGTGATGCCCTCCTTCTTATCAAGAAGTATGATACCGTCAGGGATCATAAAAGCTTGGAGGCCTCTCTTACTATCTCTTGAGCAAGCTCATTGATATCTCTGCCGACTACCGTAAACCCTGCGGCTCTCTTATGTCCGCCTCCGCCATATCTCTCGGCGAAGAGCGAGCAGTCGAAGTCGGTCTTAGATCTTAAATTACCTCTTATGGAGCCCTCACCGGTCTCTCTTAATACACAGGCAAATTCCACACCGCCCACGTCTCTTAATCTGGAGACAACATCAGCAATCTCATCACGTCCCGCCTTATACCTCTCGAACATCTCAGAGGTGACCTCAGCTATCGCGAGTCTTCCGTCACAGCAGAAATATGCATTGGAGCACGCGGCACTTGATATGGCAAATTCTGAGGGAGTCTTAAGATCAAAGAGGTTATAGCATACCTCGGTAATATCACCGCCCAGCTCCATCAGTATCCCCGCAGTCTCCAGCGTCTCCGGTCTGGTATTGGAATATGTGAATCTTCCGGTATCGGTTACGACTCCTGCCATCAGACACTTGGCACATCTTATATCAACTATCTGATCGAGAGGAACGTTCTTAAGCTCTGAGAGCTTAGACGCCACATAGAATACCATCTCACAGGCAGATGAGGCCTGCGGCTCGATCCATCTTAAAGGACCTGCCAGATGCATGACCTCGTGATGATCGACATCCATCTGATCCTCATACACATCGAATATCTCTCCTGTATCGCCCATACGGTGAGCCTCTGAACAGTCGACAGAGAACGCGAGCTCATACCTGTTCCCGTTAACGAGCATATCACCCTTAATAAAATCCTTGGGCGGATAGAACAGAAGATCATCGATCCCCAGGAAAGACATATTATTAGGAAGCTCCTCCGGCATACACACCCAGGCCTTTGCTCCCAGAGTTCTTAATAACGAAGCAAGAGCACTGGAGGAACCGACACAGTCTCCGTCCACACTCTTATGAGGGAAGATCAGAGCACACCCGCCTGACGCTTTGAGTTCCTCTGCCCTATTAAGCATCAGCTTGGCAATTCTTGTAGCACCTTCGATATAAAGATCTTTCATACTGTCACTTCTCTTCGTCTTCAGAGGGTCCAAGCTCTTCGATGCCCAGAGCCTCTCTTCTTGCCTTATCCTCTGCCAGAGTCTTATCGATAAGAGCCTCCATTCTGGCTGCTTCATCAAGTGTGTTGTCCAGCTTGAAGTGAAGCTCGGGAGCAAGGCGCAGGTTTATCCTCTTACACATCTCGTAACGGATAAAGCCTGTGGCGCCCTCTATCGCACTTAAAGCTTCAGTCTTATCGTGATCATTCCCGAACACGGAAACGAAGACAGTGGCGTGAGACAAGTCACGGGTCATCTTGACCTGAGTGACAGAGGTAAGGAGCGGGACCCTGGGGTCCTTAAGCTCATTACTGATGATGTCCTGCATCACCTTTCTCATCTCATCGCCGACTATCTCGGCCCTGTTTCTACGCATCTCTTTCTACCTCTTGACTTGTAAAGGCCTCGATCGTATCTCCGACCTTGATATCGTTATAATTAGCGATGGAAAGACCGCACTCGAAGCCTGACTGGACCTCCTTAACGGAATCCTTAAGCCTCTGAAGTGAAGCAAGCTCGCCTGTATGTATAACGATGTCGTTTCTTAAGATTCTGACACCACAGTTTCTTACGATCCTACCATCGGTTACATAGCAGCCTCCGATTGTTCCGACACCACTGACCTTGAACAGCTCGCGGATCTCTGCATGACCCAGTACGACCTCCTCGAAGGTAGGCTCCAGCATACCCTTCATAGCCTTCTCGATATCCTCTGTAGCCTTATAGATTACGTCGTAAAGTCTGATATCTACGCCTGCCTCCTTGGCCTTCTCTGTAATGATCGCATTAGGACGAACATTAAATCCGATGATGATAGCGTTAGATACATCGGCAAGAACGATATCGGACTCGTTGATGGCACCGACCGCACCGTGGATAACCTTGACTCTGACCTCCTCATTGGAGAGCTTCTCGAAGGACTGAGTAACAGCCTCGACAGAGCCCTGGATGTCAGCCTTAACGATAAGATTAAGATCCTTTACATTACCCTCAGCCATCTGAGCAGCCAGATTCTCAAGACTCATTCTCGAGCTCTTTCTGATATGCTCCTCACGCTGCTTGATCTTTCTCTTCTCTACGAGCTGTCTTGCCATCTTCTCATCCTTGACTGCATAGAGTGTCTCACCTGCGGAAGGAACCTCAGGAAGACCCAGTATCTCTACCGGAATGGAAGGACCTGCCTTCTTGATGGTCTCGCCCTTATCGTCGTACATAGCTCTGATATTACCGATCATGGCGCCACAGACAACGGAATCACCCTGCTTCAGAGTTCCTCTCTGAACGAGTACGGTTGCTACAGGACCTCTGCTCTTATCAAGCTGAGCCTCGATTACAGTACCCTTAGCCTGTCTCTTAGGATCGGCCTTAAGCTCCAGAACATCCGCCACGAGAAGTACGTTCTCAAGAAGATCATCAATACCGGTTCCCTGCTTAGCGGATACGGGAACAACGATCGTGGATCCGCCCCACTCCTCAGGGATAAGCTCATACTGGGTCAACTCTTGCTTAACCTTCTCCGGATTAGCTCCCGGTTTATCGATCTTATTGATGGCAACAACGATCTCGGTACCTGCCGCCTTGGCGTGGTTAATAGCCTCGATAGTCTGAGGCATGATACCGTCATCGGCTGCAACAACCAGGATAGCTATATCTGTTACCTGCGCACCTCTGGCTCTCATGGTAGTAAAAGCCTCGTGACCCGGTGTATCGAGGAAGGTGATCTGTCTTCCCTTTACTCTTACTGTATAAGCACCGATCTTCTGTGTAATACCGCCGGCCTCGCCTGACGCTACAGAGGATGCCCTGATCTTATCAAGAAGTGAAGTCTTACCGTGGTCAACGTGACCCATAACAACGACTACAGGAGGTCTTGTCTCCATGTTCTCCGTGATCTCGTTATCATCATCGTCAAAGAGGATATCCTCCTCGGTCTTCTCTTCGAGCAGTGTAGCATTGATTCCGAAGCCGTCAGCCAGCAGGCATGCCGTATCGAAGTCCAGCTCCTGATTAATGGTAGCCATAACGCCGAGCTTTACCATGAGCTCCTTAATAACGTCGGATGACTTCTTACCGATACCCTCTGCGAAGTCCTTAACGGTGATGAAAGGAGGGATCTGAATATCGGTGATCGTCTGCTCTACGGTCGAGACATCCTCGTAAGAGCTCTTCTTCTTTTTCTTTCTACCGTAGGAGTAATCGTCGTACTCCTCATCGCCCTGCATACGACCGTTGAACTGACCGCCTCTGTTCTTGAGTCTCTTGTCATTCTGACCGCCCTGTCTGTCGCGATCTCTGTCGTCATGCTTCTTATCGAAGGCAGACTTCTCAGCGTAGGAGGTCCTGCTCTTCTTAATATCCTCTATAGGGGCATCTGCCTTAGGCTTTGAAGCTCTTCTGGGAGCGCTATGAGTATTACCGCCCTCATCATCCTTGTCCTTGGCAAATCCGCCGGGAGCAGGCCTTCCGGCTCCTCTTCCGGGCCCTCCTGCACCGCCCTGACCGGCAGGTCTCGGACCTCTTCCCTGGCTTCCGCCTCTGTAGCCTCCGCCCTGGTATCCGCCGTTTCTGTTGCCGTATCTTCTCTCGGGAATTATCGTAGATGTCCTGACTGTCTCAGGCATAGCTACTACGGCAGAGGATATCTTCGTCCTGTCGATACCGGCAGGCTTCTGCTCCGTCTTCTCGGGCTTCTCTTCAGTCTTGGCGGGGGAAGGAGCTGGAATCTCCTTCTTCTCCTCCTTTACTTCAGGCTTGACCTCAGGCTTCTTCTCGGGAGCTTCGGCAGTCTCTTCCTTCTTCTTGGCAGGCTTCTTGTCTTCCTTAGCCTTTGCTTCAGGAATATCCTCTGAAGGCTCCTTGACCTTAGCAGGCTTGGAAGCTATCTTGGCGGGCTTAGCCTCGGCCTCAACTACAGGTGCCTTTGCCTCCTTCTTGACAGGCTTCTCAGCCTTTACCTCAGGAGAAGCCGCCTTAACCTCCTTCGAGGTCTCTGCTACGGGCTTTACCGCCTCTTCCACAGGTGCAGCAACAGGCTCGGTCGGCTTCTTCTTATGAACTCGTCTGACCTTAAGCTCCTTAGTACCGGAGACTCCCTTACTTACCTGTGACTTGTTATCCTTATCGGAATTCTCTGACATTAATGAATTTCCTCCTAATCAATCTTCTAGTGAAAGCATCTCGGACAGCTTGTCCGCGAACCCCGTGTCCGTCACCGCCACGATGGCTCTGTCAGGCTTACCTATCGCCTGCCCCAAGGACGCTTTGGTCCCGAAGCTGTATGCATCCGGTAAGTCTATATTCTCTCTTGAGCCCATATCCAGAAGGCGCGACAGCGTATTCTTGGATATGTCGGCGGAGAGTATCAGAAGCTTTACATTGCCGTTCCTTATAGCGGCTTCCACCTGGTCGTAGCCTGATGTCACCTTCCCGGCTCTTGCAGCCAGTCCCAGGAACCTTAAGATGTTTACTTCATTTCGCAAAGCTTAAGTATCTCCTCCGAGAGCTTAATGAGATCCTCTCCGCTTGTATTGGCGTTAAGGCCTCTGGCGATGCGGTGTGCCTTAAGCTCAAGCTTAATGCAGCTACTGTCCTTACACAGATATGCTCCTCTTCCGGGAAGCTTACCTGTAGGATCGTAGACCAGAGTGCCGTCATCCTTAAGGGTAACGCGAATAAGATCTCTCTTATCCCTTCTGGTCCTGCAGCTTACACACATCCTCTGGGGTTGCTTCTTGGGGCGTGCTTCTGCCATGATCAGCTCTGCTCTCCCTCTTCACCTGCAACAGTGAACTTATCGATAACAGACTGAGTTGCCTCGGAAGCATCCTCGGACTCTCTCTTGATATCGATCTTATAGCCTGTAAGGTGTGCGGCAAGTCTAACGTTCTGTCCGGCTCTTCCGATAGCGAGATTGAACTGCTGATCGGGAACGATGACCTTAGCATAACGCTCAACATGACCGTCCTCCTTGGTTGTGACCTCAGTATCTACTCTAACTGCCTTCGCAGGCTGCAGTGCTTCACTTATGAAGAGCGCGGGATCCTCATTCCAGTCGATGATATCGATCTTCTCTCCGCCCAGCTCATTCATGATGGTCTGAACTCTCTGACCTCTCGGGCCTACACAAGAGCCCTTGGCATCGATGTTCTCATCTCTTGAGTAAACTGCGACCTTGGATCTGGAGCCGGGCTCTCTTGTGACACCCTTGATGATGACCTCGCCCGACTTTACCTCAGGGATCTCCAGCTCGAAAAGCTTCTCTACAAGCTTCGGATCTGTTCTGGAAACTGTGATGGAAGGACGCTCATTGTGCTCCTCGACCTTCAACACCAGGAACTTCATCGTCCTGTTGGTCTCGTAGTTCTCTCCTCTGATTTGACCGTTTCTCGCGAGTACAGCCTCAGCGTGTCCGATATCCACATAGACATTACGTGCATCCTTACGGATGATGGTACCTGTAGCAAGCTCACCGATCTTGCCGGAGTACTCGTCATTGATCCTCTTATACTCAGCGCTTCTTACCTTCTGGGAAATAGCGCTCTTTGCTGCCGTTGCAGCAAGTCTTCCGAGATCCTTAACATCGAGTCCGTACTCAAGTGAATCACCGAGCTCTACCTCGGGATCGGCTGCTCTTGCCTCCTCTAAGGAAACCTCGTTGGTAGGATCCTCGACCTCATCAACGACCTCCTTAAGCTGATATACATAGATCTCACCGGTCTCTCTGTCGATCTCTGCATCAACAGTCTCGATGATACCGCCGGAGAACTCACGTCTATAGGCAGTTACTATACCCTCTTCGACGGCTCTGATAAGCTCTTCTTCGTCTATTCCCCTTTCCTTCGCCAGAAGCTTGATAGCGTCAAGAACGTTATCTCTGGGCTCCTCCTTAATTTCCTTCTTCTTTGCCATTATATTTACCTCCAATTATTAAAAATCCAAGTGTCTTACGGCTTTACTGATATCCTGCAGCATAAGCTCCGAACGGGTGCCGTTGTCCTTCTCGAAGCTGACCTTATCATCATTCACTCCGACGATCCTGCCGGTGAAGCTCTTAACTCCGGTCTCATCTGCCTTGAACAGATTGACGTCTATGAGTTCGCCCTCATATCTTCTGTAATCCGAGAGATCCTGAAGAGGTCTTGTTAATCCCGGCGAGCTTACCTCGAAGTAATCCGCATCGTGGTGAAGCTTCTCGTCCAAGATCGGATCAACTACCTTGCTTAAGGCCTCGCAGTCGTCTGTGGAGATACCTCCCTTACGGTCTATAAAAAGTCTTAAGAACATCGACTGTCCTTCCTTCTTATATTCGGCATCGACCAGATCGAATCCCATCTGCTCCGCGTAAGGCTTGGCGATATCATAAGCCTCCTGCGCGATCTTTGATCTTTTTGCCATCCGTCCTCCTGTTCTCTTTTTCCTGTAAAGAAAAACGAGCGCTCATTCGAGGCTCGTTTACTTAATAAAGTAATCTGAACGCGTTAATAATAACATAATGACAGTGGTCTGGCAAATATGCCACAATATTGACTCAAATTTACTTTGATAATCAAAGCATCTACGCTATACTCACCTTAAACCTACAGGAGGTGGCATTCGTATGACAAAGAATCAGAAGATCGAATGGGCTTTAAGCTGTGTTCTTATTATTCTCGCTTTTGTGGCTTTATATGAATCCATAAAGCACCTGGATATATTCGGTACCCAAGGACCTCATCCGGTGCAGCTGATCTCTATTATCGCCTTGTTTGCCGCTATAGCCGCCTGGGGCGTAAATTACATAATCAAAGTAATACTTGCTTATGTAAAGAAAGATCAGAGCAGAATCGTTCTGTTATCGTGGACCTTAGGCCCCGTTATAATTGCGGCAGGAACGGCTCTACTTGTTAACGGCGCCATATCATTTAATTCGCAGTTCAGGGTCTTCAATTTATTATCTACTGTCGGCGTGATACTTATGGTACTTATCTATAACGTCTTCTTTATACTGTACTTCGGCAAAGGTAAGGCGTACGTAAGCCTTGTTCTTTATAACATCGTATCGATCCTGCTTAGTCTTAAGAACATCAGCTTCATTCATAATTACTATCTGGCTTTACTTATCCCAGCTATCGTGTTCGGCTACGCTGAGCTACTTCTGACAAGCAAAAAAGCGAGCCCCGAAGGACCCGCTTAAGCTTATATACGATTATATTTATCAGATATAGGCCTTGATTGCTTCAGGAAGGTCATCGACCTTGCCGCTTAGGATGATCATTGCCGTAACGGGAGTATCCTTCAGGAAAGCGTCGAGCTTAACGATAAACTGCTCGAGAGCATCCATACTGTCATTGTTGGCTACCTTAAAGATACTGTCGATATAGATATGTGTGAGATCATAATCCTTAGAGCAAATACCGCCGATAAAGGCTAAGAGCTGATCGTAACCGTCTACCGGATATTCCTTCATATTTACGAGTCGTACATTAGGCTTAAGAAGCTGATCGAGCCTGTTCCCTCTCTCGATACAGACAATGTTGTTATCCTGTCTGGCAGCTGTATTGATATCATCAACAAGCTTTGCTGTCTTACCTGTACCCTTTTCACCCGCAATAATCTTAATCATATTGGCATCTCCTTGAATGTACTTTTATCCTTCTCGGATAAATATATTTTAGATTATTTGACATTTTTTTTGAATAGAGAAAAGTTAATAATATGCGAATAATTCAAAAATGCCTCAGGATATCCCCGAGGCATTTGAGCTTTACTTCTTCTTTTTCTTCTCTTTTTTCTTTTTATCGCCCTTAGGGCTCTTCTTTTTCTTCTTCTCGGAAGAAGGATTCTCTGTTCCTGGCTCGGTGCATAGCAGGTCCAAGACCCTGCGAAGCTCCTTAACATTGTCCTTGTTTATGCTGTAACGCATGAATCGACCCTGCTTGGTGCCCGTTACAAGACCGTTCTCCATAAGCACGCTCATGTGATGCGACAAAGTGGGCTGAGATATATCAAAATGAGCCAGAAGATCATTGGCACAGCAGGTTCCTGCCTCACTTATTATCATGAGGATATCAAGACGCGTGGGTTCGGCAAGGACAGTAAGCCTTTCCGTCAGTATCTCTAGCTTCGCGGCCATTATGCGATAAGCCTGTTCTTCAGTGCGGACTCGAACTCTACGAGGTTGGCGCAGGCAATTATCTCCGTATTGTCCTCCAGAAGTATCTCCTCATCGCCTTTTACAAGCACGGTCATGGGGACTCCCATCTTACGCAGAAGGAGGAGCTGGTAGTCCTTTGAGGTCTCCTTCGACAGGTACTTACAAAGAAGTCTTAATACCTGCTTCGCATCCTCGAGATAGAATCCCTGAAGCTTCATAAGGTGGTCTACTACATACATGGAGAAGACATCATTGAAGTCGAGCTTGTCCTTCATCGGGAATACGCTTGTGAAGGCAGTCACGGAAAGCTTCGACACGATCTTAAGATCAGAGAAGTCCTGTAAAGGGATCTTGAAGCTCTTTACATTGGCAGAGAAAAGCTCCTGCATCTGCTCCACCGTAAGCTCACTCTTAAGCTCCTGGATACGCTCGATCCTGGTTAGGACCTTCTCGCGAGGAAGATATGTGGCCTGCCCTATATCGGTAGCCTTGTGGATAAACCAACTCTCAGGTATGAGACCTAATCTCTTCCACCTATAAAGAGTACCGTAAGAGATATGAGTTTCCTTAAGAAGATCGATCTTTGAGATAAGCTGTTCTTCCATTTAAGACACTTCCTCACTTTCACATTGTTATGGATATTTTAGATTAACAATGTTACAAGCAAGGGTCATCGCGGTGTTTTAAATGATACAATCCTAGCCGAAGGCGGCAAGTCTCCATGAATCCCTGTCAAAGACCTCCGTTCCCTCGAACAGATACCAATACCCGTAGATGAAGCGATTGGCATCTCCCTCCGCCCCGGTATCGGTCACTACGTTTATATCCCAGGAGTCATACACGCATATAACTCCGTCGTAATCATCCAAGGCTACTATGGGATTTCCGGTGAAGGGATTAACAGGCTCCTCCACGATGCCGTAAGATGCAAGGTAAGGAACATCGGCATTGGTCATTACGTCATTACAGATGTTAAAGCCTGTTGAATCGAAGTCCTTCACCATAAGTACCGGGTTGTAGCACTCTATGTTCGAATACTCGGTACTTGAATCAGGGATGGATGTATCCTCGTTAATTATACCGACTCCGTGATCTGACACGATTATTATCCTGGTGTTATCCCAGACACCCATTCTCCTCATATAATCGAAGTACTGACCGAGCAGAATATAGGAAGCTGCATTAACATGATAATGACTCATACCTCCGACTGTATCCATAGCAAGAGTGTATCCGTTTATAGTGGCATCAAATCTGCCCTCATTCTCAGAATCATAGTCATAATTATCGACATACTGTGCAGGCACATAATCAGGCTCCTCAAGGATCTGAGGCGAATGCGTCAGCACATTCGCGATATACATGAAGGTATCGGTATCATCCTCGGTAATGCTTGTGATATTGGATAGATTATTAAGTATATTGTAGCTGTTCATCGTCTCCTGGTTCACTCCGTATGCATGAGATATATCAGAAGCCTCCTGAGGGATAGTATATGCCTCTTCACAGCCGTCCTTACCAAGCTGCGTCGCATTATAGTTACCGTTATCATAAAGCAGGCTCTGCATGATAAGAGGACTCGCCTTCATGATCGCATAACAGAAGAAATTTCTGTTAAGAAGACTTCCCCTCATCACATAGAAATCGTAGTTATCAAAGTAAGGATTACCTCTGGTGTGATATGCGTTGATCCCCTCATACCCCTCCTGATCGAACACACTCAGGTCAGGCACCTGCTGATATCCGGCGTAAGGCGGATCACACACCGTCACCCGGAAGCCCTCCTGCTCGAAGACAAGCGGCATCACCGACAGTGCTTCGTTCTGTGTCTGAAGAAGAGTTTTATCAAGATCAGCTGCTATATTCTGCGGAGTATAATCGTATCCTCCGAATAATGCAGGAGTTGCGTGCTTGGTACAGAATCCGAAGGAAATCGTATTGGGATAATAAGTAAATCCGTCGAATTGCTCCTGAAGATACGGAAGCTCATCGAATACATAAGGCACCAGACAACCAAGAGCCCGGTCCAGCATTATCACCATCACATTTCTTCCGTCTGTCGAGAGAGTAAATGACGGGACCTCGAAGACAAGATCATCAGAGGTCTTTTTATATTCGGCATTGATATCGATAAGATAATAGACACCCATAATGACACACCCGATTACTAGAACCGTAGCAAGTCCGTCGGCAACGCGCTTTAACCGATGTGACATCACAATAAATATGGCGGCAATTACAATACACAGAATAAGATTAATCACTGTCTCAGAGGCTTGAAACCCGAAGGCATCTTCGTACTCAAGAGTCTGTGTAAGAATGCCGAGCTTGGTTCCGAAGAATAGATACGTAACAAGCGATGTAGGACAAAGCGCCCACCATATCCTGCTTATGATAAGCCTTCCTCGGTCTCCGGCGAGACTGAAGAAAACACCGCCCCATATAAGGAAATACCCTGCCGCGATCAGGCACGAATGAACAACGAATACGACCGGGGATCTGATGTCCATATAATCGACAAAATCCATCGGGGATGATCTTATAACCGATGCGGGAATCTGTATTCCTATCAAAGCTGTAAGGAACAAGCCACTTAATATGAATATACTACCGGAGCCCTTAGAAGCTTTACGATAGGAGACTTCAGATAAGACCTCCGATTTGCCTGCTCTTACGCGGCTTACGATGTTCTTCCCTAACGAGAAGATATTATTAAGCGTCCAATAGAACACCAGACCTGAGGGTGACCTATATAACAGCACCAGAAACAACAGCGACATCATAAGAAGCTGAAGCTTACTGCTCCTTGGAAGCTCCCTGGAATATATAAAGGCCGATATAAGATTAATAAGCGTCATAAGGATCGGGAGCACATTGATCCCTATTCCGTATATCTCCAGCATTCGGTCAGGTGCACCGAGATCGGCTATGGGACCGAAGGCTACACCCCGGATAAGACTTAGCTCCGATAAGAATTTATATGCTGCTATGAAGAAGGGAATCTGAAGAATAAGTGACAGCGATCCCTTTAAGGAAGCCATAGGAGAGTATCCGTTCTGTGCATAATAGGTATTAAGCATCATCACACGCTCGTCACCTCTGAAGCTCTTCTTAATATGATCGATTCCGTCCTTAAGACCGGCTTCGAGCGCTCTTTCTTCCCTTTGAACTTCGTCTGCACGCCTGTAAAGAGGAAGGACCAGAATATTAACTGCCAAGCTTAGAACAACGATCGCGAATCCCGGATGAAACACAATTCTGTTCGCGATCGTAAAAACCACTTCAAAAAGCAGCACCAGAGGATAAATAAGTAATGTGTAAAGAAACTCCATCAGATACCGACCACTGTCAAAGGCCACCTCGCGGTGGCCTTCCAAGATATTAATCTGTTAAACCGACTGATCAAAAGCCCAGCGCTGTTGCCATGTCAGAGAAGAATTTCTCGAAGGGCCAGATAAAATCAGATATGGACTGTCCCATGACAAATGTAGCAATGATCGCGAATATCAGGAATACGATTATAAGTATCACGTAGCCAGCTAGGATAGCTCTGGCAAAATTCTTGAAGTTCTTGTTACGCGGGATCAGGGAGAACAGCAGAGTAAATACGAGACCTATAACGGGAAGCATACACAGGATGCCTGTCCAGAAGAACACACCGGTACTTACAGGTCTGTAGTCCTTGGGGCACTGCTCAACCTTGGTCTGATACTCGGCAGCCTTCTTAGCCTTCTTCTCGATCTTGGCCTTCTTCTTAGCCTCTTCCTTCTGAGCCTTCTTAGTAGCCTTCTCAGCGGCTGCCTTCTCGGCTGCTATCTTGTCGGAAGCTGCCTTATCAACCAGAGGTGCTGCCTCGGAAGCTACCGCTTCCACCTTAGTCTCAGCATCCTTCTTGGTAGATTCAGAAGCCTTTACGGGTGATGCTGCTTCTATAACCTCCGGAGCCGGGGCATTCTTGATCTCATCCTCGAGAGCGGAAACGCCCTCCTTTGCCTTATCCTTTCCAGCCATGGATGTTACCTCCTCAATTTTCGTTGATTATAACATATTGTGAATAAGACATACAAAAAGCCGCGGATAAACTCCGCGACCTTATGAATTCATCAGTATTATCTGCCGGTAATTATCTTACTGTAACAGAAGTGATGTGGGGGTTAACACCCTCGTACCAGTAAAGGTAACCGGCAACATCGATCGTATCACCTACATTCAAGCCCTCAACAGCCTGATATACATCAGTATCAGCACCTGTGAGGTAAGATTCAACTGTGAATGTGTAAGATACATCACCGTTGGAAACCTTGAAGTAGAGGTCATCACCCTGTGAACCGGATCCGTCATAGCTATAGAGGAATGCCTCTTCGTTATCACCGATAGCCTCAACTGTAAGACCTGTCATGGTGAAATACTCGTTCTGATGAGCAAGAAGAGCATCCTCATCGGCAAAATCAGCTGTAAGGTCAACAGCAGCGATAGCAATACCGTCAACATCCGTGAACTCGAAAGTTGCATCAGCGATCTCGATCTCACCTGCCCACTCGCTCTTGTAGCCTGTTACAAGAATAGTTGTACCTGCTGTAAGGTTTGCAGCATCCTCTTCAGAGCAAGCCATGTTATAGATAAAGTAAGCACCGTCAGCATCAGCAGCGTAAACTGTGATCTTATTGTCCCACCAGGACTGTGTAGCCATAACTGTGCAAAGTACTGTCACCTCAGAATCAATCTCAGCTGCGTCGTATTCTGCATGTGACATTGCATCGTACTCGGAAGCAACAGCCTCTGTCTCAGCAACCGTCTCTGCTGTCTCGTTAGAGCAGGCGAATACGGAAAGAGCCAAAGCAGCGATTGCCACGATGGAAATTAACTTCTTCATAGTCTTCATAACTCCTTCTTGCCGGGCACTCATATAGTTAATGCACCCGATAACTTGATTGTAATTATATCCCTTTGAAGTTCAGGTAAAAGCGTTTCAGAATTTTTTCCGCTTTTTGACCAAATCAGTGGCAAAATAAGCACCTATTCCTATCCAAACTACACCAAGAGATATAAGCAGTATTTTGGATTCCTTAGGCAGAGGTCCGAGCGCCGTCTTACTGTCCTTGGACCAGGATAACTGATCAAGTCTGTAGAGTGCCGTCACCTCAGAATACAGGTTCGAGATATAGGCATCATCGACGGTCTCCCTTCTCCTTACGGATTTGACCGTACTGTCTATGAGCTGTGCCGCCGCGTTACGAAGCGACGTGGAGCCGTTAAATACCGGCGTCACGAAGGTGTTATTAATATTCTGAAGGAACATATTCGTCACGGCTATCTTGACATCATACTGCTGTGGATCGTTAAGATAAGCCTGATACTCCGAGGACTCCTGTGCCTTAGAGGTCACCGGCACATATCCTTCAGTACCTGCATAAGCCACCTGCACATCGTTAGTAAGCAGATACTGCGCGAAAAGCCATGCCGCCAGCACCTCCTGCGGATCCTCCTTGTTAAATACACACACGGACGGACCCTGAGAAATCATTCGGGGCTCCTCTATATTGAATTGAGGCACCGGCCTTACGACAGTCTCGAAGTCAACAACATCGCTCTCATGGATATCGGACAGAGGGGCCTCCGAGCCCATCCATGTCGATCCGGCCGTAGAATCCACAGCGAATATACATTGACCCGCGTTAAGGAAGTTGCCGGGATAGCCTGACACCGTGAAGGTGGAGAATGCGCCTGCGGCTACCTCATCAGCGATCGTATGAAGGATCGATGATGTCGTATCGTTAAATATCTCTATATTTCCCGACGAATCCGAATAACCGGCATCAAGCTGACGAAGCATGGTGATCATCATGTTATCGGATGACTTGTAGATGAACGGGATCAAGACCTGCTGGCCGTTGACTGCGAAGGTACCGTCAGGGTTTTTAGCGGTAGCCGCATTACTGACCTCCCAGATGTAATCCCATGTCACCATATCGGGGACCTCGAAGCCTAATGCTTCGACATAGGTCTTATTGATATACAAGGCCTCCGTAGACCTCATGTAAGGCATACAGTAATAAGTGCCGTTTATCATGCACTCATTAAGAAATTCAGGAACTATCTCATCTACCGAAGGAGAATCAAAGAGGACCTCCGTCCCTCCCAGACCATAACGCTCATCCGTGAACAGATTATCCAGAGGGACCACTGTGTTCTCGCCCGATATATAGGTCGCGATATGATCCGGATAGGTTATACAGACGTTGGGAGTTGTATCCGTAGCGATATTCGTTATGACATCGTTATAGATCTTGTTGTAGTCCGTATAAAGCCTAAGGTTGACATCTATATTCGGATACAGCTCCTCGAAGTCGGCTATAGCCTGATTATAGATATTGGTCTGATTGATATTGGTATCGTTTTTTGCCCAGAAGGTGATGCTGAATTGCCTTGATGCATCAAACTCCTCAGGAACGATGAACTCGTTACGAGAAGTCTTCCCGTGACACCCTGTAAGTGCGAGGGACGAGAAGGCAAAGGTAAAAGCAAGAATTGAAGCATAAACTCTGCGTCGCATAGATATCATCCCTTTATTCCCTCCCTTGACACTCCTGCCATGATCTTCTTTCTGAAGATAAGGAAGAGGATAATAAGCGGTACCGACACAGCTACAACGGCTGCCATCATGGCCGGAATGTTATCGCGACCGAAGCCGTTCTCTCTTATCTCCTGGATGCCGTTACTTACCAGGAAAAAGTTGGGATCGTCTGTGATTAGGCGCGGCCACACATAGGAATTCCAGCACTCGATCACCTTAAGAATGATAACAGTAATGATCGTGGGGCGACATATCGGGACCATGACCTTGAACAGATACTTAAACTCAGAAGTGCCGTCCACCTTCGCCGCATAATAAAGCTCATCCGGCACCTGTTCGAAGTTCTGTTTCAGAAGATAGATATAGAACACCGAGGTCACCGACGGCAGTATAAGTCCCATAAAGGTATTACGCATCCCAAGATCAGTGATAGTAACAAAGTTCGTGATTATCACCAGCTCGTTCGGGATCATCATCAGAGCCAGACACAGAACAAACATCAGATTTCTTCCTCTGAAGTCTATCCTCGCGAAGGCATAGGCCGCGAAGATTATGACCAACACCATCAGGGCCGTAGTGGCGAGAGTAAAGATCAGGGTATTGCCGAAGTACTTAGCCAGAGGCACCGCGGTAAAGGCAGACCTGTAGTTCTCGAAGGTGGGATGAGTCGCGTAGAACTTGGGTATTCTCTCCCCCGCATAGGAGGCGTAGCTTTTGAAGCTTGTAAGAACCATCCAGTAGAAGGGAAACAATACTACGACGGCCCATACCGATAGAAGGATGTAGATTATTGATTTTTTGACCTTCATACAGCCCTCCTTAAGTATTATCGGTAGCCTTGGAGCTGACCATAAGATTGATGACCGTTATAGTAAGCACAATAGCGAAAAGCACTATTGCCGCAGCAGATGCATAGGAAGGATATCCGCCTCCGTCGCCGTAGAGCATGTCGTATACGTAGCCCACGATGGTATTCATGCCCGCGGCGTTAAGATTAATGCCGAAGATAGCTACAGCATCGGAGTACGCCTTGAAGGCTCCGATAAAGCCCGTGATTACAAGATAAACTATCATCGGAGATATCATGGGAAGAGTTATTCTCCAGAATACCCTCCAGGACGATGTCCCGTCGATCTTAGCGGACTGATAGTAGACATCGGGAACCGAAGCCAGGGCAGAGGTCAGAATCAGTATTTTAAAGGGCATTACGATCCAGATAACGTAGATACAAAGGACCATCATCTTAGCCCAGTAGGGTCCGTCTATGAAGTCTATGGGACTTACGCCGAATTTGCCGATTATGAGGTTAACAAGGCCGTCGGTGTAGGGAGTCTTCTGGAAAAGGATCATGAATACAAGACCAACCGCCAGAGTATTCGTCACATAAGGCAGGAAGAATATGGTCTGATAAAGATTCTTCAATGCCTTAATGGAATTAAGGCCCAATGCGATCAGAAGCGATAAACCGGTAGATATCGGAACAGTGATGATAACCAGAATGAAGGTGTTCTTTACTGCCTTAAGGAAGTAAGGGTCCCTCAGGATGTACATATAGTTATAAAGTCCCATACCGAAGGAGGTCTGGGATGCGGAGTTATAGCCTTCCTCGAAGGAGTAGATGAACACATCTATCAGAGGATAGATCATGAACGCCGCCAGAAACAGCAATGCCGGGAGAAGATAAAGCCATCCTCTTACCTCATTGGCGGTGCTGTTAACGCCGCTTAATGATTTCTTCGAGCTCATGTGAAGCTTATCCTCTCTTCCGTATTTTTATCGAATAGATATGTTTTATGAGGCTTAACGTTAAACCGCACATTAGTCGACTTAGGATCAACGTCATTCTCCGCACTTATAATGGCTCTTATCACGGCATCAGACGCTTTATTCTTACATACGACGCTTATATCTCTTCCCATTACATCAACGCCGGTAAGCTCACAGGTAAGCTTACCGTCAGAAGACACCTCGAAGCCCTCCGGTCTGATACCGACCCATACATCCTTATCCCCGACGCCCTTGACATCAAGCACTCTCTCGTCCCCGATATAAAGTCCGCCGTCCTTTACCCTGCCCTCGAAGTTATTGATCGCGGGAGTTCCGAGGAAATTAGCGACGAACTTGTTGACCGGATCATCATAGACATCCTGTGGCTTACCTGCCTGATGGAATACTCCGTCCTTCATAACCACGATCATATCCGAGATACTCATCGCCTCCTCCTGATCGTGAGTAACGAAAATGGTCGTTATTCCGGTCTCTCTTTGTATCCTTCTTATCTCCTCACGGGTCTGAAGTCTTAACCTCGCGTCGAGATTCGAGAGAGGCTCATCCATTAGAAGCACCTTGGGCATCTTAACAAGAGCCCTTGCGATGGCTACACGCTGCTGCTGTCCTCCGCTCATCTGTCCGGGCTTTCTGTCCATAAGTCCGTCTATCTGTACAAGCTTCGCAGCCTCCAGAGCTCTCTTCTCCATCTCCTCCTTGGAAAGCTTCGCATCACCCTTGAAGTTCTCCAGAGGAAACTTGATATTCTGTCTGACAGTAAGATGAGGATAAAGAGCGTAGTTCTGGAATACGAGCCCTACTCCCCTTTTCTCAGAAGGGATGTCGGTCACATCCGTGTCCCCGAAGAATATCTTGCCCTCCGTAGGGCTCTCGAGACCGCATATCATATAAAGAAGCGTACTTTTACCGCAGCCGGAAGGGCCCAGAAGACACACCAGCTTACCGTCGGGGATCTCCAGGTTAAAGTTATCTACCGCTCGTACCTCGGAGCCTTTCTTGTCCCTGCTCGGGAATACCTTAGTAAGCTTCTCTATCTTTACATTCATACAGCCGACCTCCCTGTCTTATGGTTCAAGGTAATATTCAATCTTGATCTTAAATTCTCTTACATCGATAAGCCTGGCGATATCAGTATACTTCGGAAGAACATTGAAGTCACCGCTCTCGGGCGTGATCTCAGGCCCATAGAAGAACACTACATCAAAGCCGTCTCCCACCGCACTGTCGTATTTGATCCCGTCGAAGCCGTGCCCCCTAACATACTCAGCCACCAACTGAGTCGCGACGTATTCTATGGGCTTTGCAGTCTCATTAGGCTTTCCGACCTCGATGGCAAATCGTCTTAGGAAATCCTGGTAGACCGCCATTGACGGCGAATACTTCGGCGAGAATATATCAACAGCCTTCTCATATATGTTGACCTTGGTCCAGTCAATTACTGTGAGCTTCTTCAATGTCTTGAATCGCCCTATGAGAACTCTCTCCTTTGCCCGCAGGCGTCCCTCCTTAAGAGCGGTGGCCTCGTCCTCCGCCACATAGAAGTAGGATATCCCCTCCGGATTCATTCTTCCGGACTGAGAATTAGACTTATCCGCAGGTCCTATGGAAACCTCGTCGAGATTATAATCACGTCCTCGCTTCAGCTTAGAGTCTATAACTCTTGCCCTGAACAGCTCCGTCCCGGGCTCGATCTCCTCCTTAAGATTCTTAAGACACGACTCATAGAGCTTCTCCAGCATATCTGTGCGTCTGTTCGTGTTGCCTGAGCCCCTGGGAGTCAGATCGAAGAAACGGTTATAGTACTTACAGTCATGCTCGAAGTTCTGCCATATGCGGTACTGCTCCTCATCGTCCCCTTCGGACTCCAGCTTGAGTCTATACAACTTCTTATCCACATCACAGAACCTTGCCAGAAGCGCCTCGGTCAGGTCATGCTCCCTGTGGTTCTCCCATTCGAAGAGAATAACTCTGTCATTAAGTATCTCGAACAAGGACAGATCATTCTCCGACTCCCTGCCAATATTATCATAAGCACGATCTATGCCTTCCTTGATAAAATCTCCCAGCACATCCGTATCTATCTTGAAGCCCGCAGCGCTTTTACAGTAAGGACATTCTTCGGATGACTCATAGCCCTGCTGTCTTATAAAGCGGTGGAAGGTATCTCTCTTCGGGTTAAAGCAGTCACTGCAGCAGAAGGATCTCACAGGGCGCTTCCTCCTGCGATAAAAGTCAGCAGCATCATAAGAGCGAAGGATACAGCCAGAGATAAAGTACCCTTATCCGAATACTTTCCCGTGAACATAGACGGGATTGATTCCTCTATTACAAGGAATACTATCGCTCCTGAAGCAAGCGACATGATAAACGAGAGCGTGCCGGGGAATACTCCGACTACGATAATCGTTGCAATACCTAACAGAGGCTCAACTACGCCGGAGACAACTCCCATCAGGAAGGATTTGCTCTTCTGCTCTCCTTCTGCGTTAATAGGAGAAGAGACGAAGGCCCCCTCCGGCATATTCTGTATCGCTATACCGACTGCAAGAGCAACTGCTGCCGCCAGCGTCACCTCATGTGTTGAAGTAAGTACTCCTGCGTACATGGCTCCCACTGCGATACCCTCGGGAACGTGATGAATAGTCTCGGAGAGCACCACCTTCCATATATGCCCGAGCTTGCTGCTCGGTCCTTCCTCCACATCTGTAAACACGTGAGTATGAGGGACTGTCTTATCCAGAGCATATTGGAATCCGATCCCGATAAGGAACCCGATAAACGCAGTCAGAAGCCTGCCGCTCACGATAGTGGGAGTAAGTAGACTCCAGATGGCACAGGCGAGCATGATGCCTCCTGCCATTCCTGTGAGTATATTCCTGAAGCTGTCGGATATTTTATCGCTGATGACAAATACCAGAGCCGACCCGAGGATCGTTCCCGCGAAGGGTATCAGAAGTCCGAAGAGCACGTCTCCGTCGTTCATAAATTCCACCACTCCCAGCGACTCCAGAAGGATCTTAAGTCCTATGAACAGGAGCACAAATCCGCCTACAGCCTCTGCTCCCGACTTATATCGTGATCCAAAGATATTGCCCACATGTACTCCGAGCATCGAGAATGCTCCGGTAGTGACGATTATTAACACACAGGCGAAAATCGTATTAACAAATGAAGAGGTGTTAAGGACATTTACCGGCACCGCTACGAAGGTAATACCCACCGCCAGCGCATCAACGGATGTGGCAACCGCAAGAAGCAGCAAAGATTTGAACCCGAAGCCGGGCTTGGTCTCCTCCTCTTCAGACGAGAAGGACTCCCTCAACATATTTATACCTATAACGGCAAGAAGAACGAACGCCAGCCAGGGAGCAACCCTACTGATTATGAACTCGAATCGGGACCCCAGAGCATAACCTATAAAGGGCATCAGCCCCTGAAAGCCGCCGAACCAGATCCCGCACAGAAGTATTTCTTTATAGGTTGCTTTCCTGGTCTCGATCCCCTTACAGATCGACACCGCGAAAGCATCCATAGACACGCCTATCGCCAACAGAACAAGCTCAATAAGACCCATGATTAACCCAGTAGCTGCTCCAGTATCTGCGATGCATCCTCGACACATCCGGGACAGGATCTCAATAACGGTCCTCCCGTTCTGCCCTTAAGCTCCTTACACAGAGTCGAACCGTTCTTCTTCTCGAAGAGCTCCTCCAGCATATCAACCTTCTCCGGAGCCTTGACCTTCAGTATCTCCTGAGCGGCGAGTATCGCACCGCAGGTTTCCATACGACCGCCGGCCATAGGTGCCGCCTTAAGCATAGCTTCAGCTTCTGTTATACCGATCAGATCCTTATATGTAGTCAGCACTGCAGCCGAACACATCATCTTACCGAATTTACCCTTAGCTTCCTGAACTCTGCTGTCCATACCCCACCTCGAGATTTTTATAGAACAATTATAATCAAATGTCGCCTTCATGGCGACCACGAGATCGAGATAAAGCTATAGACTTAAGCCATCAAAACCAAGGGAGGATACAACAATGAAGAACTTAACAGAGCTGGTATTCATCTTAGACAGAAGCGGAAGCATGCACGGTCTTGAGAAGGACACTATAGGAGGCTTCAACTCGATGCTCGCGAAGCAAAGAAAGGTAAAGGGAGACTGCCTTGTGTCCTGTGTGCTTTTCGATAACACATCAGAGGTGATCTTCGACAGAGAGGACATCAACAAGATCAAGGAAATGTCAGACGAAGACTATACTCCGGGTGGCTGTACTGCACTTATAGATGCTCTCGGTGGAGCGATAAAGCACATCGGTAACATCCATAAATACATTCGAGAAGAGGACGTGCCGGAGAATACCATATTCGTTATCATCACAGACGGTATGGAGAACGCCAGTCATAAGTACACCTCTTCCAAGGTAAAGAAGATGGTCAAGAGCAAGGAGAAGGAAGGCTGGGAGTTTATATATCTTGCCGCGAACATAGATGCCGTTAAGACCGGGGCGGTAATGGGTATAAGAGAGGACAGAGCCGTTAACTATAAGGCCAGCGGTAAAGGCACAGAGCACCTCTACGAGGCAGTAGGCAACGCCATCGGTTCCTTAAGATGCGCCTCAAGACTTGATGAGTCATGCTTCGAGCAGCTGGAGCAGGATGCAAGAAGCTAATACTGCCCGATGATCTCCTGATCCATAGCAAAGAGCACCTGATTAACCTTATTAACATCGTATATCTCATTGGTAATGAAGTACTCCACCACGAGATCGGATCTGCTTGAATCAGAAAGAGCATAGCCGGCCTTCATTAGGAGGTCGGCTGTCTCATTTATATCGAGTCTTAAAGCTATCGCGAAGCCCAGAACGGTATTCTTCTTGGGATGATAATTCATATTGCTTCTTATCTTAGAGAAGAGCTTCCTGTCGATATTGGCGCGCTTATAGGTCTCCACGTCAGACATCCCCTTCTCGTCTATAAGTCGAAGGAGCATCTGTGTAAAGCTCTCGTCTATCCTTGTACGAATAAACTCTTCTATGGAGCTGTCTTCGCAGGCGTCATCACTTATCGCCTCACACCGAAGCATCGCCGAGGAAGCCATGGGAGCCGCACCGGCATTACGGGTGAAGCCGAAGCTTCCTTGGAATCTCTTGGGAGCGCTCCTGCTGTCTATAAAGTCACGGACGCTTCCGAAGAAGTTCTTATCCATCCTGAAGTCCCGCCTGCTGAAGATAACGATATAGACTGTCATATCCCTATCACATTCATTAAGGAAGGCCGATATGGAGGATACTGCCACCTCCAGAGCCTGATCGAAGGGATAGCCGTATACACCGGCAGATATCATCGGGAAGGCTACTGACTCACAGTTGTGATCATAAGCAAGCTTAAGACTTCTCGAGTAGCAGGAGCGAAGAAGCTTCTCCTCACCGTGAGCTCCTCCGTGCCATACAGGACCTACAGTATGAATAACAAACTTAGCCTTAAGCTCGTAGCCTGCGGTAAGCTTTGCATCACCGGTATCGCAGCCTCGAAGTGCTCTGCACTCCTCAAGAAGCTTGGGGCCGGCGGCGCGATGTATGGCGCCGTCCACACCTCCGCCTCCGAGAAGCGAATTATTGGCGGCATTAACTATCGCATCGCATTCAAGCTTTGTTATATCGCCCTGTATCAGAAGAAGTGACATTTAAGGATCTATCCCCGCATAAGCGCATATTCCGGCAAATTCCGAAGACCCTGAGAAGCCGTAGAACACATCACGTCTTGAAGCCCCGTTTGCCAATCGATTCATCCAGTAGGCGTAGCCCTGTGACTCGGGATCTCGTCCGAGGAAGGTGCGGTAAAGTCTTGTTACATATTCCTCGTTAGACAGATTGGAATTAATGAATTCGTTACTGAAGAAGAAGCCGTAAGCCGCCTGTGTCCCGGTTATGCTTCTGTTAGACAGCCTGTTTGTCCAGTAATCAAGCCCCGTAGCATCCGGAGCTCTGTTAAGAGCCACGGAGTAAAGCCTGGTGGCAAAGTCACGAACAGGAGTTGTATCGCTTACTCTAACGGTAGATGTATATGCCACACCGTTAACCTTGCAGGAGACGCTTGCCATGCCGGAAGCTATACCTGTGGCATTTCCGACAGGATCAACGGTAATAAGTGCCGGAGAACCTGACCACCAGGTAGTGGGAAGAATCTTAACCCCTCCATAGGTATAACGTGTGTTATATCCGAGTACACTGATCGTACATACAGCAGACAGCTTATGGGAAGACCCGATAGGACATATCAGAGAATCTGAGGATACAGTGATGCCGGAGACATTGGCTGCGCCTATCTCCACGAGCTGTGAACCGTACTGGGATACATCGATCTTAGATTCATCAAGCCCCGGCTGACTGGAGAATTCGCAGGCCTGAGTGTGATTAAAGCCCGCCACACCGCAGTAGATGTTAGAAGGGTTTATCATCTGAGCATAGTGCTGACTCACGCTGCGGGATCCGGAGGTCCAGGATGATCTCTCGGAGTACCACATGGACAGTCCTCCGGGAATATTGCTGCCCCAAGCGAGGATCTCGGCAGAGGACGCCACATCATAGCTTGAATTCCAACAATCCTCCCCCGTGATCTTAAGATGATGATTGGTATAGGTAGCCTCAGAAGCTCTGAGCATCGCCATCTCCTCAAGTCCTCTGGACCATCTGATGGGAACGTAATCAGCCGCTGTCAGGCGACGGGAGGGATTTCTCGGATCAGGATATCCGTTCCGGCAGGCCTCAAGCCTGTAGCTGTTGATCTGATTAAGTATGGTCTCCTTAGCTGTAGCATCAAAGGACCCGTAAAGCTGCAGGAATACATTTCCTGACCTCGGTGCATTGACATTACACCTGTGTGCTCCGCCGGAAAGTGCTTCACCTATAATTGCAGCAGCATCCGCCGTTTCATCGGCCGACGCCGGCTTAGTCGGGATCAGAATCGCAGCCAGGATCATCACCAGAGCAATTAAGGATGTTCCCAGTCTCTTAAGTACCAATCTGTGCATAACTACCCCCTCGTAGGAAAACTGATACTATTTTACAACAGTTACTGAAGTTATAAAAACAGGCGGAGCCGAAGCCCCGCCATAAAGGTCGAATTATATAAATCGTATATCTGATCAGAGTCCGCTGAATGCTGCGATCAGTGCTATCATCTGACCTACTGTATCGTCTACAACATCACAGATGGCAGTTGCAAAATCCTCATTTGGATCAACATCTGTAGGATTGCTTATTCCTAGGTTGGAGCAGAAGTCAGGACCGAGCTCTGCATCAACGTTAACATTACCGACAACAACTACTACGATATTCACACCCTCGGCATGAACATAAACGCCGATATCTCCAGTTAAGTTCTCAATAGAATCATTGATCTCATCCTCATCAATTAAGGAAGTAAGGATATCGTATGTCTCGGAATCCTTGAATGCCTCTACCAGAGTCTGTGCATCTACGTGAAGAACAAGAGAACCGCCGTTCTTATCTGCAGAATACTCATCACTACTCAGATCATCCACATCAATATTCATATCATCAAGGGTATCAGCGAGATTCTCCATGAAGTCTCCTGCGATATCCTCATCTGTTAAGGTGATGTGAGCGCCGAACACTCCGTCGATCTCCATATCCTCGATATCTGATACATCGTCAAGGTCCTCTGTGCCTTCCTGAACCATCTGCATATAGACTACCATCTGCTCGATATCATCGGGTTCGAGAACAGACTCAAAGTCAGGAAGTCCGGAGCTTATAGATACTCCGCCGAAGTTCGCATCATCGGCAACGTCCTCGGCCTCCTCGGCATGCTCCTCAATGTAGTCGCTGTCCATGATGAAATAGATTCCGTCCTCATAGTCATCGAGCTCAAGCTCCTCTGTATCTTCAGGATCCAACTCCTCGGCACCCATCTTCTCGCAGGCATCGATAAAGTCATCTCCCGTAATAGTCTTGTTCTTGGAGCAACCGGCAACTGCAGCGACCATAGAAAGCGCCACGAGCACGGAAAGCATCTTCTTTAACTTCATATTTCTACCCTCCTCAAGGTTTTAATCAAACAAAAATATACTTGACATCACCCTAATTGTAAAGAAGGCAGAATGCTAGAATTCAACCGATATTTTGATCTGATCTTCGTCCTTAGAGCTATGACCGGCCATTATTATAAACTCTCCGGGCTCTATCACGGAGGTCTCATCAGGACGGATGATACTGAAGGCCTCATCATCAAGCTTAAGCTCCACCGTCTTCTGCTCCCCGGCCTTAAGATCAACCGTACAGAAGGCCGCCAGATTCTTTACCGCCGTCATGACCGAGCTTACGACATCGTTTACATATACCTGAACCACCTCAACGCCGTCCATGTCGCCCGTATTTTTGACATCAACCGAGACCGTCTTGGTCTCCTTATCGAACTTAAGCCCGGAATACTCATACCAGGTATAGGACAGGCCTTCACCGAAGGCGAATAAGGGCTCAGCCGGACAATCCACATATCTGCCCTCATGCCAGCCCGGAAGCTGGTTATAATACACCGGCACCTGCCCCGTCATAACAGGGAAAGAGATAGGAAGTCTCCCTCTGGGATTAAGCTTGCCGAAGATAGCCTCAGCCACAGCCCTACCGCTATACATTCCTCCGTTAAAGGCACAGATAACTGCATCCGATTTCTTAACCACATCTGGGATCGCCAAGGGCTTCGAGGATATCAATACGGTCACGATCGGAACATGAAGTGTGCTTAACACTCGAAGGAGCGCGCCCTGCATACCCGACAGTCCAAGATCAGCTCTGTCTGTATATTCTCCGGCCTGAGTATAGTTATCACCGAGAGCAAGGATAACAAGATCGGACTCTCTCGCGACCGCAGCTGCCTCGTTGACATAAGGCATCTCCTTATAGAATTCGGCATCATGATCGTTATCGGCATACACCTGCTCCATGAAGGCTCCGGTATCAGGGTAATTCCCCTTGTAGTAGAACCTTCTGTTAACGCTGCAGCCGTATGAATAGACTACCTTGATATCCGTATCCTGAAGCTGCTCCTTAACCCCTTCAAGCAATGTCACGTATGGTCTCTCGGGCTCTGTCTCCCGCCCCGGAACCGGGTGAGTGAAGTATGTCCAGTCTCCGTACTGTGCGCGGATATCGTCGGCATTAGGACCTATCACCGCTATCTTACGGATCTTTCTGTCATTCCTTACGGGGAGCACTCCGTTATTCGATAGGAGCACTACGCTTTCTCTGGCAGCCTTAAGGGCGACCTCATGATGAGCATCGCATCCGATACTTCCGGGAATTCCGGTCTTAAGAGGCTTCTC
Organism: Clostridiales bacterium; assembly: GCA_017480325.1. Taxonomy (GTDB): domain Bacteria; phylum Bacillota; class Clostridia; order Saccharofermentanales; family Saccharofermentanaceae; genus Saccharofermentans. The sequence goes on from JAFVAY010000009.1 coordinate 51,166, forward strand.
CCACAGACCTTGTCTTAGCTTGATCGTAAGTATGTGTCTTACCGCTTCATCCAGAACGCTTTCCTGAAGCTTTCCCTCTCTTACCTGCTGTACTATAGCGTCATAGAATTCTGTAGAGCACATGATCATGTCATTACCGGCAGCTGCCGCAAGCCTTGAAGCATCGCCATGGTTATCGCATACTCTCTGGCGTCTTATCAATGAGTTCACGGTATCCCAGTCGGTTATAAGGAAGCCGTCGAAGCCCAGCTCATCACGAAGCAGTCCACGCAGAGCTTTATCGTTGATAGTTAAAGGTGTGCCGTCTATCGAGCCGTAGGCTGTCATGATGGTGGCGCAGCCTGCGTCCACCGCTTTGCGGAAAGGAGGTAGAAACTCATCCCTGATCTTCCTGAAGGTGATCTCGGTATCGTAGGAATCTCTGGCTCCCGTTGCCTCACCGTAGCCTATGAAATGCTTGGCACAGGCAAGCACTGAGGATCCGTCCTTTAGATCTTCTCCCTGATACCCCTTAATGATGGCCACACCGAGCTCTCCTGCAAGATACTTGTCCTCTCCGAAGGTCTCGTTAGTTCTTCCCCACCTCGGGTCTCTCGCGAGACAGAGGATGGGAGAGAAGGTCCACTGTATGCCCTCGGTCGCGACCTCAGTGGCGGTCACTCTTCCGATCTTCTCAACAAGCTCTCTGTCGAAGCTTGCCGCCATAGCGAGCTGTGACGGAAAGATAGTAGCCCTTCTGTTAAGGCAATGTCCGTGAACTGCGTCGATACCGAAGACTGCAGGGATCTTAAGTCTTGATTCTTCGCAGACTACTCTCTGGATCTCCCTCATATCGTCGCCTATGACATTAAGAAAAGATCCTACACCCTTCCTCGCCCACTCACGGGCCTCGTCCATGCCGACTACGGAGACCGGCACCTGCAACATCTGCGCAGCCTTCTCCTCTAAGGTCATCTCGGCGATAAGCTTCTCTATAAAATCATTACTTTCCATGATTAGTTTCCCTGCGAAGTATATATAGAAAATTATAAATCATTTTTGAAGTTTTCCATATACTTGTTGACCTCGGCGCAAATAAGCTTAAGACGCTCAGTGGTCTCGGGATTGTCATTACGGAACTTCATCAGCTTTGTTATGTTCCCCTGCTCCTGAAGTATCTTAATGCTCTCGGGATAGTAGATACCGTACACCAGAGATATATGTCCCACTATGCTGTCGACGGGGCTCTTACGAAGACTCCTGTTCACGGTGTCATGCATGAGACTTGCCTTCATTACCTCATCACAGATAGAAGCTTTACTCAACTCTTCTGCCGTAGTGTCATATACTACCTCGGGAGAGAAATCTATATTGACGCGGTATATGTCAATCTTATCCGCATCTCTTATTATCTTAGCGTAGATCTCCTCTCTCCCCTTAAGCGTCTCGGGAAGAATGTAGAGATTGTGCATCCTTATGGAGCTCTCTATCAGACCATCGTAGATATCCTCGTCTATGAATCGTCTTATGAGCCCTTCCTTGAACAGAAGGTCCGCTCCGAACTGAGCATGATCAATCGAATCGGCATCAATAAAGGTGTGATATCTTCTAAGCTGCTCGAAGCGTCCTATATCATGTAGCATTCCGATAAGCCATGCGAGATCGACATCATCGGGGGACAGCTCCAGACTTAACGCGATCCTCTCGGAATTCTCTGCAACCTTATAAGTGTGAACAGCCTTAAGTCTGATCTTATCGTCGTTAAGATCATAATCAGATATATAATCCTTAAACTCCTTCTTAACGCGGATACGGTCTATCATGCCATGTGACCGTCCCTGAACATAGAGAACTTATTCATGGGATAATTCTCGAGATTATTAAGCACAGTCCTATCGTCAGCTTTCTCGAGAAGTTCATTTCTGGCCTTGGTGATCTCAGCCTCAGTCTTATGCTTGGAGGGGCCTCCGACACAGCCGCCGGGGCAGACCATCCCCTCTATGAAGTCGGCATTTATTCTGCCGGCCTTAAGAAGCAGAAGCGCCTTCCTACACTCATCTCCTCCGGCGCAGCGCTCCAGAGTAATAGATGAGGTATCGATCCCCCTCTCTCTCATAACCTCCATAACGGCATTCGCGACACCACCGCTTGTAGCGAATCGCTTGCCCCATACCGAAGCCTCCTGATAGCCCTCCGTTACAGGCTTGATCTCCATATCCTTCGAGCGTATCAGGGCGCGAAGCTCTCCGTAGGTCACCGCATAATCTGCGGTACCGGGTATGGTCTTGTCATTAGCCTCGGATTTCTTAGCTATACAAGGTCCTATGAACACCGTCACACAGTCGGGATACTTAAGCTTAAGGTAACGGCTTATAGCTACCATCGGCGAGACAGTCTGAGACATATTCTCCTTATACTGCTCAGGGAAATGCTTCTTAAGCATGTACTTAAATGCAGGACAGCAGGAGGTTGTCATCTTACGTCCTTCCTTTAAAGCCTCAGCCCATTCCAAGGCTTCATAAGCAGCGGTCATATCACCGCCTAAACCAACCTCGACCATATCCGCGAAGCCCATATCCATCAAAGTCTTACGAATGGAGCCCATCGTGATATCAGGACCGAACTGACCCTCGGTAGCGGGAGCAGCCATAGCGATGACCTTCTTCCCGGCAAGAATGTCTTCTATGATATTAACAAGATAAGTTTTAGATCCGATGGCGCCGAAGGGACAGCTGTGAATGCAGTGACCGCAGTGGATACACTTCTCCTCGTCTATAAGACACAGGCCGTATTCGTCGTAGGTGATGGCACCAACGGGACACGCCCTCTTACACGGACGAATCTGGTGTATTATCGCCTCATACGGACATGCAGCGGCGCACCTGCCGCACTCCTTACACTTATGGGGGTCAATCTTCATATGAAGGTCACCCTTGGAGATAGCGTCAAACTTACATGAGTTAAGACATGCCTTACCCAGACAGAACCTACAGTTATCGGTAACGACGTAGGACTGCAGAGGACACGAATCGCATGCAGGATTAATGACCTGCACCACGTTATGGTGCTGCTTATCGGGCTCAGCCGTAGGACATAGGCCTTTCGCGAGTCTTATTCTCTGGCGGTTAATCTCACGCTCCTTATAAACGCAGCAACGATACTCGGGCTTAGGTCCGGGACTAATCTCGTAAACCAGTCTCTCTTCGTTCTCGGGGGTAAGCTCCCCCTTCCAGGCGAGGCGGCAAACCTCCTCCATTATGTGATGCTTAAGCTTAACTATGCCTTCGTCGTTCTTAACCATATCAGTATTCCTTTAACTCGGCCTTGCCGTCTTCGATGATTATATATGAAGGTCTGCTCCCCTCCTTAGGGATAGAGGGAGACCCGGGATTCATAAATCTTATGCCGTCCTTAACGTAGTCTCGGGTAACGTGAGTATGTCCTGATATGAACACACTTCCCGGAGTAAGGACAGGAGGAAGCTTCTCCGGACTGTAAAGATGTCCGTGGGTAATAAAGAAGGTGCTCTCTCCGCTTACAAGGTACATGTAATCTGCCATAACAGGAAACTTCAACACCATCTGATCCACCTCAGCTTCACAGTTGCCTCTTACAGCAAGTATCCTGTCCGCATATTCATTTAATATCTCAATAACTTCCTTAGGCGCATAATGCTCCGGAAGGTCATTACGAGGACCGTGATACAGGATGTCACCCAACAGCACTATCCTGTCTGCCCCCTCTTCGCGAAAAGCTTCAATAGCCCTCTTCGCCCAATAAGAGTCGCCGTGTATATCTGATACAACAAAGAATTTCATCCTGATACCCCCGATCAACAGAATGATTATACTACAAAAGCTTTATTTCATTGACCTTTTGCCGTAGAATAACCCCATGAGCAAAGCAGTCCGTAAAACAATCCGCGATGTGGCGATAATTACACTTATCGGCTTCGCATATTATCTCTTCTACAGGATCACAGGGTTGGGCATTCCCTGTACCTTCAGGACCTTCACAGGGTTACGCTGTCCGAGCTGCGGGATTACACATATGATCGTGGACCTCACGAAGCTGGACTTCAAAGGAGCCTTCGAGGAAAATCAGTTTCTGTTCTTCACCTGGCCTCTGGTCGCAGTTGAAATAGTTTATATCATTTACACCTGTATCGAATCTGACGGAGATCTTCCCAAGTGGAATGTGGCTTTGATAATAGCATTCGGGATCCTTCTTTTTGCTTTCGGAGTTCTTCGGATAATTTTCAATTGGTGATATAGCCAAATATCAATAATATGTGATATATTCTTCCTGAGGCTTTTTGCTTTAAGGGAGGATATCATAATGTATGGAAACGCAAATCACGGAGAAGCATTTTTTGCACTTATAGTAAGTATCGCAGGAATATTTTTGTGCGGTCCTCTTACTATAGTAGGAACAGCTATGGCTTTCAATTCTTTAAAGAAAGGTAATACTTCCGTTGTAAATTACATCGCGATGGCAGTAGGAATAATAGGATTTCTTTTAAGAGTGATTGCAATTATAATTGTAATGCGTGACCCTCAGGGGACACTTGCAGAGTATCTAAGGGGACTGTCCCCCCGTTGATAATAAGGAGGAATTGTAATGGACAACAACAATTACGACAATCAGATCGACAGTCAGAATAACTATCAGGAGCCCCAGTACTATCAGCAGCCGGAGCCCGTATGGAACAATGACGATGCCGATTCTTCAAGTGAAGGCAAGGGTCAGGCGATCGCTGCTCTGGTCACAGGTATCTGTAGTGTCCTTTGCTACGGATGTATGCCTGCAGGCGTAGCGGCCATTATCCTCGCTATCGTAGCCAAGAACAAGGGTAACAACTCCGGTATGGCTACTGCGGGTCTTGTCCTCGGTATCATAGGTCTTGTTTTGTGGGCAGGCGGATTCGTTTACACATTGATGCATCCTGAGGCTCTGAACGAGTACATGGAGTTATTCGAGTAATTCCGCTTCGCATTCATATAATTAAAAGCGTTAGAAAAGGGAACTTCGATGAGGTTCCCTTTTTGATTATTAAAAATGCCTATATGTTTAAGAAATAAAACCAAATACTTTAGGAGACAAGAATTGTGCGAGACCACTGTCTCGCTATAGATTGTTCATCGTACATTGGCCTCACCCCTTTCACGTAAAACGTTTATTTTTATGGTTTTATAATATCACTTCACATCAATTCATGTGTTAAACAAAAGTGAATAAAATGAGGTAAAATTGTATGAAAGTTAATTAATTTTCATATGAAAGAGAAACCGGCTTTTAGAGAGACTCCACAAACTGCCTTGCTATCCTGGCCGAACGACCGCCTCCTCTTATGGCAAACTGCTCGGCAGAGGCGACCAGCTGCTCCTCAGGAAGCTTAACTCCTCTCGCCTTAGCCAGATTCCTCACAATAGTAAGATAAGTCTCCTTATTGGGCTTCTCGTAGAGGATCCGAAGCCCGAAGCGCTCGGACAGGCTCATCTGTTCCGCGATAGTATCTGTGACGTGCATCTCGTTCTGACGAGAGGAGAAGGTCTCCTTTATCATATGACGTCTGTTACTGGTAGCATAGATAACCACATTCTTCCTGCCCCCTGCCGCAGCGCCCTCGATAACGGACTTCAATCCGCTGATCCTGTCATCATCCGCTTCGAAGGAAATATCATCGATAAAGATAATGAACTTCAACGGCACCTCAGACAAAAGGTCGATCGTATCCTGCAGGGTCTCAAGCTCCGACTTGGGGACCTGAACCAGACGGACTCCCTTATCGAAGAACAGTCTTGCTGCAGACTTAACGGTAGAGGATTTACCTGTACCGGCATCACCGTAAAGAAGGACATCCGAGAAAGCCTTCCCGTCGCAGAAGGCGCTTGTATTATCTATCACCTTATTACGCTGAAGCTCGTAGCAATAAAGATCATCCACGCTGATGGGATCTGGATGCGTTACGGGAACAAGCTCCCCACCCCTTATCATGAAGAAATCATACTTGGCATATATCCCATAGCCCTTAGAGGTAAGATGATCCATCATGTTCATATAACGCTTCTTAAAGTCTATGTGCGATGACCTGAAGTCGGGAAGATAACCGTCGTAGATCATCTCATTTTTAAAGTCATATGAGGTGTAATTACCTATCCTGGTAAGAAGGTCCAGCTCCCTTTCCGCAGTAAGATTAAGAAGTGTACTTGCACGCGTAACCTGCTCCGGATCGGTAAGAGAATCTATCCTGAAGCGAAGATAGGGATTCATATCATCTACCAAAGCATCCCATATGGCAGCGGACAGATCACAATCAGGCCTCAGCTCGTACAGCACCGAGCAGAAATTACCGTAGCTGTCTATCATATCCTCCATGGAGTACCCGGGACCCATCTTAAGGAGAAACTCACTTAAGCTTTTAAGAGGCTCCTTATCACGAACTCCCCTGAACAGCGCTATCGAACCTATCTCTCTTAGAAGCTCTGACACATCGATCTCCTTAAGACTCGTTGACCAGCTTACCGGTCATTCGGTCTATTGTAAACTCAAGCATATTAACTCTGCTGCCGGCTTTCCTTATCTCCTCTTCCACAGCTTCGTCAGACTCATAGTACTTCCGCCCGAAGCTTCTCAAGACAGCATACTTCTCATCGCCGTCCTCCATGGATCTTATCCTGCCGTAACATATAACGCTGGAGATATTCAAAGCCCACTCGCCCTCTTCGCGATAGCCCTCGTCATATACACAGAAGGAAGTAGCAGGATCCTTCGTAAGAAGTCTAATCTTGTAACCCTCCTTCGCACAGTGGAAGTAAAGCTTACCGTTAACCTCATCGAAGTAGAAGTCCATGGGGAAAGAATGAGGGTAGCCGCTGTCCCCGTTAACGGAAAGTACACCGCGCCACTGCTCCTTTAATATCTCATAGCATTTCTCATAGGATATCTGCTGATTAAAGCGCCTCATCCTGGGCCATATACCGAGTTGCTCCTGCACCCTGCACCTTAGAAGCTCGTATCGGAGTCTTTTTTCTCTCTTCTCGAAATGCTTCTCACGAAGCTGCTCGGGATTATTCTCGTAGCTTAAGGTCGACACCTCTTCCCCGAACTGCTCGGAGGTAAGATCGAACACGCGGCCGTCAACCACATTGTAGCAGTGATAGTTTCCGCCGGGCCGTAATATCCCGTACACCTCACCGCCATATATATCCTGCACCAGAAATGCGGTTATAGAGCATTGCCCGAGAGTTCTGTTATCCTGCGACCACTCATCCTGAAGTCTCGGAGCGCAGGTCTCCTTACACCAGATATCAGTAAGAACATCATAAAGCTCTCTTGGAGTTCCTGCATTCTTATACACAGGATCAGAGGGCTTAACATCCGCCGTTTCCCATCCGTAGAAATTGTAGCTTTCTGCCATATTCCGTCAGTCCTTTACCGTGATCTTATTCTTGCCGGTGCGCTTAGATTCATAAAGTGCATCATCTGCACTCTTAAGCGCCGACTCCCAGTCAGAATCCGTGCGATCCTTATGATACCCTATACTAATAGTAATTGGCTTATCCGCGAAGGGGAAGCTCGTCTCCTCGAACAGCTTTCTCAGATTATCAAGCTCGTACAGATCCTCCTTCTTATTGGCATTCCTGAAGACTATAACAAACTCTTCACCGCCGTATCTGCCGCAGAAGGATTCTCTGGTATTAAAGCGCCCGAGATACTCGCCCAGCTTCTTAAGTACAATATCTCCGTTATCATGGCCATAGTTATCATTAACATGCTTGAAGTTATCGATATCTATCATGGCGACGCCCACATGTGACATATTCCCGTTAAGGCTGAATACTGAGTGCGCGGCCTCTTCAAGATGAGCTCTGGAATACACTCCGGTCAAAGAGTCGAATTCATACCCCGCCTTATACTTCATTGCTCCTTCAGCTATCTCTATATTGATAAGAAGCTCACTGCTGGAGAACTTCTCAAGTCTGAATGCGAAATACGTAACTGCGGCCCCTACTACTATGCTCACTATAATATACTGCACTGTAATGTCAGCCTGATCCGGGTAATCAATTATATGCGTCGCACCGGCAGCCAGTATGAAGAACATACATAATCCCGCCTGAACCTTGTGGAAGTAATGATCATGGAAGATACCCGAGAACATCAGAGCGAAGAAGGACAGCATCCATATGGGGATAAAGTAGCTATGTATTATCGCCAGCTCTCCGCAGAACATAAGGAAAGCAGTCGAACAGACACGATTCTTTATCTCGTCCGTGAACTTGGGTGACCTGTTACAAAAATACATCAGAAGGAAAAGCGCGATGTTAATAGCACATGGCAGAAGTACTCTTTGAAGAGAATATCTGAGCACCGTCTGATAGAGGGTATCAGTTATATAAAAGTAGATACCAAGCCCTATCTCCAGAACAAAGCAGACAATGATCATAATGCGCATAAAATGCTCTAAGCCTTTACGCACACCGAATTCCAGTTGCTTCATTGCACTATCGTGCTCCTGAACGGTCATAGCTCCCTCCTTCGCATAATAAAACAGAATAAGTATGTCATTATGAAAATCCACTTTCAAGAACTCCCGCACAACGTTCACGAATTCATAACTTTTATGTCAAGATTTGCTATAATTGCAGAAGTATAAGGGAGGATCATTATGGATACTAATGTCAGAACCAATAAAGCAACCCCCTGGATAGCTCTCGTAATATCGGTGATCTACGCCGTCTTGTATGTGATTTTCATGGTAGATGCCGCTTCAGTTGCAAGAAGCAGATTCACACCTGTACTGTTCCTGGCGACATCTATACTGTCCTTAGTGTTTATAGTATTTCTTCTGATCAACAATAAGCTTGATCGTACCTACGATCCGTCGAACAAACGGATCGACGCCGTAAGCTACCGATATATGATCATCTCCATAATAATGATGATCCTACCTGTCATCCTTCAAATGCTGTTCTTCATGGTCATCCCCGATGCCGATGCCTTGGCTGATAAGTATCCCGCGAGGATCACCTTTGTCATATCCATTATCACGATCTATATGATCGGGTTTCCGTCGCTGTGGCTCACTCTTCGTAGGATCCCAAAGATGACTATAGTTCCCGGGAGGATGGGGATAGGCAAATTCCTTATGTGCATTGCCATAACGGCGGGTCTGGCGCTGATCGGAACCATTATCGGCGCACCAATTCACATGCTGCTTACCGATCCCTTTACCGACAGCGATCTCTCCGGCATCGCCGAGATAATGGTATCCTCCACCTTTATCGAGAGAACGGTCATGACCGGCGTATTGGCTCCTATATTCGAAGAGCTTATCTGCAGAAAGCTTCTCATAGACCGCACCATAAGATACGGAGAGCACTTAAGTATTCTTATGTCAGGTATAATCTTCGGACTCATTCACGGTAACTTCCAGCAGTTCTTCTTCGCTATGCTGATAGGTATGCTTTTCGCGCTGATTTACATAAGGACCGGAAGAGTGATCTACACCATCCTTCTTCACGCGACAGTCAACCTCTCTTCCTCTGTGGTTACGGCAACACTGCTGATCAAGCTATTGCCCTACCTCGACGATATGGAGAATATCGAGAGCCTACCGGAAGATGTCCTTTTGGCCCTGTCTGTTCTGTCCCTGTGGCTGTTGTTTCTGGGTGCTGTCGCCTTGACCGGCATCATACTGCTTATAGTATTCTGGAAGAAGCTTCGCCCTTTTAATGTGCCCGATACTCCCTCTGTAGGAGGCTCGTTAAAACAGTTGTTCACGTCGCCTGTGTTCCTGGGACTTACGATACTGTGCCTTGCGCAATTCGCGGCATCATATCTTCCGGATATAGTGAATTACTTCAGATAAGAAGATCAGTCATCATCTGGAGCATACTCATTCTGAACCTGCTCCGTGAAGCCTTCCTTAATCATCTCCACGATGATCCCAACCAGCTCGGGGTCGAACTGAGTGCCGGCATTCTCCGTAAACTCTGAGATTATCTCGTCCCTGCCAAGAGACTTACGGTAACGCCTATCAGAACTCATCGCATCACAGGCGTCGGCAATGCTGGCGATACGCGCATGAAGAGGTATCTTGTCGCCCTTAAGTCCGTCCGGATAACCCGTACCGTCGTATCTCTCATGGTGATAGTGAGCGCAGTCAGAGATATCGGGAATGGCAGTAAAGCTCTCCAGCATCTGAACGCCCTTAATGGGATGAGTCTTTATTATCTCGTACTCGCTGTCATTAAGTCTGCCCTTATTACGCAGTATCTGATCGGGAATACCTATCTTTCCTACATCATGAAGAAGCGTTCCGTAATACAGATTCTGAAGCTCCTCATCCTCGAGGCCGAGTCTTCTTCCGATCTCCTTGGCATATACGGCAACACGCACCGAGTGATTTCTTGTATATCGGTCCTTCGCATCAACAAAGGCAGTCAGGGTCCTGATAGACTGATCGATGATCTCCAGGTCGTGATTCCTCTGCTTCTGAAGCTTCTCGATTCTGGCATGAGACAGAAGGTGCGCTCCGAGGTACACGAGCCACAGCAGATACAGCGCGAAAAGCACATAAGTCAGAGGCATAACTCCCGGATCAAGCGGCATAGTTCCCGTGACCGTGAAGCTGGATACATTAAGAAGATATCTCGAATAGATTACGGCACCGAAGTAACGATCGGTGTAAGCATCTATGAAGTTAAGCTCTTCATCCGGTCTGAATATCAGAACATTACCGTCGGCTTCGAACGCTCCGTTCCAGGAGGAATCTATCTCGAAGGGACCGTCAAACTCAATTCTGATGGACCAGTCCGAGAGTCTTAGCTTATTGTTGTTATTCACATTAAAGGAATACTCGGCGCCGCACGGATGACCCGGGAATCTGTACATATCTTCCCAGATCTTACCTTCGGGATTAGACACCATAAAACCGACTTCATCGGATGAGGCTGTGAAGGTCCTCACCTTAGAGGATGCCTTCTTTATATAGAAGGCATAAACAGCGGTTCCTGCGAGGAGGACCACAAGTGATATTACAAGTATTCTTACCGCCGAGTCTCTAAGCTTATTCATCAGTAGTTGATTATAGCACCTTTATCCGCTGAAGAAACCATCTTCGCATAGCGCTTAAGGTAGCCTGTAAGCTCAGGGCGCTGCGGTGGAGTCATTGTCTTCTTCCTCTCGGAAAGCTCCTCGTCGGAGACCTTAAGCTCGATCTTATATTCTGGAATATTGATGGAGATTATGTCCCCGTCCTTGATATAGGCTATCGGGCCTCCCGAGATCGCCTCAGGGCTGATATGACCTATGGATGCGCCTCTGGTAGCCCCGGAGAATCTTCCGTCGGTTATGAGAGCGACTTCCTTGTCAAGGCCTGCACCTGCAATGGCTGATGTGGGAGAAAGCATCTCTCTCATACCGGGACCGCCGGCAGGACCCTCGTACCTTATAACGATAACATCTCCGGCCTTTACCTTACCGTCATAGATGAACTTAATGGCCTCCTCTTCACTATTAAAGCATCTTGCAGGTCCCTCATGAACCAGCATCTCAGGAGCAACCGCGGATCTTTTGACAACGCAGCCGTCAGGAGCGAGATTGCCCTTAAGCACTGCGAGTCCTCCGGTCTTGGTGAAAGGATTATCAAGAGGCCTGATTACTTCAGGATCAATAACTCGTGCATTTGCAACATTCTCTTTTAAGGTCTTGCCCGTTACTGTCATAACATCGCCGTTAAGAAGGTCTGCATCAAGAAGCTCCTTCATCACAGCATAGATACCGCCGGCTTCATTAAGATCCTCCATATATGTCGGGCCTGCAGGAGCCAAGTGACAGATATTCGGAGTTCTCTCCGATATCTCGTTAATGTGATCAAGATCGATCTTAATACCGCACTCATTGGCGATAGCAGGGATATGAAGCATGGAGTTAGTGGAACAGCCGATCGCCATATCAGCGGCGATAGCATTCTCAAAGGCTTCAGCCGTAAGGATGTCTCTGGGGCGAATATTATTCCTGACGCATTCCATAACCTGCATACCGGCGTGCTTTGCAAGGATTATTCTGTCCGAGTAAGGAGCCGGAATAGTACCGTTGCCCTTAAGACCCATTCCAAGGACCTCAGTCAGACAGTTCATGGAATTGGCAGTATACATACCTGAACAGGAGCCACAGGACGGACATACCTTATTAACGAATTCCTCCAGCTTCTCATCATCTATCTTACCTGCAGCATAAGCGCCGGTTGCCTCGAACATCGCGGAAAGGGAACGCTTCTTGCCGTCTACCTTACCTGCCAGCATAGGTCCTCCGCTTACGAAGACCGTAGGGATATTAAGTCTCGCGGCCGCCATCAGAAGTCCGGGGACATTCTTATCGCAGTTGGGGATCATTACGAGTCCGTCAAAGCCGTGAGCCATTACCATCGATTCGGTGGAGTCTGCGATCAGGTCACGGGTCACAAGAGAATACTTCATACCGATATGGCCCATGGCAATACCGTCGCAGACGGCAATAGCCGGGAAAACGATAGGGGTACCGCCGGCCATAAAAACACCCTGTCTTACAGCCTCGGTGATCTTATCTATATTCATGTGTCCGGGAACGATCTCATTATAAGAGCTTACAATTCCGATAAGAGGTCTTGCCAGTTCTTCCTTGGTAAGTCCAAGCGCGTGATATAAGGATCTGTGGGGTGCATTCGAGAAACCGTCAACTATCGTTTCCTTGATCATATTAATTCACCTTCTTTTTATAAAATCCTCCCGAGGAAGTCCCCGGGAGGATCATCGTCAAACTATGATAACACAATATATCAGTTATTGATGAGCTTATCCTCATCGGACCAGCTGTAAAGCTTTCTGATCTCAGCACCGACCTTCTCGGCAGGATGCTCGGAAGCCTTCTTACGCATAGCTCTGAAGTGAACCTGCTTACCGGAGTCTGACATGTCGAGGAGGAACTCCTTAGCGAAGGAACCGTCCTGGATATCAGCGAGCACCTTCTTCATCGTCTTCTTGGTTTCCTCTGTAATAATCTTAGGGCCTGTTACGTAATCACCGTACTCAGCTGTATTGGAGATGGAATATCTCATTCCGGCAAAGCCGCTCTGATAGATAAGGTCAACGATCAGCTTCATCTCATGGATACACTCGAAGTAAGCGTTACGAGGATCGTAGCCCGCCTCGACCAGAGTCTCGAAGCCTGCCTGCATAAGAGCTGTGACACCACCGCAAAGAACTGCCTGCTCACCAAACAGGTCGGTTTCTGTCTCAGTTCTGAAGGTCGTCTCGAGAACACCGGCTCTCGCGCCACCGATACCTGCAGCATAAGCAAGGCCCAAATCCCATGCATCGCCTGTAGCGTCCTGCTCAACTGCGATGAGACAGGGTGTGCCCTTACCGGCCTGATACTCGGAACGAACTGTGTGTCCCGGAGCCTTAGGAGCGATCATGATGATATTGATATCGGAAGAAGGAGTGATGCAACCGAAATGGATATTAAACCCGTGAGCAAATGCCAGTGTCTTGCCGGCTGTAAGATTGGGTTCGATGGACTTCTTATAAAGAGCGGCCTGCTTCTCATCGGGAATAAGGATCATGATGATGTCGGCTGCCTTTGTAGCCTCTTCTACAGAGAGGACCGTAAGTCCCTGAGACTCGGCCTTCGCCTTGGATCTGGAGCCCTCGTAAAGACCGACTACAACGTTTACGCCTGATTCCTTGAGGTTCAGCGCATGTGCGTGTCCCTGAGAACCATAGCCGATGATGGCTACTGTCTTACCGTCGAGCTTTGAAAGATCACAATCCTTCTCGTAGAAAATCCTGTTATCGTTTGTCATTGTACTTACCTCCGTACATTAGATTACTTCGTTAAGATGCTCTCGGGACCGCGCTCAAGCGCTACGATACCGGTCCTGCACATCTCTATGATGCCGAACGGCTTCATATTGTCGATAAAGTTATTGATCTTCGTCGAATCCCCGGTGACCTCAAGACATAATGCATCAGCCGAATAATCGACGATCTTCGCCTTGAAGACGGATACTGCATCGCGAAGATCCCCCCTGGTCTCAGAAGAGTTCTTAACCTTGATGAGCAGAAGCTCTCTTCTGATACCGGCCTCCGCATTGATCACTTCAACCTTCTTGACATTATAAAGCTTCTTAAGCTGGCTTACCAGCTGTGCAAGATCATCCTGATCTCCGGAGAATGTCAGCGTGATACGCGAATACTCCGGCGATTCGGTCTCCCCTACAGTCAAGGTATCGATATTGAAGCCTCTCCTGTTGAACATACTTGTTACTCTCATGAGGACACCGGATTTGTTCTCGACATAAACTGCGACTACATAACTGTTCCTGTTCATGCTTTATCCTCCTTATCAAGTATCAGATGATCGTAGGAGCCTCCCGGGCGAAGCATCGGGAAAACCATATCATCCTTATCGATGATCAGCTCAACTACCGACGGTCCCTCCGTCTTATATGCTTTCTCGAAGACTTCCCTGAATTCCGCTTCGTTAGTTGCCTTATAGCCTTCACAGCCGAATGCTTCCGCGAGCTTAACGAAGTCGGTTTTACGATCGGTCAGAGTGGTATTGGAGTAATTCTTGTTATAGAACAGAGTCTGCCACTGTCTGACCATTCCGAGAACACCATTATTGAAGACCACTACAGTTAAAGGAACGTTATAGGCAACTGCGGTGGCAAGCTCATTAAGATTCATACCGAAGCTTCCGTCGCCGGTAACGAGCACAGACCTTTTCCCGCTTCCGAAGGATGAACCGATTGCTGCGCCCATACCAAAGCCCATCGTGCCCAGGCCACCGGAAGATATCCATGTTCTCTTCTTCTTAAAGTCATAATACTGAGCTGCCCACATCTGGTGCTGTCCTACATCGGTAACGATCTCGGTATCATCCTCAACGATCTCGGAGATTGCCTTAATTGCCTGTTCAGGCAGGAAGTCTGTTATCTCCTGTTCCTTCTCCTGCTCACGAAGCTTCTCGATCTTCGTCATCCAGTTCGGATTACGCTTATAGTCAACCATGTCGATAAGCTTTCTCAAGAAGTCCGCGATATCGCAGGATACACCCAGATTAACCTTGACATTCTTGCCAATCTCAGCAGCATCAACGTCAATATGTATCTTTCTCGCTCCCGCAGAGAACTTCTGTGCGTCTCCCGTTGCTCTGTCGGAGAAGCGAACGCCTACAGCTATTATTAGGTCCGCCTTGGCCATGGCCTTGGATGACGCATAGTGTCCGTGCATTCCCTGCATTCCCAGGAATCTGTCAAGCTTGGAAGGTAGCTCGGACAGTCCCATCATGGAGCATCCGATGACAGCGTCGATCTTGTCTGCAAGCTCTGATATAAGAGCACCTGCACCGGCTCTTACCGCACCGCCTCCGAAGTAGATATAAGGACGGTTTGCGTCAGCGATCATTCTGGCCGCCTCGTGAACCATATCCTCGGAAGCAGGCTCTCCCTCTGTTCTTGTAACAGGAGCCTTGTAATTAAACTCGCACTTCGCCTGCTGAATATCCTTGGGAATATCAACCAGAACAGGACCGGGACGACCGGACTTGGCAATCCTGATTGCCTCTCTTAAGGTATCCGCTAGCTCATTAACATCATGAACTATGAAGTTATGCTTGGTTATAGGAAGTGTCACACCGGAGATATCGATCTCCTGGAAGCTGTCTCTTCCGATCAGAGAATTCGAGACATTTCCCGTGATGGCTAGAAGCGGGACAGAATCAAGATGAGCTGTGGCAATGCCGGTTACAAGGTTCGTCGCTCCCGGGCCTGATGTCGCCAATACGACACCGATCTCACCTGTTGCTCTGGCATATCCGTCAGCCGCATGTGCCGCACCCTGTTCATGGGCAGAAAGCACGTGGGTAATACGGTCGTTCTTCTTCTGAAGCTGATCGTAAATATCTATTACGGTTCCTCCCGGGTAACCGAAGATAGTCTTCACGTTCTGCTCGATAAGCGTCTCAACTACGATTTCCGCTCCGCTCAGTTTCATGACTTGCGTCTCCTTTTCCTCAAAATAAAAGTCTCCTCTTCGCACATATAACTACTGCACGAAGAAGAGACGAAAAGACTTCATTTCCGCGGTACCACTCTTCTTAGGTCATGGACCTCACTCACGGGTGTCGATCAACACCTCTCTCTGTAACGGGAGAACCCGATAAGACCTACTCGCTAAGGCTTTAAGTCCTATAGCTCCGGGATGACTCATCATTACGCTTCCTGTACCGCCTCGCACCATCCGACGGCTCTCTTAACAGGGTCTGCGCATCTTTTTTCCCTTCAGCGCTTTTGTTAATTAAATCACTTGAGCCTTAAGATGTCAATAAATCAGTATCCCGCCAGGAACTCCTTGGTCCTCTCCATCTGAGGGTTGCTTATGATATCCCTGCCCTGCTCGACTATTACTCCGCCGTCCATGAACACCAGCTTATCTGCCACATCCCTGGCGAAAGCCATCTCGTGTGTAACGATGACCATAGTCATGTGCTCCTCCGCGAGCTCTCTTATAACCTTGAGGATACCCGATGTAAGCTCGGGATCTAATGCAGACGTAGGCTCATCAAAGAACAAGATATCGGGATTAACCGCCAGCGCTCTGGCGATAGACACGCGCTGCTGCTGGCCTCCCGAGAGATTACAGGGATAAGCATTAGCCTTCTCGAGCATACCGAGCTTCTTAAGAAGGCTGTCGCAGATCGCATCGGCCTCATCCTTGCTCTTCTTGTGCACATGTATAAGAGATTCCGTTATGTTACGCCTTACGGAGAAGTGCGGGAAAAGATTAAAATTCTGGAACACAAGACCGAACTTGCCTCTTATCTCCTGAAGACTCTTCTTATCCGCATATCTAGTGACCCCGTCTTCTCCCGTGGAAGCTAGGGTGTCACCGGCGATAGTAATTGTTCCCTTGTCGATCTGTTCAAGAGTCGTGGCGCAGCGAAGAAGCGTAGACTTGCCGCCGCCCGAAGGACCGATAATGCCTACTACCTCTCCCTTCGCGACATTAAGGTCTATACCCTTAAGCACTTCAAGGGAACCGAAGGATTTATGGATATTCTTCATCTCGAGTACGTTCATTCTGTTCCCTCACGAGTAATAGTTCATGGATTTCTCAGCGCGATTCATGATGATCTCGATAATTCCGTTCATGACATAGTAGAAGACACCCGCGACGATGAAGGGCACGACCGAGACCTGAGCTGAAGCCAGGTTTTTCGCCATGGTGAACATTTCCGTTACCGCCAGGACCTGGGCCAGAGACGTATCCTTAACGAGTGTAATAACTTCGTTCGTGACCGAAGGCAAAACGCGCTTCACAACCTGCGGGAGGATTATCCTGAAGTAGGTCTGCATCTTAGTAAAGCCCAATATCTGCGCTGCTTCGTACTGACCTACAGGCATGGACTGAATTCCGCCCCTGAAGATCTCTGCGAAGTATGCAGCATAATTTAACGAGAAACCGATTATGGTCGCCACGAATCTGTACTTAAAGGGTCCTATATCAAGATCTGCGAGCTTAACGCCGAAGATGTAATAGGGACCGAAGTAAACCAGCAGAAGCTGGAGCATGAGAGGCGTTCCGCGCATTACGGAGATATAGATACGCACAAGCCCCGCGATGATCCTGACCTTAGACATACGCCCCCGGGCCACAAGAAGCCCGAGGGGTATGGAAAAGATCAATGTCAGGAAAAAGATCCCTAATGTGAATCTTAATCCGCTTGATAATTGAGTGAGTGTAGACTGCAGATCGCCCATTATCCGATAGTAGTGATATCCTCACCGAACCACTCGTTAGAGATCTGTGCGAGTGTACCGTCAGCAGCCATCTCCTCAAGAGCAGCCTGTACCTGATCGCGAAGCTCCTCATTACCGAGAGCGAAGCCTACGCCGTACTCCTCAGAAGCAACAGACTCATCAAGAACTACGAAGTTGCTGCCTGCTTCCTGGATCTGGTAACGGGCAACGATCTCGTCCATAACGATAGCATCTACAGCACCGGACTCGAGCTCCATCATAGCATTGAGGTAATCGTCTACCTGAATAAGCTCTGCGAAGGAATCAAGAAGAGCCGTGTTCTCCTCGAGAGCGGCAAGTCCGGAGGAATCCTTCTGAACTGCTACAACAGCACCTGAGAGATCATCAAGAGAAGCGATATCGGAATCGGCATTAACAACCACAACCTGATTGTTAGCCATATAAGCCTCTGTCCATGTATACTCATTCTCACGTCCGCTGATCGTAAATCCGTTCCAGATGCAATCGATGTTGCCGGAGGAAAGCTCCTGATCCTTGGAATCCCAAGCGATAGGCTGAGCTACGAACTCGAGACCCAATCTGTCAGCAACCTCAGCTGCCAGGTCAAGGTCGAATCCGGTGTAGGATCCGTCCTCGGCGATAAAGCCCATGGGAGGGAACTCAGCATCAAAGCCTACAACGAACTTGCCGTTAGATGCAGAGGACTCGTCTGTGGAGCTCTCAGCTGCACAACCTGCAAGAGGCATGACCAGCATTGTTGCTGCGAGTGCAATAGTAAGTAATTTCTTCATAACATAAACCTTCTTTCTGTTATTAACACCCGCATATTTTATCATCTAAGTGTCTTTAGCGCGATAGAGGGTTTATATGAATGTCAGGAGACAGCGGCGACAATATTCGTCATTGTATCCATATCTACGGCAACAGTTGTAACGGCATATGAGTTACCGTTATAGCTCCAGATTGCCAGCTGCCATGTCTGCCCGTTGCCGGATATCAGTACGTTCTGAGGGCCGTCCTCGATATCGATCTTCCTCGCCTGACTGAAGCAGCAGTCGTTAACGAATACGTTCACATTCTCGGGCCCCTTCCTGACAGTACATATCGTCTCGCCGGAAACATCCAGATATGTGACCTCGGCTATGCCATTCTCGTAGAAGCCGTACTGTCTCTCTGAGCTACCGTTAACTTCATCCGGAACTATAAACTCGAAGCCTGCCATATTCACGAGCTCATCTATCGAATCTACATCAATACGATCCACTGATCTGTCTTGTACATCCGAGGGGGCTCCGGCTTCACCGTTATCAGTTGCCTCCTCAGCAGCGGCTGTTGCAGCAGTTGTCTCGGCCACAGACCCCTCGGCCGCGGTCTCGATAACAAGATAATCCTCCTCGGGAGCTGCATCATAAGAGTTTTCTGCGGCTCCATAGCTATTATTCGAATCAGATACTGCACCCGAATAAGCATCATCATTGATCGCCGCAGCCTCTTCCTGCATCATGGCATGATCATTCGAGGTGTTAACTGTCTTAGAAGTGTCAGTCACAAATATCTTTAGCAATAATAATGAAGAGGTTATAAGCACCACTGCGGCAGCCGCCCACCTTAAGGCGATAATGCTTCTATGATTCAAGGGCGTCACCTTGACCGCCTTGGGCTCTACCATAGACTCTTCTATATATTTCTCATCAACCTCGCCTAGCGCGCGAAGAAGCTTATATGCATTCTCGTTCTTATCCATAATAGCCTTCCTTCGCAAGAAGCTCGCGTAAGCTTTCCCTTGATCTGGAAAGACTCATCTTGACCTTGCTTTTGCCAAAGCCGTACTTATCTGCTATCTCATTAACGGAATCACCATAGAAATAACGTCTCATAAACATCTTACGTGCATCTTCGGAGATACTGCTCAGGAACTCATCAAGTATTCGTGCAAGCTCAGTATTATCGGATTCATCATCGGTAGCTGTAGCCACGGCATCAGGGATACACTCCTCGAGCTCCTCTATCATGAGAGGCACCTCTCCCGACCCTCGCTTGGCTGCGTGAAGTTGATCGTACTTATCCAGGGACAGGTTACGGGTGATCTTGGCAAGGAAAGCCTGGAAGGCATTTGGCCTTGTGGGGGGGATCACGTTCCAGGTCTTGAAGTAGGTATCATTCTCACACTCCTCCGAGTCCTCGTGACTTCTTAAGATCCCGTAGGCAATACTTCGAAGAAGCCTTCCGTACTTATCCCTCGTGCTCTCTATCGCCTGCTCATCCCGAGCGAAATAAAGTTCGATGATGTCTTTATCTTCCATGAAGACATTATACACGACCTCCTTTCATCTATTAAGACGGAAAGGACCCGCTTATGGTCACATCAGTAATCCCATTCTTTCTCGAGAAGCTCCTGTAGAACTTTATCTCCGACAAATGTCATCACCGGAGCCTGTGCGATCGATTTATCCGCCGGGAATACACACTCTGCAGCAATGGAATTAACTATAGATAATATCGCGTTAGCGACCCAATCCTTTGTGGGAATAAAAGAACTTGTTCCACCAAGTACCAGAAAATCTCTGAAAGGTATATATCCGTTAAGCATAAACAACTCAAGCTTCTCGCAGGCCTTACGACCGTAGTACTGATCTCCTATCTTTCCCATGCACTCAATAATGAAACAAACCTCGAACTCCGGAAGATAAACTACAAAATCCGGATACTTGATCCTGTTTCCAATTATTAGTTCAGGCTCGTACTTAAATTCCAGATCCCAAGTTCTTAAAACTATCGCCGTGTTGAGTTCAAATCGAGACCTCATATGCAGATTCTCAAACCAAAGGTCTCCGGTAATCGGCTCGGGATTTGACTGAGACCTCATCTTATCCCAATCCTTTTTAGTCAATTTATACCCGGCACTAAGCTGCACCCTATACTCAGAGGGAGATACTTTAAGCTCTGAGATCAACTTCTTTCTTAGTTCGACAAGTTTTTGTCTTTTGTCAGCCATCTCGGCATATTTAAGATTACAAGGCTTACTCAAATAGTATGTTTTTCTGGCCCGTTTACGCTCGTCATATTCTCTGACAACCGCATCATAGCCTACCGTCCCACGATGAACATTAGGAAGCGAGTCAAGTTCTTTATCGATAAATAAAACCTTGGCGATCTTGTAATCGTCACAATAATAATTTGTCATAATATCTATCCTCATATAGATGATAACCCCTTCAGGTATTACTTACAATAAGCAAATACTTAGTGTTTTACTTTCAATTATGGAAAAAGTGAAAGTCTTACACTACGTTCTAGTCAAAACATAGTGTTGCGCTTTCACTTTTCGAAGAAAAGAAAGCAAAAGTGAAAGTTTTACCTAATTAGCTCAAGGAATAACCGGTTTAACGGCTCAGCTATCATCTTCTGCCTGGCTGTCATCGCCGGCAGGGGGAGTCTCCTACACTCAGCGGTCTTCTCTGTAGTAGTTCACTCCGATAGCAGTAGGAGAATTCGATCCGCCGGTCTTCTTGCTTCTTATGGAACTGATTATAAGAACCAGCAGAGTCACTATAAAGGGAAGCGCGGAGAAGAACTGTGCGGGGATCTTCGACAGCCACCCGAGAGAATTAGGGAAAGCCGTGGCAAGAGGCATATTATACACGCGCAGGGTGTTAAAGAAGCCGAAGACAAAGGTACCTATGATGGCGTGTGTCGTGGACCAGTTCGCGAAGATTACAAGAGCGATGGCGATCCATCCGTAGCCGTTGATCCAACAGTTACTGCCCTCGAAGGTACCGCCCATATTAAGTCCCATATAAAGTCCGCCGATACCCATAATACCGGAGCCGAACATGATGTGAAGATATTTATATCTCACGATGTCTATGCCAAGGGAATCAGCAGCCCCGGGGTTCTCGCCGATGGCACGAAGCTTAAGTCCCGTCGAGGTCTTCTCGAAGTAGACCCAGATAAGAATCGCTATAACTACGGCAGCATAGACAAGGATATTATGTGAGAAGAACGCTTTGCCTATAACCGGGATCCTTGACAGTCCCGGAAGCTCGATCTGAGAGAAGCTTTTATTCAGACGAACGCAGTCACGTAAATACGGCCAATTAGCACCAAGGGCATTGCCCACGAAGAAGTAGACAGCCACACCTATAGTAGTGATCGTAAGACCCGTTACATTCTGATTGGCCTGAAGAGTGATGGTAAACAGGCTGAAGATCGAGCCCACTACCGCTGACACCACAAAGCTTACCAGAACTCCCACCAGAAGCGAATCCGCCTTGCAGCCCGCGAGGAAGCCGAAGACCGCTCCGATAGCCATGGTTCCCTCCACTCCCAGATTCAGGGAGCCGGACTTCTCCACCATTATCTCGCCGCAGGTGGCATACAGGAGCGGGATGCTGTAGATCACGATATTAAAAAGAAACAGTGTTATTACATCAAGCATCCTTCTTACTCCCCGTCCTTACTACCTTGAAGTTAACGGCAAAGTCCGCCGCCAGTATCGCGAAAAGAAATATCCCCTGCATCAGATCCGCGAAGTTATGGTCGATCTGAGAATAAGAAGCAGATGCCGCCTGACAGCCGTACTGAAGCACTGAGATCAGGAGGCTCACGATGCAGATAACAGGGGTAGACAGCTTCGATAGCCATGCGACGATAACACCGGTCCAGCCGACGTTGTTGGTAATATCCGTGGAGATAGTACCGGAAGAAGCGGCCGTGAATGCACCTGCAAGGCCGATCATAGCTGCAGACAGGAATACTGTCCTAACGGTTATAAAATATACATTTATTCCGGAATACTTTGCCGTATTGACGCTGTCGCCTACCACAGCTACCTCATATCCGTGCTTGGTGCTTCTCAAGTAGATGTAAACCACAACTGCGATCAGAAGAGCGATAATGACAGAATAAAGAAGATTGAAGCTTCCTATCTTAATGCCCTTCATAATTGCAGCGTCCGGGAACTTGGCGAACATCGGGCGCTCGGAATCGGTCCTCAGGAAGAAGTTCCAATCCGCCTTAGTCTCACCGATATATTTTATGATATAAAGCATGATGTAATTTATCATCAAGGTCACAAGCGTCTCATTGGTATTGAATCTGACGCGAAGATGAGCAGTCAGAAAGCCGATCACACCGGCCGATATAAAGGCCGCGATACACATGAGCAGGATAACAACAGGTCCCGGCAGTGAATCACCAAGCTTAAAGGCAACGATAGCTGCGAAGATGGCCCCGGTTATGAACTCACCCTCACCGCCTATATTCCAGAAACGCATCTTGAAGGATAAGGAAAGCGCAAGTGACGTGATAAGCAGTGGAACAAACAGCTTAAGAAGTCCTTCGACGCTCTTGGCCGGGTAATAATTTCCGATAAGTCCTATAGTTGCCATATCCCGATAATAGCGCAGCGGATTGATCCCAAGAGACTTGAGGAACACTCCTCCCAGAAGAAGCGAGAACACTATCCCGATAAGATAGTAAAGAAGCTTCTTCCATATACTGACGTCGGATCTTCTTATAAGGTGAAATCTGTTCATGAATCACCCTCCCGAATATCTCCCAAGTCGGCAGCCTCTTCCCACTCTTCTTCGGTAAAGGCCGAATCCTTTGCGATACCTGCCTTCTTTCCGCCGACATCGGCAAGTGAGATCGCACCGGTCATCATAAGGCCCAACTCTTCCTTAGAAGTCTTACTTGCGTGAACGACGCCCTGAAGCTTACCGTGGCACATGACCATTATCTTGTCGCACAGAGCTATCATGACATCAAGATCCTCTCCTATGAAGAGAACTCCGACCCCCTTCTGCTTCTGCTCGTTAAGAATATCGTAGATCATATAGGACGAGTTAATATCAAGTCCTCTGACCGGGTACGCCGTAATAAGCACATTAGGGTCAGACTTGATCTCACGCCCCAGAAGCACCTTCTGAACATTACCTCCCGACAGACGTCTTACCGGTGTATCGACGGAGGGTGTTACTATATCAAGCATCTTAACTATATCTGAAGCTTCCTTACGAGCCCTCTTACGGTCGACAAGAGGTCCCTTGGTATCCGAATAGTCTTTAAGAATAATGTTATCCGCCACGGACAGCGACGGTGCAAGCCCCATTCCGAGTCTATCCTCCGGAATAAAGCTCATAGCGATGCCCAGAGCCGATATCTCCTTGGGATTCTTCCCTATTACGTTTTGCCCCTTGTGGATGATCTTGCCGGATTTGGCCTTACGAAGACCCACAACCGCCTCGCACAGCTCCTTCTGACCGCTTCCGGCGATCCCCGCGACGCCCAATATCTCACCGCCTCTTATATAGAAGCTCATATTATCAACAGCCAAAGACCCCTCATCGCTGTTGACACAGAGGTCCCTTACCTCGAGTAAAGGCTTTGTCTTCTCCATCACGCTTCGATTGATCTTAAGATCCACCTTACGTCCCACCATGAGTTCAGTAAGCTCCATCTCGTTGGTAGCGGAGGTCTCCACTGTCCCCACGTATTCACCCTTACGAAGCACCGCAACGCGGTCGGATATCTCCATGACCTCGTTAAGCTTGTGGGTAATTATTATTATCGAATGTCCGCTTTCCTTCATCCTTCTGCAGACGTCGAAAAGCTTTTGTGTCTCCTGAATAGTCAGTACCGCAGTTGGCTCATCTAAGATGATCACCTTAGCGCCGTAGCATAGTACCTTAACGATCTCCAGGGTCTGCTTCTCTGATACAGACATATTTGCCACCTTCTTGGCGGGCTCTATATCGAAGCCGAACCTGGACGCTATATCCTCTATCTCCTTATAACGGTTCTTCTTAAGAAAGAACCCGCTGTCCTTCTTCCCTATCCATATATTGTCAGCCGCCGTAAATCGCTCGACCAGCTTAAAGTGCTGATGCACCATTCCGATACCGTGCTTCCCAGCATCGTCAGGGGAGGATATCACTACCTCCTCACCGTCAATAAAAATAGAACCGCTGTCGGGCGTATAAATGCCCGACAGCATGTTCATAAGAGTGGTTTTGCCCGAACCGTTCTCACCCAGAAGGGCAAGTATCTCGCCCTTTTTAAGATTCAGGTTAATGTTCTTGTTGGCAGCAACAGACCCGAAGCTCTTGGATATATCTCTAAGTTCTATCGCATAATCTGCTTCTGCCATATTGTCTCCCGTTAAGACTCCTATTAAGACTCGGCAATAACGCCTTCTACATAATAGTTCATAGAGCCCTGGATGACACCGTCATCTACAGAAGCACCGCCTGCGGCAACAATCTCGTTACCCTCGTTATCCATAAGAGCGGCAGGAACCTGCTCTACAGAAACGGATCCGGCATCACCGGAGAATACGAGAGCTGTACCGGAGAATACATCCCACTGCCCGGATACCATAAGGTCTCTTGCAAGCTCGATAGCCTCAGCAGCCTCGGGAGCGTTGTTAGCTGTCAAAGGAGAGATATCTACCATACCCTCTGTAAGACCGCCATAGTAGTTACCGCCGATATTAGAGATGAAGTCAGAAGCGGAATCCTCGTTCATAGCTGTCTCCATAGCGAGCTGATAGAACACATTCCAGTTCCATACAGGAGCCGTAAGATGTGCATCAGGCGCATCGGAAGCCATATCAGAGTTGTAACCACAGCCGAAGACACCCTGCTCCTGAGCAACGATCTGAGGCTGGGCAGAGTCACAGTGCTGAGCGATAACTCCGCAGCCATAGGAAGAGATAAGGACCTCTGCAGCCTGACGCTCCAGCTCCTGATCACCCCATGTGGAGATCTGATTTACATGAACAACCGCATCAGGATTAACTGCGATGGCACCGAGAGCAAAAGCATTGATACCGGAGCATGTCTCAGCATACTCTGTACCCCATGCGGATACATAGCCGATATTGTTGTTACCGATCTCAAGAGACTTGTAGCCTGCAGCAATACCTGCGAGGTAACGAGCCTGATAGATACGGCCAAAGTAGTTGTTGAAGTTAGTGTCGTTGGAAAGATAGCCTGTAGCGTGGCAGAACACGATCTCGGGATACTCCTCGGCCGCCTCTGCGAAAGCATTAAGATAGCCAAAGCTGATACCGAATATGATATTGCAGCCCTGACCTGCAAGCTGCTCGATAGCTGTTCTGACCTGCTCGTCGTCCTCAGGAACATTGTCGATGATCTTGAGGTTAGACTCAGTAGAAAGACCGAGAGCCTCCATAGCCTTGGTGATGCCCTGATGATGTGCGTAGGTATAACCTGCGGTATCATTCTGGCTGTTGATGTAGATCGCCCCTACGATGAAATCTCCATCACTTGAGCTTCCTCCGTTGGAATCGCTACCCTCAGCACCTGCGCAGCCTGTGAGAAGAGCTGCACACATGACAACTGAAGCAACGATCAAAGAAAGTAACTTCTTCATAATTCCCTCCTAAATTTCTTTTATATGTACATATAATACATATCAGTCAGAACTCTCGCGGAACACGATATTACCGTCTTCCATCGAGTCTATAATGGCAAGAGATTCAAGTCTTACCCCCTCTGCTCTCAGAAGGTCTCCCCCACCCTGGAAGCCCTTCTCTACCGCGATAAGAGCTCCGGCCACCTTCGCTCCGGCGTCCTCCGTTATGTGGATAAGGCCGTTAAGAGCATTACCGTTAGCCAGGAAATCATCGCAGATAAGAACGACATCACCCGCAGACAGGAAATCCCGGCTGACGACGATGTCGAATGTTTTCTTGTGTGTAAAGGAATATACAGATGCCTTATAGACATCTCCCGAGACATTGGAGGCTCCGTGCTTCTTGGCGAATACCATAGGTACACCAAGCTTGGAAGCTACGGCAAAGGCAAAGGCTATACCGGATGCTTCCACTGTAAGGACCTTAGTGATCCCGGCATCCTCGAATAATCTTCTTCCTTCCTCCCCCATAAGGTTCATGAAGGCTGTATCTATCTGTTGATTAAGGAAGCTCCCGACCTTAAGTATATTACCCGGGAAAACCTCGCCTTCCTTTAAGATCTTGTCCTCAAGAGCCTTAACGGGAACCACCTTCCTTCAAAGAAAATACCCTGTAATTGTAAAATTCCAGGGTATTTGATGTCAACGAATAATTGTTACAATTTTGAAGGGTCAGGAGTCCTATTCTTTGGCAGGAGGGTCGGAAGACTCATCTGTCGCCTGCGGGGCCTCATCAGCCGGCTCCTTCGTAGATTCTTCAGGCTCAGAAGACTCATCAAAGGCAGTCTCTGCAGCTTCAGCCGCTACTCTTGCCTCATGCTCCTTAAGCTCAGCCTCCTTCTTCTCCTTATAAAGCTTATCGGCGAGCTCCAGGTCCCCCTCCGCCTCGAAGATAGCCTCGAACTCAGGTCCGTCTACCTTATATGCCTCGATAAGTCTCTTGGCAAGTCCCTCTACGGTACTCCTCTTCTCCTCGAGGATCCTCTTAGTATCCTCGTAGCACTCGGTGATGATCCTCTGGACCTCCTTATCGATCTCATAGGCAGTAGCATCCGAATAGGACTGAACCTGACCAAAGGACTGGCCTACGAACACCTCCTGATTCTCATCGCCGAAGACCATATTACGGAACTTGGGAGACAAGCCGTAGCGCTTGACCATAGCGGTGGCAATACGGTTACAGGACTGAAGGTCCGAAGCAGCTCCCGTGGAAACCTCCCCAAGGAAGATCTCCTCTGCCGCACGGCCTCCGAGAGACATCCTGATATTATCAAGGAGCATCTTCTCCGTATAGTAATCAACATCCTCTACAGGCTTATAAGCCGTGAATCCTCCGGCCTGACCCGCGGGAATAATGGTAACTCTGTCGACCTTCTCGACATCCGAGGTAGCGCGGAGTACCACAGCGTGACCGGACTCGTGATAAGCCGTAAGACGCTTAACCTTGTCTGTAAGTCTCTTGGAATTCTTCTCGGGACCCATCATTACACGGAAGGTAGCATCATTGATCTCAAGAGGCGTGATCTGCTTCTTATTACGTCTTGCCGCCAGAAGTGCAGCTTCATTAAGAAGATTCTCAAGATCAGCTCCTGTGAAGCCCACCGTAGACAGTGCGACCTCTCTCAGGAGAACATCCGGCGATAGGGGCTTGCCCTTAGCATGTATCTTAAGGATAGCCTCTCTCTCGTCCACGTCAGGAGGGTTTACCATAACTCTTCTGTCGAATCTACCGGGTCTTAGGAGTGCCGGGTCAAGGACATCCACACGGTTAGTTGCAGCGATGACGATAACATTGGTATTAACGTCAAATCCGTCCATCTCTACGAGGATCTGGTTCAGAGTCTGCTCGCGCTCATCCTGTCCGCCTCCCAGGCCTGCGCCTCTCTTACGGCCTACGGCGTCGATCTCATCTATGAAGATTACTGCCGGCGCCGCCTTCTTGGCATCAGCGAAAAGGCTTCTTACACGGGATGCACCGACACCGACCAGCATCTCTACGAAGTCTGAGCCGGAGATATAGAAGAAAGGAACATTGGCCTCGCCTGCTACCGCTCTGGCAAGAAGCGTCTTACCCGTACCGGGAAGACCGTAAAGAAGAACACCCTTAGGTATCTTCGCGCCGAGCTCCTTATATTTCTTAGGGTTCTTAAGGAAGTCAACGACCTCCGACAGCTCCTCCTTCTCCTCGACGGAGCCTGCCACATCGGTAAACTTTACCTTGATCTCGTTAGGACTTGTAAGACGCGCTCTGTTATTACCGAAGGAGAATACATTATTACCCTCTCTGGTCTGACGGTTAAGATTGATGAATATAACAACTGCTATAACTATGAAGCCTACTATAGACAGTGCGTTGAGTATCATTGTCCAGTCGACAGGCTCTGTGTAGTTATAATCACCGATAAGACCTGCGGCCTTATACTCGTCGAGCTTTATAATAAGGTCATCTACATATTCATAAGGAACATTCTGAGTCATTGTCTGGTTGACGCCTGACAGATCCTTATACTTCACATTTACCGTGGTGCCGTTGACCTCGACCATGCTGACGCTGTAGTCTCTGTTCTCGATAACCTCAACTACGTCAGAAAGTGTTGTCTGATCGGCTGTAGCGTTCCTGTTTCCGAACATCATGGTAGAGAATACAAGAAGCAGTACTATCAGCACCGCATAGAATATTATTGCCGAACTGAATCTTGGCGACCTGTTCGGCAGCTGCTTAGGAGCATTGTTCTTATCTGAGTTATTGCTCATCCTCTGTCCTCACTATCCTTACATCTTTGAATTCGCGATACTTCCCGTCGTAGTCGAGCCCGTAGCCTACTATAAACTCATCCGGTATCGTAAAGCAGTTATAATCCGGAACAAGCTCATTAACTCTTCTACTGGGCTTATCGAAGGCGGTACATATCTTTATGGACTTAGGCTCTCTCATGGTAAGCATCTCACGAAGCTTCTTCAGAGTTCGGCCTGTATCAACTATATCTTCTACGATAAGGATATTCTTCCCGTTAATATCCGTGGAGATATCCTTCTTGAATACGAAGTTACCTGTGGACTTATCGCCCTTATAGCTGGAAAGCTGAATAAAATCAATGGTCTCGACGGGAACCGTCAGAGCCCTTACAAGGTCTGCCGTAAATATAAATGCTCCGGTGAGGACTCCGATAACTACTACAGACTCACCCTCATAATCGGCGCTGATCTTCGCAGCGACCTCTTTTACCTTACTTGAGATCTCCTCCTCGGAGATCAACAGATCAAACTTATCCAACCTTAACCTCTTCTATAGTGATATCGACTCTCATAAGCCTGATATCACCTGCTTCATCATTATCCTTAAGCCACAGCTGTCTTGACTTCAAGGATACAAACCCCTCACTGTGACCAGCTCCCGGGATCCACACGAGCCTTCCCTCCTGACTTATCGCCATCAGGTGATCTCTTGCATCCCTCGGCACCTTCAGATCAGACAAGAGCTTTCTTAAGCCCGTTTCATGAGCGCTTCCGGCTTTACGGAAGGTTCCGTCCATGGAATAACCCCCGATATCTATATCCTTGGCAGGGCCGATCCACGAGAATGTATTATATACTATCGACTCCTCATTCTCAACGACAGAAGCCTTGACAGATATGGCAAAATCGGGGTAATTAACGGTAACGGGACCTGCTTCAAGCTCACTGACACTTATATGGCTCCTCTCACGCGTTATAGCCGCGGGAAATCCTGCGAATGTAGACATGACACAGGCCAGCCCATCGCCTCCCTCTTCTCCGTAAAGCCCCAGAAGTCCTTCAGCGCATACAGCCGTCCTCCCGAAAGGCATATCGGCGTATCTTGTCCCTCCGATCTTCCTCATTAGCTCCGTGATTATACTGACGTGCTTTGTCTCCAGGTCAATAAGATCGCCGAACACCTCCTGCCAGTATAGTCTTACGACTCTGGTCAATATGGCTGGATGAAGTCCGTTAGCCTCATAAGCCTTAATAAAATAGTACTTCCCAACAGCAGCTCTGCATCGATGGTAGGCTTTCTCAGCCTCATTCATTATGTAGTCCTCATCAACAGACAACAGCCTGTAGGTATCAAGGATCGCCTCCTCCGGAGCCTTGACCGAAGCATCTCCTATAAGAGGAAGTATCTCATTTCTCCATTTATTACGGGTGTAATCATTCTGAAGATTGGTCTCATCCGTAGCATAGGCTATTCCCCGACCATTAAGATAATCTATGATTTGTGATTTGGATACACTAAGAAGCGGCCTGATGATATCGTTCCCGGAAGCCATGGCAGTAAGGCCGTCAAGCCCGGAGCCTCTGAACAGATTCATCATAAAGGTCTCAGACAGATCTCCCCTGTGATGAGCTGTGGCGGTCCGGCCTTCCTTAATATCGACTCCTTCCAGCCTCGATATCTCCATGGCATAGTCTCTGAAGGCCTTGTATCTTAGTATCCTGCCGGTCTCCTCGAGGCCACGCCCCATTGCCGAGGCTTCCTTACTAACGTCAAAGCGATATACCTTAAAGGGTATACCCATACGGTCGCAAAGCTTAGCCGATAAATCCTCATCCGCTCCGGCCGTATTTCTTAATCCGTGATTGACGTGAACCGCATAGATCTCAGGAAATTCGACTACCTCCTTACGAAGCTCATCAAGCACACATACCAGTGCTACCGAATCCGGTCCCCCTGACAGTCCTGCCACAATATACGAAACACCGTCAAGAAGTCTCTTGCCGGTGCAATAATCGTAGATTTGTCTCGCGAATTCAGATAAAGCCATCAAAACTCTTCCGGAAGCCCGTCGTGAACATCATCACTGAAGAAGGCTTCGTTATCCGAATTGTCCATCTCACCCGGATCGTCCGTATCATCAGGCATCGGATCGTCAATCTGTACCGGCATATCCTCCTCATTGAAGGAATAGTCCGAAGCCGAGCTTTCTTTATTTGTAGTCCTGGTATATGCCGATTCCTGTGGATCCTTAGGATCATCCTTACGGGTAGGCTCGAAGAACAACGTCTTAGCTCCGTACCACTTCACATATGCGGTATCGGTCTCGCCGTGTCTGTTTTTAGCGACAATGAGCTGTGCATCCTCGAACTTCGGCTTCTCACCGGCATCCTTCTTCTTGGTGTAGTAGGACGGTCTGTGAATGAAGATAACACAGTCCGCATCCTGCTCGATAGCGCCGGAATCCCTGATATCCGCGAGTCCCGGAATATGGTCTCCATCCTCCCTGTTCTCAGTACCTCTGTTAAGCTGTGACAACGCGATGACCGGAAGCTCAAGCTCCTTGGCAAGCACCTTCAGGGATCTAGATATATCCGCGATCTCATTCTGCCTGGACCCGCTTGATCTACCGGGATAGGTCAGAAGCTGCAGATAGTCGATCACCACCAGGGATATGGGAGTGGTAGTCATAAGCTCCCTGCACTTGGCAAGTATATCCATAGGATTGGTGTTGGTGGTCTCATCGATATATATAGGAAGAGGAGATATTCTTCCCAGAGTCTCACTCAGGTCCGCCTCCTGCTCTCTAGTAATTGTTGCTCGCTCGATCGCCTTATAATCGGTCTTGGCCTTGGATGCCAGAATTCTGTTGGCGATCTCGCTCTTACTCATCTCGAGGGAGAATATCGCCACCGGCTTACCGTACATCTCGGCTACATTCGTCGCGATATTAAGGACGAGGGCCGTCTTACCCATACCGGGCCTCGCGGCGATGATATTAACAGTTCCGGGCTTAAATCCGCCGGTAATATTATCAAGATATGAGAAGCCGGTCTTTACGACCTTACGCTCGCCCTTGCCAAAGGAGGTCTCCTTGATCTCCTCCAGATTCCTCTTCAGGATCGAACCCAGATTCTCGAAGCCCGAATTATCGTCCTTACTTCTCAAGATATTAAGCTTGGCAATAGCCATATCCACAATGTCGTTAACGGAGGCTGTCCGTTCCTTGGCATGATTCTCCAGCTCAACCAGAGTAGATATAAGCTTTCTGGACTGGCTGTTCTTGATAACTACCTCTACATAGCTATCGAGAGCCGACATAACAGCATTGGAGTTTGCCACGGCATAGACATACTCGTCACCTCCGGCCTCAGAGGTCTTTCCCTGAGTCAGAAGCTTATCACATACCGTGATCCTGGATACGTCCTTGTTATCTATGTATATGGCGGTAATGGCGTCAAAGATCGCCACATGCTTGGGATCGACAAAATCTCCCGCCACCATCTTCTTCATGACAACGTTCTCAAGAGCGTCCTTATTCCTCATACAGAGGCAAAGGACTGCCTTCTCGGCTTCGGTCACGTTATAAGACGGTTTGTTGTCTACCCCCGCCAGATTATCCTTAAGATCTCTGTCAGACATCAAAGAGCCTCAACGTTGACGTTGATCTCACAGGAGACCTTAGGATGAAGCTTGATCCTTACACCGAAGGTCCCGATATTTTTAATAGGATTTGCTATAACAACCTGCTTCTTCTCGATATCGTAGCCGTTACGCTTGAGCTCATCGGAGACATCCGAAGTCGTAACCGCACCGTAGAGCTTTCCGCCCTCGCCGCTCTTCATCTTCAGAGTAAAGGATTTTCCCTCGAGATCCGCCTTAAGCTGCTGTGCTGCCTCCAGGGCACGCTTCTCGTGTTCGGCTCTAGCGCCCTGCTTAAGCTTTACTTCGTTAAGATTAGCTGCCGAGGATTCCTTGGCAAGCTTCTTCTTAAGGAGAAAATTCCTGCCGTAGCCGTCACTGACCTCTACGACCTGACCCTCTTTACCTACACCCTTCACGTCCTGTAAGAGAATGACCTTCATACGTCCCTCCGCTTATTATATGTAAAATATCTTTAATCAAAAATCGGGCACCCGTAAGGTGCCCGATAATTATATACCATCCGATAGGCTTTTGCTATCAGCCTGCATCGTAAGGAAGAAGAGCAACCTGGCGGGCACGCTTGATTGCTGTAGTAAGCTCTCTCTGGTGCTTCGCACATGTTCCTGTCATTCTTCTGGGAAGGATCTTACCTCTCTCAGAGATGTACTTGCCAAGACGTGCAGTATCGAGGAAATCGATCTGCTCAACCTTCTCAGCACAGAAAGAACATGTCTTTCTTCTGTTTCTTCTGGGTCTCATAGGGCTGCCGCCGAACTCGCGAGCGGGCTTAACTTCTCTTTCTTTGTTCTCAGCCATTGTTTTTACTCCTTAAAAACTGATGTTTCCCGTATCGTCATCAATAGGGAATGGAAGACTCAACTCATCATCTGAACCGCCAAAGGAATTATCAGGCTGATAATCCGGTGTGATCTGTCTGTTAGGAGCCGTAGGGGCTGCCGCAGCAGTAGAATCGCCGGCAGGTGCAGACTGCTGATAGGATGAAGGTCTTGAATATCCGCCGTTGTCATTGCCGTAGTTTGATCTGCCCTGATTGCCGGAATTTCCGGAATTAGCCGACTCAGCGAACTCAGCCTCGTCAACGACGACCTCTGTCACATAACGCTTCTGTCCGTTGGCATCATCATATGTTCTCGTCTGAATACTTCCGACAACTGCGATCTTCGAGCCCTTATGGAAATAAGAACTTATGAAGTTTGCCGTCTGTCTCCAGGCTACACAGTTAATGAAGTCTGCCTGACGCTGACCGTTCTGGTCCTTGAACCTTCTGTCAACAGCGACTGTGAATCTGCATACAGTTACCTGCGAAGCAGTATTCTTTACTTCAGGATCCTTTGTAAGTCTACCGATTAAAATTACTTTGTTCATTGTTCCGCCTCCGTGTTCGGGATTTTACTCACCGACGCGGACTGTCAAGAAACGAAGAACGCCTGCAGTAATCTTGAGTACACGCTCAAGCTCTCTCGGGAACTCCGCGGGCGCTGTGAAGAGAACCTTAACATATGTTCCTTCCTTAACGTCGTTGATCTCGTAAGCAAGCTTCTTGGTTCCGAGATTGTCGAGAGCATCAACGGTTCCTGCCTGAGCGATCTTGGACTGAATGCTCTCGATAAGAGCGTTAACAGCCTCCTCGCCGGAAGCAGGATCGAGAACTACTACCAACTGATACTGATTTGCCATAGATTTCACCTCCTTATGGTCATTCGGTCCGACATGTCCTGTCGAACAAGGATATGCTGCCCCTAAGAAGACAGCAAAAGTGAGAATATCACAGCAAAAGCCGTTAAGTCAAGCTACCTGGCACTATTCGTCTTAATATCCGCGTCAATTTCAAAAATCTGTTATGGGATAGATTATACCCTCTAATAAGGGTTTTGTCTATTATTTTCGAACAATCGTTCGCATTAACAGAAACGCATTGCCCCCAGGTCCTTAATGATGTAAGGGAAAAGTATCTCGAGCCAGGCCTTAAGGGCCGCCACCGTGTGAGAATAAGCCTCGTCATCGCCTCCTGCAGGGTCATTAACCGCCAGAGACGCCACCTCGCCCCGCTCTCCCCTCATGACGAGGCCCTTGGAGGCCATGTAGGAGCTTAAAGAGTACACCCTTCCCTTAAGCTCGGGGTAAGACTCAAGAAGCGTCAGCACCTGCTGATCATTCACGGTAAGTATGAGGTCATTGGAATCAAGAAGATACACCTCCATCCGGGATGAGAGGTGGTGTGCCACGGACTCTCCTGTGACCCTTCTATATGCCTCGCACATCCTGACATCCGGCGTCAGCCCCTCCGAAGCGTTAAGGCCTGCAGACTCGGCATAAAGCTCCGCCCCTATCCTTATGCTTTCTTCAGAGCAGAAGGGGCCCTTCTTACGAATAAGCTGTGTGAACAAGCCCTCCAGAACCGCCCCGAGATTCCTGTCGTCATCACTTATAAACAGCACCGACGCCGTGAATACGCTATCGAAGAAATCCAGAGGAACCTCTCCTCCGCCCTCCGATATCTCGTTATAGGCCTTGGAGGGAACATCATCGCCGTTCTTCCCCGCCGCCTTACTCAAGCGATTCATATATGCGACCTCGAGTCCGTCCCCCTTGAAGCCGGTAGCGAGGATAACATTTACCTCCTGCCTGTCAAGAAGCCTCAACCCGTCGAAAAGCCCGTGTGCAGCCGCTTCCACATCACAGGCATTGCCATACACGTAGAAGCAAAGATGGGAGGACAATATCTCATCTCCGGCCATATCCGCCAGAGCCTTCACCTCATTACCAGCGAAGATACCGATCCTGGCCGTGGGATTATCCTTAAGAATGGATTGAGCCTCGAGGATAAAGGGCGATGCCAATGAGAAAAGCTTCTCCTTCTTGTCATCGCTCAGCTTCTCTTCATAGGGATCTATCGTTTCTATACCGCTAGAGATAGTAATTATCCTAACTTCACAACCGGGAGCGTAATGTCTGTATTTCATTCCGGGGGAAGCGGGT
The DNA here is from genome assembly GCA_017480325.1 of Clostridiales bacterium. GTDB lineage: Bacteria > Bacillota > Clostridia > Saccharofermentanales > Saccharofermentanaceae > Saccharofermentans. Next base: position 86,772 of record JAFVAY010000009.1, read on the forward strand.
ACCTGGCCCTGCTTTAATGCTCCGGCATATTCGGACCGGGTCCTTAGGACCTCGTCTATCATGGCTCCGGTAACGGCTCCCGGCCTTAATATAACCGGAACTTCACCGGTAGCATCAACTACAGTAGACTCTAACCCGACCCGACAGCTTCCGCCGTCAACAATACCGTAGATATAGCCGTCCATATCATTCATCACATGGTGAGCAGTCGTAGGTGAAGGACTTCCCGACAGATTTGCAGACGGCGCTGCCACGGGGCAGCCGCACAGCTTAAGAAACCTATTGCATAAGGGATGCTCCGGCATCCTGATACCTACAGTATCAAGCCCCGCCGTAACCTCATTGGGAATCTTATCGGATTTACGCATAATAACAGTGATGGGCCCGGGCATAAATGCATCTATGAGCGCCTGAGCGCAAGGCGTTATCTCAGACACGAGATCATCGATCTGCGATTTATCCCAAATGTGAACGATCAAAGGGTTATCCCCGGGTCTGCCCTTGGCTTCGAATATCTTTCTTACTGCATCGCCGTTAAGAGCATCCGCTCCCAGACCGTAAACCGTCTCAGTAGGAAAAGCAACTACCTCGCCGTTCTTAACCGCCTCAGCTGCGACCTTAAGGCCTTCCTCATTATCCGGCGTCACAAACAGCGTGTTGTATATCTTCTGTCGATCCATTAAGCGTTCTCCTGTTCCTTACGGGCAGCCAGATCCACCGTAAGTGCATCAACAATCTCATCAAGGTCGCCGTCAAGTATATCATTAAGCTTATAAAGAGTTAGTCCTATCCTGTGATCGGTAACTCTTCCGTCGTGATAGTTATAGGTCCTTATCCTCTCGGAGCGATCCCCCGTACCCACCTGCTCGCGACGGGTCTGATCCTCTGCATCCTTATCTCCCGCTTTTGCCATCGCCCACAGGCGGCTCTGAAGAACAGCCATAGCCTTATCCTTGTTGGCGAACTGAGATCTCTCATCCTGACACTGAACCACAATACCGGTGGGGATATGCGTTATCCTTATTGCCGATGAGGTCTTGTTAATATGCTGTCCTCCGGCACCAGAGGATCTATATCGGTCTATCTTAAGATCGTCCGGGTTAATCACCACATCCGTGGAATCAGCCTCCGGCAGTACGGCTACGGTTGCCGTGGAGGTGTGGATCCTTCCTCCGGACTCTGTCACCGGAACTCTTTGTATCCTGTGAACACCGCTCTCGAACTTAAGTCTGCTGTAAGCTCCTGTGCCCTTGACCTCGAAGACGATCTCCTTGTAGCCTCCAAGCTCGGTATCGTTACTGTCTATGGTACTTAAGGAATAACCGTGAGCCGCGGCGTAGCCCTGATACATACGATACAGGGTCGCAGCACATAATGCCGCTTCTTCTCCACCGGCACCTGCTCTGATCTCCATTATTACCGATCTGTCGTCACGCGGGTCTTTATCGGCGAGAATAGTAACAAGCTCTGCCTCGCTTTGCTCCAGGAGCTGTTTCCCCTCGTTAAGCTGCTGTGAGGCAAGAAGCTTAATATCTTCGTCGTCATCTTTCATAAGCTCCAGAGCCTCTTCCACCTCGCGCTTCGCGTCGAAAAACCTTCTTACGGCCTCCGCCTTAGGCGTAAGCTCAGAAAGCTCCTTCGACAGCTTAAGATACTTATCCTGATCCGAGATCACGGAAGGATCAGACATGGATGACAGAAGCTCATCATATCTGCTCGTTATAGAAGCTGCTTTCGCCTCGTCAAGCGGCATCCTCTGTCACCTCCGTTTCTGTCATATCAGTCTCGATGACCTCGTCCTCCGCTGTAGCTTCACTGACGTCTGAGCCTGAAGTCTCGATAATCTCGGGCGCATCCACATAGACCACAGCAGGATCCTCGAAGGCGCTTCTTATAAATTCAAGAAGCGCATCAGCGTATGCATGCCCGCCTGAAGAGACTACCTCAGGATCTATGGGATTATCAAGTGGATATCTTGTGATCTCGAAGAACATACTGGCATTATCGTCATAATCCTTATGCACCAGGATCATATATTCTCTGAAGGTATCGATATTATTCTTCCCGATCAGCAGGACAGGAACGTGGTTATACACAGCCGCATCCTGAATCGCATCAAGTGCGCTCTCTGTAAGCTCTTCCTGAGTATTAATGATTATCATCATATAGGAAGCATAATCTCTTTGATCTATATGCTCGATCTCTCTGCCGTCCTCATCGAACACCGCGAAGCCGATCGTCCCTTCCGTCACGGGTAGAGTGGTGGTATTCGCTTGCCCTACAGTAAGAAGCGTAACATGCTCGGATATCCCGTCCATGTATTCCGGCAGCGTACCGATCACATAAAGCTGATAGTCTTCAAGCTCGTTAAGAGCAGCGGTAAGCTCCTCAGTCTTCTGCTCTGTCCTATATGCAGCCGTATTGACATCAACCTTCCTGACCTTATACATCATGTAGAAGATCATAACTCCGGCAAGTATAAGTATAATTACAACGACCCAGGGATTACGCTCGTTCATAGAAAGGTTGGGCGTTCCTTATCGCCTGCTTTACGAATTCTTCATCAGTTCCGGCAACAATCGGATCGATCCCCTGAAGATACGGTTTAATGAATCTGGACAATGTATCGATTATATAATCCTTTTCTTTGCCTTCAGAATCAGTCTCCACACCCAGAAGCCACTTCATAGTTTTCCCGTCAGGGGTCGTAAGAAATCTGACATACACGGCACTTACGGATAACTGATCGCGGCAGAACTCGGCGATCATCTCCTTCAGCCTCGGAGGATACTCAGAAGGCTCCGCGACTCTCATATCCAGGGTATCCTCAGGAATCATCTGTCCCTTAATGGAATTCATAAGCTCCTTGCCGAAGATAACCTCCGATGCGCCGGGGTTAATTATCACACCGTCAAGCTTAAGCGAATCCTCCGTAACCACAGCCATCAGGTCCTCGAAGGAGGACTTAACGCCCTTCTGATCCTCATTTTTCTCCGTAGTAACAAAAGACCCCGTATCTGTATAAGCTACGATGAACCGTCTGCCCTTATTATCACCCACGGCATGGAAGCTGTACCTTCCGTCAGCAGACGAATCCACGGGAACTATAAAGGAGGAGGCTGCAGCCTTCTTCAGAACCTCCAGCATTCTCGAGGAGGATCTGTCGGTCCGAAGCTCGTGCATGAGTGCCAACAGCTCGTCGTTCCTAAGTTCTTCATGTATAAAAATATCCCGGTCCATTTTCTCACCCTGCCATAAAAGCTGCGATGCATAACGCTATCATCACGGGTAATGTTATTACCATAAACACCAGCGTCAATGCAACTGTTCTGGCGCAGAACTTAGGCGCACAGTCATAACGCTCAGAGTAGATAACGCTCATTGTACCCGAAGGAAGGGCAGTCATTATGATAAGCGTTATAAGCGTCGCCGGAAGCACCTGTGTGAACTGCTTGACGGCAATAAGAATAAAAGTCATCAGAGCCGGGAATAATACAAGTCTCAGGAAGCAAACGGCATAAGATTTTCCGTCAGCGAACAGCTTCTTATAATCTATCGTCGCCAACGTAGAACCCATTATTATCATCGACAATGGGAATGTCATGTTACCCACAAGATTCAAAGCACTGACAACCGCCGCCGGGGCTCTCCAAGGAAGAACAAACAGCACTACAGCCGCCACTGAAGCTATGGATACGGGATTGACATACTCCCGGAACGACGGCTTCTTTCCTGACAGAAGATGAACTCCGTAGGTGTAGAAAAACAGGTTATAAACCAGATTATATATCGCTGCCAGAAGAAGTCCCGCATCGCTGAACAGAGAGTACATTATCGGGAGTCCGACAAAGCCAGTGTTGGCAAATACCGAAGTAGTAATAAAAACTCTTCGCTCACTGTCAGGTATTTTAAATCTCCATACTATTAGTCTTAGGGCAATAAGTGTAAGAAGATAATAAACTCCGGCACCGAGGGCGACCGCGCCTATCGAACGCAGCATATCAACAGAGTACGCATACTGACTTGATGAAAGTATGGTAAAAGGAAGTACGGCTCTTAAGAGAAGATCCGTAAGAGTTTTTCTTCCTCTGTCATCGACTATCTTTTTCCTTGTAAGGACGAAGCCTAAGGTCAGGACTATCGCCATCTCGAAGAAGATAATATAGAGCTGCCCCATCCTTAAACGACCTTTCCAGCGGCCGCCTTAGCTGCATCTACAGCTTTCTGATAATTCTGCAGAAGTACCCTCGCCTCAGACGAAGAGCGCTCGGGCTTATATACCTTACTTGCCTTGTAAAGGCTCTCGATCTCATCCAAAGACTCGTAGAAGCCGGAGGTAAGTCCTGCCAGCATCCCGACTCCCGTGGCTGTCATCTCATCGGATCTTGCACGGGTTATGGTAACTCCCAGAAGATCAGCCTGAAGCTGCATCAGGAAGTCAGACGCACAGACGCCTCCGTCAACCTTCATATGAGTGGAGGTTATGCCTGTATCATTCATCATAAGATCCACAAGCTCTGTGACCTGATATGCAATCGACTCAACTGCCGCCCTTACGACATGGGCTTTGCCCGTACCGCCGGTAAGACCGATAACAGTCCCCCTAAGATCAGGATCCCAGTAAGGTGCTCCCAATCCTGAGAAGGCAGGGACAAGATAGACCCCACCGTTATCCTCGATCGAATAACACAGAGGATCGCAGTCTGAGGGCTTTGATATAAGCCCCATAGCATCCTTAAGCCAGGTGATAACCGATCCTCCCTGGAATACACTCCCCTCGAGAGCATATACAGTCTCGCCGTTAACAGACCATGCAGCAGATGTAAGAAGTCCGTTATCCGAGATCGCAGGCTTGTCGCCTATATTCATAAGAGTAAAGCAACCGGTACCGTAGGTGGTCTTGGCAGAGCCCTTCTCGAAGCAGGTCTGTCCGAACAACGCCGCAGCCTGATCTCCTGCTACCGCGTTGATGTGAACTCCGTTAAGCCTGCTTAAGGCCTCTATCTCATAATCTGTGAAGCCCAATTCTCTGAGCTCGGCTCCGTCAAGACGGACCTGTCCGAAGTCGGAGCAGGACGGTCTAGGATCTGCAAGAGTCTTACGGGGTATATCAAGAAGTGTCAGAAGCTCTTCCGAATAGTCAAGCTTGTTGATATCGAAGAGCATAGTCCTCGAACAGTTGGAATAGTCACTTAAGAAGCTTTTCTTCCCTGTTAGCATGTACACCAGATATCCGTCAACAGTACCGAACAGAAGCTCACCCGACTGAGCGGCCTTCTCTGTTCCCGGGACGTTCTCGAGTATCCATCTCATTTTCGTAGCGGAGAAGTAAGGATCGACGCGAAGCCCGGTGATGCGCGAGATATCCTTTCCCTTAGAGAGGAGCTCCTCACGCCTGCAGATATCGGCGGTACGACGGCACTGCCAGACTATCGCGTTGCAGTAGGGTGTTCCCGTCTCCTTCTCGAAGGCTATCGTAGTCTCCCTCTGGTTAGTGATGGCAACGCCATCGATCTTAAGCTTAGGGTTATCCATGAGCACATCCGCCATCGTCTTAAGCACGGACATGTAGATCTCGGACGCATCATGTTCAACGTAGCCCGACGCAGGATAGTGCTGTGTTATGGCAACGGGACGCGACTGGGTGAGATTACCGTCCTTACCGAGAAGGAAGGCCTTAGTAGAGGTCGTGCCCTGATCTACAGCGAGGATATACTCATCCATATCAGATCACCTTCTGTAAAGTCTGTTAAGCTCTCTGTACCACTCGTTATCTATAGAATCCAGATCTTCCTTGGAGAACCTTACTCTCCAGTTGCCCTCTACGGTTCCGGGAATATTCATTCTGGTATCTCCGCCGTAGCCCAGCATATCCTGAACGGGAATAATAACGGTGTTGGCACAGCTCATCCACAGAGTTCTTATGATGGCACGGCAGGACTTGGATCTAACGCCGCCTTCGCCCCAATTCTCCCCGTCGAAGCCGCAGTACTTAAGACACTCCTGCCTCTCGTTATCGGGAGCCTCCCACAGCCACCCGAGAAGAGTGTTATTATCGTGAGTCCCCGTGTAAGCAACACAGTTCTGTACATAGTTATGAGGAAGATAGGAGCTGTTGTCTCCGGGATTGAAGGCGAACTCCATTATCTTCATTCTCGGGAGGGCTACTTCGTCAAGGAACTCGCCAAGATCCGGCGTGATCTCACCCAGGTCCTCCGCGATAAGTCTGGATCTGTCTCCGAAGGTCTTATCGAAAACATTGAAGAAATCCATCTTGGGCCCATCGACCCACTTTCCTGTCTTAGCAGTCTTGGAGCCTGCCGGAACCTCCCAGTAAGAGGAGAAAGCTCTGAAGTGATCTATCCTTATAATGTCGTAAAGCTTGAAGTTCTCCTCCAGTCGCGCCATCCACCATGCGTAGCCGGTAGCCTTATGCGTCTTCCAGTCGTAGATAGGGTTGCCCCACAGCTGACCGTCCGCGGAGAAGTAATCCGGAGGCACACCTGCACCGCATGAGAATACAATATCCTCGTAGTCTTTATCAGGATCCTTATCGGGATTCTCCTTGATCCAAGCCTTACGTGCAGCCTTCTTATCGGCTTCGGTAGCCATCTTGAACAGGTCTCTTGCAGCCCATACATCAGCGGAATCGCCGGATACGTACATAGGCATATCACCTATGATCTGAATACCGATCTCATTGATCTGCTTACGGATATCGTCCCACTCGGTGGTGAATATATACTGTACAAAGCCCCTGAACATATAGTCATCAGAGTCCTTAAACTTGGCAACGGCTTCAGGCTTATAGTCGGCAAGTTCCTTATCGGGCCACTGCCACCATGCCTTCTGATCGAACTGATCCTTAGCTGCCTGATAGAGCGCAACATCCTCCGCCCACTTGTTATCCTTAAGGAATTTCTTAACCTTGCTTATGAGCTCCTTATCGACCCTGGAATAAGCCTTGCGAAGAAGAGCCTCGCGATCAACTCTTAAGAAGTCGTAGTTGATCCTCCACTTATTCTCGTTGAACTCGGCCTTAACCACATCCTCTGCGGTAAGAAGCCCCTGCTTCATAAGTCTTCTTGGGTCAATAAAAAGCCAATTTCCGGCAAAAGCCGAGAAGCTCTGGTAAGGGGAATCTCCCATACCCGGATATGAGAAAGGCAGCACCTGCCAGTACTTCATCCCCTGCTCCTTAAGCTGTCTAGCGAATGCGACCGCCTCTTCCCCCAATACTCCTATTCCAAAGGGTCCCGGTAAAGATGAGATGTGCATCAATACTCCGCCACCACGTTGCATATAAGTAATCCTCCAACAAAGTAAGATCGGGGCACTCAAGCCCACCCGTGAATTATAACACTAATTGCACAGCCTTCAGATGAACGGAAAGTAAACTATAGGAATTTTCTGACTAGAGGGATCTTACGAATTAAGTACACAAGGCCTAAAGCAGTAAGGAAGACTATGAAGACAAGGACCCATACAGCAAAATAATCAGGAAGGCCAGCTTTTAAAACAATAAGCACCAACTTAAACAGTGTAATGTTTTTTATGAGGTCCCCCAGAAGATAGATTCCAAATACACATGATCCTATTTCTTTTAAAATCTCTTTAGATGCATTTCCAACATTCCGACGATTGACAGCATATTTAATTAACACGAAAAACGTCAACGCTCTTAATTCTTCAAAACATGACCAAAAGCCAACAACAGCCTCCTCTTGAGACATATTAATAATCTCGATTCCTTCTAACTGAATAATCGTTAATATCATCACCGGGACCACTGATAATACACTAAGAACCGACAGTGTTATTATCATTTTTTTACTTGGACTATATTTGGTAAATCCATAACCTAAAAGAGGATATAAAAATGTCAATCCCAGTATTTCAAATGATAAATCAGGGGCTAATATTATTTCGTTTTTGGTCAAACAAAACTGCGCAATGGGTATTACTCCGTTTATTATTATGGAAAGGAACAGGAGATAATAAACACCGGTTCTGGTAATATTATGCGCTATATACCTGACGAACGGAAGAACAATCAAGAAGCCAATATAACTATATAAAAACCACAGATGGCGTGATATCCCATTTGTATACAGTAAAATAAAAAATGACATTATATCACTCTCATTCCCAGAAGACAGAAAATCGTTAATAAAGTAAAGAACAGAAACAGCTAACAGAACTATTATGTATCTACTGATACGTTTCTTCCAAATCAGTACAAATGATTCCTCTCTACCAAGAAGCAAGGCTCCCGAGATCATAAAAAACACAGGAACAGAAATCTTACAGAGGATACTGGGAATCATGGTTCCATAAAACCATAACGATATGACGCGAGTTGTATTCGTATCATAGAATTGCGTAAAAAAGAAATAACCATCCTCGCAAGTATGATTATATATAACGAATAATATTGAAACTATTCGTAAGATATCATATTCAATATGATGTTCTCTTCCCTCAGCAAACATTACGATACCTTTACCTGCCATTAATACCATTATCTATAATTTTCATATAATCATAATTATATCCACACGACAATTTCATTATCCTCGCAAAAATACTCACTTGAGATAAACCCGACACAAGGCCTTCACATTCAGACAGAGTATACATATCCCGAAGCACTTCCAAGCCAAGATAATACTGGTCATTATCTCTATCATGTTTATCAAGATGGACTCCTTTTTTACCTGAACTGCGAATGACATCGTCGTAAAAAAGAATCCTATCTCCATACCGATCTTTAAATGCATTGAGCGCGTTTATATCATCTGTAGCAAGAAAAACTGCTTCATATCCAATGGACAGAGCCTCATCAATATATGTAACATACTGTTCTAATGAAGCGCTGACAGGATGAGCCTTCATTCCGACAGAATAATCCGTCCCTCTATAGTGAACCCCTAGCACTTTACAGTCCCCTAGAATACTATTTACAGCATTATAGATATAATCATTTACATCATCTTTAAGCACAAAATACTTCTTCAAAGACGCTGCCAGTCTTTCCAAAAATGCATCCGTAACTTCATATTCACTGTATAGATCTTTATCACTAAAACATCCTAAAGACCGGTTAAGCCCCATAATATGATCATATGACGCACAAAAACAATTCTCATTTTCAAGGATTCCATCAATACCAGAATCGATAGTGGGATAATAATAGTATTCAAACATATTGTTAATCCCGGCATACCCACCCGGAACATTATAAACGGAGTTTTCTACATATATGTATGGGATCATTCCCAATGATTCTGCAATAACGCATCCGGCTAGACATTTGCGCATAATTGCAAAAAAGCCATTATCCTCCCATTCATAAGAAACTAAATAAACAGATCGGTCCTTATTATAGTGAATGTTATCATTATGTAGTCTATACAGATTAGCTTTATTGCTTTGTGACATAATCTGCAAATACGTATTATCATGTCTATTATTAACAACGCGGTATAAGCAATATAAAACAAGGTGCCTTTCCAGAAAAGATTTTATCAATCTTCTAAGAGTGCTACTCATAATAGTATTATCCCTTCATCATGATCATCCGTAATGCCATTTCATATTTACAATGGGATCATTACAGATGGGATCTTCCAGCACTTGCGCCAGTTCCTTCTTTATTCTACCGTTCTTATCAAACATTGATATATTTTTATCAAAATCGAAGGCTGAATACGTGCCCCAATTTCTAATATGGGAAAGATTAACCTCATCAAATCCCATCCTTTGAGCCCATCGTATAAAGTCGGGGATTTCCTCATAATTGGCTCTTTGAACGATCATATTTACTATGACTCTATCTACCTTATTCTCTTTCCTAAGTGTTGAGAGATAATCCATATTCTTCATTAAGCGTTCGTAATTACCACCACGCCTTATCTTCTCATAAGTTTCTCTGGTGGCAGCGTCAACAGAAACCATCAAGCTGATATGCTCATATTTATCTTCAATCGAATTCCATACATCGGGAGTAAACAACACTCCATTAGTCATAATCGTAACATTGTGCCGTTTATTGGTCCCTCCATACAATAGGTCTTTATAGTATTTTGAAAAGAAAGTCTCTCCTCCGCCACCAATAATGAGAGTGTCAGCTTTTTCAAGCCATAATGACTCTTGTAAAGTCTGTTTACATGCTTCAAGTTCAACTTCCTTTCTATCGGAGTTTTTAACATATGGCTTAATTCTGCAGGAAGGACAATTAAGATTACAAACACTATCATTAGCAACATTTATGACTCCGGGATGATCCTGCTGATCCAAATTATGCTTACGATTAAGAAATATATTTCTGTCTTTATGCTCACTAAATTTACCACACAACACTCTCGAACAAAATGTATAGGTATTATTAATCACTGAAAGCCTTATTATCTTAGCAAGTGGCGAATTCCATAAGCTGTTACAATCTGTCGTCCCTGCTTTACCCAAACCGATATTAAGAAACTCGGGGCAATCGCAAAGTCTCGTCATTCCACCTTCGCCTATCCAAATAGTATTAAACGGAATAATGCATCCGCAGTCATTCTGCCTTCTGTCATAATAAACAGCATTAAAGTATAAAGAAGCCATTGTATGTTCGTTCAACTCATCCGTTGTTACCACCTTATCAGCAACATCCGGATAGTCTTTTTTGAACCTTACGGCATCTGAAGCAGAATGAAAACACAAGTAGTCGCAATTCTTATAATGTTTTCTTCTTAAATACAAGTGTTCTATTAACCCAAACACTCCCATAAGTAATGTCCACGCATAAATTACTTTATAGCTTAAACTAACATTACCCGGAGCCTTTTGATTGCCAAGTAGTTCACCTCCGTTATTGATGTAATTCCCTTTTAGTATCTCCTTTTGAGGATTATTAGGAAGAACTATTCCGTGCTTTGCCGAATATCCAAATATGATAGCTTTTATCCAATCTTTGGCACTACCCTGATAGGCTCTGTAAGCAATCTTCTTGCCCTTCCAATCATCCAGAAGGTAGAACAAGTCCTCGGCAAAGTAATAGTCTGTTTTATAACGTAAACCATCAGCATGTAATTTTGCAGATACAGTTTTTCTGTCATATGTACAGCAGATATAACAATCATATCTATCCCATTCAGCATCACCATATACAACCATATCACCAATGCTCAGACGTTCGGAAAAAATATATCTGAAATCCTCAGCTAGTTTAATACAATCATCACTGAATATGACAATCCCAAATAACAAATCACTATTATCCTTTGTTATTATCCGTCTGTTAATTCCTGATAACATCTTTCATTGTCCTTTTCCAAACAAACCATAACTCTTCAAAATTCCTTTTAAATAATGTAATAGCTTGCGGTAATGATCATTATGCGAATGGATCAAACAGTTTGCAACTGTTGGGAGAATAAGTATTACTAATCCCCGTTCAAGCAATCCCAAAATACTTACCACAAACATATCACATATCATGCGACACAAAACAGCCTCTATTGAAACTATCAAAAAAAGCCCAAAATGCTTAAGAAAGTATAAAGCTATATTATGATTGAAATAGTTTTTTACAACAAATCTTACTCTTCCATAAGCGATTGGGAAAAATGATATTAGTGTACCTAACTGTACTCCTGCTACGCCCCATATCTTTGCGCCGATAATTGAAATAGATACGTTAAGCACAGCTGATAAAGCCATCATCCAGCGATCCTGCTTATAATCTCCAAATCCATTACGATATTTATATACAATTTCCCATACCGCCCACAAATAAGTAGTTATCGACAGTAAAGTAACAAACATATCTGACAATAGATAATCATTTCCCAACCACACGATTATAAATGGTTGATATAAAACATAGAAACCAATACCTATATAAGATGCAAAGAAAAAACTGAAAACATCAAGCATTTCAAATTGATCCCATAATTCATCCTTTGTCCGATCAGAATATAGAATATTTCCGATTGTAGCTTGAACAGGATCTAACAGCTTATAGAAGAACACCTGCATAATACCTTTCTGTATAACATAATAGTTACCATACAGAGCTACCATCTTAACTCCACAAATTGCAGATATTATCACATTATCAGCTCCCCCATATATTGCATAACTGATTCTATGAATAATTATGTTTTTAAAATCAGAAAACATATTCCGGCTCTTCAAATAATCCTTGGTTATGGTGTATTTACTTTTAATATTCGAAAACTCTCTGTCATATCTGCTCGATATAATAATATTGGATAGAACAGATGATGATATCTGAATGCATAGATACAATATAAAGTTCTTAAATACAGCAAGAGTTACTATTTGAACTATCTGAATCAGGACAGCAATAAAGAGGTCAACCTGAACACATTTATACTCTTGTTGTGTAGCAATATAAAGCGTCCTCTTATATGAGAAAAAGAAACTTGATACTACACCCAACAACTGTAGGAAATATATCACATATAAATAATGCCATCCGACTGTAGCATCTTTAACTATGAACGGGAGAAAAAAACAACAAATCAGTCCGCCGATAAATACAACGCATGCAACAATTTGATACATGCATTTATGAAGATACATAAGCTTGCCGATCTCTTCATCGTTTTTGCTTGTTATTTCTTTATAAAGATGATATGCAAAAAAGCCCCCAAGCCCTAACTCAGTCACAGAAAGCAAATTGAAAACACTGCCAAATAATGAGGGATAGCCAAGGTATTCAATATCAAGAAACAATATAAATATTTTTCTGTTAAAATACTGGAGCATTAAAGTGCATATCTGTGCAATAACAGATATAACACTATTCCTAATTGTCTTTTGAGTATTATTCAAGTTTCCTCTAATAATCATTGATATGAATTACTTATTGATAAAACAATTCCTTCAGAAGAAGTATTATTATCTTTATCTTATCTTTTATACTCCTTGATCTGATCCATAACTGTTTTTTATCAATCCTTTTCCCGTAACCATACTTATAGAAGTCATATTTAAAAATCATATACAGATATCTGTGAGCCATATCGGCATCGAATAACGGTTTTATCGCATCTCCGGACAAATGCTCGTCACTGAATAGAAACAAAGATGGATAAACGTTAAACAATGATTCAATGTGTTTAGTCCAATCCTCTATCTCAGGGTTGGTTATAGAGCCTTCGTGAATTCTGTATAGGTAGGCCTTCTCGGGTACATATATGACACTTCGCGCACACAATAAAGCCTTTTGTGCCCATAATTCATCTTCATGCAGAATTCCTTTTTCGAAAAGCAGGTTATACTCCAAGAGAAATCTGCGAGCATATAATCCGAGCCAAACCGTTGCCGGATAATCTCCTCTTGTAAGCAGTTGATACTCTATCACTTTTTTCCCGGATATAATATCGTTGTTGATATCCAACCCCCTGTGCACATAATACTCTCTGTCTTTTCTCTTGGACAATTGTCCCTGTTCGTCAACAAGGACTGCATCCCATAACACCATATCAACTTCAGAGTGACTGATTATATCTATCACCTTCGAAAAGACTTCAGGAACTACCAGATCATCAGAATCACAAAAGAAAATGTACTTGCCACCTGCAATCTGAATCCCATAATTTCTTGCTACAGAAGGGCCGCTGTTATCAATGTGATAACTTAGTATATTGTCATATCTTCGGGAGTATTCATCTACCAGATAGGAAGAATTATCAGTTGACCCGTCATCAATAAGAATTATCTCCGCATCCTCAATTCTGCGAACACGAAGCAGAGAATTCAAACAATCCTCGAGATACCTCTCAACATTATAAACCGGGATTACAATAGAAAGATCAACACCCACAGACAAATCCCTATCCCTTTATAAACAAAACAATTACTCTGAGCTTATCTCTAAAGCGATTTGAATTCTTCCATAACAACTTCTTGTCTATTTTATCACCATAACCAAATTCGGAAAAATCGTACTCAAATATCCAATGAAGGTATTTACGGGTCAGATTACCCTTCAACATTTTTCTTAACTTTACATCACTTATGGTTTCATCTATATAATTAAAAAGAAAAGGATAAATGATCAACAATGATTCAATATATTCATTAATATTAGACCTATCCGGATGCGATAGTGAATCAGAATGGATCCTATATAAATATAGCCTGCCGGATACGTACTTTACAAGTTTTGAATTAATCAATACCATGGGAACCCACAGATCATCTTCGTGGTGAAGCTTATTCTTAAAAAACAACTCATTATCAATAAGATAATCCTTTTTGTAAGCACCCAACCATACTACAGTCGGAAAATCCTTACATGCCTCAAGTTGTCTCATAAGATACTCTTGACCTGACATAATGCAGTCATCTATACCTTTATGGCTAAAGTAATCTCTCTCCCTACCGTCTTTGCAATGACCCGCCTCATCAATCAGTTCTCCGTCCCACATTATTACATCTACATCAACATCTCGACATTGTCTGATTATTCGGGAAAACATACTCGGAACAACCATATCATCAGCATCGAGGAAAAATACATATTTACCGGTTGCTTTAAACAATCCTACATTTCTGGCATCAGCTACACCTTCGTTCTTCTTATGAACAACCTTAATATTACTGTACCTGCATGAATAATCATCAGAAATTATTCCGGAGCGATCTGTTGATCCGTCATCCACTATAATTATCTCCGTTTCTTCAACACCATCAGAAGACAGTATCGAATCGAGACACTCCGGCAAATATATATCAGAGTTATATACTGGTACTATAATAGAAATAATGACACTATCTTTTTCCACTTACAGATACACCTTTGAATAATACTCAGATACTTGAGAGACAATTATCTTATCAGGATTGCTGTTGAGGAATGCCGCCCACCATCCGAAGGAGCTCTTGGTAATAATATTATGCTTACACAGTGACATAAGCTGCATATCCCTGAAACTTTTTTCGTCTTGGTTCCAGTCGACAAAAAACACCTGATCTGTCTCTGATAACCCGAGTGTATCTTTATTAGCTTTGCACCATTCACAGTCCTCAGAAAACACAAAAAACACCGGATCTTTAATACTCTTCTTGATATAGCTGACTGCTCTCTTGAAATATCCATATTCATAGCAATCGTTATTGTACTGCAGAAAATCTGTTCTTCTAGCATGTATTGACACAGATTGTGTATTTACTATTATCTTTGATAGTTCTATATTCTTATCCTCAGTAAACGGAGAGAACAACAATGACTCTTTGAGTTTTGATTCTATCCGGCTCAATAAATGAATATCTTTCATTACATCAAACGATAACGGATAAAAAATATTTCCTTCCTGGCAATAATACTCAGGCTTGTTGTAGCTTCTTGTGTTTCTTAGTATATTGAACGCAGCCTTCTTAAATTTATAAGAGATTCTATGGTTACTGGAAAACACTACTCCTCTTCGAATCTTATGTTTAATTTTCAATGCAAGGCTATCTTCATCGCTTTCCTGTTGAAATACTCCGGCAGATTCAACCCTTATACCGCATTCCTTCAATGCCATCAATGCTGAATGACTGTTATTCTGGCCTGAACTGTGATAATACTCATCTTCCATCTTTCTGATAAGCATTTTCTCGTCATCAACATAGTCAAGTATATTTCTGAATTTTATGCCGAATACTGACTCTAGTTCAAATCCATTCCATTGATTAAACCCAACGTCTTTACGGTCGATCTTGTAAACCAGATTCTCTATATACACATCATCATTGCATAATTCTTTAACAAGAAGGTAATTGGCATAACAGGACATCTGATTACCGAGGCCACATTCAAAATGAACAATCTTCAAGATATAACCTCACTTAAACAGATCGTCAACGATCTTTATAAAAGCCTCACAGAACTCGGCATTGTTGGACATAATAGAATTATTCAATTCAGTGGTTATTTCGTTATAGTTTTCAATGCAATCGCCAAGCTGCTCGATATTTTCAACAAGAATAATGCTGTTATAAAGCTTCTTATATACGCGACTGAACTCCAGCTGATGATTATTAACATGCTCTTTGAATTCTCGTAGTCTCGGAACAACGATTGGGATCTTGCCACGCTGGAGGACATCCATATAACTCGAAGCCCCTCCATGGGTAATCACTATGCGTGCAGCTTCAATTAGATCATATACCTCCTGCTGCTTATAGAATTGGCTCCATGTACAGTTCTGAGGCTTATAAGTGGAAACCCCGGTTTGGATAATGACCTCCTCTTCGAGACCTTGGGTCCAATGGTCAACATATTCAATCAACCGATTAAACTGCTGCTCATGTGTTCCTACAGTGACAAATATCATCAGAATATACTCCCCAAGCAAACCGCCTTCGGATATACCTTCTTCATCTCTTCCCACTGGACGATAAATACATCAGACACTCTGTAGCAAAGCTTCCCGGTTAACGACCCCTTAGTGATTCTGTCGTAAACCTCAATAAAGACAGTCTTCGCCCCCATTATCTTACCGATATAGAAGAACGGCACAGCCGGCGCAGCCCCGGACGAGATAATCAGATCAGGCTTCTCTGCTTTAAGTATCTTTATTGCCCTGAATGTATTAATAATAAGAGCCTTAATACTTCTGTTCGACGGATAATATACGGGATAGAGCCTCTTCTCGCCCTCGAGCATAGTCATGGCATCCTCTTTATCGAAGGTAGCCCAGAAATGATCCTTATCCTCCCAGAAGGGCTTAAGCATATAAAGATGATCCAGATGCCCACCTGAAGAACAAACCAAACACACCTTAATATTATCCATATTAACCATCCCCATTAATATGAATAATACTACAAAATCAACTTATTTTGAATGTATATCCTCGAATCTCAGCTTCATCGACTCATTATGCTGAACGGCCCAGTCGACTGCCCACTCCGACTCGAAAAGAACCACCGGCTCGTCATCGCGATCAAGCACCTTCATGGAGGTCGATGTCAACACCATATCCTTATAGTCGAAGGTCGCGCCTGCATCAGACTTAACCCATCTTGCCAGGTTATACGACAGTGGCTGGCGAACGATATCCACACCGTATTCGGTCTTAAGACGATACTCGAGCACGTCAAGCTGCAGGATACCTACTACGCCCATTATGAAGGTCTCGGTGCCGATATCCGGCTGCTTATAAAGCTGGACCGCGCCTTCCTCCGACAGCTGCTCGATACCCTTCAGGAACTGCTTTCTCTTCATGGAATCCTTAGGGAAAACCTTCGCGAAATTCTCCGGCGCGAACACAGGGATCGGGTCGAACTCGAATCTTCTTCCTCCCGAGATCAGAGTATCTCCTATCCTGAAGTGCCCAGGGTCGAAGATACCGATAATATCGCCGGCATAAGCCTCCTCCACGATATTTCTGTCCTGAGCCATAAACTGCTGAGGCTGGGCAAGGGTGATCTTCTTCCCGAGCCTTAAGTGATTTACTGTCATATTCTTCTCGTACTTACCGGAGCATATTCTCAGGAAAGCCATTCTGTCTCTGTGGTTCGGGTCCATGTTAGCCTGAATCTTGAACACAAAGCCAGAGAACATATTATCCGTAGGCTCCACCACACCGATATCATCCGATACGTGATGTGAAGCAGGCTCCGGAGCGATCTCGAGGAACTTCTTCAGGAAAGGCTCAACACCGAAGTTCGTGATCGCGGAACCGAAGAATACCGGTGTCAGCTGTCCTGCCAGGACCTTATCGAGATCGAACTCGTCTCCCGCCATATCAAGAAGCTCTATATCATTACGAAGCGTATCATAGTGGGCCGCAGTCATGTGCGCCTTAAGCGCCGGATCGTCAATACCTGACGTGGACTGCGTAACCATAGATGCGCCGTGGTCTCTGTTATCCGCGTCGAAGAGCAGCACCTGTCCCGTCGCTCTCTCATACACTCCCTCGAAGTCGCCGTCGGTCCCAATAGGCCAGTTAATAGGAGTAGATCTGATCCCCAGCACCTTCTCCAGCTCATCTATAAGATCAAAGGGATTCTTCGCCGCACGGTCCATCTTATTGATGAACGTGAATATCGGTATTCCTCTCTTACGACACACGGCGAAAAGCTTAACCGTCTGCGCCTCGACACCCTTTGCACCGTCAAGAAGCATTACCGCCGCATCAGCGGCACACAGGGTTCTGTAGGTATCCTCAGAGAAGTCCTGGTGTCCGGGGGTATCGAGAATGTTGATACAGTAGCCGTCGTACTCGAACTGCATTACCGAAGACGTTACCGAGATACCTCTTTGCTTCTCTATCTCCATCCAGTCCGAAGTGGCGTGGCGCGAAGCTTTTCGAGCCTTGACAGAGCCTGCCAGATGTATAGCGCCTCCGTAGAGGAGAAGCTTCTCGGTCATGGTAGTCTTACCCGCATCAGGGTGCGAGATTATCGCGAAGGTGCGACGTCTTTTTATCTGTTCGGCATCAGTTAAAGCCATTAATAATTACCTCTGATTCAAAATACTTTAATGTAGTCAATAAGTGTCGTGACATAGCCGTAAGGCACAATCTTCACAACATCCATATTGCAAAGAAAAACTATCGTGCAGACTGAGAGCGCAGGAACGATAGTCTTCTTAAATGGCTTGACAAAGCTGTGCAACAGAAAAGCGATTGCAACAGTACTCAAGCCGTAGATAAGACCCGTGTAGAGAAGGAATACTGCGATTAGCTTTATAAGCTCCGGCTTGATAGGAGCACTTCCCCTGGATGATCTCATATATGAGACAAGCATGAGTATTCCACACACCAGAGCGCAGGCTATGACCTTATCAGCAATATAAAGCTGAAGCTCGGGCACGAAGGGCAAAGCTCCGATCCATACGACCAACATAGCAGTGATGAAGCCCTCGTGGATGATGTGTCCGTCTATCTCACAGAAAGAGATACCCATCATGAGCATCGCCAGAAGCAGGTTACGCACCATTACGACATCAATAACCCCGTGGGCTAACACGATAAGAGTGAAGGCCACGGCCAGAAGGACCTCGGAAATCAGACATCTTATCGGAACCTTTGCTCCACAGTAACGGCACTTCCCGCCCAGTATCAGATAAGAGAAGATCGGGAAGAGATCAAGGATACCGAGCTTATGCCCGCAGGTGTCGCAGTGAGAGAATCCTCTTGTCCAATCCTCGTGAGCAAGAATTCTTCCCGCGGTACAGGTTATAAAGCTTGCCAGCACCGCTCCAAAGATAAAAGCAAGCACCAACGTATATACGGCAATAAATGTCACTTCAAACAGCGGCACTTGACTTCCCTCCTTTATTAATCCTCGCCGGGATTCTCGGCCAATGCCTTGGCGTTCGCAGCCTGGATCTCGGGATCATATGAGAGGATCGGGTCGATCTTCTCACCCTTGATACGACGGGCAACATAGTTATCCGTGATCTTCTTAACAAGAGGACTCATAGCAAGCACACCGATGAGGTTCGGAAGCATCATCAATCCGTTGAAGGTATCGGAGATATCCCATGCAATCGAGGATGTCATGAGTGCGCCGGAAAGTATCAAACATACGAATATGATCTTATATACCTTAACCGCAGTCTTAGCATTCTTACCTGCAAGATACTCTATAGCCTTGGAGCCATACTGAGACCAGCCGAGAACAGTCGTGAAGGCGAACACGAGGATCGCCAAAGCCACGAACATTCTTCCGAATTCGAAGCTTCCGATCTTGAATACAGTATTGAAGGCATCGGCAACGAGCACTGCATCAGAGGTAGTCTCAATGGCTCCTGTATCAAGATTAATTACGCCGGATGTGAGAACAACAAGAGCCGTCATTGTGCATACGATAATGGTATCCGCGAACACCTCGAAGATACCCCAGAGGCCCTGCTTAACAGGCTCTCTGACGTTGGAGTTACTGTGAACCATAACAGAGGAACCGAGGCCAGCCTCATTAGAGAAAACGCCTCTCTTACAGCCTTGGGTGATTATAGTCTTAAAGGCAACACCTGTTGCACCGCCCCACATAGCAGGTCCCGTGAACGCTGACGAGAAGATTGCAGCGAATGCAGGTCCTACATGCATGTAATTCTTACAGATGATAGTAATGGATCCGAGTATAAAGAGCACTACCATGAAGGGTACTACCTTCTCGGCAACGAGAGCGATCCTTTGAAGACCTCCGATAACTACGAAGCCAACAAGAACCATAAGGACGATACCCACGATAAGCATATAGAGAGTAACGTCCGTATCACCTGAAGTGTAGAGCACCTTAGAGGACAGAGCCTTAATATTGAAGGATGAGGTGAAGTTAATAACGATCTTATTGACCTGACCCATGTTACCGATACCGAATGAAGCCAGCGCTGCACAAATGGCGAAGATTATGGCCAGTACACGTCCCACCTTCTTCATATGAGGATAGCTTCCGAGTCCGTCCTGAAGGTAGTACATAGCACCGCCGGACCACTCATCGGCGTGATTCTTACGTCTGAAGTAGATACCGAGAATATTCTCGGAATAGTTAGTCATCATACCGAAGATGGCTGCAAACCACATCCAGAATACTGCTCCGGGTCCGCCCGTGATAATAGCCGCAGATACGCCTGCGATGTTACCTACGCCTACTGTCGCGGCAAGTGCCGTACACAGAGCCTGGAACTGAGAAATTGTAGCCTTATCCTCAGTGTGTGATATAACGTTCTTATGGAATAAGGACCCTATGGTCTTCTTCCACCAGTGTCCGATGTGTGTGAACTGAAAGAACCCGGTAAGGATCGTCATCAGGATACCTGTAGCTATGAGAAGCCACACCCCCGTCTTTGTCCACACGAATGAATTAACCGCATCGTTAATTCTTGCCAGAGTATCAATCATATAACCCTCCTGCTTTAAGATTTTTCTTTTTCTCGTACATTAGCTGATCCGCATTCTTCTCAGCGTCCTCGAAGGAATCCTTACCGGGAACATACACGGACTTACCGTAAGCTATCTGCATCGGTATCGGGAAATCCCTTACCTCGTTATACCCGTGCACCTCCTCTTCGAAAAGCTTAAGCCCCTTCTCATAATCCTTCTCAGAGGCTTCCCCCTCGATAATGACGAAGAATTCGTCTCCGCCTATTCGATAGCATTTACCGTATTTACCGAAGCTTCTGTCTATTATATTCGCGGCATCAATTATAAATCTGTCGCCTTCCGCATGGCCGTAATTATCGTTGACCTTCTTAAGGTAATTGATATCAAGCTGTACCACAACGTATTTGCCGGTCTCGGATGCCTTGATACTGCTCTCGGCTTCAGTAAATGCAAGTCTGTTAAGAAGCCCTGTAAGACCGTCATTATGGGCAAGCCTGTCCATAGCCTCCGCCTCGGCGCTCTTTCGATTGATCTCCATAAAGTTACTAAGCTCATATCCGGTAAGCACTATTACGAATACGAAGAGTCCTATTCTGGTAATAAGAGACGCGTCCTTCGAATCGATAAGATAATATCTGACGCCGTCCATAAGGCCGGAGCACACCAGAAGTCCGAATGCACCCAGCATATACTTCATACTCTTATCAACCATACGAGACCTTCTAATATATACGGTAATCATGTAGATAATACTCAGAATACCCAATCCGATCCTGATATGAGTATAGATGAGAAGGTCGTGATAATCGCATATCTTGAAAGGAACAAGCAGGAATACAGCAACTGTATTGATGCCTACAAGGATAAGATTAATATAGGTTATCTTGGACTTAAGCAGTCCCGTAACGGATGCGACAAACAAGATCACAGGGACGGGAAGCCACATAAGTGTCAGATGATCCAATACTCTTATCACCGCTGAATTACCGCTTATAAGCTGAAGAACTCTTGATCCTGAGCTGGTCCAGATCGCCAGATCAATTGCCACAGTTCCCAAGGATACTGTCTCTACTATTCTGTCCGTATCCTTGTTAAGCAGAAGACCCATAATAACCAGGGTAATCCCGATTATCATTATGGTAAAGCTGCTTAGGAACTGTATGAATTTATCGGCGATTACAGACTGGAAGAAGGCTGCTCCCTCCTGAAGCTCCATGCCTCGGAACGTAGTCCATGAATTGCTGATCAAAGGCTGATAAACTATCTTAAGCTCAGTGCTGTTGGCAAATATCGACAGATCGACCGTATGAGTATAATCCCCATAGTACTTGCCGTATATCTCCAGAAGATCAGGATGAAACTCATATGTGAGAACATCATTAAGATAAACCTCGAAGAACAGATTGCTTGTCTCGAAGCATAGATCTCTCCCTCTGACCTCTCCGGGTGATACGAGCTTTGTTATAGTGATACTCGCCTCGTCAGTCCGAAGATCGGTAAAGTCCACCTCAGTACCGTCCTCGTAGTACCAGCCGTCCGCGAAGGGCTGAACCTTGGCACTTACATTACCTCCGTTGAGCTTATCGGAAAAGAGCAGGACAAGAAAACCTGCTAGAATTACGCAGATAACAAGATTAAGATCCGCTAATAATCTTCTTCCCATTTACTCGCCGATCTCGGCGTGATAGTCCTGAAGAGCCTTTACGCCGATATGAGTATTGTTCTTAATTGCCTTTATACCTTCGGCTGACGCCATAGCTGCAGCCATGGTCGTGATGTAAGGAATCTTATGTCTGATCGCCTCCTTACGGATGTAAGAGTCATCGTGTGTTGATGTCTTGCCGGCAGGAGTGTTGATTATAAGATCGAGCTCGCCGTTGGTGATCATATCTGTGATATTAGGTCTTCCCTCGTAAAGCTTCTTGACCTTGGTTACAGGGATACCGGCCTCGTTGATCATGTCATAGGTCTTACCTGTAGCGAAGATCTTGAAGCCGATCTCATTGAAGTCATTTGCGACGGACAGAAGATCGATCTTGTCTCTGTCACATACGGAAAGAAGAAGATTTCCCTCTGTAGGAAGAACTGTCTGAGTTGCTTCCTGAGCCTTGAAGTAAGCTTCACCCACATTGTCAGATAGTCCTAAGACTTCACCTGTAGAACGCATCTCAGGTCCAAGTACGGGGTCAACCTCCTGGAACATATTGAAGGGGAATACCGCTTCCTTAACGCCGCAGTGATTGATCTTTTTATTCTTAAGCGCCGGCACGGGAGAGGGTCTTCCTGTGATGGAAGCGGTCATAATATCGGTAGCAACCTTTACCATGTTGACGGAAGTAACCTTGGAAACAAGAGGCACGGTTCTTGATGCACGGGGGTTAGCCTCAAGAACATATACAATGCCGTCTTCAATAGCATACTGCATATTCATAAGACCCACTACATTCATCTCTACCGCGATCTTCTTGGTGTATTCCCTTATAGTAGCTACCTGCTCTTCAGTGAGGTTCTGTGAAGGAAGCATGCATGCTGAGTCGCCGGAGTGAACACCTGCGAGCTCGATATGCTCCATAACCGCGGGAACAAAGCACTCTTTACCGTCAGATATAGCATCAGCCTCGCACTCTGTAGCATGGTGCAGGAATCGGTCGATAAGGATAGGTCGGTCGGGTGTTACACCTTCTGCTGCAGCCATATAGATCTTCATCATATCATCGTCGTGAACGACTTCCATTCCTCTCCCGCCGAGAACGTAGGAAGGACGAACCATTACGGGGTAGCCGATCTCATTGGCGATCTTCAAAGCCTCTTCAACTGTGGAAGCCATTCCGGCCTGAGGCATAGGGATCTGAAGCTTATCCATCATAGCGCGGAACAGATCTCTGTCCTCAGCCAAGTCGATAGTCTCAGGTGATGTACCGAGAATATGGACGCCGTACTTCTTAAGGTCAGCGGCGAGATTAAGAGGAGTCTGTCCGCCGAAGGAAGCGATCACGCCCAAAGGCTTTTCCTTCTCATAGATCGCGAGAACATCCTCGAGTGTTAAAGGCTCGAAATAAAGCTTATCGGATGTATCGTAGTCGGTTGATACAGTCTCCGGGTTGCAGTTAATTATGATCGACTCGAAGCCCAGCTTCTTAAGAGCCAGAGCGGCGTGAACGCAGCAGTAGTCGAACTCTATGCCCTGACCGATTCTGTTGGGGCCGCCGCCTAAGATCATGACCTTCTTGTTGTTGCTTACGGGAGACTTGTCCTCCTTGATGTTGTAGGAAGAATAGTAGTATGCCGCATCCTGTGTACCACTTACGTGTACGCCCTCCCAGGCTTCCTTGATGCCGTAAGAATAGCGGGCATTTCTGATATCCTCCTCGGATACCTCCAGAATCTTCGAAAGATACTTATCGGAGAATCCGTCGCACTTTGCCTTGTAAAGCACATCCTTGGAGGGAACGCTTCCCTTACCTTCGATAAGAGCATTCTCTTCCTCGATAAGCTCAACCATCTGCTCCAGGAACCACTTCTTGATCTTAGTAAGCTCGTAGATCTCATCGATGGTAGCACCTTTGCGCAGGGCTTCATAGATAATGAACTGACGTTCACTCGAGGGGTACACAAGCTTGGCAAGGAGCTCGTCCTTGGAAAGCTCGTTGAAGTCCTTGGCGTAACCTAAGCCGTAACGGCCGGTCTCGAGACTTCTTATCGCCTTCTGGAACGCTTCCTTATAGGTCTTACCGATACTCATTACCTCGCCTACCGCGCGCATCTGGGTACCCAGCTTATCCGAAGCTCCCTTGAACTTCTCGAAGGCCCATCTCGCGAACTTAATTACAACATAATCGCCATCAGGAACGTACTTATCAAGTGTGCCGTACTTGCCGCAAGGGATCTCATCAAGTGTAAGACCGCAGGCGAGCATCGCGGATACCAAAGCAATGGGGAAGCCCGTAGCCTTGGACGCAAGCGCCGAAGATCTTGAAGTTCTGGGGTTGATCTCGATGACTACGGTCCTGTCTGATACAGGATCGTGTGCGAACTGACAGTTACAGCCTCCAATAACCTCGATCGCCTCGACGATCTTATAGGACTGCTCCTGAAGTCTCTGCTGAACCTCTTCGGAGATAGTAAGCATAGGTGCCGAACAGAAGGAATCACCCGTATGAACTCCGATAGGATCGATGTTCTCGATGAAGCAGACCGTGATCTTATTGTTCTTGGCGTCTCTTACTACTTCGAGCTCGAGCTCTTCCCATCCTGCGATGGACTCTTCTACGAGAACCTGGTGTATAAGGCTCGCCTGAAGACCTCTCTCACAGACGGTCTTAAGCTCCTCCACATTATAGACGAGACCGCCGCCTGCACCGCCCATGGTATAGGCAGGTCTTAATACTACCGGGTAATGAAGCTCCTCAGCGATCTTGACCGCTTCCTCTACCGAGTATGCTTCGTGAGATCTCGGCATCTCGATACCTAAGGAATCCATGGTGTTCTTGAACTCTATTCTGTCCTCGCCGCGCTCGATGGCGTCTACCTGAACACCAATTACCTGAACATTGTACTTATCGAGAATACCTGCCTTTGAAAGCTCGGAACACAGATTAAGTCCCGACTGTCCGCCCAGATTAGGGAGAAGTGCGTCGGGCTTTTCCTTTGCAATTATCTGCTCGATCCTGGTGACATTCAAGGGCTCGATGTA
The DNA here is from genome assembly GCA_017480325.1 of Clostridiales bacterium. GTDB lineage: Bacteria > Bacillota > Clostridia > Saccharofermentanales > Saccharofermentanaceae > Saccharofermentans. The sequence goes on from JAFVAY010000009.1 coordinate 112,302, forward strand.
AGTCCTGTCGGCCACGTCAGGGTCCGTCATGATGGTAGCAGGATTGCTGTTCACCAGTACGATCTCATAACCGAGATTCTTCAGGGCTTTACAGGCCTGAGTTCCCGAATAGTCAAACTCGCACGCCTGACCGATAATGATCGGGCCTGAACCGATGATTAGGATCTTGTTGATGTCTTCTCTCTTGGGCATTTGCTTTTCCCCCGTATGTATTAAATTGTTTTAACCTAGAAGTATGCTTCTTACCTTAGCTTCCATGTCTTCCTTGTCGATAACATCCTTGTGAAGTATCGGCTTGCTCGACAGATTCTTGATCGCCTCGGGAATCTGAAGTCCGCTCTCGTCCGACAGCTCCTCGATAAGCTCCTCGATACTCTTGTCCTTGCTGTAGCCGTCGCCTCTCAGCGCATCCATAACAGAAGGCGCGAACTTGAAGGGCGAGGCTGTGGAGGCGAAGACGGTCTTACATTCGTCGCCGGACCTCTGGTGATAGCGGTTATAGATGTTGAAGCCGACCGCGGTATGCGTATCCACTACGTTGTCGGTCCTGTCATATACATCAAGTATTGTCTTGGAGACTCCGGTATCATCCGCGAAGCCACCTACGAAAAGCATCTGCATCCGCTTCAGCGTCTGAGGATCAACCTTGTACACACCCTCGGAATTAAGCTCTTGCATCCACGCCTTGACCTGCTCGGAATTGCCGTCCGTTATCTCGAACAGAAGTCTCTCGAGGTTAGACGAGATCAGTATATCCATGGAAGGCGATGTGGTCTTATAGAAATCTCTGTTCCTGTCGTACTTTCCTGACGAGAAGAAGTCACAGAGCACCTTATTCTTATTAGATGCACAGATAAGTCTGTGAACCGGAATGCCCATCTGCTTAGCGAACCAGGCAGCCAGAATATTACCGAAGTTGCCCGTCGGAACAACAATATTAATAGCCTCACCCTTCTCTATCTTCTCCTGTCTTAGAAGCTCGACGTAGGAATAGACATAGTATGCAATCTGCGGAGCCAGACGTCCCCAGTTAATGGAGTTGGCAGAGGAGAGCTTAACGCCGCCCTTAAGAAGCTCCTCGTTGAACTCCTTATCTGCGAAGATCTTCTTCACTCCGGTCTGAGCATCATCGAAGCATCCGTTGACAGCCACAACATGAGTGTTATCACCGGTAGTGGTGATCATCTGAAGCTTCTGAGCCTCTGATACTCCACCCGTCGGATAGAAAACGATTATCTCCGTTCCCGGAAGATCCTTAAAGCCTTCCAGCGCAGCCTTGCCGGTATCTCCGGAGGTTGCCGTGAGGATACATATCTTCTTGTTCTCACCTGTTTTCTTCAAAGAAGCCGTCATAAGATGCGGAAGCATCTGCAATGCAACATCCTTGAAGGCACAAGTAGGGCCGTGCCAAAGCTCCAGAATGTATTCTCTGTCGTTATAGGAATTAAGCTGCACAAGAGGAACCGGATCCTCTCCCCACTTCTCTTCACTGTAGGCTTCTCTCGTGTACTCCAGAAGCTCGGACTCGGAGAAATCATCAAGGTACTTAGAAAGAACTCTGGCAGACATCTCACAGAATCTCATATTCTTCATCTGCTCGATATCCTCATCCGTAAGTGACGGAATGGACTCAGGTACGAACAGACCTCCATCAGGAGCAATTCCTAAGATGATCGCTTCCTGGGCTGTGAACTTACCCTCATATCCTCTGGTACTAATATACTTCATTGTGCTACCTCACTCTCTGCTGTCGTCTGATCTGTTGAAGTCTCCTGTGAAGCATTGCCTGCGCCGTAATTATTCGCATAGGCCTCAATGATAGAAGCGACCTCCGGATCTGCCTTATGCTGATCCAGCTGATCTATCAGGAAATCCAATCTGTCAGATGTATCTTTACTGTTACGGACCGTTGCAACCGTCGGGATAATGACGAAGATCACCAACAAAGCGACCAACGCCACCGCCAACGTGGCAGATACGATCTTAACCGTTAACCTTAAATTATCGGCGGGAGTTCTGACGCTCTCTACATTGATATCGTCATTCATCTCATCTCCGCCGGAGCTGCTTCTCATCATGATGTCTCTTTTTTCCTTCTCAGAGGCCATCTTGAAGTCATTACGGCCTGAAGAAGCACGCATCAGGATAGGAGCCTGCATGGCGGTTCTCGCGGCAGGCTTGGAGCTTCCCTCACCCACCATAGAAGAGATATCCTTCTTACGCTTACGAACCTCCGGTGCAGGAGCCGGCTCCTGTTCATCTGCTCTTGCCATCTTAATGGCCTCCTGAGCAACGGTTAAATGCTGCTCGGAAGCAAGAGAATTATTAACTGCATATTCAAGCGCATCTACGGCTCTTCTGAATGAGCCCTCTCTCGCGAGACAAAGCCCATATACAAGGGCGGTATCTCCCCATGTAGGATACTTGGTTATAAGAGGCTTAAGTATGATCTGTGCGACGTCGGTTCCGTCTCTTTGTGAATTGAGGAGTGCGCGATTAAACTGCTTAACAGCGTAGGCTTTATCTTCTGTGCTCATGTCATAGAGGATCATATCCTTCTCCTCCATGGGTCGGAGCATCAGCGCCAGTTGTCTGTAATCGTGCATAATTTACCTCTCACTTCGCCTATAAGGTAGAGGGAACCTGTCACCAGTAACGGTATCCCGTCTTCTCTTGTCCTCCGGCAGGCTTCAGACACCCCTTCCAAGGCGCTGTCAAAGGATAAAGGCATAATCAAGTTATTATACACGAAGCTAATCATTTTAGAAAGAGATTCAGGGTCCATGGTGCGGGGATTATTGACCTTCACAGCGTATACCTCACAAGGGTCAAGCCCCGCCTCCTTGTAGGCCCTGAGCATCCCCTCGACATTCTTGTCCGCCATAACACCTATAACCACACGGAATCTCATGTCCTTGAACCGTCCGTTACACATATCCTTCAAGGTACTGACCAAGCTCTCGGCGCACTGCACGTTGTGTCCTCCGTCAAGGATCACCGCAGGCTCGAGTCTAAGAAGCTCAGCTCTGCCCTTCCATCTGGCAAGGGCTATCCCATCTTGTATAACCTCATACTTAAGGCCGAAGACCTCCTTAAGGACTTTTACGGCAAGAGTGGCATTAAGCACCTGGTGCCTGCCCTGAAGGCTTGTCTCATATTCCTCCTCACCTATGGCGAAGATCATCCTTCCGTCATCGGTAAATCGTGCGATTTCCTCCTGTGCGGGGACAAAGGTCAGAGACGACACTTTATGTGATGTGGCTTCATCGATAATTGTCTGTCGTACCTTGTCCCTAGAGGTCTTATCAAGAAGCATATGCTCAGGATCAGCGACAAAGGCCGGTACACCTTGCTTGAATATACCCGCCTTCTCGGATGCTATCTGCTCTATGGTATCACCGAGACGATCCTGATGATCTAAGCCTATGGAAGTTATTACAGTGGCAAGAGGTGCTTCGATGACATTCGTCGAATCTAGCCTTCCACCGAGTCCCGTCTCAAGAACCGCCACATCCACCTTCTCGTCCCTGAACCAAAGATAACAAACAGCGGTCATAAGCTCGAATTCCGTAGGGTGCTCGAAGCCGTTAGTGAGCATGATCTCTGTCGCCTCCTTGACCTTAGATACATACTCTTCAAGCTTTGCTTCGGGTATCTCGCCTTCGGTCTCGTCTAATGATAAACGTTCAAGTCCGTCATGACCGTCAATTATCCTCATTCTCTCGGAGAATCTCTCCAGGAAAGGAGAGGTATAGATTCCCACCTTAAGTCCCGAGGCCGCAAGGCAGGAAGCAATATACGTTACTGTAGATCCCTTGCCGTTGGTACCTGCCACATGAACGACCTTAAGATCCTTCTCCGGATTCTCGAGGAGCCAGTCAAGCTCGTACATTCGATCGAGACCGAGATTGATACCAAACTTCTCAGAATCCTTGATAAACTGCGGTACTTTACTATCAGACATGATCCTCTTCCTTTATATCAAGTTTATCCGTGTTGACTACCCTGAACACTATCCATTTACTGATGATAAAATTCATGGCAATCAGGACAATGTTATTCAGAATCTTAATTACGTACAGACATGTACAGTTAAAACCCAGCAGCGATATCAAAACATGCTCCTTCGGAAGCTTCAGCAACTTCTCGCTTAAGAAGACCATAAAGGAGAACAACGCTATCTCAATTACCAGAAAGGTCGAGAATCTTGCCGCAGCAAAGGCAAGAAGCCTTCTTATATGATTTCCTCTGTTTCTGAAGACGAAGACACTGTTGGTCGCATAGGCAGTAAGAATCGTTACTATCCACGATACAAATTGTTTAACTACCAGACTTAAGTCATAAGAATATCCGAACACATCTATATTGATGGTCTTTATGAGTATCAGATCCATGATAACGAAGGATAAGAAATTTGCCAGTGCCGTAAACACACCGGCAAATGGATACATCAGCAGCTCGCGAAGTCTTTCTTGACCTGCTGTCAGATCGTCACTTCCGAAGAATAGCTCCTTTGCCTTCATACATCAGACTCTCTTCGGCCTAGGGTTCGTTCTGGAGGTAATAACTCTCCTTATGACATAGACCATGATAACGATAAAGATCGACTGAAGAACCGATAGTGTAATAAACAGGTAGAAAAGATTACGATATACGATCTCAGCGGACTGATCAACGCTCTTATACTCGTAGAATTTACCCGTATCAGGATCATAGTGATAGAAGCTGCCATTACCTGCATCATCGGTAAAGTAAGAGATAAAATCACCGTACTTATTAACGTATCCGCTCATCTCAACCCCTTCGATCTCGATGCTCCCCTCTCTGAATGCTCTGGGTACGGTGATCTCCTCGGGAGTATCCACATTATTAAGCACACGACCGACAGATATCACAACATCATCAGGTCTGTATACTGTGGCTATACCGGATACGGGATTATAGAAATATAAAGACGGCTCCTCTACGCCGTTATAGACATAAACTAGCACGCTGGCTATACCGTCCTTCGCGAAGACAGGAACAGAATAACCGTTGATGGTTCTCGTGGTCTGAATGAAGCCCTCGGGAATACTGAGATTAGAGGGGAAAGTCATAAAGGTGTAAGTAACACCATCACTATCAATAAATCCGGAGCCCTCGGGGATATAGTTCTCCTGCCTATTGACAAATATACGATACTCTCTCCATCTGATACCGTCCTGAGCCAGTACATGAACAGAAACAATATTCTCACCGGATGACAGATTATCTGCTCCGTCTATCGAGACAGTAGCCTGAAGATTATTGGGAATAGCATTGACGAATATATCGGTAACATCTCGGCTTACCGATGCCGAATACTCGAACACCTGAGGATCGAAGGCAGGAGTCATGGTCACACGGTCTATGGATAATGATGCCAATGTGGCATCTGTTGATACACCGTGAGCAATATTTACGGTAATAGGCTCGTAGCTGTAGGAAGTAATATCAGCACCGTCGGATCTTGTAAAGGTACCGGTAGAGCCTATCGAAATCGAAGTGTCCCCCGATGCATCTGACTTTGCTCTTAAAGACAGCTGGAACAGCATAGTCTGAACATCCGTGTCGAAGGGTTCTACGTCAAGACCGGTCTCATCATCGATAACCTCCACGAAGTCGGCGGATATCTCCACACTGCCCGATCCTGAATCGTTGACCGTAAATTCATATCCTGACAGCACCGTTGCCGGAGTAACGGATACGAACACAAACTGCGAAGGATCGTATATCAGTTCTACAGGACCGAATTCCGATATGGAATCAAAGGTATCACAATTGACGTTAATGTTAATTATGTCGCCCGGATTAACGGTCTGTGTCTGAGTAGACAGAGAAAGAAGGATCGTTCCGTCTGCATTGATTGTCTTTGAAGGAAAAGACAGGCAAAGACTACCGGCGATTATAAGGGCTACCAGCCCGGATAATAATCTTGTTACTCCCCCTCTTCTTATCATAGATCGTTCCTTAAGGCATATGCCCATACGAGTCGGGAAGACTTGTATATACGGGTATCACGAATTCGAAGGGTTCGTCCAGCATATCAGAGGATGCGTAGCTTCTGAAGTATCTGACACCCTCGCTGTATGCCATGGCAATATTCTGAGCGTATTGATGCTGATAAAGACCGTCGTTATTACTAATGACGTCAAACTTCTGGAAGTAAAGCGTATTCTGTCCGATCGCTATATAGCTTTGAGATATCCATATAGCACCACCGGTAATCGCATCCTCAACATTATCCCAAGGCAGAAGCAGCTGAGCTTCACGGTCATCTATGTACTGCGAATCGGGATCAGATCCCCACATAGCATATCTGGCTCCGTTGATAAGAGCTCCGTTCTCGACAGTAGGATCAGGGGTAGAGCCTATGTTGAAGAAATTGTAGTATCCTTCATAGCCCGGCAACGTCCCGGTGCATAAAGCAGACTCACCGTTATAGCCCATCTCTTGTATTATTCTGCTGGCGATAAGATACGGAGATATACCGGAGGTTTGTCCGGCATCATATATGATCTGGGCATAGTCGATATCCTCTGTATCCATGAAGCTGCCTCTGATCATTGCTCTGACTCCGTCAACGGTATGTATCGAAGAATTAAAGGACAATGTCTCGAAGGAGAATACATGGTTCTGATCAAGATAGTTTCTCGGATCAAGGAAATATCTTACAGCCTCATTAGTCGCAGCATGCCAGCCTCCGCCGTCATATTCGGGGCTCGAGGAATTTGTCCAGGACGGATTGGAATTAATATTGGCAAGACTTCTGGACCCGCTGTCTTCGTAGTCGAGAACAGTGTAGAAATCAAGGCCCGTATTATACGGAGTGAATATGTAGTTCGGATGGAGCGAATGAAGGAGCCATAATCCGCTTCCATAACTTACAGGGAACTGCGATAGTGTATCCTCACAGAAGGAACCTTCATCATCTCCTATAAGAACATGAAGTGCATATGTCTTGGATTCACCGTCGAAGGAGCTTACGGTAACCGATAATATATTCTCTCCCTGCGCGAAGGAGAAGCCGTCTCCCATATTAAGAGAGGTGACACCTGATGAATTAGTAAGATCAGCGGTTACTGTGGCAAAATTGCCTTCCCTTGCAGATGCATTGACAATAAGAGACTCAACCTGATCTCCGGACATATAGCCGTAATCGGTAAGCTTAGAGCTGAACTCCGGGAAGTAAGACAGATCTACGCCCGTTCCGACGAACTTAACCTCCAGCGATTCAAGAGCTCCGTTAATAGGAATATACGACAGGTCTTCGTAATTGACTGTCCTTACATTATTACTCATGTCCTGAACTCGGACCTGTCTGCCGTAATAATCCGATGAATTTCCGGTAACGGGAAGCGAAGTCGGAACCGGGCCCACATCATCGACAACAGCAACCATATTGCCGTCATAATATGCAACTTCTCGGCTCTGAACCATGGTATAACTGACAGATCCCAAGTGATCCTCATTCAAGACTCCTCTCTCGACCTTCACGAAGAAGGTATTGGACACCCCGGTAAGACCGGTATCCTCAGAGATAGTTTGAACATCCTGTCGCAGTCCTCTTAAGACCTCCAGATCGTTACCCGGCAGATCGTTAACGCCTATAAGATTCCCGTACGCATCATAAAGAGAAACTCTGATATCGCCGGACAGGTTAAGGAAATTAACATACGCGTTCTGATCCTGAGCATCAAGAACATACCATGATGCCTGATTGCCTTCTGCGATCGATCCGGGCTGAACATTATAATTAACAAGCGACATAGTATTGGGAACAGATATATCGCCACCGGCAATGACTGTGCCTCTGCCGTCAGAAGATCTGAGTAATATGAGCACCTCATGATTACCGGGTGACACTCCCTCGCTGTTCCAGGCCATAACAAAGCTTCTTGTGCCTTCTCCTTGGTCACGTATAACGATATTCCCCTGATAACAGGTTCCGTCAACAAAGAAATCTGTTCTTATACCGTCACCGGTAGTAACAAAGCTTCCTTCGACCTTACGAATCCCGAGAGTTATTCCTCCCTCCCCCTCCAGCGAAGAATCAATAACGCAGTCAGTAAAGCTATCCCCGGGAGCATCGGATATATTACTCGATGCTTTAAGAGAACTGTTCGTTCGTGTAAGAATCTCATTGATGGCAAACATTCTTGAGCTATCGTTAAGAAGCCCCAATGTCTCTGCGATCATCGACTGGTCAGAGCTGCCGCTTATTACTGTGGAAAGATCCTGAGCAAATGCCGTATCATCTCTTCCCTTAATGAGATAATCGGAGCTTGTAAAGGATCTGACAACATAGTCACCTGTGGTATAGAAGCCCGATCCCACCCGATATAAGGCTCTGTACGAAGAATCCGAATTTCCGGTCAGAGCTGCAGTTCGGATAACGATATCCTCATTTACGGATGATGGCTTATCGTAAGGAACACTCATACCGGACAAGGAAGCTCCGGCAATAATAATCGCCACCAGTGACACTACGAACAATGCCGCCGCGATGATGAGATATTCTTTTGTCCGCTTAAACGAAGCAGCCACCCGTAATCTCCTGTCGTTACCTGTTCAAATCATCCAAGGTCAATCCGAAGGAAGGAACGAACTCTTCCATGAAGATCTTGACCTCAGGCAAATCTATCTTATCAATAGTTTGCTTTGTTGTCGCCATCGCCGAATCAAATTCCGTATTACCGGCAAGTCTCTCTCTGACGCATTTGATGTAGGCAGCTATCTTGTCTGCGGCTTTAACAATACGCTTCTTAAGCTTTCCGTCCTCTCCGTCAAAGGAGGGAGACAGCAAAGACATATAATACTCCTGCATGTACGACGGCAGCTGTGAAGCAAGGCTCTGTGCCGCCTCATGCTCTACTTCCTTATACGCAGCCTTTAAGGTATCGTTCCTGTACTTAATGGGCGTCGGCATATCTCCGGTAATGATCTCGGTACAGTCGTGATAGAGTCCGTATGCCTCTATCTCCAGGGGATCAACCTTGATAGAGGTCTTCCCTTCATCCACAAGATGGTTATGTATTATAGCCAGTGACTGAGCTATAACTGCTACATCGAAGCTGTGCTCCTTGATATTCTCATATCGGCTGTTCCTCATAAGAGCCCAGCGATTAATATATTGCATCCTGTCAAGAAGAGCGTAGAAACCGTAATTATTCTCCATAATCTCCTCCGTTATACTCTGTAAAGCTCATCAAAGCAGGCATTCGCATAGGTATCGGTCATTCCGGCTATATAGTCAACAACCTTACGAACCGGAGGACACTCAGGCTGGGGATGCCTTATATAAAACTTCGCGAAGCTCTTAATGGCTTCATTATTAGATGCCTCTGCCTTCTCTATATCATCGAGGCTCTCCATGAATGCTTCAAAGATCGCTTCTATCTGAAGCTTAACCATATTCTCATAGGTCTTGATCTTAGGGGCCAGATATATCTCATTAAGATTGGCATTAAGATACTCGTTCATTGCCTCGAAGTTCTCGCGGGACATACATATCTCATCCTTGTTGAGACTGTTATGAACGATATCTCCTACAAGGATATTAATGATCTCGGAATTAGTCGTTCCGAGCCTTCGTGCCGCCTCTGAGCTTACGAAGTCGTTTCCTCCTATAATTCCGGCTCTTCTTGCATCCTCTATATCTCTTCCCACATAAGCGATCTTATCTGCAAATCTCACAACACATCCCTCGAGAGTGGACGGACGTGTCCTGTCCTTCTCAGGCTTATCGGACACCTCTTTCTCGGTCTTCTCTCTGTAAGGAGTAAGGCTGAATTCATCGTAGGTCTCACCGCAGTGAGATACGATACCGTCTCTTACTTCGAAGGTAAGGTTAAGTCCGTACTGTCCGGGTCTGTGCTCCTCAAGAACATCCAAGACTCTCAGGCTATGTACCTCGTGCTCGAAGTAAAGACTCGGATCAACAGACTTTATGCAACGATTGAGGACTCTCTCTCCGGTATGGCCGTAGGGTGAATGGCCGATATCATGTCCTAAAGCGATAGCCTGAATAAGATCTATGTTAAGGTTAAGCGCACGTCCGATTATCGTAGAAATGTAATTAACATAAATAACGTGCTCGATCCTTGAGCATATGTGATCATTAACGGGATTAAAGAAAACTTGTGTCTTATGGCGAAGCCTTCTGAAGGACTGGGAGAAAATTATCCTTCCTAAGTCTCTCTCATAAGGACTTCTGATGGTGCAGGGTTCCTCCGGCACCTTACGGCCTCGGGACTTCTCTGTTCTCATGGCAAAGGGAGACAGATTCTTCTCACGCTCATTACGGATCAGCTCGATCTCCCTGGCATCTCTATAGTTATCGATCAGATGAGGCTCTGACGGAATATTACCCAGTTCATCACCGAATATATCAAACAGACTGTCCATATCATATCCTCCTCTTAAGTCCTGCAGTATTAGCGAGCATATTCTTCTTCATTCCGTCAAAGTCAACGGTAACAAGGGCATCTCCGGCTACGGGCTCCACCTTGATGATGACCCCTTCGCCAAATCTGGCGTGAACCACCTCCATACCGGGCTTAAGCTCTGAGCCTTTAAGGCCGTCCTTAGAAGACGACTGCTTCATGAATGAGGATTTAAGCGCACTTGAGATCTCCTTACGAGCCTGCTCCCTGTAGTTCGGAGTAGCATTCTTGGAAGCATCCTCAGAGCCTACGGTCCTAGCACCTCCGATCTTATACAGATGCTCCGGCTTTATCTCCTTAAGAAACCTCGAGGGTGCGTAGCACTGCGTCTGTCCGAAGAGCATCCTCTGTCTCGTGAGCACGATAAAAAGATTCCTCTTGGCCCTTGTAATAGCCACATACATGAGGCGCCTTTCCTCCTCGAGATCACGGGAGTCGCTTATCGACTTGTAGCTTGGGAAAATCCCGTCCTCGACTCCTATAATAAACACCGCATCGAATTCGAGTCCCTTGGCGCTGTGCACGGTCATGAGCTTAACAAAGTCATCACCCTCATCATATTCATCACCGGCTGAATAAAGCGCCGCATTCTCAAGATATATCGCCAACAGACCGGCGAGTGTATCCGAAGTCTTAATCTCTGCTTCGAGGAACTCATCATCGGGATCTTCGATCTCAGGTGTTCCGCCTTCCCCGGGAGCAGTCCTGTGAGTCTTCTCAAATTCACTCGCTTCAGACAGAAGCTCCTTCAGATTCTCGACCCGGTCAGTAACCTCACCCTTCTTCTCCCTCTGATCTATGATCTCCTGTATCATGCCAGAATCGGTCTCGACCAGATCAACATAATCCTTGAAGCTCATATCCTCCAGGAGGTTATCTCTGAATCTGTTGATCAGAGAAGTAAACTCCGTAAGCTTACCGCTTGATCTTTGAAGTTCGGCATAATGCGCGCTGTTCTCACATATCTCGAACATGGAAGTATTATTATCCTGAGCAAGCTGTCTGACTTTATCGATAGTAGTATCGCCGATACCTCTTCTGGGAACATTTATGATCCTCTCCAATGCCAGATCGTCATGATCGTCATTGATGATCCTCAGATATGCGATTACATCCTTGATCTCCTTACGATCATAAAATCGCATACCGCCGTAGACCTTGAAGGGTATTTGCTTCTCTCTCATCGCCGACTCTATCGAACGGCTTAACGCGTTTACTCTGTATAACACAGCACAATTCTTATAGGAAAGCCTGCCCTTATCCACCATCCTCTTAATGGTATCCGCAGTCCAACGGGCTTCGAGATTACCGTTATCAGCATTCATGACGATGATCTTATCGCCCTCTTCACCTTCGGTCCTCAGCACCTTGCTTTTCCTGTGAGTATTGTTCGCGATTACCTCATTGGCAGCGTCAAGGATATTCTTGGTAGATCTGTAATTCTGCTCCAGCTTAATGACCTTGGCCCCCGGGAAGTCCTTCTCGAAGTTTAAGATCATCTGAACATCCGCACCTCTGAAGGCATAGATGGACTGATCATCATCACCAACAACGCAGACATTACCGTGCTTCTTCCCCAGGAGCATAACGGCCTCATACTGAGGCTTGTTAGTATCCTGATACTCATCGACCATGATGTACTTGAATTTATTCCTGTAAAACTCCGCGATCTCCTCATTACTTCTTAATAGCTTTACGAAGTTGATAAGAATATCGTCGAAGTCCATGGCATTGCTCTCGAGAAGCTTACGATCATAAGACTTATACACTTGAGCGGCAAGCTTTCTGAAAGTATCGCTTCCGGCAAGCGCCTCGTACTCGCCATGACTTATCATGTGATTCTTGGAGTTAGTTATCTCATATAGAAACAAGCGCGGCTTATATGTCTTCTCTGATATCTCCAGAGCATCCATCACCTGCTTTACGATCTTGACCTGATCGTCGGTATCAAGGATGGTGAAGTTCTTGCCGTACCCGAGCTCCTCCGCATGTCGACGAAGTATCCTGGCGAAGATACTGTGAAAGGTACCGCACCATATGTTAGATGACTTATCTCCGACCAGAGAATTAAGCCTCTCCTTCATCTCATTAGCGGCTTTATTCGTAAATGTAATTGCAAGAATAGATCCCGGCGCCACTCCGAATCTCTGCATCATATAGGCGATCCTGTAAGTGATCACACGGGTCTTCCCGGATCCTGCACCTGCTAGTATCAGCAGAGGACCGTCAAGGTGCGTCACCGCCTCCTGCTGCTCGTCATTAAGATCATCAAGAAGCGCTTCGGCACTTCTTATGCTGTCATCTTTCTCCAATTCCTCGTCATAAAGCGAGCTGAGCTCGTCCAGAAGATCGAGCTCTCCATCGTTCATAAAGTCAGACACATCTCTCTCCATCAGTTCGATCACTATAATTTTTAAATTATTATAGCAGAAAGAGTGTTCCAACAAAAGAACATTTATTCGTTTAAGAGAAAGTACCTCGTATCTTCTTTACTGCCGGGATCACGGAAACCGGGATAAAAATAACTATGGCTGCCACACCCTGAATAAGGTTAAAGAACAATGAACCTGCTGCAGCCTGCCAGCCGTACATGAAGGGTAAAGACTCGAAGATAAAGTACCCAGCGATCATTATAACCTCGGCTATAACACCTGTAAGAAGCTTACGGGAGATCTTGATCTCATCTCCTTTTCGAAGGAGAAGTCCTGCAACGTAGCCCATGGCTCCCTTGATGATAAATGTCGGGATGATGTACTGAGCGTAGCCTGCGATAAGATCCGACAGGGCAGAACCGATGGCCGCAGGCAGAAGCGCGAAGGGACCGAGGATGAAGGATGCTATCAGAATAACCGCATCACCAAGATTAATATAGCCGATTGCCGTGGGGATCCTAAGCTGTGTTCCCACGAACACGAATGCCGCGATAAGTCCCGCGAACGCCAATTTTCTAAGCTTTGTAACATTGTTACTCATGTTATAAGCACCTCTTTTCCTACTCTTTTGATAGGTGATTATAGTTATCCGCACCACCGAAGTCAACGAAAAACCGGCAGGAAATCCCGCCGGTCATTATACATAAAATTTATTACCGGTTATCAGCCTTTTACGAGAGCCTCGGTCTCCTTGGCGATAGCGAGCTCCTCGTTGGTAGGAATAACACATACAGTAACCTTTGATCCGGGCTTACTGATGATAGCTTCCTGACCGCGCAGCCCATTGTTCTTCTCCTCATCGAACTCTACGCCCAGGAACTCGAGATCCTTACACATAGCAGCACGCATCGTGTCAGTGTTCTCACCGATTCCGGCTGTGAAGACGATTACATCTACGCCACCTAATGCAGCTGCATAGGAACCAATGATCTTCTTGCCCTGATAAGCGAACATCTCAAGTGCGAGATGAGCTCTCTCATTACCTTCGCTCTCAGCCTTTGCGAGATCTCTGAAATCTGAAGAAACGCCGGAAACTCCCTGAACACCGCTCTTCTTGTTAAGAAGCGTATCCATCTCATCCGGCTCAAGACCTTCTCTTTGCATAAGAAAAGGAACGATAGCAGGGTCGATATCACCGGTTCTTGTTCCCATGCAGATACCTGCAAGCGGAGTAAGACCCATGGAAGTATCCTGGCACTTGCCGTCCTTAACCGCTGCAAAAGAAGAACCGTTACCTAGGTGGCATGTGATAATCTTCAGATCTTCGTAAGGCTTACCGAGGAACTCGGCAACACGACGGCTTACATATCTATGGGATGTGCCGTGGAAACCGTAACGGCGAATGTCGTACTTCTCAGAGATCTCATAAGGGAGCGCATACGTATATGCCTTCGGGGGCATTGTCATGTGGAAAGCCGTATCGAATACTGCTACTTGAGGAGTACCTGCAGGAAGAACATCCTCGCACGCCTCGATACCGATAAGGTTAGCGGGGTTATGCAGAGGTCCTAAGGGGAAGCACTTCTTTATAACAGCCTTAACATCATCGTTAACGATAACGGAATCGCTGTAGTACTTACCGCCGTGGAGAACTCTGTGTCCTACAGCTGCGATCTCGGATACGTCGGAGATTACTCCGTGATCCTTGTCAACAAGAGCATCGAGGATCATTCTTACCGCGACCTTGTGGTCAGGCATCGATGCCTCGACAACATACTCATCCTTGCCGGCGGGCTTATATGTAAGCTTACCGTCGATACCGATTCTCTCGGCATTACCCTTGGCAAGCACGTCACCCGTATCGATGTCGAAAAGCTGGAACTTCGCAGAAGAGCTTCCGCAGTTGATTACCAAAATCTTCATAGTATATTTACTCCTTAAAATTGATCGTTATTATGCGTCGTAGGCCTGTGCCTGAACTGCAGTCATGGCAACGGTTCCTACGATATCGTCTGCGTAACAGCCTCTTGAAAGATCGTTAACAGGCATAGACAGTCCCTGAAGGATAGGGCCGTAAGCGTTTGCTTTCGCAAGTCTTTGAACCAGCTTATAGCCGATGTTGCCTGCCTCAAGAGAAGGGAACACCAAAGTGTTGGCGTGGCCTGCAACCTTGCTGTCGGGAGCCTTGAGGGCACCTACGGACTCAACGAGCGCCGCATCGAGCTGAAGCTCGCCGTCAACCGTAAGCTCAGGATACTTCTCGTGAGCAATCTTAACTGCCTCTGCTACCTTGGTAACGTCGTCATGCTTAGCAGAACCCATTGTTGAATAGGAGAGCATAGCAACTTTAGCAGGCTTCCCTACAAACTGCTCGAAGGACTCAGCGGAAACCTTGGCGATCTCGGCAAGCTTCGGAGAATCAAAATCAGTATTAACAGCGCAGTCTGCGAAGACGAACAAACCATTCTCTCCGAGGCCACAATCGGGTACTTCCATAAGGAAGAAACCGGAAACAGAAGAAACGCCCTTCTTCATCTTTAATAACTGAAGAGCAGGGCGAATTGTATTACCTGTAGAATGGCATGCACCGGAGACGGCACCGTCAGCGTCACCGCACTTACACATAAGGCATGCGTAGTACATATAATCAGACTCCATCATCTGCT
This sequence comes from Clostridiales bacterium, assembly GCA_017480325.1. Classification (GTDB taxonomy): domain Bacteria; phylum Bacillota; class Clostridia; order Saccharofermentanales; family Saccharofermentanaceae; genus Saccharofermentans. The sequence continues at coordinate 127,803 of JAFVAY010000009.1, forward strand.
GAGCTTTCTCGGAAGTTATGCCCTTCTTCTTGGCAGCTTCTACAGCGGCTTCAGTCTCCTCAGCCGAAAGCCCTTTCTTCTCAGCCTTTGCCTTAGCAGCGGCAACCATTGTATCAACGCCTCGAAGCTCGATGAACTTATCAAGATACTTCTGCTTGTTAGGGTCATTGAAAGGATCAACTATGGTAGCGCCTGTAAGATCGAATCCTGCACCGTTCTTCTCTATCTCCTCAGGTGTTCCGATTATGATGAGATTAGCGATACCCTCTTTCAGTATCTTCTCCGCTGCCTCGAAGGTCCTCTTGTCCATAGACTCGGGAAGCACGATAGTCTTCATGTCAGCCTTAGCTTTTGCCTTGATCTCGTCGATAAATGCCATTGCCGTATATCTCCTATTCTTAATTATTTACAACTTAAAATTATAAACCTTTTATTTATGTAACGGCAAGGCAGACGAGAAGATTTTCGCGAGCGTAGAAGACAAATCTTCCCTCCTCCTCACGGAATATCATGGACAGAGCCGGGCTGTTGGAATAAGTCGCGACTCTCATGCCTTCAAGTGCCACCGCGCTTCTATAAAGATCCATGTCGTCAAGCTCCAACGCGATAAGCATTATATCCGGGTAAATGTCTGTAGACTCTTGCCCGTCAGTCGTACCGGTGGAGTAAAAGTACTCGTTTCGAAGCGTCCCACCATTAAAGACCTGATTCTTGAGCCACGTGTAAGAGTCGGACGGAAGCTCGTTCACCTCGCTTAAGTGCCTCATGGTTATTACCGCTTCCTCAACATCCACTGCAGCAGCAATGTCATGAGAATAGATGTATATGCCGTTCGAGTATGCATAGGCATAAAGGGGAATACCGGAACTTACCTTCGAATCCAGTACAAGTTGCAGATTGTTGTCGTAACTTCCCGCCGGCAGAAAACCGTTATTTTCCAGATTACGTATCAGCCTTAAGTTTACAGATGCTATCTGCACACCTTCTATTGAAGTATATTCAGTCTGCTGAGGCGTCGTCCCCTGTTCCAGCGTGGACAGTCCTCCCTGCGGCGTATCCACCGTGGAGAAGAAATCCCCCTGGTCATACATCGCTACACTTAAGGTCTCTTCCCTCATATTTCCTGCTTCATCGAAGAGGATATCCGTAAGTGAATTAATCTGCTCCAGGTCTTTGTTAGAACCGTATCTTGAATAGTAGCTTAAGTAGGCTTCAAGCCATGCTGAAAGTTCATAATTGGATTCCTGCTCAAAGTCATAATACGATAGCACCTGCTCCTTTAGCTTTAAAGCCGCGATACGGTCTCCGCTTCTAATGTACATCATAAGAAGTGCCGCCTGGTCCTCTAATCTGTAATCTTCTGACGATTCCGCGTCCTGGTAGGAAAGACGTCCTTCAATCATATACGATGACGGAATCATAAGGCTGTCGCCATCCTTACCGAGCATCAGCTGCTTTGTTCTCATCCACAAATAATCCGATACAATTCCATTATCAGAGGCAATCTGCCGATAGTCATAGTCTGCCGATGAGGCTTCGTTTAAAGTAATCTTAGACACACCGCCGTAGTACCTTTGATAGAGAAGATATCCCCCACCAAGTATCAAAGCAGCCGCGGTGGCGATTATTGCAATTTTTATCGGTTTATTCATCCGTTCCTCTTATGATTAAGCTATCTGATTGATCCTTCATCATAGTGTAACACTCGAGGTTGTATTTGGGGACATTCGAGAAACCATTCGCAAAGACTTCAAAATATCGAACGATATTACGAATATGGCGCTAAATTCACGAAACCGTTCGTAAAAATTTCAATTTCACGAACGATTTTACGAATTTGCAGCAACTAAAAATCAGTTTTCAGACAAAGAAAATGATTCTGCATATACATCTAATTCGTCGAAGATATAACATGGGGTATCATATGCATCTTTTGGCGCACTGATAGGATCGGATTATCTCCCCGGAAGGATCGCTCAATATTTCGACTAAAAATACAAACTGCCCGACAAGAATAATAAGATAACCGTGAAGCCTGCGTAAGCATATACGCTATAAGCCTTTGACTTCATAATAATAAACCAAAGAACAGAAAGAAGAATCACAAACCCCTCAATAATAAAAAATCCCAAAATTAGGCGTCGATGACCTTCCTGACTTGAAATCACACTATTTGTCTGATATTTGCTATAAGCGGTTCGGACGCTTTGTTCTTCTTGAACATAAGAAATCGGGATGCGTATTGTATCACCATCCTGATGGTAAGTGATCAGATCACCCCAAATCAAAGGATTAGAAATCCGAGTACCCTGAGGCAATGATATCCGCTCTGATTGGTAATCCGACTTAAGCGTAACCGTCCCTGTGTACAACATTCCGTCCGAATAACTTCGACTGTTGTTCTTTTCGATAGGGGGAATCATCAGAGCGATCAGGATTATATTAATTGCCACAAGCAATATTTTTACGATCGATCTATTCATATCGTCTATACCTCAAATAAAGAACCAACCACAGTGGCCTCAATTATTTAATTCAACAACATGCAATATAAAGTGTCCCAAAACATCGGTATCGGAGCCGGCATCATAAACGATAAGATCATACTGATCTGCAAAACCGTTCTCTGTCTCGGGAAGATCAACACTAACAAACCGACAATCATCCCAGGGAGCAACAAAAGTTTCCGTAGAACTGATCTCGCTACCGTTATCGTCATAACTGATTACATAATTGAATGAAGTTCCCTCATCGTAGTTTCCTACTGTATATACAACAAAGACGATGTTGCCTTCTGAAGATTCGGTGGCATCAGAAGAATAATCGTCGCCGGTCTCGATAATCTCCGGGACCGCAGTAAGCCATCCGGTATTTTCTTCATCGTCAATCATTTCATCGTACTGATTCTGGTCTATTCTCCCCTGACCAAGAAGAATATCAAGAGCCATATTCAGAAGCTCATCGCGTCCGATTCCATCGGTACTTGCAATATTCAACCCAGGAATATCCAATGAGTAAACATATAGTCTGCCGTCCTCTCCCTCGGTAACTACAAATTCCCATGTAGTGGAGACCAGATCTGCTTGCTCGACCTTATCTTTCAACAGCTCCAACATACTATCAAACAATGCAAACGGATTATCATTACCGCCCATGCTGTCATTAAGATAAAAAGCGTAAATTGACGCCATCTGAGCAGGATCATTTAGAGCCTCATTCTCCGCCTGTTCAAGATCCGGCGCAGGTCCTGTAATAGTTACTGTAACAGTGTCATCAGAGTTAACTTCTGCCTCCGACTCGTAATCGAATCTTGTAAAATAGGTCGCGACCAGCTGATTAAGGGATGGAAATGTATCGAACTCGACAAAGCTTTGAATCAGATCCATAAAATCATCGTCTGACGAGAACATATCCAATGCACTTTCCAGATCTCCTTCAGACAGATAATCAACAAAGGCGTCAACCGTCCTGATAGCAGAACCTTCCGTCAGACCTCCGAACTCAATACCTTCCCCTATACTAAGACAGAACTCATAAAAATCCTCAGTCGAATCCGCCTCGATAAGCCAGTCATCACCTGACTTTATAAACCCGAATTCCACCGTCTCATCCACAAATCCCTCTATATCTTCAATGTGCTCTACAAACTCCTCTATCGTGTAGCCTTCATCGGCAATCTCCTCAAGATCAGGCAAACTCATAGTAACCTGAGCAGTTGCATTCTTTCCTTCAAAATTAATCTCTTCTACCTCATACTCTGAAACCTGAAGAACTGCCGACACAAGCATTGCCTGTACAGTGTCCATCTCATTATCAAGGAAATAATCCTCTTCATCTTCCACCAGCTTCTTCGACTTATTGAACTTACCTTTAGCGACATTCTCGATATACTCGGAAACTACATCGGTAATCGCGGCTTTATCCTTACCGCGAAGAAGTCTGCATCCGCTAGCTGAACATACAAGCACTGACATCACTGATATAACCGCTATGCTTTTTCTTATGTTCATATTAAGTTCCCCCTCCAAAACAACAGCGAATAATCAAGAACATTTTACTACAAATTACACTTACTTACCTTATCAGTAGAAAACCGTCGCGAAATATCGTATATTGATGAAATGAGAGTAATAGGAATAATCGCAGAATATAATCCTTTCCACGGCGGGCACTCCTGCCTTATCGAGGAGGCAAAACGTCTTGTGGGAGACCCGAGATCCGTGGTATTGACAGTGATGAGCGGTCCTTTCACTCAGCGCGGACTTCCCGCGATCTCTCCAAAGCATGTCCGAGCCAAGGAGGCTCTGGTATCGGGAGTCGATGTGGCAATCGAGCTTCCCTTCACCTTAGCCTGCGCTCCGTCAGAAAGATTCGCATACGGCGCGGTGGAGCTTCTCTACAGAACAGGCGTGGTTACGGACATCGCCTTCGGGGTCGACTGCAAGGAGCCGGAGCTTCTATATGAACTGGCAAAGCTCGAGCCGGCCGCGGACACTCTTAAGAATGCACTTTCAGATGGAAAGTCTTTTCCTGCCGCAAGAGCGGAAGCGTTGATAGCAGCATATAAAGGCAATGCCGATAGGGGGTTAATCTCCGACACCTTAAGACAGCCGAATTCCATCCTAGCTCTCGATTATATAAGGGCATGCCGAGACCTTAACACCGGCTTTAAGATCCACATGATACCGCGCTGTGAAGGATACTCTGCCACTTCAATCCGCGAAGAGCTGAGGAAAGCAGACACAACCAGCGTCGCCTCTATAGCAAACACGCTCATGGATAAAATGCCGGACAAAGCTCTCTCCGTAATGCTGTCGGCATTATCAAACAAAGAATTCACTATTCCTTCAATGGATAACTATATGACGGATGCGTTCCTTGAAGTCAGACGCACCAGGGATATGTCATCAACAGCCTACATGACTGACGGACTTGACGGTTTTATCAGAAACCATATTGACGACGATCTTCAGACAAAGCATTTCACGATGCCGAGAATATACCGCGCTCTTGCCTCCCTAATGGTCGGGCAGGAGGCTTCATATATCGAGAACGAGAAGCACGTTCAATATATTAGAATACTTGGCTTCTCTACAGAAGGCAAATACTGCCTTAAGATCATGGGCAAGTGTGCGAGGCTCCCCATTATCAGCAACGCCTCAGATGCACTCGAGTTATACTCGACAAACCCGCGGCTCAAGCAGCAGTTCGAGCTCGACCTTCTTTCCAATGATATATACGCCCGCTATTCGTCTATGGAACAAAGCTACGAGTGGAAGCTCCCTCCCGTCAGAGTCAAATGAAAGCATCAAAAAAGCTGTCCCTCACGAGACAGCTTGATAATTCTTATCTTACCTCGAGAATTACTTAGCTTCGTTAACAGCCTTAGCAACTCTGGACTTAGCTCTTGCAGCAGCCTGCTTGCTCATGTGTCCCTTAGCAGCAGCCTGATCAACAGCCTTCTGTGTCTTCTTGAGAAGAGCCTCATCTGCTGTGCCGTTAGCAACTGCAGCCTTGGACTGCTTTACAACAGTTCTAATGGCAGACTTCTTAGACTTATTAGCAACAGTCTTCTTCTTTGTTACCTCGACGCGCTTTATTGCCGACTTGATGTTAGGCATATTTTTCCCTCCATATGGATTTATTTCTTTTTATGCACCGTGAGATTTTATCACGATTGTTTTTATGGCGCAATAGCTTATTTCGAGCGGTTTACCGAAGAAAGAACGCCTTAGTGGCCTCGTAGAGCGCTATCCCCGCGGCAGTCGGAAGATTAAGACTGTCAATGTTATCCGTGTGCTCTATCCTCACCGGCTGCCCCTTGTCGCGGAAGTACCCCGGAAGCCCCGTAGCCTCGTTGCCGAAGACCAAAGAGAAAGGCGTCTCGATAGTAGTCTCCTGTAGCAGAGTACTGCCGTCGAGCATGAAGGGGTAGAGCCTGTTTCCCTGAAACCTCGCCTCATACTCGCCGAACTCAGCGAAAAGCTCCATCCTCACCCTCGCCTTCGCTCCCATAGAAGCTCGTATCGTCTTAGGGTCATACATATCCACGGCAGGACCTATGACCGCGATATCCTTTATTCCGAAGCCAGCGCAGGATCTGATGATCGTACCCATGTTGCCGGCATCGGAAGGATTGACCAATACCACATGATTACCTTCCTCCAAGTTCTCCTGCACCTTACGTATCACGGCTATAACGAAGCAATTTCCCTTCTTCGACAGGATGTTAAAGGGCTTCTCCGACACCTCAACACCTATGCCGCGAGCCCCGCATATCGCTTCGATCTTCGCCAGAGTATCCTCGGAATTAAACTTCGGATGTATATAAACATACTCCACAAGCTCAGGTCTCATATTGAGAAATTCCATGGTGACTGTCGCTCCGAGAGTATATGTAATATCGCCATCAGACTTATAACTTGACACTTTCATTTCATTTATACTCCACAATTTGTATTGATTAATTCTTGTGATATTATAATTTATATTTTCCGTTGGAGGTACTAGTTAAATGGAGAACGAGAACATTAATAATCAGGGACCGGTTATCGATAACAATCCTTCCCCTGCATCCGGAAACGCTAAGCTTTTTGCTATCTTGAGCTACATCGGAATCCTTTGGCTTCTGGGACTTCTCATCGAGCCTGAGAAGAACGATCCTTTCGTAAAGAATCACGTCAATAACGGAATCCTTCTCTCGATCGGTTGCGTTATCTGCGGTATCATCCCTATCATCGGATGGCTCTGCGAGATCGTACTTCTTGTATTCGCTATCATGGGTATCGTTGCTGCTGCTCAGGGCAACCAGTTCAGCATGCCTGTCGTTGGTGACAAGATCAAGATCATTAAGTAATCTAAGCTTTTATCCAGACAATAACAACAGGCGGACAAGCAATCTTGCCCGCCTTTATTGTGTCTCAAAACTGTTAATAATCTCGCTTCTTAAGAAGAAGGAGAAAGATCAGAAACGACCACCGCCGCCGCCCGAGTGACCGCCTCCGGAGAAGCCGCCTCCTCCGGAGAAACCTCCGCCACCGGAGAAACCTCCTCCGCCGGATGAGCTCTCATGTCTGATCTTCTGTGTGCGTATTACCTTGTCAGTCAAAGTAAGCGTAGACGAAGGCGCGGTATACTGCTTCGAAGAAGGCTTCTTATCAAGCTTCTTGCCCTTCGTTGCCAAAGCCGTGATAAGTAAAGCCAACCCTGCCGGAATAATAAGACAGAAGAACGTAAGTGGAGCCGTCGAGCTGTAGTTATAGTCACCGAGATCATCAAGGATATCCTCCAAAGCCTCGTAATATGCTCCGGCTGACAGCTCAGCCCTTCTTGCCCTGAACAGGGCACTGCACTCATCATCATTTACAGCGAAATACGCCGTGCCGTATGCGTAAAGCCAGAAAAATCTCTGACCCGGCTCATCTATCGTCAGATCGATAAGAATACAGATACCGGAATTGTTAACAAGACTGGTCTTAATACAATTCTTACGATAGTAATCTCCTGCGAACCTAGCGCAGTCCTCATCGCTGTTACTGTAGCCTCTTCCCTTATCTCTCGTAGTCACAATAACCACATTGATATCCTTCTTACGCGACAGAGCCTGAGCCATCTCCTCCAGCTCATCGATCTGAGATGCCGTGAAGATATCTGCATCATCATCGACGCAGATCTTCTTAGCAGGAGAGGAAGACATGAAGCCATAGAATACGAAACACAATATCACGAGTACGATAAGTCCGACTGCCATCGTCACTGACATCATACTCATCTCGCCGAAGAGGCTGATCTTATTCTTGCCGGAGGTTTTCTTAGTATTACTCATCCTACATAACCTCCCATAATTAAACCTGCTATGAATCTGAACACCACGGATATCAATGCCAGTAGCACGGAAAACAGCATCAGCTGCTTGACCCTGCTCACGGGAGCCTTGCCGGCCACCTCGCCGGTCTGCCCGTTCATAGCGAAGTAGTAGTCTCTCCCGAGGTATTTATAATGCATAAACCACACAGGCAGAAGAGCATACTCGGACTTCATCTTAACAAGCTTATTATTCTGCTTGGTCGTCTTGTGGGTCTGGTACTTCTTTACCTTGCTGTCGATCTCGCTCGACAGATACTCACGGCACCTGTCCGAGATCCTCTTCTTAAGCGCCTCCTCAGACTGATCGTAGCGATCCGCGAAGAATCCCGGCAGATATTTATAATCGTAGGGCACAAGTTCCTTGTAATCAAAGGGCTCTATTGCCTCCATGAGTTCATCGTTGATCCTCGTCTCACCGTCGAAGGGCATCTTCTCCCATAGAAGCTCACCGTCGATATAGTATTCATAGTCCGTGATGATAGTGTAGTTTCCGGAGGTCCTCGTGGTCGTTCCCTTGCCGGTAACGTCCACCTTCTCCTTCATATCATAAAGCCAGAAGGGAACATAAAGCCCGGTAAGCTTAGCGATGTTCTCCTGTGATACGAACTTAACAGGAGTGAACTTACCGCCCTTACACCACTTGAGAAAAGCCTGCTCCGCCTTCGCGCGGTTATACTTGAACGGGATAATATACTTAGGCTCGAACTCTCCCGTAAGCCTCTGCCCTATAAGAGCAGGCGAACCGCAGAAGGGGCAGAAGGATGCAGCGGTGCTGCTGTCGCTTAATATCTTTCCTCCGCAGGCATTGCACACGAACTCCACGTTATCCGAGGTCTTGCCGACATCCTCGATGGCATCCAGGTGCTCGAGCTCTACCTCCTCTTCCGTCTCCTTGAGGTTGACCTCGGGGAGCGCATCCTCTCCCGTGAGCTCCTCCACCTTGAGCTTAAGCTCATTTATATCGAAAAGCCCGCCACAGTAATCACACTGAAGCTTCTGCGCCCCCGGCTCGAAAACAAGATTCGCCGAACAATTAGGACATTTGATAGTATCTGCCATGTCTTGCCCCCTTAACCCATGTTGCACCTATCCTACATCAAAAATCACAAGACTTCCACAATCTATAAATTATTCTTGATTGACCTTAACCTCCCGCGATATACTTACTTAGTAATAATAAAGAAATAGGGTGTAAATCATATGAACATCATCAAGAAATGGACCTCATTGACCTTACCCATGAAGATAATCTCGATTGCCGTTCCGGTAGTAGTGATAGCAGGTATTATACTTGCCGTTATTCTTCTGGGAGGAGGAATTCATTCGTCAACAATGAGACTTCTTCGAATGGAAGGCACGGTGACATTACAGGATTCCAACGGCAACAATAAGACGTTGATCGATAATATGAGATTCTCCAGCGGTGATGTGTTAAGCACCGGTGAAGCAAGCCTGGCTTCCATCGCACTTGATGACTATAAGACGGTAACTCTCGAGCAGAACAGCAGTGCCCAGTTTACCCAGTCCCGTAACACCATGGAATTGAATCTTACCTCCGGAGGAGTTTTCTTCGAGGTCAATAAACCTCTCGAAGAGGACGAGACCTTCGATATAAAGACCTCTACCATGATAGTCGGTATCAGAGGGACATCAGGCTATGTCCATGTAGATCCGGACGGTATAGCTACTATCACGTTGACCTCCGGTCACGTTCACATCACGGGAATTAACCCGAACACAGGCGAGACCAGACAACTTGATGTCAATCCCGGACAGCAGGTAAGAGTCTATCTTTTGAACGACAGATCTGTAGGAAGCATTAACTTCTCTGTAGAGGATATTACCGAGTATGATCTTAACGACTTTATACTCCAGATGATGGCAAATAACGGAACTCTGCTTGCAACCACCTGTAACGCTACCGGCTGGAACAGAGAGATCATTCTGGAGCTCGCGGGAGTAGAGATCACAACAGACGAGACAGAATTGACTGAAGAAACGGAGGTTGTTGAAACTTCTGAGACATCGGAGACGACCTCAGAGGATGTCTCCGCTACACCTACCTCTACGCCATCCCCTACTCCTACTACGAGACCTCAGGGTAATGCTACGGCAACTCCTTCACCTACACCTGCAGCTACGGGAACAGCAACGCCCACACCAAGGGCAACGGCTACGCCGACCGCGACACCTACACCTACTCCGACTCCTACGCCGTCAGCGTCATCAGAAGGCGGGTCGACTAACACACCTACGCCTGCACCGAGAGCTACTGTTACTCCGACTCAACCGTCACAGACTCAGCCTACGCAGACTACACCTTCGTCATCAACGCCAACTGAGTCTGAGGACGATACAGAAGACACAGAGCCGACAAACAATTCAAGTACACCTTCATCTGAAGATAGTGGCACCGGCGGAAACGACAACGGGTCCGACGATGACACCGGCGGTGGCACAGGAGGTGGCACAGGAGGTGGAACATCAGGTGACGATCAGCCGACCGAGCCTATCGAGGTTTCTGACCCCGACCAAGGTTGATGAACACCTCTCTTAAGAGAAACCTTATTTACTCCCTTGCGGGGGCGACGCTGATGACTGCGATTGCCGGATACGGAATAATCCGACAACCCGACAGATGGGTTCAGGACGAACTCTATCAACACGGCACCGTCCCTTCAGGGGAGATCGTTATTATAGGAATCGACGAATATGCCCTGGCAGATTTAGGTCCTTATCAGACCTGGGACAGAAACATAATGGCCTCCGCTCTGGAAGCACTGGCGTCAGATCCCGATAACAGACCGGCTGTAGTCGCGATCGATACACTTTATGCAGAGACTACCGTCCCGGAGGATGATGCCAGACTAGCGGCGGCAGCAGAAGAACTCGGCTGTGTCGTTACTGCCACAGTCGCGGAATTCGGCACATCAAGAACCTACTCAGAGGAAGGCGTTACCACCAACAATTATTCGGTAGTTAATTATGAGGAGCCCTATGATGCATTAAGGGATGTCACCATTCAGGGGCACATCAATGCCATGGTGGACTTCGACGGCATTATGAGGCATGCGCTTTTATATGTGGAGCCTACAACCTCCGACGGAAGCTCGCAGCGCGTATACTCTATGGCATTTCAGGCCGCGGATATATACCTTAAGTCGATAGGAGAGCAGATCGAGCCTCCTCCTGTTAATTCAAGAGGTCAGTTCTATGTGCCTTTTGCGGCAAAGCCCGGGGATCTTTACGACGGTATATCCCTATCTCAACTTATAAGAGGCGAGGTCCCTTCCGACTACTACGCCGGCAAGATCGTAATAATCGGACCATATGCGGTCGGACTTCAGGATGCATACTTCACACCCGTTAGAAGATCGAGCCAGATGTACGGCGTCGAGTTCCAGGCTAACGTAATTCAGAGCTTCATCGAGCATGTGTATAAGGTCGAAGCATCGACCATGCCGCAGATCACGATCCTCTTTCTGGTCTGCTTAGGTGCAATGATCTTCTTTCTTAACAGTAGGGTCGGCGTCTCAACCGTCTCTTATATAGGGATAACTGCGGCCTCCTTGATCGCCTGTTACCTGATCTATCAGGCGGGAGTAGTAGTTCATCCTTTATGGATACCGGTCGGAGCAGGCGTTCTTTATATCGCGGCGGTGATCATACACTACATCAGGACCGCCCGGGCCAGGCAGAGGGTATATAACACTTTCGAGAGGTATGTGGCACCGTCGGTAGTTAAGGAGTTACTTAAGGAGGGCGAGGATAACCTGGCGCTCGGCGGGAAGCTGGTAGACATCGCTGTGCTTTTCGTTGATGTAAGGGGCTTCACTACCATGTCGGAACGGCTGTCGCCGGAGAAGGTGGTCTACATCCTGAACAAGATACTGACCACTACTTCATCATGTATCGAGCGGAATAACGGCACTCTCGACAAGTTCGTCGGTGACGCCACCATGGCGTTCTGGGGAGCACCTCTCCCGCAGGAGGATTCTGTTTATCTCGCGGCGAGAACTGCTCTTGATATAGTGAACGAATGTGAGAAGGTATCGGTACAGCTCAAGGAAGAGACCGGCGAGGAATTCCATGTGGGTGTAGGCGTGCATTACGGTCCGGCCGTCGTTGGCAACATTGGATCCGAGAGACGGATGGATTACACCGCCATAGGAGACACGGTAAATACAGCGGCCCGCCTGGAGGCCAATGCCCCGGGAGGTACAGTATACATAAGTCGGATTGTAGCAGATAAGCTGGGAGACCTCGCGAAAACAACCTCGCTAGGCAGTACCGTAAAGCTTAAAGGCAAAGCGGAGGGCTTCGAGGTCCTTACGCTCGACAGTTTGGAGGAGAGAAAATGATTCGATTCTTAGGCAGAGGCTCGGCATTCTCAGACGAGCACAACAGCGCATTCTTCGTAAGCGAGGGCAGACTGATCCTTATCGACTGTGCCATGTCATCCTATCAGAAGGTAAAGAAAATGAACCTTCAAGGCGTAAAGGGCATCGATATATTCGTAACACATACACATTCGGATCATGTAAGCGGTATCGCTATGCTGATCGATTATTTCTGGTTTACATCCAAGCTTCCTGTTACGGTCGTGGCTCCGTCACAGGAAGTTTTGGAGGATCTCGATCACTACTTAAGAAGGATCGACGGATGCGATGAGAGCTGGTTTGATATCGTAACTGCATCGGATTATAAGGGCAGCTGTCTTAAGGCAGTTATACCGACGACACATTCAGAACAGCTTGAAGGTCGCTGCTTCGGCTATGCCTTTGATGTGGACGGAACAAATGTGGTTTACACGGGAGACAGCAATACGATAGAGCCTTTTCGCGAATATCTTACAGACGGAACCGAGCTTTACATGGAGGTATCCTCAGCAAGAAGTCCCGTACACATGCAGATCGACGACATGCTTCCCTTTATAAAATCTGTTAGGTCTGAAGGCGTAAAGGTTTTTCTAATGCATCTTGATAACGAAGCCGAGATCTTAAGTAAGATCGAAGGAACGGGAGCATCGCTGGCGCCTTTATACGAGGGAGCTTATGCAGGAGGTGTAGCTACGGAAGACATGATCTACGACATCACGGACAAGCTTTACAAGACGACGTGTCGTAATGATGAGCAGGACCACAACATGATCTTCGGAGACCTGACAACTCTCGGCAAGAATATCGTGGGAGCCGACAGAGCCAGCTTCTGGAAGTGGGATAAGAGACGTCATGAGCTTTGGACCACGGCCGCTACAGGAGTCGACAGGATAGTAATTCCGGATGATACCGGACTTGTGGGCAAGGCAATAATGAATAAGTCTGTACTTGTCACCAACGATCCTTACTCCGACCCTGACTTTAACTCATCCGTTGATATGAAAACAGGCTATCTTACCAAGTCGGTAATGGTCCTCCCTGTCGCGGATGTCAACGGAGAGTTCATCGGAGCCTTCCAGCTTATTAACAAGCTTGATAACAAGGGCTTTGACGCTGTCGAGGATGCGCGCAAGCTGTCTTTGCCGGCGCTTATCTGCGGTCTCGCACTGGAGTCCGACACCTTCCTCGATGATGCTCACCACGATCGTCTTACCAAGCTTAAGAATCGCATCGGATTCTACAGCGACTTCTCTCGTAAATTCATGAAGTATCTTGAGACTGACTGCGACCGCCCGTTGAGCATGTTTATCTGCGATATCGATAAGTTCAAGCTGGTAAATGATACCTACGGCCACAACGCCGGAGATCAGGTGCTGGAGCATGCCGCGAAGCTTATAATGGAATCATGCGAAAAGGGCGAGAATGCCTACAGATGGGGCGGTGAGGAATTCATCGTCATGATGCCCGATACCGATCTTATGAAGGCCGCAGCGAAGGCAGAGAAGCTTCGCGCCACCATTGAAGCCTCAGACTTCCCCGCTGACGGCATCACCATTAAGAAAACCATGAGCTTCGGTGTCCATGAATTCGTCAAAGGAAAGTCCATCGAGGATAACGTCAGCCTCGCCGACGCCCGCCTCTACACCGCCAAAGAAACCGGCCGCAACAAAGTCGTCAGTGAATAGGATCGATAATCAAATTAATATTGGGGCTTAAAATCCCTTATAACCTTCAGGGATGGAAGGGCGTTGCCGTCGTAGTCGAAGAGGGCCTGGTTTGCCCACTCGTTGCCGCCGGGACCCTTCTCACCGGTATATTTAAGTGCGGCCTCATTGGCCCAGCCCACGCCCGGGACCGGGATCCAGCCGGGCTCCCAGTAGAAGAAACCCTTATTAAGGGCACTGTCTGAAGACCCCTTAAGGAACCTGCGCATAAAGTCGCATTGACCCTCCGGGGTCATGGGGAATTCCACTTTTTCTACCAAAGCTTGACTTGTGGCATAGCCCTTGCGCTCTTCAGGAGCAAGCCCCTCATACGATGCATAGTCCTCCATAGTAAATCCGGTCGACACTTCTGCCACTATAGTCTGTTTACCGTAACGCTTCTCCATGTCACGGATATTATATTCCAGCGACGCCATGGTACCGTGCCAGAACGGGTAGTACGACAGTCCGATGACGTCTATGTCCTCTCCGCGCATGAAGTAGTTATCGAACCACTCCACATACATGGAATTATTGCCGCCGTTATCAAGATGGATCATGACCGGCATTGACGGGTCAAACTCTCGGCAGGCGCGCACGCCGGAGCTTATAAACAACGCGATATTGTCGAACTCCGGTTTCCTGCCATAAGGCCACAGAAGTCCGTTAGTGACCTCGTTTCCTACTGCTACCATATCCGGCTCCGCACCGGCAGCTTTCATCGCATTAAGCGCGTCGAGAGTAAATGAATGCACCGCATCCGACAGCTCAGGAATCGTCAGACCTCGCCAACTCTTAGGCACCGTCTGCTTCCCGGGGTCCGCCCAGAAATCCGAATAATGAATACACAGCAGAACCTTAAGGCCGACAGACTTGGCTCGACGGGCGATCTTTACATAGGTCTTAAGATCATTTGTACCTGCTCCGTAAGGGGTACCATCCTCGGCGTATGGGTCATTCCATAATCTGATACGGACCCAGTTAAAGCCATAGGTCTTCAGAATATCAAGAAGATCTCCCTGCGCACCGTTATCGTAGTACCGGGCGCCGTGGGCCTCCTCTTCGATCAGCGTGGAAACATCCGCGCCTTTGATGTATTCGTTAAGCTCTATCATCAGTCGAAGTCGAACTTCTCGAATCTTTGCATCATCGCCTTATAACGAGTTCTGACAGTCTCGTTCATTGAAAGCACATCAGCTTCCGATCCGGTGAACTGACATCTCATGCAGTAGAACTCATCCTTGTCCTTATCGTAGAACATATCGATATCAAGATCCCTCAGAAAGCATGAGGGACACCTGTAATTCAGTTTGCCTTTTCCAGATTGAGCCATGTAGTGACTTCCTCTCCTTCTGTGATCTTCTTTGTCATACCCAGGGTATACATCGGCGAGAAAGCGTAACCCTCGCGGATATAAACCTTCGCGTCGTCCGCATCGGTCGAGAGAGCGACTGAGGTATCGATGGCGGGAATAACTGCCGAAGCGGTCTTACCGCCTTCTGAAGCTATCTCACGGCACTTATACTCGTAGTTAAGCGAACCTGCACCTGAGCCGCCCTCGACAGACAGAGTAATTCCCGTCATGTCCTCGGGATACTCTGTGGTTCCGTAGCAGCCCACCATGTACTCGTTGATGGTAACCTCCGCTTCAGGGTCACTCATGGAAAGTATCTTACGGTCATAGCGGATCTTGGAGGATCCCTTCTCGAAGGTAATAACAGTCTGCAGCGTAACCGTCAGGTCTGCGAACTCGATGTCAACAGGGTCAAGCGTAAGCACCTTGGCAGCATCAGTCTCAGCGAAATGCGCCTTTGTCCTGCATAGACATAGATCGACCTCCTCCCCGCCGTGAGAAATCTTGGCGGAGCGCACTGTTCCCTCGCCGGCATAGTGTGTAAAGTATCCTGCGCGATACTTCTCCTGAATAAGGAACGGATAAGAAGCATCCTGAACGTGAGGAGTTCCTATTCCCACCTTCCACTCAAGCTTAGCCGCATAGGGGCGAAGATCTACAAGCGCGCCTCCCTGATCCATATTAATGCATGCTCTCATATAAGGATCTGCATACCAGAACACCTGCTTATCAGAGCCGTAGAGGATATCGCGCCACAATGCACATTCAGGATCATTATAGGTCTTCTTAGAACGATAGTAATCGGCGAACTCTGCCATCGTCAGATCCTTAAGCTTACCCTCCTTCTTAAGCTGTCCATAGTAAGCCATACCGTCTTCATAAGACTTCTTAAGAAGCTCATAGGGAGCTTCCCATCGGCCCATCTTATTCAGCCATCCGGGACCTACGAACATCATGTTATAGGAATAGCCGTCATTATACTTAGCAAGCGACCTGTACTGATCGATGATGTTATAAAGATAAGGATACTCCCATGTCTTTGTATCGTAGATCATTCCGCGAAGAACATTCTGCGGATGAGTTCCGAAGTTAGATCCGTTACCGTCGTAGCAGGCGATAAGGTCACGGGACAGATGGGGGATCGCTACGATACCCGAGTCCTCATCCTCATTAGCTGCGGGAGCGTGAGTATTCTGCTTCGAAGGGATCCATGGATTCCACGGTCCGCCGTCAAAGAGCGTGTACCAGGAGTTATTACATGTATGATAAGCCTTAGGTCCCTCCTCCCAGCAGGTCGCGACTGCGCACTTAACTGAAGGATACTTACTTTTAACGTAGTTAGTCAGATCGGCGTCCATGTAGTAGGACCCGGTAGACTCAGGATAGAAGCCGAAGATATCGTGGAACTTGCCGAACACATCGTCCACGATGGCCATCTTATCCTCCATGGAGAACATCCATATACAGAAGTCCTTGGTATTGTACTTCTTACGGAATTCCTCACAGGGAAGTCCCAGAAGAGACAGAGCTATCTCATCGCCGTAGGTCTCATGGTCGTGCTTCGCGAGCTCGATCGCCTCGTCGTTAAACAAACTCGCATATGTCATCTGTATTGTGACCTTAAGACCGTTCTTGTGTGCCGTCTCCTGCTGAAACTTGAATATATCAAGCGACTCGGTAAGAAGCGACTTACGCCCAATATCCTCCTTCTTGCCCTGGCCCGTCACCTTCTCGGCGTACTCCGGAACCATCTCGGGACGATGGATGATATTAACTACAAATTCATTTTCCACTTGTGTTGTAACCCCCTGTAATTAACCCTTGGAAGCGCCGCCTGTAACGCCCTCTACGTAATACTTCTGCATGAGCACGAACAGTGCGGATATCGGGATGGATATAAGCAGACCGCCTGCACAGAAGATAGAGAAGTAGTGAGACTTAAGATCCTTACCCAGCATGTTGTAAAGTCCGATAGCAACTGTCCAGTCTGAAGAGATACCGGAGTTAAGCATAAGCTTGGCGAATACGAAGTCTGCCCAAGGTGCAAGGAATGCGCTTATAACTGTGTACACGATGATAGGCTTTGATAGAGGGAGAATGATCTTGAAGAAGATCTCTGCCTCAGAAGCACCGTCAAGCCTTGCAGCTTCTCTGATGGAGGTAGGGATCGTATCCATGAAGCCCTTGCAGATCAGATAGCCGAGACCTGAGCCTGCGGAGTAAACGATAACCATTCCTACGTGGCTGTTGGTAAGACCCAACTGCTTCATTACGAAGTAAACAGCGATCATAGACAGAACGCCCGGGAACATATTGAGGATGATAGAGAACTTCATCATCGCCTGTCTTCCGCGGAATCTCATACATGAGAAAACATAGGAGACCATGAGCACGAATACGGTGGATATGATGCAGGAGAAGATGGCAATAACAAGAGTATTCTTGAACCATGCCATGTACTGCACTACAGAATCCGGCTCGAAAAGCACGATCTTAAAGTTATCCAGCGTCCAACCCTGTGCCGGGAAGAAATGAGCTGTGTCGATTCCCCTGTACTTGGAGAAAGCAGTGACCAGAAGCCATACGATCGGGATGATCCAGATCAAAGCGAATATCGCTATCAGAACGTTGATGATGATAGTCGACGCCAGCTCGGACTTCTTCTTAGAGCGGAGCTTAAGCTCCTTCTCAGCTAATGTATCGTTCTTGCTGATTACCTTATCATTAATTGTATTTTCCATTACTGATAACTCTCCTCTCTGCCGCCGGACAAGAACTTCGAGAATGCTATGAGCGAGAATACCGCGCATATGATGAATACGATAATTCCGATAACGGAAGCCATCTTATAGTTGTAGTAATCGTTGGTCAGTCGGAACAGCCAGGTTACGAGGAGATCGACCTCCTTAGCATTGGCATTCGCGAGCTGCTGATTGGTAGTAACGAAGGTATCCTGAGTAAGAAGATAGATAACGTTGAAGTTATTGATATTTCTTACGAAGTCGGTGATGAGCGTAGGACCTTCTACGAACATAACGTAGGGCATTGTAACGTGCCAGAAGATCTGCCATGCATTGGCACCGTCCAGCTTCGCTGACTCTACCTGAGATTCGGGGATGTTGATAAGTACTCCTGTCGCGACGAGCATCTGGTAAGGAACACCTACCCAGATATTGATCATGACGATCATGAACTTGGACCATCCGGGACTCGTCAGGAAGGGTATGTATGTAAGGTGACTTTTTACAAGTCCTATTGTCTTAAGGAAATCCGTAACACCTATGCTACTACAGATACTGTTAACGATACCTGTATCGCCGAAGAAATATCTGACGAGAAGGAGTGTAACGAACTGCGGAACAGCGATGGTAACAACGAATAGTGTTCTCCAGAACTTAGGGAACTTTACCTTACGGTAGGTAATGAGCTTAGCCATTACGATACCGCCGAGGAAGCATGTAAAGGTGGAGAAGAATGCCCATACCAGCGTCCAGCCCAGAACCTTGAAGAAGGCATAACCGAAGGCGGAGTTGTTGGAAAGGCTCAGGATGTTTTTAAAGTTAGTAATACCGACCCATGTGAACAATGCCGAAGGAGGCATGTGCTGCTGATCGTAATTAGTAAATGCGATAGCGATAAGGATCAGTATCGGGATGACATTCATCAGAATGACACCGATGGTAGGAAGTGTCAGAAGAGTGATATTGAACCTTCCGTTAACAAGGGACTTAACATCCTCAACGAAGGTATTGATATGCATGCCCTTCTCACTGTCCTGCTGAAGCTCATAGGCTCTCTTGATGTTATGTATCCACAGTAAGATGAACACGAAGATCAGGAACAGCGCGATGACGGAATTAAGAAGGATAAGGAATGAGTTATCTCCCTTAATAACCGTGTTCTGCATCGTAACTGGATCGAACTGAGTGGAACGAACTGTCGTACCCAGTGTACCGAACTTGGCAAGGTTTGGTGCCGCATAGAAGATGCACATTACTACGAACAGAGCCTCGAATAATGTGGCAAGGATTCCTACGATGTACTTCTTACGTGCAAAGTAGCCTGCACCCATAAAGATCGTGGAAAGCTTTACCCCTATGTCCCCCTTGGTGATGGCTTTACCGAAATCCGAGAAGTATTCGCCGATCCCTTTAAAGAAATTCGCGAAAGCCTCTCGAGTATTCGAAGCATGAACTTCGTGTTTACTGGCCATGGTTTACCTCTTTTCGTTTAATAAAAAGAGCGCCCCATATGTCCTATGCATATGAGGCGCCCCGTCAATACCGATTAATTATGCTACGGGAGCCTCGATACCCTCAACAGCTGTGTCGAGAAGTGTCTGGAGGTCGATACCGTCAGGGTTACCGGAGGAGAGGATCTCACCCAGTGTCTGAGCAGGTGCCCAGTAGTTGCCGCCTACACGCTGAGGTGTAGCGTAATCAGCCTGTGCTGCCAAAGCTGCGATAGCAGGATTAGCCTGTACGTCAGGAGAAGAAGCAGCAGCGATGTTCGAAGGTCCTAAGCCTCTTGCGTTGAATCTGCCAACCTGAGCAGCCTCATTTGTGAGGTACTCTGCAAGGAGCATTGACCAGCCGATCTGATCGGAGTAAGCATTTACACCTACGAGCTTGCAGCCGGAGAAGGAAGACATCTGTGTCTGTGTTCCTGCGAGGTTATATGTAGGAAGCTTAGCAGCTGCATAGTTAGCGCCCCAAGCGTTCTCAGCTGTCTCAGCTCTCCATGTACCGTTAACGCAAGCGGAGACCTCACCGTTGGCAAGAGCTGTAGCCTGCTCGTCATCAGTCATGTTAACAACAACACCAGTAGCAACATAGTCCATGATTGCCTGAGCAACATCTGTACCGCCTGCAGCATTCCATGTGCAAGTATTTGTAACGCCGTCATCGTTGAGGTTGAGCTCAAGACCTGCACCTGCGAAGAAGGAGTAGAGATACCAGCCGTTGGAAAGATCCATAGCGATCTTTGTGCCTGCTGCCTGAGCTGCTGCTACCATGGAGTCGAGAGACTGAACGTCATCTGCTGTGAATACAGAAGAATCGTAGAACATGAAGTAGCCGTTATCAGCTGTCATAGGATAAGCGTAAAGCTGTCCGTTAACTGTAGCTGCATCAACAGCACCGCCTGCATTCTCTGCTGCTACATCATATGTGTAGAAAGCCGAGATAGGCTGAAGTGCGCCTGCATCAACAAGAGCGTTGATCTGATCGTCTGCGAAAGCAAATACGTCAGCAGCTGCCTCGATATCTGTAAGAACAGTGTCCTTACATGTGGACTCAGACTCGGAACCCAACTGGATATCGAATGATACGTCAGGATACTGTGCGATGAACTCATCGATGAGCCCCTGTGTGTAAGCCTGGTCTTCCTCAGAAGCCCAAACAGTGAGTGATACCGTACCTGAAGTGTTAGCGATCAGGTTAGCGATAGCGTCGTCGCTTGCAGCGGAACCGCCGTTACCCTCATCAGCAGTACCGGAACAGCCGGCCAATGCGCCGATGAGTAAGGAAGCTACTGCAGCGAGTGCAACAAACTTTCTCATTTTCATTTGGATGTTTCCTCCTCATAACTTTGAGTAAATTACCGGTGTAATTGTGCAACCGGTTATTCTGATTTAATAATATATCATTTGTCAAAAACGTCAAGCGACAATTTATGAAGCAGGGGATTTTTATTCTTGTTGCACATAAGACCTCTGTATTTGTCAGCATTCTGCACAAGAAACTTATACTTTACATTCTTGTGCAACAGTATGCAATAAAATGTGCAACCTGTTGCAAAGACGGAGGCGATTTATCTTTACAACAAGGCTGCACAAACCTTATTAATATGCTTCTCGAATAGTCTCAGTCTATTGCGTAGACCTCTTTAAGGTAACATCATAGTGAAGCAGCTTCTTCTTCGGGATATCCTCCCCGTTCATGAGAGAGAACAGCGAGGTGCAGGCCTCGGCGCCAAGCTGCTTCGGATCGTAGTCCAGCGTAGTTATGGCGGGCTGATAGGTCTCAAGAACGGCACTATTGTAGAAGGATGCCACCTTGATATCGTCAGGAACCTTAAGTCCTATCTTCCTTATCTCGTCAAGAGCGTAAACAGTAATCATATCATCAGTACAGACAATGCAGTCTACCTGCTTATTAACGGCATCATTTACGCTTCTTACGACTACCGGCTTACTGTCGGCGTTCATATATACTATGTCCTTATCCACCGGTATCTTGAGATCTGAGAAAGCCTTAAGGTAGCCGTCTCTTCTTGATCTGTTAACGATATGATTCTCGTCACCGCCTATGAGCGCGACCTTCTTCATACCCTTAAGAAGCAGGACCTCGGTAAGCTCCTTACATGCTCCGATATGATCATTATCTATCTGGAAAACATTCTTATACGGAGTACTTCCGATGGTAACAAAAGGTATCTTCGACTCAAGAAGGAACTCGATACATGGATCGTGGAAAAGCGTTCGTGCCAGAATTACGCCGTCGACCTTCCTGTTCTTCACTATTCTCTCAAGGCTGGAGAAATTATCTTCGTATACCATACAAAGCAGAATATCGTGATCGAAGGTGGATGCGATATCGGATACACCGATCATACACTTCTGGAAGAAGGGAAGTTCTGTAACGGTGGAATCTCCGGGAATGACCCATGCGATATTATAGGTCTTGGACTGTGCGAGGCCCTTAGCCAGCGGGCTCGGACGGTAATCGTGCTCCTTAATATAAGCAAGGACCTTCTCCCTCGTAGCAGGCCCTATCCTCCCCTTACCGGAGATTGCTCTGGATACTGTAGTCTTCGAGATATTAAGAGCCTTAGCTATATCGTCTATAGTCAATCTGTTGTCAGCCATATTCTGTTCCGCCTTAATTTGCGCACAAGCCTATAGCAAATACGCAACCGGTTGTGCTATATTTATTCTAACAGTTTATTCTTGAAAATCCATACAAGTTTAAGGGGAGGTTTTTATGAAACCTGAACAATTCTTATTCGGATGTGCCTATTACGACGAGTATATGCCGGTCAGTAGGATCGACGAGGACTTCAGGCTTATGAAAGAAGCCAATATGAATGTAATAAGGATAGCGGAATCCACCTGGTCCACATGGGAACAGCAGGAGGGTAAATTCGACTTCTCCTCTCTCATAAGAATGCTTGAAGGCGCCCGTAAATACGGACTTTCCGTTATCATAGGAACTCCAACCTACGCCTTCCCTTCCTGGCTATCGGACCTCGATCCCGAGGTCCTTACAACCACGGCTTCGGGACATGCATTATACGGTCACAGACAGCTTACGGATCTTAATAATCCCACCTACCGTAAGTACACCGAGAGGGTTCTCAGAAAGCTTCTTGAGAAGTGCAGACCATATAACGATATAATCATCGGCTACCAGCTTGATAACGAGACCAGATCGGCAGGAGCAGCCGGGAAAATTGCGCAACAGATTTTCGCGCAGAGGATGAAGGAGAGATTCCACGGAGACCTCGAGGCCTTTAACAAAGAGTTCGGCATGGATTACTGGAGCAATAAGGTGCACTCATGGGAGAAATTCCCGGATGTACGGGGGACTATAAACGGCTCGCTTGATGCCGAATACCGGGCTTTCTTAAGAGATACGGTGACGGAGTTCCTGGCATGGCTCAAGGATATTATCGATGACTACAGAGCCCCCGGGCAGTTTATTACACATAATTTTGACTTCGCCTGGACAGGCTACTCCTTCGGGATGCAGCCGGAGGTCAATCAGAAGGACGCTGCCTCATTCATGGACATCCCCGGAGTAGATGCATATCACCCATCTGCCGAGCTTCTGACCGGTACGGAGATCTCCATGGCAGGCGCTATCGGTAGATCACTTAAGAAGGAAAATTATCTCGTGCTGGAGACTCAGGCTCAGGGAAGGCCTTCCTGGACGCCATTCTCCGGGCAGCTCACCCTACAGGCGCTGTCCCATCTCGCGTCAGGTGCGGGATCGGTCATGTACTGGCATTGGCACTCAATTCACAATGCTTACGAGACCTACTGGAAGGGGATCTTAAGCCACAACCTTAAGCCTAATGCACCTTACCGCGAGCTTCACGCCTTCGGCGCTATGATGGCCGAGCACGGCGCGAAGCTGTCGTACCTTAAGAAGACCTCCGGCGTCGCGATCCTCCTTGATAACAGAAGTCTGACGGGTATCGACGAATTCCCGCTTAACGGAGAGGAGGCATTCAAGGGTGACTCTTCCTGTGACTATAACCACATGATGAGGCGCTGGTACGACGCCTGCTATAGAAATAACATCGAGGTCGACTTCGTCTACTGCGATGATGACTTCTCGTCTTATAAGCTACTCATCATCCCCGCTCTCTACGCCTGCTCCGACACTACACTTAATTCGATCAGAGCATTCATCGGGAACGGCGGACATGTGATCATAACCCCCAAGAGCTTCTTCTGCGACGAATTCCTCAAAGTTAGAGCAGACGATCAGCCCTATGACATGACCGACCTTACAGGTGGCACCTACGATGAATTCTCCGTACCGAGCGTGCCCGTGAAGCTTAAAGGATCGTTACCTCTGACCGGTACAGCCTCTGAGTTTATCGAGTTCTATAGAATTAACGAAGACGACACCTCCGCCCTCGCGAGCTACGACCACCCTTACTACGGTGACTTTGCCGCAGTAATGCGTCGTGAGAATGTTACGACGGTCGGTTGTCTTCTGGATAACCATGACACCGAAGCCGTTCTTAAGGATTGCCTCGAACACGCAGGTATAACTGTTCCCGAAGTCTCCTTCCCCGTGATAGTTAAGAAGGGGATCAACAAAGATGGCGAGGAGATCACCTTCGTTCTCAACTATTCTATGGACGCCTCGGAACATACGATTGAGAAAGGCTGTAGCGAAGTAATTAACGGCAACACATACCGCTCAGGAGACAAAGTAACTCTGAAGCCCTGGGGATATTTAATTCTGGAAGCCTGTGCTTCTGCCTGATTCTCTGCCTGATCTTCCGAAGGTCAGAACTTTAATCCGAGAGCCCTTATGAATCTCTCGGCTATAGCGTTATTCCTGTACTCGCCTAAGCTCGGGAGACTTTCCGCAGGCACTTTACCGCCTGCCATTGTGGCGTGTCCTCCGCAGACGCCGATGCCTTCCAGGGCTTTCGCTACAATTACGCCGGCATCAACGTCGCTTCTTTCCGATCTTACCGAGAACTTGAGTCCGTCAGAACGCTCGCAGTAGACCACCGAGACCTCTACCTCAATAAGCGAGAGTATAAAGTCCGCCACTATGGACACCATGGTATCAGGGCAATCGAAAGGTATAACCGATATCCCCAGATACTCGAAAACCTGTATATTGCTTATGGCAGCGCCGTAAGTCTTCAAGTCGTCAAACTCTATGTTGTTCATCTCCAGACGCCTGAGCTTATCCTCATCGACCAACGAATTAAGATATGCGAACACTTCGATATCCTCTTCGGTTATTCCTCTCGAGAACTGAAGAGTATCCATCTTGATTCCGTACAGGAGAGCAGTCGCCACATCGCCGGATGGAGTGATATTAAGGTCCTTATAGTACTCGACGATAATGGTACAGCAGGCGCCGACCATCCTTATGTCCTTATATAGATACTCCACTCCCGAGGTCTTACTTGTAACAGGATGATGGTCGATAGCCGCGATCTCGGCGCCTTTGAGATCCGTTATATTGCCGGCATTCTTCTGCGAATCGACGCAGATTATATAATCCTCTTCCCTCATCTCATTAGAGAGCTGTTCATCCGGATATATGATATCATCTATTCGAATCGGGAGGCTAATCTATGTCCAGACTTATCTTGATAACTAACGATGACGGCATCACCGCTCCGGGAATAATTAAGCTTGCCCGAGCCGCGACTAAGCTCGGCGAGGTTTACGTGGTTGCACCCGACGGAGAAAGAAGCGGTCAGTCCCACAGTTTCACATACAAGAGTGAAGTCCTTGCAGCTGAGTGCGATATCGGAATATCAGGTGTTCGCGCCTTCGCCTGTAGCGGATCACCGTGCGACTGCGTTCGAATCGGCACCATGAGCATTCTTCCCCGAACTCCCGATCTTGTTCTGTCCGGCATCAATAACGGCTTCAATATAAGCTCGGATATCCAGTACTCAGCCACCATCGGTGCGGTTATGGAATCTGCATTCCGGGGAATTCATTCCATCGCCTTCTCCAGAGGAAGCCTTGATAATGATGATCTTGTAGACCACTACCTTCCGCTGATCCTGGAGAATCTCATAGATAAGAAGCTGTCATATAACAGCGCATGGAACGTCAACTTTCCAGTCTGTTCTCTAAAGGAATGTAAGGGTATCCTTCGCGATTGCAGGATCTCCACCGATAATTTCTATCAGGACGAATACACCCACACCATCACAGACGGCAAGCATGTCTTCAAGGTAATTCAGAACCGCGATTGGTCAGCCTCCGAAGGCACCGACCTTTACGCCGTAACTCACGACTACATCTCCATCGGCCCGGTCACGAATATAAGCTAAGTTACTCCAACGCCATCGAGACATCGTCGAAGGCTCCCCAGACTCCGGCAGTCGTGTCGCTGACGGTAATTGTTATTACTGCCGTCGTATCGGCTTCGACCTCGATATCGGACACCGCTAATTCCGACCATTGCTGCCATCCTGAGACCGTTCCTGAGGCTGAATATTCTTCACCGTCAATCACCACGCTGATCGTAAACACATCCGACACACCGTTGTCACCGCCTTCAAGCCACGCAGACAATGTATACGTTCCGGCAGTAAGCTCTACCTCCTGCGATGCCGTAAACGTCTCGTCTCCACCTGCAGAATAGAAATGCATCGATCCAGAACCGGTCCTCGAATTAGAAGCCGCATCCTCGGTATTGAAGCCGTCCACATCCCATCCGGACAATCCGCCTTCGAAGCTTCCGTTCACCACTACCTCCCCCTCGGCAAGTACTATAGCCGGAGTCGGTGTGGGAGTTGCCGTGGCAGGAGGAACAGGAGCATCCGTGCCTGTACGTATGTAATGGAAGGTGCGTAAGGACTCCAGAGGGTGACCGTCGAAGTCGAACAGCGCCTGATTGTCCACCGCACTTCCGCCGTAATAAGCTCCCGCATCCTCCGGATCATACTCATCTGCGAACACAGACGCCCAGCCAGACCCGTAGCGATTCCAAAGCACCATATTCGATTCGGCTATTGAGCTGTTAATACTTCCGTCGTCATTGACCGCGGGCACTACGGGTATCCACGCAGGCTCCCAGTAGCACACTCCACAGCCAAGCTCTCCTACATCAGTCACAGCGCGAACCACGGAGCTTAACATGTCCGCCTGCCCCTGCTCGCTTATACGATAATTCTCGATGCCGACAGAATCCGGCCCGATAGTATTCGAGAATCCGTCACCGTCAAGAAGCGTATACGACCACGAGCACTCCATGACCATGACTTCCTTACCGTAGGTATCCGCCGCATACTGAAGTACAGACGTCAAATTCTCGAGAGTCCCGTGCCAGTAAGGATAATAAGAGCTCGCGAAGATATCATAATCAACGTCATAAGCATTAAGCTGGTCGGCATAGAAAGAGTATGCATTCTCGCGCTCCGGATTCGCGAAATGCATCGCTATCCGAACCGAAGAATCGAACTCTCTGACCGCCTCCGAACCACGCCTCAGAAGCGCCGCTCTGTCAGGCCACAGCTCCTCTCCGCAGAATGCATTGGTTACCTCATTACCGATCTGAACTATGTCTATATCAGCCCCCGAAGCATCGATGCTTCTTAAAGACTCGAGGGTGAAATCATATATCGCATCGCCCTTCTGATCTACACTCATCCCATCCCATGCACGCGGGACCATCTGCTTTGAAGGATCCGCCCAGAAGTCGGAATAATGGAAATCTATAATAAGCTTCAATCCCGCACGACCGGCATACTTGGCGATCAAAGCTGCGGTATCCACATCATTATGACCTCCTCCGAAGCTTCTGCCTTGAGAATCATACGGATCATTCCATACGCGAATGCGAACATGAGTCACGCCGCATGAAGCAAGAAGATCGAAAAATCCCTGTTCATCAAGCGAGTTCCCGTCGAAGTCGTAATATGTAACTCCGCTCTCGATCTCCGAGATGAACGAGGACACGTCGACGCCCATAACAAAGCTGTCACCAACGGCCTCATTCTTCTCCACATAGATATCCGAATGCTGAACATTCATATCAAGCTTCGGAAGTCTTCCGCTACAGGAACAAAGCAGTATTCCGCCCATTAATGCTACACTTATCAGCTTCAATAACCTCTTCATACCGACCTCACTTATTGATCACTTGAATATAACGAAGGACTGGGGCTTAAGCCTTATCATTCCTTCCTCGCACTTACCCTCACCGATTGACCATATAGTTTTCCCCGTTCCGATGTCAAGCCAAGCGGATGCCTCATCAGAGGAAGGGTTCACCGCCACCTTGAGATCACCTCTTCTATACACCAGAAGGGGTGAATCGTCACTACAGAAGAGCACCTCGAAGGGTGAATCAGCCTGAAGGGATGAATCCCCGCGTCTCAATGATATCAAGCTTTTAACAATGTTAAATATCGAATCTGCCACCTTTTTCTGCCCTTCGACAGTAGGTGCATCATTAGAAGGGTCACAGGGCAAATAAAGCTTACCCTCTCGCCCTGCGGTTAAGGTCTTATCATCCCACTGCATAGGCGATCTGGTACCGGTCCTTGTGTATCCTCCCTCCAGAGTCGGCAGATCAAGATACCTCATTCCGATCTCATCGCCGTAATAAAGAAAGGGAACACCCGGCATAGTCAATATGAACGCCAGCGCCACCTTCCTCTCTCTGTCAGATAAGCTGTGCGAGAGTCTCACAGTATCGTGATTACCGGAGATAAGAGATATGTATCCCTTCCCGCGGATTGCCTCATACATAGGAACATAATCGTTAATAAACCTTCTGCAGGACACCTTGGAGGAAGAGCGGAAATAGCTTCTGTCCTCGCCCGACGTCTCATAATCCCTTAGAAGGAAGTTATAGCCGTTTCCCGGATGATCCAGGAAGAAATCCATATCAAATCCCGCTTCGCCCACTGATATATAAGGGTTTGACCATTCAGACACAAAGGCCGAATCCGGATAGTCTCTCTTCACATCACCTAGGATATCGCGCCAGACTTCGGCCGTCGCATGCTTCTCGTCATCTCCCTTAACCAGCGAATCCGCCATGTCCACGCGGAAGCCGTCGCATCCCAGCTTAAGCCAGAACCTGCACACATCCTTCATAGCCTCGCGCGTCGCCAGCGCTTCCGGAGAATCCATAGCCGACTGCCAGCTCTCAGAAGGATTAAGCCAGCCGTAATTAAGCGCAGGCTGACACTTGAAGAAGTTCAGCATATACGTGCCGTCACGCTCGCACTCACCGCCGATATAAGGCCTCCCGGCGATCCCCTTGAACCAGGAATCCGTCCACACATACCGTCCGGAATACTCGTTCTTCTCGGCCCTCGAGCTCGCCTTGAACCACTCATGCTCCTCCGAGGTGTGCCCCGGTACCAGGTCCAGTATCACGTGCATACCCTTCTCATGCGCCTTCTCGAAAAGCTCCTTCGCATCCTCATTACTCCCGTAACGCTTCGCCACCTTCTTATAATCACGAACATCATAGCCCGCATCCTTGAAGGGCGAGTCGTATATGGGATTAAGCCAGATCGCGTCGCAGCCCAAATCCTTAATATAATCAAACCTGCTGATAATACCCTGTAACGTCCCGCAGCCCTCACTCTCGGGAGAGTAGAAGGTCTGAGGATAAATCTCGTAGAATACGGCTTTCTTGAGCCATTCAGGTGCCATGTTAAGAACCCCCTTATCGAGTAGGTTGTTTTATATTATAATATCCCGGTTATGAGAAAAACCACACCAAAAGGAATAATAATTCTTCTTATCACCGCCATTATCTGGGGCTCATCCTTCGTCGCTCAGAGCGTGGGAGTAAGGTCTGTTGACGCCTTCACCTTCATGGCAGTAAGAACTGTTCTCGGAACACTTTTCCTCTTCCCCGTAGTGCTCTTTACCAACGGCGGATTAAAGGGTTTATTCGATAAGAAGACTATCAAGGCCGGGCTTATTCTGGGCACGGTATTCGCCATCGCTCAGAATCTCCAGCAATATGCTTTCTACTACTCTACCTCCGGCAAGATCGCGTTTCTGACGGCGTTATATATGTTTTTCGTACCGCTACTGGGACTGTTCCTTAAGAAGCGAGTAGCACCTGCGACATGGGTAGCGATCTTCCTGGCGCTGCTCGGGCTTTTCCTGTTGTGCGTAAACCCTGCGGATCTTCTTGACATCAACCTCGGAGACCTTTATTCCATCGCATGCGCGATCTTCTACGCGGTGCAGATCATGCTTATAGATAAGTATATGGGAGAGGACATCAACGGCATCAAGCTCTCCTTCGCGGAGTTCGCAGTAGCGGCCGTGATCACTACCATTCTGATGTTCATATTCGAGTCACCTACGATCGAGGGTATTAAGGCCGCCGCCCCCGCCCTGCTTTATTCGGGCATCATGAGCTGCGGCGTCGCTTACACACTTCAGATCATAGGACAGAAGCACTGCAGTCCCGTGGTCGCATCCTTACTTATGTGTCTCGAGTCCGTATTCGCCGCCATCTCCGGCTGGATAATACTTAATGAGAAGATGTCACCCGTCGAGATCGCAGGGTGCGCCATAATGTTTATCGCCATAATAATCTCGCAGCTGGCAGAGACCATCACTGCACAGCGTAAAGCAAACGCCTGAGGAACAGATATATTAATCCAGAAGCTCTCTTAGCTCTCTGATGCTGTCGCTCGGAAGATTCCTAGGGAAAGAGGGCGACTGCTCTGTCTGAATATAGCAGGCATCCATTCCGGCGCCCATGGCACCTCTTATGTCTGCGAATTCATCGTTACCGATCATGACGCAGGAGGACGGATCAATATCTCCCAGAGCCTTCTCATAGAACGCCAGCGAAGGCTTCTTGACCTTGGCATCCGAAGAGATCGTTATACCGTCAAACAAGTCATAGATTCCGAGCGACTTAAGCTCCGGGACCGTGAAGCAGGCTTGAGCATTAGACAGAAGATAAAGCTTTTTGCCTCTGCTCTTAAGCCCCTTAAGAATCTCCGCCGCACCCGGATAAAGCTGAAGCTTAACTGTCGAGATACTTCTAAAAGCCACCGCAGCATCCGAGAGCTCCTGCTTGGACGGCTTGACGCCCTTCTGCTCATAAAGAGCCTTAAAGACTTCCAGAAGATCGATCTCAACATCAGAAGCGGTAAGCTTATGCTTCTTGTTAAGCTTGCTTCTGAGAAGCTTATTTGTCTCGGCCTCGCAGAGCCTTCCGTATTCAAGTCTTAAGTCGGTATCGTTATAGCTTGCACCCTTGAGGCTGTAGATACTTGCCATTGAAGACCAAAGGTAAGGAAGTCCCTCGTCAGTCTTGATATCAACTAAGGTGCCGTAAAGATCAAACATGATATTAGTCTTGTCGTCGAACATAAGTTATTAACCCCTTTCGATGCCGTAGTCGGCGCAGATCCTTGTGAACTCAGAAGAGTGCGCGAAGCCCTCCAGGACCTCCTGTCTGCTGACGCCTGATCCGAGTGCTGCCACCCAGTTATTAAAGCCTTCAGTGTCGGGCTGGCGACCTAGGAATACATTGTAAAGCTTAGTTACGTATTCGGTATCAGAGTAGTGCGCGTTTATAAACTCCTGACTGAAGAAAAAGCCGTAAGCGCAGTTCATGCCGGATATCCGATGATTCTGAAGCTGACTTGACCAGAACTCGTAGCCGCTCGGATCGGCAGCTCTTCCGAGACAATCCCTGTAAAGCCTGCTGACAAAGCCTCTGGCGCCGCTCGAAGCTGCAACGGTGATATTAGACTGAGCCCCACCTGCCGAAGGTCGGGTGATGATGACCGTGACCGAGCCTGTATCGGATGTGGCATGAGTACTGTCTCCTACGGCTCTATAGTACACGGTGTAGGTCCCTTCCGCTGTAGCAGCAGGAATGGTTGTCCACCATGTCACTCCATCAAGAGAATACTGCATGGTTCCGCCGGACGAGGAGCCGGGAATTATCAGTTCATGCCACGTGCCGTCATCATGTAATCCCGTAACCGGGGTCGGGGGCGTAACCACAGACGCCGGAACAGCGCCGTCAGCCCTAGCAACAACAGGGGCCGTACTCATCACAAATGTGGCGAGAATCGTTATCGCGAGAACATGTAAAGTCTTAAATCTCATAACTGAATTATACCATGAGGCAGGAGTATAATTAGCATATGGACGGGTTCGAACATTTCTGTACAGGACATCTGATAATCCTCGGGCTTTGCCCCGTCTTTACTTTCCTCGCGACCTTGGCGACAGTTAAAGCCTCCGACAAGCTTGCCGGAATTGTTATCAAGGCTATGTCAATTATCACTCTCGCTCTGGAGATCCTTCAGGATATACTACTAACACTTGAGGGCGGCAATATCATGAACTATCTGCCGCTTCATCTTTGTAATCTCGGACTGTTTGTTAATATCATCGCTTCCTTCTCTTACGGGAGGGTGCGGGGATTCTTCTCCGAGGTGTCGCTGACGCTGATCGCACCTGGAGCGCTTCTCGCACTTATTACACCTGACTGGAATTACAGACCTCTGCTGTCGTGGCTGCCGCTGATGTGCTTCGCGACACATATTCTGCTCGTCACCATTCCCGTAATGATGTACGCACGAGGCTACTGCAGGCCTTCCTTTCGACACTTCTACTATGCTTATGTGTTTCTTGTAGCTGTGGCGGTGCCGATCTATATTTTCGACCGCGCTACGGACAAGAACTATATGTTTCTTCTGAGAACTCCTAAGGGCACACCGCTGTCGTGGATGGAATCCTTCATGGGTAACCCGGGTTACCTTCTGGGAGTTCTTGCGATGCTGGCACTGGTCCTTATCGTGGTCTACTCTTTACTGTCAGTTATCGAGAAAATATCAAAAATCTAACACCACAAGCTCAGGATTATTGAAAAATCTCGGAAGCGGAGTACTCTCCCTGGCAAGGCCCCGACTTACCACCATCGAAGAACCGTTACGAAGCTCGTAGATGCCGTTAATATACCGGGCGCCAAAGCCCTGATTCGGCGCATATACTCCCCGGTTAAAGAAAGGGATCCTGAACTGACCTGCATGAGCGTGACCCGACAGGATCAGATCGAAGTCATAATTCTCATATTCTGCTACACGCTCAGGTCTGTGGGATAGAAGTATCCTGTAGTGATCCTCACGGGTCTGCTCCCATGCATTCGTAAGCTGATTATTCCACGCTTCGTCTGTCATATAGGTGGGATCATCAACGCCGCAGATATCTATCTGTCTTCCGTTTACAGTAACAGTCTCACAGTCGCCCCGAAGTACAGTTATACCGACACTCTCGCAGAAGTCGCACATCTGCTCCTGTCGTTCACTCCAGTATTCGTGATTGCCGGTGACATAAAAGCACGGATAAAGCTCGGAAATCCTCCTTAAGAAAACCTCGGTATTATCATCTGCCAGCTTATCGTCGAAGATATCGCCGCCGAGAAAGATGATGTCTGGCTCCGCGGCCTTAACCATATTAACGAGCGACTCCTGATCCTTGCCGTAATAGCAGGAGTGAAGATCTGTTACCAGCACTGCAGTTACCTCGCTGCCGTCGTTAGGCGTTCCGGGAATCTCGATATGCTCTGTCACCGGTATCTCGAACAGAGCGCTGATTATCAACAACGCTACTATAATGCCCCAGAATATAACTCTGCCTCTTGTGGCCTTCACACTATTCCTCCGAGTCTGTAATCTTCGTACTTATTATACCCGGCGCACGTCATCTTCGAATCACGCGGGCTATCGCGGCCTCTTCAGCATCGTAGTATTTAGCGATCTGCTTTATTATCCTTTCCCTCGATTTATCAGGAGAGTCTTTATAGCATTTTGTCACATGCTTATAGCCCCACAGATACTCGGGCATAGTGTATACCGCCACTGCCCAGCCGTATTCCTCACCTGACTTATTCTTACGAGGGCGGAAATCCTGAGCAACAAGATAAGTCATCATCTGAAGCTTGGCGCATGTACCGTCAAAGTTCTTAAGTCCGCCCTTACCGAAGCCTGCGCGTTCCTTAACATCATTCGAGTAAAGAGACACCTTCTGCTTCGCATCCCATATCTCACCCTCAGACGGCCAGAAAAGATCCATTATCACGCGAGTCCTGGCATCGGCCTTACCCTCCTCATAAAGAGAATCAAAGTTATAGCCGTCACGCCTATAGTTCGCGAATTCAGGGAACCATTTCTTAGACACGAAGCCCGCCTTATTACGGAAGAATTTGCCGTAGGCTACCTTCCCCGTTCGTGCGAGCACACCGCGCCACTCCCAGGGATCGACCGATGGATCACCGCACCACCAGCATGACGGATCAGTAATATTCTCCACCGAGAAGCCCGGCACCTCATTCGCGAAGAGAGGAAGAAAACCTACCTTCTCTATAATCTCCAGCAGCTCCTCCGCCGTATGCACGCAGGAAGGATCATCCCAATCGACTCCCTCCATCATCCACTCGCCGTTAATTACTTCCATTCGTCACTCTCCTGTTGATACTTCTATTCTCGTCCTTTATCGCCTCTACCACGGCCAGGTCCGCAGGAAGCCACGCCGGATCATCAAGCTCATCTATAGACACCCATCTGGCCGCTTCATGCTCCAGAAGCTTCACATGAGAGCCTGCCTTAAGCATTGCCCAGAAGCAATCCATAGACAGATGGAAATCAGGATAGTCGTACTCCACAGTCGTCAGAAGTTCTCCCACTTCGATATCCGCTTCAAGCTCCTCCCTGATCTCACGCACCAGCGCAGCCTCCGGGATCTCTCCGGCCTCGATCTTCCCTCCAGGAAACTCCCAGCCGTCCTTATAATCACCATATCCTCGCTGCGTCGCGAGAAGCTTATCACCGTCTCTAATTATCGCAGCCACCACTTTAACGGTATTCATCGGATTACACCCATTCGACCGTTAAGGATATTGGTAAACACATCTGCATATTCCTCATTAAACGTCTTGGTATTAAGCTTACGCTCACTTAACATAATCATTACTTTCCCGTCAACCCTCTTCGTAGCTCCTTGTATATTAATACGATTAAGCTCCGGTACAGAAACAATTACTACACCGGCTTCATTAAAGGCTTTCCGGGTCTTTATAAAAGTTTTCTCATTATTGGCAGGAAGACTGACTACATAATCTACAGCCTTTCTGAACATTCTTCTGTCATACTTAGGCGCTTCGATTTCAAGCACCCGGTTAACACCTATCTGTAGCATTGTATTAGTTGATATTACCAACGACCTTGGCTGATCTTCCGTTTGCTCTTTAAGATCAACTATTAAATCACTATCTTCGAGCACCACAAGTGACGATACTTTAAGAAAAGATCTCACCAGCTTAATCTGGTCATCCACCATATATGACAAATCCGGCAACCCGTAATTATCACGGAAATACTTGTATTCGATCAGTCTAAGTACAGATTTCTCATTCTCGAGTTCTTCGTCAGACTTGATCCTCGCGATCATCTCATCATATGTCAACTGAAGATTAAGCCAATACTCAACTGTAGTTCCAAGCATCCTGGACAGCTTACTTGCGATATCAATGGATAGTCGCTGCTCTCCCCTTATCAATATACTGAGATTCTTCGGGGTTGTGCCCAATCTCTTGGCATAATCCTCTTGAGTAAGTCCACTCTCCTCAACAATCTCATTAATATAGTAACCGGGATGAAAAGCAATCTCGTCATGATATTCAATATAATTACTCATAATGCGGACTTACCTCCTTTATCCTGACAACGTAAACAAAAGTAGCGATCTCATCGATATTACATGGATCGAACCTCTCCTCATTCTCATCAAGAGGCTCAAGAATAATTCTCCACTTATCTCTCACACTTTTAACATCAATTGCAAAATACCTCTTCAAATCCCCTCTAAGCCTGTGAAATCTGAATAGTTGTATCACAATGATATCCTTAATTACCTTCGCATTCTTAATCGCATTAACTCTGGCAAGAAGGCTGATCGCCAACTCTTTGTTGCCGCCAAAAAGCTTCAATGCCGCTTTTAAGTCGCTGCAATGACGCTCAACTTTTTTGTTACCGTATACAATTTTCAAAGCCTTACTCCAAATTACCTACTAGGTAATATAAGTATAATTCAATTCGTCAGATTGTCAATAAAATACTGTCCTTCACCACCAGGCTGTCGGGCTCGACGTGACACGGAAGGAAGATGATTCTAACTCCTTCATTAACGGCCTCATCGAAGGCAACTCCGAATTCCGGATGAGTCTTAATATTCGGGCGAACCTCGAGCACACCGTCAATCTGTATCACGAAGGCCAGCTCCGCATTATAGCCCTCGCGGTGCGCCCTAATAAGCTCTCGTATATGCTTCACTCCGCGCTCCGTAGGCGCGTCAGGGAAATACCCTATACCATCCTCCTCGAGTGTACAGCCCTTCACTTCCATAAGGTACCTCTGAAGCCCTCTGTCCCCTTCATCCCTCTCCATATAGAAATCGATCCTTGAGGCCCCGTAGGTATACTCGGGTAGGACCTTCGAATAGTCCTTCGTCGCCAACCATTCTTTCACAGCTTTATTCGGAGCCTGACTGTCGATGTTGACAAGAAGTCCGTTACCTTTGCGCACCGCTACAAGATCGTACTTCGTCTTACGCGAGGGCGATTCCGGCGCCGTCAGCCACACGTCACAGCCCGGCAACAGAAGCTCACTACACCGCCCGGTGTTCTTGACATGCACCACCTCGAGATGTCCCTCCACCTCTACCTCGGCAATAAATCTGTTAGGCCTCTTTACGAAAACCCCATGCGTTATATTCTCATACCTCATCGCCTCATATCCCTCATCATGCAGTCGTAGACCTTCTTATTGATATAACAATCCGCGAGGGCCCGGTGAGCACCGGCGTAGGAGACGTTATAATGCTGTGCAAGAGACGCCAACGATCTGCTTGGAAGCTCCGGCAGAAGGCTTCTTGCTATCATGAGAGTATCTGCTAATTCATTGCCGATCTTGCAACCTAAGTACTTGCAGGCATCCTTCTGTATAAACCTCATGTCAAAGCGAACGATATTATGTCCCATCAGCACCGAATCGCCGACGAAGTCCACGAACTCCCTGAGAACTCTGTCCATCGGCGGCGCACCCTTCACCATATCATCCGTGATACCGTTTACTCTGCTCGCCACGTAAGGTATATGAATACCGGGGTCAACAAGAGTCGAGAATTCACTTACCACCTCGCCTCCCGCGACACGAAGAGCTGCTATCTCTATCACCTCATCCGTCTCCGGATAAAGGCCGGTAGTCTCCAGGTCGAACAGCACGTAATCCGTAAGTATTTCCATACAACTATTATAGCCCATCAGACATAAGCTCGACACTTATCACGTCATCTATCCGGACCTTAGTCCCGTCTTCGAATACTATCTCGTTCTCATACTCGTCGAGGCGCTTCACAATGCCATCCTTAGTTAGGTAGCTGCCGCCGGATTTTCGCGCATCGGGAACAAAAAACGTAACCAGTACCCTCGGCTTCTTATCAAGCGACTCGCGAAGCAGCGCCAGCGACTGATTAAGAGTAACCATCTCATCCTCTCCCAGCATGATCCTGCTGTCCGTGAGCCGCGCTGTCTCCTCTACTGCATCATCATAGCCCACGACCGCGGCGAACGGAGAGAACTGCGCCGCTCTGGCTTCCCTCGACATCTGCGGCAGATCGTTGTACTGAGGTCTTGTCATGTTGATTATGTCATCATATTTACCGCTCATGCCTTGTGCCCGCCTATCTGCTGATTACGTTCTATCGCCGTTCCACCCTCTGTAAGATTCTTCGCACGAAGCACGGCATTCTTACCGAACTTGTGCTTAATTGACAGCATCGCCTCCTGTATCGCCCTCTCCTTCTCGCGTTCCCGGGCGCGGTCCTTCTTCGCTGTAGCAGCATTCTTCACAGCCCTGCCGGTACCCTTGTCATGAGTCTTATCGTCGCTTGCGCCATCCACGTCACTCACCAGGTCGAAAATACTCATCTGCTCATAATTCTCGGACTGTGGTATCTCGTCCTCCCTTATCACGTTACACGCGGCAAGATTAAGCCTTCTGGACATGAGGTCGCCGCTTGTAATCCTATCGTAAAGCTCCATCGTCGCTTCCGTGATCTCCCTCGTGGACGAGGTATGTCTCTTAAGATTAATCGTACCGTGGGCGTGACGCGGCACCGCTCTTCCGTAGTAGTCGATAGTGACCTCTCCGTCGTAATCCCCCTTCTCCACATTCACCCGGTCGTATCCGATCGTCATCACAAGCTGATTAGTCACAAGACCCTTCTCCACCAGATCAAGCGACAACGCATCCGCCATCTCCCAGACGATAAGCTTAGTATGCTCGCTGCTCGTCGGATGTTTAAGAACCTGTCCGGAGCTTATGCTGTTCGACTCCGGCTTATAAGCCTTCACATCCGCGATGGTGGTGGGCTCGATCCCCCACGCATGATCGATCAGAAGTTCTGCGTTCTTGCCGAGAAGCTTATACAGTATCCCGATGTGGTACCGATCCGTCGAGAATTCCGCGATGTCCCCCATGGTGGTGAGCCCGTGCTTCTTAAGCCTTTCCTCAATCCCTCTTCCCACTCTCCAGAAATCCGTCAGCGGTTTATGATCCCACAACTTCTCCCTATATGCCTGCTCATCAAGATATGCGATCCTGACGCCGTCCTCGTCCGCAGGGATGTGCTTCGCGACGATATCCATCGCCACCTTACAAAGGTACATATTCGTCCCGATCCCCGCCGTGGCTGTGATTCCGGTAGTCTTAAGCACATCCTGAATCAACATTCTGGCGAAGTCGTGAGCATTCGTCTGATAGATAGTAAGATACTGCGTCGCATCGATAAACACCTCGTCTATCGAGTAAGCGAAGATATCCTCCGGCGCGACGTACTTAAGATAGATCCCGTAGATTTTCGCGCTCGTCTTAAGATAGTGCGCCATCTGCGGCGGGGCGACGATATAGTCCAACTCCAGCGTCGGGTCCGCCTTAAGCTCAGAATCGAAGTGACTCTTGCCGGTGAACCTTCGCCCTGGCACCTTACGCCTTCGATCGTAGTTGACAAGGTCAACCTTCTCCACCACTTCGAACAACCTCGCCCTTCCGGATATCCCGTAACTCTTAAGCGACGGCGACACCGCGAGACAAATAGTCTTCTCCGTGCGACTTTTATCCGCCACCACGAGATTCGTGTTAAGCGGATCAAGCCCACGCTCCACGCACTCGACAGAAGCATAGAAAGACTTAAGATCAATGGCAATGTATGTTCGATTCATAACAAATTCGCTCTTCTTACACCGAGAACATTTGTTTGATTATAACATACCTCCCGCCGGAAAGCTCATATTAGTTTTCTAGGTACAACTTCTTTATTATTTCCAAGCTTTCCGTCTTAGTTCTTCCTCCAGACAAGAACTCTTTGGCGATAGGCTCATCCTTCATTGCCTCTAAGAATGATTTTACTGCGTTTTTTACATTCCCTCTTGTTGGAACTTTTACATCTGGGTTTGTTAAGGGCAACAATCTGAATACATCATTTTTATGTTTCTTTATATCATCTTCATTAACATGTTCGCCTCGTTGTCTTTTCTCAATATTATTGAGCCACGCATACATTTTAAACGGGATAATAAACTCGGCTCCCAGTATTGATATTCCGTCAACAATTCTGCGACCACCCTTCATAAAATCATAAAAGTCTTTATCCAAAGCAATCGCAGACAAGCTGGAAATATCATCCTCAATATGAATAGGTATTATTCTTGAATCAACAATAAAGTCAGATCGTTTTGAAAACAATTCAATCTGCCCCGGGTACCCATGTATCGGATCAGTAAATCTGTAATAATGCGGCTCTGACCCCTTCCATCCGCAGGTGTACTGACCTTCAATGATATAATCCCAGAACACTTGACCAAAATCCTTGCCTCCGTCTTCCATGATCAATATCATATCCACGTCTTTGGTAGCTCTGAAATTTCTTCCCGCCTCGTCCATGAGTATCATACAAGCTGTACCGCCAATAACCGTATAATTGTCAGTAAAGTCACGAAACTTCTGTCTGAACGAGACAAGATTATTCTTTAATATGGAGTTATCTGCCATTCCCATATCTCCTCTTCCAATTGTTCAATACTTTTGTGAATTCTCTCGTCACTTGTATCCCTCAATGTGCATATCAAAGATACAGGATCAACCATATCATTCTGAGAGAATAGCAGAGGATCATATTTCCATTTTTGAAGTCTGATCAGATTACTCGAACTATACAAATCCGAATCAATGATAACAACATCCTTTAGAAGCGGGTTATTCTTATATATCGCGTATTCTGTAAATTCCGAATACCCCAGATCCGTTCTCTTAGAAAGACTGAATTCACCTGCTTCCGGCACATCAAATAACATATCTTCTTCAGTTACATACAAGTTGCTTTGTACAGGATCTATCAGCGATGCTTTACCCAGATCGTAAAACTGAAGCTTGTTCAAGTTATTGACAGTCATCAACACCTCATTTCCGCTTTTATCCTCGATAATCAAATCCAAATCCATAAGCTGTCTTGAAGCTCTGGTAATAGACATTGGATTAATCTTCAATCGGCTTGCAGCTTCAGACTTTGTATAGCTGTTGCCCTCGTATAAAAAAAGCAAAAACAACATCTGAGTCGTTGGAGAAAAACGCTCTTTAACCACCTGCTCAGACTTTGCACATTTTTCAAAATAAGCCCCTAAGAACGGCAGATATACCTGACCATTAAGGGCAACAAACGGAATATCGTTCTCAATAAGACTCTTACGTTGGAAAGAAGTAATTCTGGTAAAGCCATAAACGACCGGAAGATTAACAGAAGAGCGATAAATCGATAACTGCTTCATAAGCACGGCTAGGTTAAATCTCTGAGGACGATTTATAAAAACTATAACAAAAGAACACCCATAAACAGATGCTTCATAAAATGTTCTGTCATCACGTAAATACAATGGCAATGAGAGCGAGAGTTCCTTAAAATCCTGAAGCTTTTTTCCATAAATACCGTCTAATAAATCTCTCATAGCAACATCTCCTAACATTTATTTTCCATTCTAACAGAAACTATGTTATTAGACAATATTTATGTTATAACTTAATCCATCACCCAGGAAAAAGCCTTGGCGGTCCTCAGATCAGGATCCTTAAAGTGATTGCCTTGATTCCATTCAAGTGTCGTCCTGACACCGGCATTCATGAGTATCTCGTGTGCTTCGCGGATCCGATCCGCCACAGTAGCCATCACGGGGTTACGCGCCTTCTCCTCCTTATCCCCCAGGCTCAGATACACCGTTCCGGCCTTACACTCATGCCCCCTCATATATTCCGTGAACCCCGGGAACCACACAGACGGCGACGCTGCCGCGACTCCTTCGAACACATCTGTTTGATGCGCCGCCCATAGCGCAAAAAGCCCCGCCAATGAATATCCGCCGATATAAATCTTCTTGTTAGTATTGACCTCTCCACCACACACGGACAGGATCTCTTCCAACGTATCATCAGCACCGGCGCCGAAGTCCTCATCCCCGAATACCGCAGGGGCGTGCCAGGGAGACAGATCATTATTCCAGCTTCCGACCTTAAACGCGATAAGCCGGAAGTCCTTCCCCGTAAGCTCCTTTATCAGGTGGACCTCGTTATCGATAACCTCCAGGTCGTGGTCATCCACCGCCTGCAGGAGAATGATATCCGCGTCTTTGTTGCCGTATTCGTATTTTTGCATAAATAACCTAAAAAAGATCCCCCTCATACACCTCAAATCTATACTTCTGTTTGACCTCAGGATACTTCTCGTGATCGACTTCGCTTAAGAACATGTCTATCGGACGCGCGCACATCTTCCCCTCTCCGTATAAAGCCTTATACACCACCAAAGACTCATCCGTCTCCGAGTGATGTGCGACGCCTACCACCTCGTAAAGATACATATTCCCCTCAGACTCCATCTCGCGCTTAAAGTGCTGCACGATGGTCCCGGGCTCAACTATCTTCTCATGTGCTTCCTCTTTACTCATGTCAGCCTCCTCGAAAAGGGAATAAAAGTAATTCTCTATCCTTTAAAGTTAACATAACGGTCCATTTTTATCGGGTCATTTATCGGGTCATCATCAGTCTCGGACACGAACACTCCGCTCACATGCATGCTCCTATTGTGAAGAGAATTTCTCTCACCCAGAAGAAGATTACGCAGGAATCTTTCAAGAAACTCTGTTGTCTCGTAGATACCGTTCTTAATGTCACTGTAATTTGCACGCACTAACGCATTTCTGAAATACCAAGAATTATGTGCAAACAGATCATTATTTACAACAAATCCGAGCTGTCTTAAGTACATAATAAGAAATACCGCTGTGGTTCGCGTGTTGCCTTCTCCATAGCAAAATCATAATCCAATGTCTCACGCAGATTAAGCGCACTTCCATATGAGACAGTATCTCCGTTCAGCACCCATTCCTTCTTAGTGATGTTATAATCACGAATTCTGCCCGCATGAGAATAAATGCCATTAAACAGCTCCCTGTGGATTGAGATGTATTGCGCCGGGGAGAATACAAACGCTTTCTCCGACAAGATATCTGCGATTCTTGCAGACACCTTATCCGCCTCCTCGAAATCGCGTTCTGTTATACCTCTATGACTTTCATAATATGAGTTAATCAGCTTGTTAGCTTCATCAACGGTAATCTCTCCGTCAATGTTTTTACGAGCGGTCTCATACAAATAATCCGACGTCTTCAGGCCATCCACAGCCTGAAGACCTATAGCCGCAGACCACGCCTGACCCAACTCCTTGCGAGTAGGAGGAAGGTTCTTAATATACTCTTCAAACGGGTCGTGGTTTAAGTCTTTCATACCCTATAATTATACCATTTTGGATGCTCACTCGGTATTTCTACCTAAAGTTATTACGACATTTATTACGACATTTATTGCGACATCGCAGTCTCATTCCTAGAGTTGCTTTAGACCTCTCTGAACCTGACGCTGGGATTTGTGTTATAGGATTTGCCATCTTTGGCAGTTATCCGAAATTTTCGGATAACTCAATCTTCCTGCAATTCACTATCAGCAAAGATCTTCTTCACATGGTAATTTATCGTACGGACATCAACATCATAAAGCTGCGCCATCAACTTCTGCGCAAGCCATATATTCTCATCTTCATATCGCATCTCAATTCCGGTGCTCTCTCCATCAGTCCCAGTTGATGCAATATATGTAAGATATTCAGCGACGCTGGATCTTATTGACTGTTCGTCTTTTTTTCTTTATCTTCTGCCATCGATTCTACTCCTTGTAGTACTTATGTCGTTATACGCCTTCTATTATTTTGATGTCAAACTAACCTTGTAAACGCATCTATAAACCAGTTGCGATTATTCTCATCCGTATCTCACCGGTCCAAGCGTCAATTTGAGTTATCTGAAGAGATCCGTGGTATCCGCCACTAAGTCGTCCTAAAACTGCTTCTCTGTCTGTTTCCAGAAAAGCCTTGATATGATTTATCATACAAACAACGTGCGCTATCAGCCATGATTTTCCCAATCTCAGAATATTACAATTCGCTATACTTTTTACTTTTTCCTTTTGCCTTTTCAACAGGATACTTCTCGTTGTTCTTCTTTATCTTATCCTGAACGATCTGATCTATATCAAGATTGCAAGCATCTGCCATATGCACGCAGTAAATGATCACGTCGGCCAATTCTTCTTTTATCTTATCTTTTTTGTTCTCGCCGGTAACATCTGAACCGCTCCATTGGAAGACTTCTAAGAGCTCAGCAGATTCTAAGGAGATCGATATAGCTAAATCCTTGGGATTATGAAATTGCTTCCAATCTCGGTCGTCTCTGAATTTTAAAATCATATCAATAGTTTCTTGTGTCATACCGTGTCACCAACCGTTACTTTATTTGCTCGTGCAATGTACTGACGCAAATACTTTTTCATATTTGAATTACATGCATACACATAACACCCTTTGATTCCTCTGGTCATTATCGTTGTATATGTATTGA
Source organism: Clostridiales bacterium (assembly GCA_017480325.1). Taxonomy (GTDB): domain Bacteria; phylum Bacillota; class Clostridia; order Saccharofermentanales; family Saccharofermentanaceae; genus Saccharofermentans. The sequence goes on from JAFVAY010000009.1 coordinate 171,385, forward strand.
GCATCAGTTGTTTCAAAGTCTCTTCATCCGTACTTTGTTTTACCTTCTTATCCATATATTTATCAAGATTGATCTCCAAAGCATTTGTGGCGGGATTGTAGTCAATCTCTTCGCCGAAGATTACTCCTACAAAATTCATATCGTAGCCTTGAGTGGTATGAATACATCCAATTGTGTATCTTGAATCTTCTCTTGTTATCCAGTCTTCGTTTGTAAGATTCCATATGTACGGATGATTCTCGATCAAAATGTCATACTTACCATTCTTAACTAAAAAATCATAGTATTTCATATCATCTTTGGGTTTGCCTTTTGGTTTCGTTTTCCATTCCCAAGCAAATCCAGCGACTGTTTTACATAGCCCATATTCTGCATCTTTTTTGCGAATGTTTTCTATCATGATATTAACATCATCAAACAGGCAGAATTCATAATCATTTCCGATAACCTCGAAATCTTTTCGACGACAGCTCATTATGTCTTTGACATAATCGATATATGCATCTCCGCCCTTACAACGCATCTGAGTTTCGAGCTTATGACGCTTAATGATATTTCCGTACTTTTTCAGAGATTCCTGATACTCAGAATGTGAAATATCAGATGACTTAACGCTCTGATATTCATCGTAAAATAAAACAGTATGCTTGGCCGATTTTAATATCCATTCCAGTTGATTTGTCTCTTCAGGGTTAAATCCCAGTTTTCTGCTGGTCTTGTCAAACGAGTCATAACCGGTAAGATTCTTTCTCTTTGATAATCTGTGTGATTCATCGACAAACAAGATATCGTAATCCTCTTTTACAACATCACTCGGTCCTATAACCATATCCCGGCTTAATCCGTTTCCACACTCTTTAAAGACTCTGGATACTGTTTGACGAAGACCGGGCATCGGGAAGACAATTCCTATCTTAAAGGGTTTTCCATTACGTTCTTTCTGAATAAAGTCCTTAATACGCAGGAGAGCTTTTTTCTTATCTTCGTCAATGCTCTCTACAAATTCGTTTTCAGCGTCTTGTAACAGTCTAAGATCGATATTGGCGGCATTTACAAGCGAATTAATGACGCTAATTGCCAATACCGTTTTACCGGTTCCCGCACATCCATCTACAAGACTGACCCCCTGTTGTCCTTTTTCGAATGAATCGATAATATCGTTCATGATCTCTATACTGACTTCATTCTGCTCTCCGGTTAAGGCATTATATGGCGAGAACTTGAATATATTATCGTTTTCAATAATGTCTAAAGAATGTTTTGCCAATCCTTCGTTTTGAAGTTGTTTCCAAAGTACACTGAATTGATTTCTATAACGCTCGCGTTCGTAATAGTCGTGGGCGGCCTGTTGCCCCATATTTTGATTCAATATATGAGCAAATTGCTTGTCAACAGAACAGTATTTGATGAGACGCTGTTCATAATCGAGTATTACAGATTTATTGAATGACGGATCAAAAATAAACTCGATTAACTTTAAATCCTTTTTCGCCTCATTTTTCAGATGCTGATCCATTCGAGTTGATGCACTCGTCGTTTCACCAATATACAGATTATTATCGTCATGAATGAAATAAACAACAGGCCAATTTTTGCCTCTTGGAGATTGTCTGACTAGTTTTAGGCCTGCTTTATCAAATGTAAAACTATGAATCTCGCTACTCATAATGACATCTCCCACTAATTTGTTTTCTAATATTACTCGCCCATCCTATAAATGTATCATCTTCTTTACACGCGTTTTTCAAATAACATCGATTCAGCTCTCTAAGGTATTATCTATTAATTGCCTATATACTATTCTCAAACTATTACATTATAAAACAAAAACAATACATTGACTCTAAACTCTTAGATGATATAGAATACCCCATTATCATTCGACGTTTATGACATTGACATAAACTCCAATTACATCTATCATCACCTCAAGCAGTGAACCCTACTGAAAGTGAGAACTATAAAAGCAGAGAACCCTACTGTAAGAGGGAACTTTAAAAGCGGTGAGTCCTGCCGTCAAGCGGAAACAATTAAGAGCTGCGTTGGATGCGCAGTCTTTTTCAGCAGATAATTTGAAGAACGCATGTGATTTACCCAGCAATCAAAATTTTATTTATCCATTAAACACCACCACCGTCGCGGCTGCGACTAACATCTGGCAGATTACGTTGGAGATCTCGATCACCCAGTGAACTTTGGGATTCTTGAGATCGGCTTTTATCCCGATCCCGCAGAGCATAACAAAAAGAAGGATCGCGACAGCATACATGATAATCGGGATCGTGATCCCGGTTCTGATCGAGAGCGTTATCAGAGATATATACAGCATCAGATACCCGATTGCCCCGGTAAGAACTGCGATGGTGTTTATTTTCGATGTCTTGAGGTAAAGGAGAAGCAGAAGAAGTATTATCACTGCGACCGTCACTGCAAGCGCGACGGCATTCAAGCGCATGACATGCCGGCACACCATAAGGCCCGATATCAGTATTCCCGTGTTCACGGCGAACACAAGACTTACCGGCATCCTGAATTCGATTATCCCAAGTCCGACGATTACTTTCCCCGTGGGGATAATAAATCCGAACAGTATCGAGAGCACGGCGCCGATCAGCAGAATGATGCTATACGGAGCACCCATCTCGTCAGACATATTCCTTATGATCGTCACTATCGTGATCGTATAGAAAATAGGATTAACGTAATCGAGCAACCCCAGCGGCACCGAAAATTTATTGAATCGTTTGGTCTGTGTTGTCATGTCGAGATTTTAAGCCTCAATGGGGGGGGAATCAACAACGAGCGAAATATAAATCCTCACAAATGCACTTGAACTCTGATTTGTAAGGACCGCCTGTAGGGATTTACGCGCGAGAATCCTCACAGTTGGTCCTCACAAATTGTAGTTCAAAGCCGTTTGTGAGGACCGAGATCGGCAACAGCCCTTTAATAACGAAAGTTGTGTTAATATATCCTCATGGACACGGAAAGCATTGATTCAATTCTTATCAAAGACACCACAAGAGAACAGCGCGAGAGGATCGTGGCCGAATCGCTCGGCAATATCAACGGCGCCTGCGACGGCTGCATGCCCGGATTATCCGAGATGTATCAGGAATACATCGACGGCAAGAAAGAGATCCGCGACATCAACATGGAATTCAATGCCCACTACGAACTCGCGGATGACCGCCCTACCAGATCCCCCTCCTGCGGATTGTAATCAGGTCGGCGAATACCGACCTGATTAATCGATAATACTTGTATCAGACCGCCTTTGGCTCAGCTAGCTGCATGACCTTCTCGATAGATAATCCGGAGCACTTAGAAACCATCTCAATCGACAGTCCGTTAGATATCATATTCTTAGCGATTTGAACCTTGTTGAGTTCTTCGCCTTCTTTAATTCCGGCTCTTTTGCCTTCTCTTAGAATTCTTTCGTATTCGCTACCCATTTTATCCTGTCCCTCCTTTGTTTCCTTTAAGTATCTGACCTTATTTGCTATTGTCGTGTGATACATGTCCTTCGCATTCCTGCATCTGATGTCATGTATCAGTTTGCCTCTTTCCGTCGACACATCGTTATAAGATGTATTCACATATATTATATGCCTGCCATCCTCAAAATGCTCGCCATTCTCGGCATCAAAGGTCTCATACGTATATATCTGTTTACCCTTCTTTCTGACATCCTTCTCAGTAATGAATATCACATACGAATCCTTTAAC
>JAFVAY010000003.1 GCA_017480325.1 Clostridiales bacterium
CCTATTCAATCTCGACGGCGGTAAACCGTCACTAATTAACTATATCAAGTATCAGCTGATGTGTTGGCTTTTTTTATCTGACTGATATTGGCGAATTATGTCCGACGCGGGGAGTGGCTAATTTCACCTGACGCTAACAATACCTTGTTGTTTTAGTTGAAGGCATTGATTGAACTATATGATTATTTTCACTAATTATTAATTCAGCACCGCATTTATTGCAAAACCTTGCGCCATCATCCTGCTGTGCTCCACACTTTGAACAAAACATATTCACCTCGCCATTGATGTATATCTGGCAATCTGCGGTAAAACAATTCCGGCATAAAGCACTACAATCACCAATCCGATAATCGATAAGACTATGCCTGCCTTAGGAAGACCGCTCGGCTGATAATGATCTTTCTTCTTGTTAGCGCTGATGGAAAGGATAAGACCCGGTATTCCGGCAAGTAAGCCTCCCCACATTGTTAAAGAAAGCAAAATAGATATAATTCCAAGAATAAAGCCAATGATTCCCTTTACATTCTTGGGCTTAGCCTCTGATTCGTAAACGGTAGATCTTGGTGCATGGTTTGATACCGGTACAGTATTGTCACTTAACAGGGCACCACACTTACTACAGAACTTTACTCCATCGGGATTCTGTGCTCCACACTTCGAACAAAACATATAATTCTCCTGAATATATAAAAGATATTAGATTCACTTGGTAAAGTGAATCTAATCTGATAGACGTAGTATATCAGCGATCTTACGCGCATCTTTTTTATGCGCATTGATATTATGCACCGCAGATGATACAATACGTCAAAGGAATAGATATATGCCACTTAAACCGCGAGAAATGGAAAAGGAAATACTTGACGATGGTTGGGTATTCAAAGCACAAGTTGGTTCGCATAGACATTATGTGCATCCGACCAAGGCCGGAAAAGTGACTATTCCTTTTCATAGCAGAGAGTTAAGTAAAATCGTTGAGAAATCAATTAGAAAACAAGCTGGTATTAAGTAACCGGAGGTAAAACATGTTAACAACATATCCTGCATGCTTTTTCAAGGAAGATAATGTATATTCCGTAGTATTCCCTGACCTAGATTGGCTGGCAACAAGCGGAGAGACAGAAGGCGATGCTATGAACAACGCGGTAGATTGCCTCGCCGGGTATCTTTATATGCTTAAGATCGAAGGAGATAGTATTCCTTCCGCTTCTGCTATGAAAGATATTAATCTTAAGAAAGTAGCCAAAGAGCTTGATACCGATATTAAGGATGCTTTTGTTAATCTGGTATCGGTTGATGTTGATATGTATGCACAGGTATTCTTCGAGAAGTCCGATAGAAAGACACTGACTATCCCCCACTGGCTTAATGTTATCGCCACTCAGAAGAATATAAACTTCTCACAAACCTTGCAGGAAGCATTATTACAGAAAATAAAACAGCTACCTAATTAAAGATAGCTGTTGTTAAAAGCATATACTATAGTTTACTCTCAGAACTCGCCAGGAAGCTCCAATGTCCTTTCAGCATTAAGCTTCGAGCAGACCTCAATGAACCTATCAAGAGGAACATTTCTTACCTGCTGATTAGAGCCTCTGACATTAACGGAAACCTCGTTAGCCGCAGCCTCTTCGTTACCGAGAACAAGGATATACGGATCCTTCATATTCTTGAATCTCTTGATCTTGTCTCTCATGTTGATGTCGTTATAGTCGACTTCAACACGGATTCCGGCTTCCTTTAAAGCCTTCTCCACCTTCTTAGCATACTCGTTATGCTCTTCGCGGATAGGAACGATAGCTACCTGGTAAGGGTTAAGCCAGAAAGGATATGCGCCCTTGAAGTGCTCTGTAATGATACCGATGAATCTCTCCAGAGATCCGAAGATCGCACGATGGATAACGATAGGCATCTTCTGCGAGCCGTCCTTATCGACATAAGTCAGCTCGAAGTTATGAGGGAGCTGGAAGTCAAGCTGTACGGTACCGCACTGCCACTCTCTTCCTAATGCATCCTTGATCTGAAGATCGATCTTCGGTCCGTAGAAGGCACCGTCGCCCTCATTGACCTCATAGTTACCTTCTCCGTACTTCTCGTCGAGGATATCCTTCAGAGCCGCCTCGGCCTGATTCCAGGACTCGATATCGCCCATGTAATCCTCAGGTCTTGTGGAGAACTCCGCGCGATATGTAAGGCCAAATGTCTTGTAGATCTCATCTGCGATAGAGATTACATCCTTGATCTCATCCTTGATCTGATCGGCAGTAACAAAGGTATGATCGTCATCCTGACGGAACTCCTGAACTCTGAACAGACCGTTAAGCTGACCGGACTTCTCCTTACGGTGAAGTACGTCGTACTCACTATAACGGATAGGAAGCTCCTTATAGGAATGCATCGTCCTCTTGTACTCGATCATGGCGTTAGGACAGTTCATAGGCTTTGCCGCCATAGTGTCCTCGGCCTCGATATCGTAGTGAACTGCGGTCTCATCGGATGTAACCTTATCCTCGGCTGAAGTATCCTTGGTTACGCCTGGCACGATAAACATGTTGTTTACATAATGCGCCCAGTGTCCTGAGATAAGCCACAGCTTCTTGTTATTGATCAAGGGAGCGGAAATCTCGCTGTAATCGTGCTTAAGCTGAAGCTCACGGGAGTACTTCATAAGCTGGGAATACATGATCCATCCCCTCGGGAGCCAGTAAGCCATACCGGGAGCCGTGTCTCTGAACATGAACATATCTAGCTGAACGCCGATCTTCTTGTGGTCTCTCTCCTGAGCTTCCTTAAGCCACTGAAGATGCGCCTTAAGCTCATCCTTGGAAGGGAAAGCAAAAAGATAGATCCTCTGAAGCTGATCTCTCTTCTCATCACCTCTCCAGTAAGCTCCGGATACGTTCTTGATCTTAAAAGCAGCCTGGAAAAGCTCCTGTGAATTCTCTATATGAGGGCCACGGCAAAGATCGATAAAATCGTCGCCTGTGTTATATGTGGTAATAAGCTCATCCTCGGGAAGGTCATTAATAAGCTCAGTCTTGAACTTCTGATCCTTGAAGATCTCAAGAGCCTCGGCGCGTGACACCTCTTTACGGGTCCAAGCCTCTCTCCTCTTTATGATCTCATGCATCTTATCCTCGATGACCTTAATATCCTCGTCGGATACAGGCCTCGGCAGAAGAAAATCATAATAACAGCCGTCTTCGATCTGAGGTCCGATAGCATATTGAACATTATCCTTACCGTAAACCTCTATAACGGCCTTAGCCATAACGTGAGCAAGTGAATGACGATATACACTCAAAAACTCTTCTCTTTCCATACAACCCTCCTGATAAACGCTGATAAAGCATTCTAGATACTACTACAATTACAGCGAAAACTCCAGACGTTCACCCGTAGTTGGATGATCAAAGGCCAGATAATAAGACTTCAACACGAGTCCTTCCTCACTTCCCGGTCCTCCGTACTTGATATCCCCCAGCAAAGGATGTCCTATATGAGCGAACTGAGCTCTTATCTGATGGAACCTTCCGGTAATTAGCTCAATATCGACCTCGGTACACTTCCCGTTAAACGATCCCGCCTCGTAGATAAGCTCGCAGCGCTTAGCTCCCGATACTTCTTCGTCATAAACCAAAGCTTTATTGGCCTTATCGTCTTTGACAAGATAGTTTATTAGCTTCCCTCCTCCGTTAAGCTCCCCTGATACCTTGGCCTTATAACGCTTGGTAACAGTACCTTTACGGATCTGATCCGAGAGTCTTGAAGCGCACTTGCTGGTCCTGGCGAATACCATCACACCGGAGACATTACGATCAAGCCTGTGAACCAGACCAAGATAGACGTTGCCCGGTTTATTGTACTTGTCCTTGATGTAGGTCTTAAGAAAGCTAAGCATATCGGGAGCGTCCGACCCGTCAGACTGAGACAGATATCCCACAGGCTTATAAGCCACAAGAAGATGATTGTCCTCGAAGATTATACGCGGGGAGTCCATCTGGAAGCCTGCCCGCAAGGAAGATTAATGTCCATATGGGTTATGGGGAGCCCGAGCTCGTCGCTTACAGTCTTTCCACCGAATCTCGAAGCGCATGTAAGATCAAGCACATTTCCCACGGCATTGGCGCCAAGTTCGGTAGCATAAGAACTGATGATAACGAACAAAGGCTTCTCGGACAAAAGCAAAGCCGTACGTGAGACAAACTCATATAATGATTTCTCTATCTCCCACAGTTCCCCCGTAGGTCCTCTTCCGTACTTCGGCGGATCCATGATGATGCCGTCGTACTTACGCCCGCGCCTTATCTCACGCTCCACGAATTTCCTGCAGTCCTCGTTAATAAATCTTACATAAGAGGACTCGAGTCCGCTGGCAACGATATTTTCCTTGGCGCGATTGATCATGCCCTTACTAGAATCAACGTGAACAACTTCAGAGGCACCGTGACATGCCGCAGCACAGGTGGCGGCACCGGTATAGGCAAAGAGGTTAAGAATCTTAATATCATCTCTTCCCTCTTTAACGGCATCAGATATAAGCTTGCCTGCAAAGTCCCAGTTAGAAGCCTGCTCGGGGAAAAGTCCGGTATGCTTAAAAGAAGTAGGCTCGATAATAAACTCCAGATGTTTACCAAGGGAATCATAACCTATCTTCCAGCTAGAAGGCATAGACTTTATCTTCTGCCAGGAGCCTCCCCCGGTATTACTTCTGTTATAAACAGCATTCGGAGAAGGAAGCTCATCCCAAGAGGCTTCTCTTCCTTTAACGGTAACGGGCCACACAGCCTGAGGATCAGGACGCCTCAGAAGGATATCTCCCCAGCGCTCATACTTGTCCTGAGAACCTGCATACAGGACCTCATAATCCTTCCATCCGTCAGCAATAAACAAATTCAGATACCTTTACTGTCAGCGTACTGAAATCGAACCGGTAGAAGCAACTACCCCGCCGTCAAAGATCAGCTCAACCTCATATGAACCGGAGGAATAGTTCTCTCCGTAGAATTCACAGTAAGCAACGGTCCTGCCGTCTGTTCCCACCTCAATAGTCTGAAGAACAGTGCCGTCTTTGATAAGATCAGCCTCGAAGGTCATATACATGGGCCTGTCGAAATAAACATATCCTACAAGCGCATCGGCAGAAGAAATCGAGTTACCCTCTACAGGATTACCCATCATAGGATCGAGCCAAATAGCATCGATCACGCACTCATCGAAGAACGGCTCATAGAATGAAGTAGGCATACCGTTCTCATCCACATAGACAAGGGATTCGTAAGGGTCGAAGAAGGTATCGACAAGCTCGGAAAAATCAGTTATTGTCCAGTCTCCCTTGCTGCTCTTAAGAACGAAGGTGATCTCGACATCCTCTCTGTCACAATCCTCCAGAGCATCGGCAACCTCATCCACTGTACCCATAGGGATATCTTCAACGGTAATAACATTACTGAAGGTCACGGGGATCTTAACCGTAGTCCTGTTCTTATTGACCTTAGCCTCCCCGAACTCATATGATGTTCCGGAGATCCCCTCAAGAGCGAAGCTCAGGCTGTCCTCCAGTAACTCGGGTACAACAAAGGTCTCCTCACCGGCCAATCCTTCTACCGGATCGGAATAGAAGGTATTAAGAGCATTCTCTAAGACCTTAGAAGCCTCCCTGGCAGTGAATTTCTCTAATATAGAGCATCCCGAAGCCGAGATGACAAGGCTTGCAGCCATTAATATACATATTATTTTCTTGGTCAATGTCCTACTCATAATTCACCTTAAATTTACAAACATATGGCACTCATTATACAACAATCGACACTTTTTTAATATATAATGGGTAAAGCTAGAAAATGGGAAAAATCGGAAAGGATGCATCATGGTACAGACTCCGCATATACTGATATGTGATGACGATCCCATCGTCCACGAATCATTAAGGCTTTATCTGGACAATGAACATTACACTCATTCGGACGCATACGACGGGAATGAGTCCCTGAAGCTTGCCAAGGAAGACAAGCCCGATCTTATTCTTCTAGACGTTATGATGCCTCAGATGAACGGTCTCGATGTTTGCCGCGAATTACGAAAAACGATGTCCACTCCCATTATCATCCTTACAGCCAAGGGCGAGGAGATCGACAGAGTATTAGGTCTGGAGCTTGGTGCTGACGATTATATAGTAAAGCCCTTCTCCCCAAGAGAGGTAGTTGCCAGGATCAAAGCCGTATTAAGAAGGACCGAATCATCTCAGGAACAGCCTTCTAATAATCACATCCTAAGATTTGACAGTCTTGAGATCAACATCGAGAACTATTCGGTCAAGATCGATTCGAGAGTGATACCGTTCACTCCCAAAGAGGTAGAGATACTTCATCTTCTCGCCTCTCACCCCGGTACCGTTATGAGCAGAGATCAGATATTACGCTCTGTCTGGGGCAACAGCTTCGACGGAGATCTTCGCACCATTGATACCCATATCAAGAGGATAAGACAGAAGATCACATACGACGGCAGCAGATGGAACATCTCTACCGTATACGGAGTAGGCTACAAATTCGAGGTCTCATAAGTGTTTCATCACAGCTTTATAATGCGAAGAATGTTCATGCTGGTGTTTATCGCACTGGCAGCCTCTGCCGTATTGGCAGCAGTAGCATTCGGCATCGCAGGAAGAACAGCCTCCTTTAATCATGATGTCGAGGAAGCAGACGCTCAGTTCCGTAAAATGACCGAGGTAGTTATGGATTCTTCCGACGAGCTGTCTATACAGGATATATATGTCTATATTCTTTATCCGGCTTCAGTATCCAATCGAAGCTACTTCATCACCGATGCGGAAGGAAGCCTCGTAGCTCCCGAGAGCATCCATTCAGGCAGCAATGCTAATCTGTCCGATGCAGTTGAATACATAGGTAATAATCTTAACAATGACAGTGTCTGGACGAATGATATCGCCTTCCTTAACCACAGCTTCTACTCAGAGCAGACAATGCTGATCAAGGCCCCTTTCCAAAACGACGGCAGCTCCTATTACCTGATCATGCTGGCATTGATCAATGAATCCGATGACATCATCAATGACTATATTAATATCCTCCTACTCTCTACTCTGGCTGCGGCTCTCGCGATGCTGGTGCCTACAGTCTTCTTCGTCGAACTGGTAACGGAGCCTCTGCAGGACGTTAACAGAGTTGCCAAGGAATACGGACGCGGCAATCTTAAGGTCAGAGCCAACGAGAACCACGTGGGAGAAGCCGGCGAACTGGCTTCGTCCTTCAACAGCATGGCAAGCAAGCTGTCCAAGTCTATTAATGAGCTTACGAACGAACGTAACAAGCTCGAGAACATTTTTAACGTCATATCCGAAGGCATCATAGTATTCGATAAGGACGGAACTGTCACGTTCTCGAATGATAAGATGAAGGATATTTTCGCGAAGGTGCAGCACAAGAACACCTTTGCCGCCAAGCTTCAGATAGTTCCCTTCGAGGTCTTCTGGGAGGACCTTCAGGAATGTATGACCTCAGGAGAGAACAAGAAGAGGGTCGAAGAGAGCACCAACTACGCTTATGAGTACACTATAATCCCCCGACATGATGCCGATGACGAGAGCATCTGTGTCGGAGCCACCGCTTTCTTCAGAGACATTACAGAGGAACATAAGCTCGACATGACAAGACGTGACTACGTGGCTAATATCTCCCACGAGCTCAGAACTCCTCTACAGACATTAAGAGGTCTTATCGAGCCCTTGGCAGACGGTATGGTAAAGACGGACGAGGACAGATTAAGGTATTACAACATCATCCTCGACGAGACCCTAAGACTGTCGAGACTTATTGACGACATGCTCGAGCTGTCGAAGCTTCAGTCTAGGACCATAGCCTTTAATATGTATCCTTTTGACCTGAATGAGCTTCTGGACAGCATTCTCGCAAGGTTCACTCCCGTCATGAAGGATGCCGGCATATTCTTCAGTGTCCACAGCACCACCGGTAAGCTTCCCACGGTAATGGGCAACCCAGATCGTGTCAATCAGATCCTGGTCATCCTTCTTGATAACGCCAAGAAATACACGCCTTCAGGAGGAAGCATAACCATCACCAGCGACTATAACGAGGAGATCGGCAAGGTCTATATCTCAGTCTCGGATACGGGGCAAGGAATACATGAGTATGATATAAATCATATTTTCGAGAGGTTCTTCAAGGCAGACCGCGCCAGAGGCAAGAAAGGAACGGGGCTCGGCCTTGCCATTGCCAAGGAGCTTCTCACCTACATGGGCGAAGACATAACCGTGGAGAGCGAATACGGCAAAGGCACCAAGTTCACCTTCACTCTTAAGAAAGCCGAAGCCGCCAACACATGGGAGTAAGGATCAACAAGTATATCGCGTCAAGCGGCTACTGCTCCAGGCGCCAGGCAGATGAACTGGTCGAGGCCGGAAAGGTGACTGTAGATGACAAGATCGCCGTAAACGGGACCGTAGTAGAGGACGGGTCTGTAGTTAAAGTTGAAGGAAGGATCATCACTCCCGAAGATAATAAGATATACATTGCCCTTCATAAGCCACTGGGCATCACCTGCACCACAGACAGAAGAGATCCGACCAACATCATAGATTACCTAGGGATGGACGAGAGGATCTTCCCCATAGGAAGGCTTGACAAGAACTCCTCCGGACTAATCCTTCTTACCAATGACGGCGATATCGTTAACAGACTTCTTCGCGTGGAGAACGGTCACGAGAAGGAGTACGTGGTTCGGGTAGACAAGAAGCTTCAACCGGACTTTAAGACAAGAATGGAGGGCGGTATCGAGATCCTGGGTCAGATGACCCTTCCCTGTACCGTCACTATAATCGGGACCCATACCTTCAACATTATCCTTAAGCAGGGCCTGAACCGCCAGATCAGAAGGATGTGCGAGGCCCTAGGCTACCGGGTCGTAAAGCTTAGAAGGATTAGATTCGTTAATATCACCTTAGGAGACATGAAGCCCGGAGACAGGCGTTTTCTCACCAAAGAGGAGATAAAAGGACTCCTAGAAACGGCCAATAAGCCTGACTAGCTTCTCGAAGGGGCGCTTAAGCACCATATACCATATCTCCTTAGGAGAATACTTCTCCACAAGTATCGTATAAACGGGCGCCAGCCTTCCTGCGATAACATCGGTAAAGACCTGATCCCCGATCATAACCGCATTATCGGGAGCCTCGTCCATAAGCTTAAGCGCGCGATAGACCCCGTCAGGCCTGGGCTTATGAGCATAGGTAACACAAGGAATATCAAGAAGCTTCGCGATGCCGGAGGATCTTCCTGACTTCGCATTAGACACGAGACAGCACTTGAAGCCCTCTTCCTTAAGCTTAGAGATGAAATTATATGCATATTCATCAGGCTCAGTGGCGTGGTCAGGCCCCAGCGTGTTATCAAAATCCAGAAGCAGCAGCGTCTTCCCCTGAGCCTTAAGCTCCGTAAGCGGAATATCGTAGACACTCTTGCAGACCATGTGAGGCTTCATCGCAGCGAAAATATTCATGTGAAGGATTGTAATTATAAATAAACAAAAAGTAAATCATCTTGTGTTATTATATGTGGCGATAAAGAAATGAGGTACGGTTATGAAGATAGCAAAATTTGGCGGTTCGTCTCTGGCGAATTCATTTCAGATAAAGAAGGTCTGTGAGATCATCCTGTCCGATCCCGACAGAAGGATCATAGTGGTATCTGCCCCCGGCAAGAGGTCAAAGGAGGATATCAAGGTCACCGATCTTCTTATTGCAGTCGCCAAAGCTGCCCTGAGCGGCGAGTCCTATGACAGTGAGCTTGATGCCGTTATCGAGAGATACCGCGAGATATGCGATGACCTTAACATAGAAGACAAGCTTCCTGAGATCATTCAGACCCTGAAGGATGCTGCTTCATCAGACACCTCTGATGAGAACAGATATCTTGATACTGTCAAGGCAATGGGTGAGGATTGCTGCGCTCGCCTGGTATCCGCTTATCTTACCTCCATCGGACATCCTGCCAGATACTGCAATCCTAAGGAGAGCGGACTTTTCCTTGAGAAGGACGCTGCCGGTAAGGCAAGGATCCTGGGCGAATCCTATGATAATCTCGAGAATCTTAAGTACAGCAAGGAGCTCTGCATATTCCCGGGCTTCTACGGCTACGGTAAGGACGGAAGGATCATAACCTTCTCGAGAGGCGGCTCCGACATCACCGGATCGATCCTCGCAGGCGCCGTTAATGCTGATGTTTACGAGAACTGGACTGATGTGGACAACGTCTTCGCAGTTAACCCGTCTCTTGTTAAGAATCCCTTCCCTATCACGGAGATCACCTACGACGAGATGAGAGAGCTCGCATACGCAGGCTTCTCGGTACTCCACGAAGAGGCTCTGTATCCTGTATATGTCAGAGGAATTCCCGTTCATATCAGAAATACCAACAATCCTTCTGCCAAGGGTACAAGGATCGTATCAGAGAGAACTCACTACGATTCCCTTGTTACGGGTATTGCCGGAGAGAGAGGCTTCCTGACGATAACGGTGACCAAGTACCTTATGAATCACGAGGTCGGCTTCATATCGTCGCTTCTCAAAATCCTTGCTGAAGAAGGTATCCCGATAGAGCATATCCCTTCAGGAATCGACTCTATTACTATCATTGCACGTAAGAAGTATTTCACTCCCGAGAAGGAGGACATCATCGTTAACCGCTTCAGGAACGAGGCAAGAGCAGAATCCGTCAAGATCGACAGAGACCTTGCCATCGTAATGATAGTCGGTCAGGCGATGGAGAAATCCGTAGGTATCATGGCTAGAGCCGCTTCCGCCCTGTCAGCCGCCGGTATCAATCTTCGTATTGTTAACCAGGGCGCATCCGAGATCTCCATGATGTTCGGAGTCGCCGAGGAATACACGGATTACGCTGTAAGAGTTCTGTATAAGGAATTATTCAGATACTGATCTTCCTGCTATCACACTAGTAAAGCTCTATAAGGACCGCCCCTTCGAGGTCGGTCCTTCTTATATCGCACCCGTATTCTTCAAGCCTTCTTAAGGTCTCCGGAGCGGGATGTCCGTAAGGCGAATTCTCAACCACCGATATTACGGCTGTATCAGGAGAAACCGCTTCCAGGAATTCCTCCGACGTAGAATACGCAGAGCCGTGATGACCGACCTTCAGTATATCCGTGTCTATATCAGCCCCTTCATCTATTAATATGCTCTCGCTTCTGAACCCGATATCTCCGGTATAAAGAATAGAGAAATCATTATAATCAAGCCTTAGGACAACACTGTCTTCGTTACCGCCGTCCGTTACTCTTTCCGGCCAAAGAACTGTAAATATAATGTCTTCCGTGAACCTGATCTCGTCTCCCTTCCGAAGATCGTAACAGGTCAGGAAGTTTTCTATCCTTCCCTGAGAGGCAAGATAATTAAGTCCTCCTATATGATCCTCATCCATGTGGGAGGCCACGGCCAGATCCACACTGTCGATACCGTAATAATCAAGAACGGACGACACAGAATAACGCCCTTCAGCCTCCACTCCTCCGTCTATAAGAATGCTTCTTCCCTCGCTCATGATAAGGCAGCTGTCCCCCTGCCCCACATCAATGAATATTACCGTGGCTCTCGGCGCGTGAAGATACGAGTTAATAAGCACCAGGACGCTTATCAGGGCAAGCAGAGCTACAGGTCCCTTAAGAAGCCTTCTTATGGCATCGAAGGGCATAAGATACAGACACAGAAGCGAGAAAACAGAATATATAAGCATCGGCGACAAAGAATCCGATGACACCTGATCAAGCGAGAAGGAAGAGCACCAGAGCATAAGCCATTTAAGGATATAAAGCACCAAGGCACAGGCGTATGGAAGGCCGGTTATTACCGACGGGATGAAGAATATGCACGCGATTGTAGCAAGAAGCGAAGCAAACACCTGAACCACGATATGCATGCAGGAGAAGTAATAACAGTTCCTTCCGAAGAACGGCATCATGCCTATAGTAGCCGCCAGAGTCGGAGACAAAAGATCAACCACAGTTTTCGGTAAATGAAGCTTCTTAAGCGCACCGCCGAGTCGTTCCGCGAACAACCTGATCGCCAAGGCTGCCGTAAAGCTCATCTGAAAGCCTGATGACAGACAGCTGTACGGGTCATTCACCATAAGGATTATAGCCGCCAGAGATAAGCCAGACTGATAATCTCTGGACAGCATACCGCAGATGCTTATGACTGCGGCTCTTGTGACAGACTCAGACCACCCTGTAAATGTCCCCACCAGAAGACAGAATACAGTGTAGATGAGAAAAGCTTTTTTCCGCTTAATATGGCGCTTAGACAGCACCTCTGTCAATATAAGCATAAAGCCTGCGAAATGGGTTCCCGACACCGCCAGAAGATGTGAGCAGTTCGAGAGTCTGAAGGCTCTCGTTGTCTCATCTTCAAGAAGCGAGGTGTCCCCCATGAACAGAGCCGCCGCCAGTCCTCTGTCTTCTTCCTCAAAGACCGATAATGTGAACCTCCTTAACTTAAGAAACGCCTTCGAGATCGTGTAAGACAGCCTGAATACAGAAGGACCTTCCTCTATTGTCTCTAAGTGATCCGGATACAACACACCGGATATTCCTTTACGCCTCAGGTAAGAGGCGTAATCAAACTCTCCGGGATTGGTGGGAGCTTTATAAACCTTAAGCTTACCCTCGATATAGACGCGGTCACCCGGGATAAATACATCATCGACGGTGCCACGATAAAGAATCCTCCCGTATTCTTGAGTATTAATAACGACAGAGGATGTTCCGTCGAGCCTTAATTCGACCTGTCTGATCGTTCCGGTCAAAGCAATATCGCCGGAGCTGTAGCTTCCGGGTCTTAAAGCGTAATAACAAAGCATGAGAAGAATCGCCGCCAAAGCAGGTAGAATCAACGGTCTTCGCTTAATATTCTCCGTTATCCGAAGCAATACTGATTTAATAACAAACCCTTTTTCCATACATCTATGATAAAATGTGAAAGCAAACGATATAACTACCAAAAAACGACAAAAATCGACAAAAATCGACAAATTCTATGGAAATCAACTTCAGAAAAGCCAAATTCTCTGCTCTCGCGGCAACAATCGACCAATGTCCGGCTAAGAGCATCCCCGAGATCGTAATGTCCGGGCGCTCTAACGTGGGAAAATCCTCACTCATCAACGCCCTATGCGATAACAGGAAGCTCGCAAGAGTTTCTCAGACCCCCGGGAAAACAAGAGCGGTGGTGTTCTTCGACATAGACGATAAGCTTCGGATCGCAGATCTCCCGGGCTACGGCTACGCCAAGGTCTCAAGAGAGAAAAAATCACAGTTCTCCTCCCTTGCCGACAGCTATTTCACCTCGGGAAGGCAGTTTGACCTGGTTTTGCACCTGATGGATATCCGAAGAGAACCCTCTGATGAGGATGTAGCGATGCTGGAATACATGAACGCCAACAACATACGTTATTTTGTCGTATTCACCAAGTGTGACAAGTATTCTGCTGCCGGACTTCGAAGAAGGCTCGAAGAACTTAAAGATATTTATGATTTTGATGAGAATGCTGATATTTTCGCCATCTCCTCGGACAAGAAACTGGGGATAGATCAGCTTCGTGAGGCAATTGCCAAACTACTTATTTAATTTAAAGCTAAAATTGTAAGGTTTGGACAGTTGCTTTTATCAACCCTTTGAATAATACTAATTAAGTAAAGGAGAGTCGAATGCTTCAACTTGAACCTTGCGGTCCTATCGGGATCATATCTCATAATGCTAACGCCGACTTCGTCAAGGCTGTTAGCGATGTCTTATCTCAGAAGCGTAAAAAGCGCTTTGATAATCTATCGAACCCTTATGTCAACACCCCAGGCTACTATCGCTCGAACTATATAATCGACTCGGATCTGGTGCGTTTCCAGACCGGCGAGGGTAAGTTCCAGATCGGCGAATCAGTCCGCGGTCACGACATCTTCATCATCTCGGATGTGCTGTCTCATAACGAGACTATCGATATCTTCGGTAATAAGCACGTTCTCTCCCCTGATGATCATTACAGAGATCTTCTCAGGATAATTTCCACTTGCTCCGGCAAGGCCAGAAGAATCAATGTCATCATGCCCTTCGTATACGAGGGACGTCAGGAGAAGAGAGAGACCTCTAACGAGTCCATGGATGTAGCAGCTGTATTAAAGCAGCTTTATGAGCTCGGCGTTGCCAATCTAATTATTTTCGATCCTCATGACGGTCGTATCGCGAATGCAGTCCCTCTTATGGGAATAGACTTCCCTAAGAGTGCGTACAAGATCATATCCACTCTGCTTTCCACCTTCGATACCATTCACGTGGATAAGGACAAGACCTTAGTCGTAAGCCCTGATGAGTCAGGCGTCAACAGAGGTATCTTCTATTCTTCTCTCATGAACCTGCCCTTGGGGATCTTCTACAGAGACAGAGATTACACGAAGAAGGTCGACGGACAGCATCCTATCAAGGCTTATAAGTACCTGGGTGATGATATTTCCGGCAGAGATGTTCTTATTATCGATGACATGATCAATTCAGGAAGCACGATGCTTCGTACCTCAAAGATTCTTAAGGTTCACGGTGCCCGTGATATCTACTGTCTTGCTCCCTTCGGGCTTTTTACGGACGGACTTGACACCTTCGACGAAGCCTACGAGGACGGAGTTATCAAGGCGGTGCTGTGTACTAACCTAAGCTTCCACACTCCCGAGCTTCTGTCTCGCGAATGGTATGTTAACGTCGACATGATCCCTTATGTGGCAAGGATCATCGAGGCGATCAATATGAACGAATCCGTAACAGATCTGATCAATTCCACATCAAGGATCACCGAATTTCTTGGACAGATGAGGATCGGTGAACTCTTCGATGAATTCGAAGGCAAAGAATCATAATTAACATAAGGATGGTGCAACATGACTTCAGTTCCTGCAGATGAGAAATCATATTCACGCTATAACCAATACGGAGAGAATCCGATGGCTCCCGTGGCCCCTATCGGAATCATCCCTCTTAAGGGTAGCGTCGAGTTCACCGAGAAGGTCAATTATTACCTTACTACGAGAAGATCGGAATATCAGCAGGAAGCATTGGTATCGAAGTACCCCGGCTTCTATCGTCAGGACTACAGGATCGATGTTGAGACTGCAAGATTCTCTTCCGGAGAAGGCAAAGCGGTAATCAAGAATACGGTAAGAGGTCATGACCTTTATATCATCAGTGATGTAATGAATCCGTCCATCACCTATAAGATGTACGGCCAGATGAATCATATGAGCCCTGACGATCATTATCAGGACTTAAAGAGAGTCATCCTCGCCTGCTCCGGTAAGGCAAGAAGAATCAACGTCATTATGCCTTTCCTCTATGAGAGCCGTCAGCACAAGCGTAATGCCAGAGAGTCTCTGGACTGCGCCTTCGCTCTTGAAGAGCTTTACAACCTCGGTGTTGCCAACATTCTCACATTCGACGCTCATGACGAGAGAGTTGCCAATGCGATCCCGCTGTCAGGCTTCGAATCCTTACCCTCTAACTATCAGATCATTAAAGAGATGTATCGACAGATCCCCGATCTGTCCTTTACGAAGGGTAAGTTCATGGTAGTCTCCCCTGATGAGGGCGCTATCGGAAGAGCTATGTACTATGCATCAATTCTCGGAGTTCCCCTCGGAACCTTCTACAAGAGAAGAGATTACACGACTGTAGTTAACGGAAGAAACCCCATCATCGCTCACGAGTTCCTAGGCGATTCCGTAGAAGGCATGGATATCCTTATCGTTGACGACATGATCTCCTCCGGCGACTCCATGCTTGACATCTGCAAGGGCATGAAGGAAAGAGGCGCACGTAAGGTATTCTGCGCAGTTACCTTCGGCCTGTTCACAGAGGGTATCGATAATTTTAACAAGGCATATGAGCAGGGGCTTTTCGACAAGGTATTTGCTACTAACTGCATCTACAGAAGACCTGAGCTTCTTGAGGCACCCTGGTTCGCTGACGTTAACATGTGTAAGTTCGTGGCTCTACTCATCGATGCCATCAACCATGACGCGTCCCTCTCTAACCTCATCAATCCTACGGAGAAAATCAAGAAGCTCCTCAAGGACAAGGGAGAGAACATCTGATATAGCTTCATGGCACAACGTAGAAGCACATCATCCGGCAGAAAAACAACATCAGGCAGAAGAACCTCTTCTGCCTCTTCTGCGCGCGGAAGATCCGGAGCTTCATCGTCATCCAAGTCCAGAGGCAGATCCGCAGCCGCTTCATCCACCTTCGCAGACTATTTTCATGCTTTTACTAAGACAAGAGCTTTTGTCCCTGTCGCAAGTATAGTAGTAATAACTGTCCTCGTACTTCTGGATATGCTCCTGGCCTGGAATGATTACGACAGATTCTTCAAGATATTGGGCTTCGAGCTTCTTATAGTAGGAATAATCTGGGTCATCGGCCTTGTTTTAAGCTTCGGCGAGTCGACTCCGTCCTCCCGGGAATAACGGAAGCATCGAGCCATGCCCTTTGACGGAATAACGTCACACCTTCTGGCAGCAGAGCTTAATTCCAAGCTTCAGGGAGCCAGAATAGATAAGGTTTTCCAGCCGGATAAGCAGACTGTGATCATCCATATCCGTGCCAATGCGCGTATGGAGAAGCTCCTTATATCCTGTAATCCCGCTTCCGTCAGAATCAATCTTACCTCCTCAGGAAGGGAAAACCCGAAGATGCCTCCCTCCTTCTGCATGCTTCTTCGTAAATATCTGTCAGGAGCGAAGATCGAGTCCATAACCTGCCCCTCATATGAGAGAATCATAGAGCTTAAGGTCAGCAATACGGATGAGCTACACGATTCCAAGAGCTATACGCTTATCTGCGAGCTCATGGGAAGATATTCCAATATTATTCTTACTAATCAGACCGGGAAGATCATCGACAGTCTGGTACACGTAGATCTCAGCGTGAACAGATACCGCGAGATCATGCCTGCAAGGATCTATGAATATCCTCCCGCACAGGATAAGATGACTCCGGATGAAGCATATAAGCTTTGTCTTAACGACAGTCTTCCTGTAATCGAGAACGAGCTCGGAAGACCTGCCGACAAGGCACTTCTTAACTCCGTTAAGGGACTGTCTCCCTCACTTGCCAGACGCATCGCCAATAAGGCATCGGCCGATGACCGGACACCGGTCAAGCTTCTTGATAATAATAAGATCGGACAACTGATCACCGTCTGTCGAGATTTCTTCTTCGGGGTAATAAATGCTGTAAGCTCCCCTGAGGTCTGCTTCTCAGAGGACAATATCCCTCTGGAGTATTCCTCTGTAAGTCTGGAGAAACAGCCTAACGCCGAACGCTTTGACACCATATCAGAGGCTATAGACCGTTTCTACGAATCCAAGGATCGGGTCGTTGACCTTGACCGTAAGAAACGTCATCTGACTGCCGTAATCGATGTCGCCCTGTCTCATGCAGTTCGTAAGCTTGAGATCCACGAGAATGACCTTCAGGAAGGAAGTCAGTCTGAGTACTATAAGAAGTGCGGTGATCTTATCCTTGCCAATTCCTACCGAATTGAAGAGCATGCTTCAAGCATTACATGCGAGGACTACTACGAAGATCCGCCCTGTGAGATCACGATAGCGCTTAATCCTATTACAGACGCTTCAGCCAACGCACAGGACTACTACAAGAGATTCCGTAAAGCCAAGCGTAAGCTTAATCTTGCAGATGAATATATTAAGTCCGACCGCGAGGCGATTGCTTACTTCAGATCTCTTAAAGCCGCAGTAGCTACGGCAACCTGCGAAGAGGACATAACAGCTCTTAATGAAGAGCTGTCTTCCCTTGGTGCATCCTCATCTCAAAGTAATCCTCATAAGGCAAAAGTCGGTAAGGAAAATCCCAACAGAACTGTGGGCCTGGCAAAGTCCGGCAAGCAGGCCTCCCGTGCCATGAGAGAAGCCGCCAGAAGAGCACAGGAAAGAAACCGTAAAACCTCCAAGGCAAAGGATCACAAGACTTCTGTATCCTATCGTAAATACGTGACCAAGGACGGCTACGAGATACTGTCAGGAAGGAACAACATCCAGAACGACGAACTTACCTTCAAGGTCGCTTCCAAGGACGATTGGTGGTTCCATGTTAAAGGTCTTCCCGGAACACACGTTATCCTTAAGTCTCATAAAGGAGAAGAATTCCCATCAGATAATGCCGTTCTCGAGGCAGCTTCTCTTGCAGTGTTCTTCTCTAAGAGCATTATGGTGGAGGAGCATTCGGAAGGCCCCGGGAGTCACGCAGGCGAGATCAAGGCAGAGGTCGATTACTGCCCTGTCTCACATGTAAAAAAGATTCCCGGCGCACGCCCGGGAATGGTGATCTACGAGAATTACTACTCTGTCCTGGTTCCGGCAAAAGAGCCGTCATAAGGGCTCTTCGAAGGATCTTAATATCTTATCCTTAAATTCGGACTCATCAAGCGAGAATATACACCCGCAGTACTTCTGGCGATAAAGGCCGATATCGCGTGCCATCTGCTGCCCTTTCCTGAATCCGGGTCTGAAATCAATATATTCAAAATCTATACCGTAAAGCTCTGCCTTCCTTCTTGCAGTATCGGCAATAAGATCATGCTGCTGATAGGGACTTACCAGAAGTGTGGTACAGAAGGAGTCGTAACCGTTCTGTGCTGCGAAGCTTGCAACAGCATCAAGTCTAATGTCATAGCACATATGACACCTGGTCTGGTAATCACTGAGATATGTTTTCTCCTCCCAGTAATCCTGCATACATTCGTCACCGCCCTCAATGAGGCTTATATTATAGTGATCGGCGCATTTATGAAGATTATCCAGCCTTCTTTGCCACTCAAATTCCGGATGAATATTAGGGTTATACCAGAACAGATCCAAATCTCTTCCCTGTTCAAGCAACAGATCTACCGGATACATGGCACACGGGCCACAGCAAGCGTGAAGGAGCATGGACATATTGTTAAATCTGCCCTCCTGTCAGCGAATCGATAGTCAGATTCTCGAATGCATTCTTATTCCTCTCCTTGAAGGAAGCAGGCTCAGATATTCCTAAGTGAGTGAAGGCTCTGGAGGTAAGGACTCTGCCTCTCGGAGTCTTGGCAATAAAACCGTTCTGAAGAAGGAATGGCTCATATACATCCTCTATGGTGACAGGCTCCTCACCTGTAACAGCCGCCAGAGTCTCAAGGCCTACCGGACCGCCCTTGAAGATATCTGCTATGGATGTGAGAATTCTTCTGTCGACTGCATCAAGACCGAGCTCGTCTATATCCAGAGCCTTAAGACCGAAGTCAGAAACCTCCTTATCGATCTCATCCTTCTCCATATAAAGAGCGTAGTCTCTCATTCGCTTAAGAAGCCTTATTGCAATTCTTGGAGTACCTCTTGATCTTGCCGCGATATTACGAAGACCCTCTTCATTGATCTTAATATCCATAAGACCTGCGTCACGCTTAAGAATGGACATCAGATCCTCAGTATCGTAAAGCTCCAAGCGGTGTATCATACCGAATCTGTCCCTTAAAGGAGCAGAAAGCATACCGGCTCGGGTAGTGGCACCGACCAAAGTAAAATGAGGAAGGTCGAGCCTAACAGATCTTGCAGAAGGTCCTTTACCGATCATAAGGTCAAGGCAATAATCCTCCATAGCCGGATAAAGAATCTCCTCTACACTCCTGTTAAGTCTGTGTATCTCATCTATGAAGAGGACCTCATTCTCTCCGAGATTAGTAAGTATAGCAGCAAGATCACCCGTCTTCTCTATAGACGGACCGGTGGTAATATGCATGCCTACTCCCATCTCAGAAGCGATAATACCTGCCAAAGTTGTCTTACCTAATCCAGGAGGCCCGTACAAAAGCACATGATCAAGGGCCTCTCCTCGCTTCTTGGCAGCGTCTATGAATATCTTGAGATTCTCCTTAACCTTGGACTGACCGCTGTAATCCTCGAAGGTTATAGGACGTAAAGTCTTCTCATCTCTATCGTCAAACTGCTTAGAGCGGCCAATGACCCGTTCTTCATCCTCGTAGGTATTGTATTCGGCATGATCGTAATTCATCAACATTACCTCGCAAGACTCTTAAGAGACTTCTTGATAAGCTCCTGAAGACTGATGCCGTCCTCGTAGTTGCTACTTACGGCCTCAGATGCAACATTCTCCTTATATCCGAGAACGATCAGAGCTTCGACAGCATCTGACAGGACTCCGCCTTCAGCAGGAGCTGAGGTCGCGCCCAGTGAAGTAGCCTTGGAAACTTTGCCGGAGGTTGCACCTGAACTTATACCTGCCTTCTTAAGCTTATCCTTAAGCTCTACGACTATCCTCTCAGCGCCCTTCTTGCCGACCCCCTTTACAGATGTAAGGAAGCTTACGTCTCCACCTATTACAGCCAATGCGAATCTGTCTGGCTCCACCTGGGAACAAATTGACTGAGCAACCTTAGGTCCGATACCGCTGACTTCAATGAGACTTAGAAACAGATCCTTCATCTCAGGAGTTGAGAAGCCGTATAATGTAACGTCATCTTCTCTCACACTTTGATATATCCATACCTTGGCAATATCACCCATAGGCTCGATCGTACTTGAGATAGAATATGGACAAATGATCTCATAACCGATCCCGCTATTCTCTATAACAAGCTTGTCCTCACCCTTGTCTATAATGGTTCCTTTGATGTATGAATAGATTCCCATGCTATCTCCTTATGTCAACTTATAATTACCCGAATTCATTACGTCTACTGTATCCGTATCTGCCATACTGATAGCCCGATACGGCCTTACCTGCATTAAAGGTACCTGTATTGGCAAGACAGATCGCCATAGCAAGTCCGTCTGCGGCGTCATCGGGCTTAGGAAGTTCATCTAAGCCAAGCAGTGTCTTTACCATAGTCTGGACCTGCTTCTTCTCAGCCTTACCATAGCCTGTCACAGCAAGCTTCACCTGCCCCGGAGTGAACTCATATACAGGGATATTGGCTCTGGCGGCTTCCACGAGAACAACGCCCCTGGCCTGAGCAGTACCTACGGCAGTGGTCCTGTTCTGAGATATGAAGAGCTCCTCTACAGACATATAGTCCGGCTTATAAATATCAAGAAGATACTTTATCTTCTCATTGATCGTAAGAAGTCTTAGCGGAAAATCCGTATTAGGCTTAGTCTCAATAACACCGTAATCCACGGGCGAGAGCTTATTCCCGATCTTCTTAATTATCCCATAGCCGGTGATGGCATATCCGGGATCGATACCAATATAAGTTGTGACCTTAGGCTCCGGCATTAACGAGTAATAATTACCTTCTGAACATTTGTTTGTATTATACTATTGATCCCCGAGAACGTCAATAACAGAACGCTTTACTTCAGGTTTATCTGCAGTTATGGTATAAGCATTCGCTATTCGCTCGGATATCTCTTCATATTTCTCGCTGTCAGGAGTTAAAGAGCTGTTATTCCCGATGTATAGAACACACAGAGTGTCACCCTTATGAACCTCATCTCCCCTTTTCGCGAGGAATCTGATGCCGGCACCGAGATCTATGGCATCGTCCTTCCTGATCCTTCCGGCACCTAATAGCACAGATGCGTGTCCTATCTCATCAGCTCTTATCGCTCCCACGAAGCCGTCTCTAGGAGCTTTGACCTCGCCGATCACATGAGGTCTGTCAACATACTCGGGCCCATTATCATTAATAATGCCACCCTGAGATCTTACTAGCTTAAGATACTCATCCCGCGCGACGCCGTTACCTAGGCGAAGTCTGCACTCATTAATGAGATCGTCATCACTATAGTCACCGGCTTTCCCGGCAAGCTTGACCATCCTGGCCCCGATTGCTGTCGCGACCTCTACCACATCGGAAGCACCGTTACCGGACAAGGTCTCATATACCTCTTCCATCTCGATAACATTACCGCAGGTCCTACCCAGAGGCTGATCCATATCCGTGATAACGGCAGAGGTCTTCTTCTGTGCCAGACGACCTATCTTGATCATGGCATTGGCAAGCTCCCTTGCACGCTCCTCGGTCTGCATAAAAGCTCCGCTTCCGCAGGTAACATCAAGAACAATTGCATCAGCGCCGCCGGCTATCTTCTTACTCATAATAGAGGATGCTATAAGAGGTATAGAATCAACCGTTCCCGTAACATCTCTTAATGCGTAAAGGATCTTATCCGCAGGCGCCAGATCCGGGGTCTGTCCGGAGATAACCATGCCGCATTCATTTACAAGTCTTGGAAAATCTGTCTTAGGAACATCCACATTAAAGCCGCGGATAGACGAGAACTTATCTACAGTACCTCCGGTAAATCCGAGGCCTCTTCCCGACAGCTTAACTATCTTCGCGCCAAAGGATCTGCAAAGAGGCATAACCAAAGGAGTGATCTTATCTCCCACACCTCCTGTGGAATGCTTATCAACAGTAATATCACCCACGTAGGATAAGTCGGCATGCTCACCGGAATCTGCCATCTCCAGAGTGAGCGACGTCATCTCCCTCTCATCCATGCCGTTAAGAACGATCGCCATCAGCAATGCCGATATCTGATAATCCGGAATACTTCTATCCGTAACACCGTCTACGAAGTACATGATCTGCTCATAGGACAGAGCTCTTCCGTATCTTTTATCAAGGATGATGTCTACTATATTCATTAACGACCTCTGATCAATCGAATGTATAACTTTATCCTAACACAATTATCTTCTAACAATACACCTTTAACACCCGTTCAAAGGTCCTGAAATTACCGTCGTCACTAGGAGGACAGTATACAGCGAATTCTATAGCCTTAAAGGCATAAAGATAATCCTTGATCACATTTCTTGCCGCCGTCGCCACCACTTCTTTATTGTTCATAAAAGCGCCGCAGCCGAATGCGCCAAGCACTATAACCTCTTCACCGTTAATAAGGGCGACCTCGAGGATTCTGCGTAAACGCTTCTCGTGTATAGCGAGAAGCTCACTGTCCTTCACCTTAATTTGCCTGCTTCCGTCACCGCTGTTGTAGGAGTTACTCGGCTTCTGCCTGAGATTCGGTGCCGCGCATGTTATTACGTCAACATCGTACCACTCGCCTTCCGGGAGCAGCTTAGGCGAGAACGTATCACTCTTAAACACCGTCAGCGACGGAGTGAAAATGATGTCATCATTATGAAGAGGATCACGCTCGGTCCTATGAGGCGTGTAGAACTTCGCCCACATCTCGGGTGTGTTAAGGCAGAAGAAAAGACCGGAGCATCTGCAAAGACACTCCTCCTGAGCACTGGCGCCTCTCTCCACGCCTCCTCCGGGATTAGTCGCAGAAGCAAAGTTATGAACGGCCGTTCTCATACCTTTATAAGCTTGTGCAGCTTCAAAGGTACGCTTCTTTGTCACCGACACTTTGGCAGGCGTCTTATATATACTGCGATTTTGTTCTGTTATAGTATCGTTCTCAAGGATCACCTTCTGAGCATCCGTGGAATTACGAATTGACTCTTTGATCCTATCGTTAGTTTTACACAGGGTCTCCGTGTTCTTAAAAACAGCTACATTTTCTTCTCTTCCCATTATCATCCACCTGTAATTATAGAATTAAAGCAAAACCCCAAACGCTCACACGTTCGGGGTCTTATCTGGTGCACCTCCAGGGACTCGAACCCTGGGCCCACTGATTAAGAGTCAGTTGCTCTACCATCTGAGCTAGAGGTGCTTGACAGCTTGATTATTATAACATTGCGAAATCAGTTGTCAACAGCATTTTTACGCATTTAAGCGCTTTTTCAGGAAATCAGACATTAAGTTCGACTTCTGCGACCTTAAGATCCTCCTCATGAGACTTAAGTATCGGGTTCACTACCTCATCAAGGAAGGCTGTGACCTGCTCAGGGCAACGTCCAATATACAGTGCCGGATCAGCCAGCTTCATGAGTTCATCCATAGTAAGACCGAACTGGGGATCGGCAGCGATCCTCTCGAGAAGGTCGTTAGGCTTGCCCTCCTTCTTCACTACCGCACCGGCAGCCATGGAAAGCTGTCTTATGACCTCGTGAAGCTCCTGTCTGTTTCCGCCCTTCTTAGTGGCCTCCATCATGATATTCTCAGTCATCATGAAGGGAAGCTCATCCATAATATGCTTCTCGATCATCTTGGGATATACAACGAGACCCGAGACGATATTAGTATAAATACCCAGAATAGCATCTACGGCAAGGAAAGCCTCCGGGACAGAAATTCTCTTATTGGCAGAATCATCCAGAGTCCTCTCGAACCACTGCTCCGAAGCAGTCATTGCAGGGTTAAGAATATCCGCGATAACATAGCGGGACAAAGAAGCTATTCTTTCTGACCTCATGGGGTTTCTCTTATAAGCCATAGCCGAAGAACCAATCTGATTCTTCTCGAAGGGCTCCTCGATCTCTTTCAGATGCTGAAGGAGCCTGATATCATTGGAGAACTTGTGCGCGCTCTGAGCAATTCCTGACAAAGCCGACAGCACCATGAAGTCAACCTTACGAGAGTAGGTCTGACCCGAGACATAATAAGAGGACTCGAAGCCCATTTTCGAGCAGATCTTCTTATCAAGCTCAACGCACTTGGCATTATCCCCCTCGAAAAGATCCATAAACGACGCCTGAGTTCCCGTAGTTCCCTTACAGCCCAGAAGTCTCAAGGAAGCGATAGCCGACTCCACCGCCTCAAGATCGAATACGAGATCCTGAAGCCACAAGGAAGCTCTCTTACCCACAGTAACCAGCTGAGCCGGCTGGAAATGAGTAAATCCGAGCGTGGGCATTGCCTTATATTCGTCAGCAAATGAAGCAACCTTAGAGATGAGAACAACAAGTCTCTGACGAACCAGCGTCAGGGCCTCTCTCATGATAATGATGTCAGTGTTATCGCCTACATAGCATGAAGTGGCACCCCAGTGGATGATACCATCGGCGCCGGATGCCTTTACCTGCTTACCGTAGGAATGAACGTGAGCCATAACATCATGACGACGCTCCTTCTCTTCCTTCGCAGCATCCTCATAATCAATGTCATCTTTATGAGCCTTAAGCTCGGCGATCTGCTCGTCGGTAATATTAAGGCCGAGCTCCTTCTCGGCCTCTGCCAAGGCGATCCACAGAAGTCTCCATGTCTTGAACTTCTTATCAGGAGAGAAGATATATTGCATCTCCTTACTTGAATAGCGCGAATTTAAAGGACTCTCATATGAGGGCTTTGAAGTAAAAGACATATAGGCCTCCGTAATTAACTGTTAGATTGATAGAAACTTCTCTACGGCAGATAGTTTAACACAAACCGAGAACACTTCGACAGCCTTATTAATATCCTCAAGAGTCGGGAAGCTCGGAGCAACTCTGATATTCGAATCATCCGGGTCATTTCCGTAAGGATATGTCGCACCTGCAGGAGTGAAAGCAACACCCAATTCATTACACCTAGCCACAACATCCTTAGCGGTTCCGGGCACAGTGAATACCGAGATAAAGTAACCTCCGAGAGGCTTATGCCATGTGGCAGCACCGGTTCCTGTAAGCTCCTTATCTAAGATATCCAGCGTCAGCTCGAACTTCGGGCGGATCTTATCGGCATGCTTACTCATATGAGCCTTAAGAGCATCGATATCAGGAATAAGTCTTATATGTGCCAGCTGGTTAACCTTATTGGCACCGATCGTCTGAACCCCGATAAGCTTAACAGCACGCTTATAATTCTCCTCATTACATGCTATACAGGAGATACCTGCACTCGCGAAGGTGATCTTGGATGTGGAAGCAAATTCGTAAACACGGGAAGGATTTCCTGCCTCCTCACACAGACCGAGAATATCGGGAAGTCTTCCCTGCTTAGCTTCGTCATTATAAAGATGATGAACACAGTAAGCATTATCCCAGTAAAGTCTGAAGTCAGGAGCCGCAGTCTTCATGGATGCAAGTCTCTTGCAGACCTCCTCAGAATACACATAACCGTCGGGATTGGTATAACAGGGAACATTCCACATACCTAGTACGAGAGGATCCTTAACAAGCTCCTCAACTATATCCATATCGGGACCGTCTTCCTTAAGAGGAACCGGAATAAGCTCGAACCCGCAGGTCTCGGTAACCTTGAAATGTCTGTCGTAGCCCGGAACAGGACAGAGCCACTTTCTGCCCTCCACCTGCGACCAGGGCTTAGGAGAATCGTGCTCACCGAACACCATCGCTCTCATAATAGAATCGAACATAAGGTTAAGACTGGAGCCGTTACCTATATAAATATGATCAGCAGAGGTACGAAGTATATCAGCGAAAAGCCTCTTTACCTCCGGAAGTCCAGTCGGAACACCGTAGTTTCTGGTATCAGAGCCATCCTCGGACTTGAAGCCTGTATCGGAAAGATTGTCATACATATGGTTAGACATATCGAGCTGATCAGGGGCCGGCTTTCCTCGTGTCATATTAAGAGAAAGATTCATTGCTCTGAATTCTTCAACACGCTTCAGGAGCACCTCTCTCTCAGCCTGCAGCTCTTCTTTGCTCATTTCCTTATAAGACTTCATTTCAACCTCCATTTTTGAAACTCTTTAAACACCGAATTGCATTATTGTCGGTATTATTCTCTCAAACGCCTGAAGTATTATATTAATAATGCAAGTTAAAAACAACGATTATTCATATTTATTTCTTAAAAAGGAATAATTTCTACATTTTGTATCATTCCGTCCCTTCTATGAGTCACACATCCTGCCAAAAAGTGAACATTCATATCAAATAAGTTATATTTATTAATTAGAACTTTAGTAGTGTTAAGCATTCTCATCCTCTTTTTATAAGTAATAGATTTAAGAGGATCTGCGTATACTGTTCCCTCCAGTCTGGATTTGACCTCTACAACAAAAAGTTCCTGTCCTCGATACATCACCACATCAAGCTCCCCCATATTATGAACAGTGAAGTTTCTTACCAGGAAGAAATACCCTTGAGATGCCATCAATCGTATAACAGCATCCTCGGCTTCATTACCAACTATCTTGGTTTGTCTCATTATCTACCCTCCGTTATGTTAAAATATTTTCTATGATAAGCACCAAGGATCACGTTATCTCAAGACTTATACGCTCCGAAGACTTCATTTCCGGCGAAGCCTTATCTTATGAGCTTCATATTAGCCGTGCTGCCGTTAACACAGCAGTTAAGACACTTAGAGCAGACGGTTATAATATCGAATCCGTAACCAACAAAGGCTACAGGCTTAAGGGTCGTCCGGATCAGCTTACCTTGGGTCAGATAATGGCTGACCTTCCGAACGGACGCTGCGATACGGTTCACGTTCTCTCGAAGGTAGATTCCACTAATAAATATCTGAAGGAGCTGGCATTTGACGGCGCCCCATCCGGAACCGTAGTCATCTCTGATTGTCAGACAGCGGGCAGAGGAAGGCTCGGAAGATCCTTCATCTCTCCCTCCGGCACCGGTATCTATCTGTCATATCTTATGAGACCCACTATAAGACCTGAGCTTATAAGCACGGTAACCTGTTGGTCCGCAGTCGCCGTAGCTGACTCGATATCATCTGTCTGCGGCGTAAACCCATCCATAAAATGGGTCAATGACATCCTCATCAACAACATGAAGATATGCGGAATATTGACCGAGATGAGCATAGAACCTGAGATTGGTTCAATCAGTAATGTCATCATAGGCATCGGCATTAACGTTAATGAGATACCCTCCGATTTCCCGGAGGAGATACGATCGATAGCCTCCTCCATTCGATATGAGGGTCGCTTCAACGACCCTATCCTGAGATCTCCAATAGCAGCCAAACTTATTCAGGAGCTAGATAAGATCAACAGCAGCTTCCCTGAAGCTCACGATATTTATCTTGATCGCTACAAGAGTCTTTGCTCTACCGTCGGACTTGACGTCAGTGTAGTATCAGCTCACAATCATACATCCGAGGTTCCCCGTACAGGCAAGGTATTAGGACTAGGAGATGATTTTTCTTTACGTGTTCTATTTGACGACGGTCACGAGGAAAGTCTGCACAGTGGCGAGGTCTCCATCAGACGCCTATAAGCTCTCTTATAGCATCGAACTTCGCCTGTCCTATTCCCGATACATTCATAATATCCTCTACTCTGCTGAAGGGCTGCTGCTCACGATACTCAATAATAGCATTTGCAGTAGCTTCTCCTATTCCCGGAAGTGCCATCAACTCACTTACGGACGCCGTGTTAATGTTAACTACCGAGCTTTCTGAATTATCGCCGGACGGAACACCTGAATAATTCGGACCCCACAAAGTCTGCCCTTCTGCTCTTATGATCTCACTTCCTTCACAGATCTCACCGATACTCGGAATATAAACAGACAGGTTAGAATCAAGTATATATACAAGATCGATCCGATCTGTTGAAGCATTCTGAGTAAAGCCTCCGGCCAGCTCAACCACATCATTGATGATCGATCCGGCTTCAACACTGTAAACACCGGGAGAATTAACCTCTCCGCATATATATACGCTCACCGATGGTGTAGTTTCTACTTCGTATCTTTCTGTCTGCTCGACCCGAACACTTTGTTCCGTCTCTTCTTCCACTGTCTCTGATGTCCTTATTACTATCGCATCATCAGCATCCCGAGGCATAAACTTATCAAAAGAGCCTCCCAGAAAAAGCTTATAAAAAATGCTGATAACAGTTATCAGCATGAACGAGACAGTATAGACTAAGTACTTATTTATCTTTTTATTTCCATGATTATTCATTTATCCATCCTTACGGACAGAAGGATGTGACACAATCATGAATAAAGGGTCTCTATAATCTCTTATTTCTCCCAGAGACTTTCAAGGTCATACTGGGCTCTGACCTCAGGATGCATCACATGAACTACAACATCCTTAAAGTCGATAAGAATCCACTTATCTCCGGATCTTCCCTCCACATGATCTGCCATGATCTGATCTTCATTCTTAAGAAGATATTCGACTTCATCTGCCAGGGCCTTTATCTGAGTCGTAGAGTTTCCCGTCGCAATTACGAAGTAATCTGCCAGTGTAGTCTTCTCCTCTACATTAATTATCTCGATATCCGAACCCTTCTTAGATTCCAATATACTAACTATCTTCTTAGCTAATTCCTCAGATGTCATGTTCTTCTCCTTTGTCAGAGTATATATAGAATTATAACCCAATATCATTCATGAAATCGAGTGTCAAAGGATGTATCCTCTGTCCTCTTGAATCAAACTTTTTCTTTACCGACTTCACGCATAATCTAAGTGCCGCATCAATATCTTTTACCGACAGTTCCCTCTCCTTACTCAAATCAGCATAGGTTCTCGACGGTTCCAGCTTATCCGCGAGGTATACAATTTTATCAAGAAGCGTCATGTTACCTCTTCCTGTGGTGTGATATGTAATAGCATCCAGGATCTCCGGGTCGGTCACGGAGAACTCATCCTTGGCCATTACGGCTCCTGCAGGAGAGTGCAGTAGTTTCTTCTCGACGAACAAATCCCCAGACCATTCATGAGCCATCTGAGCCTGCAAGGACTCATCCAACTCCTTGGCGCAGTCGTGAAGCTCACCGGCAATCAGGGCACGATCACATAATGATTTATCGTATATGGATGCATACCTTAAGCTCAGCCGCCCGACATTAAGAGTATGAAGAAGCCTTTTCTCCCCCAGGAAACGATATAATTTTATCGAGAACTCGTTATAGTTATCTATCGCATCATCAGATACTTCATCAAACAGTTCTTCATGATTATATAGATCGTGAGTTCTTATAAACTCCTGAACACTGGAAGGAGTATCGACAAAGCTCATATTCCTTCTAATCCCGCTGGACGAGACATCGACCCCCTCGATCTTAAATTGTCTTATATCAGGATCCAAGCCAAATACTTTACTCAGTCTTTCCACCTGGTAAGGAATATCAACTCCGTCCCCGGGTCTTGAAGCAACAAGCAAACCTGCAACACCTAATATCTTATCTGCCTCATGCCATTTCTCAAACGAAGGCAAAACATCCGAGCCTGTTATCCAGAAAAAACGGTGATTGTCATCTGCCTCCGACGTCTTGATACCGTTAGACTTAAGAAAAGCTCTGATATATGAAGTCTTGGATATTTCCTTAATTGTCGTCAGCGTAAAGCTGGTACCGGAGTACATGAACTCTATATCACTGACAAAGACATTCACACCTTCGAATATCTCCTCGACTCCATGACAAGTCATGTAGTATCTGTATGGAGCTGCACTGACTCCTCTTCCGGACTTAAATGGGTTTCTTGCAGAAGGAATAACTATGACCGCGTCGACAATACCGCTCTCGAGAGCTCCTCTGATTAAAGAAATATGCCCGTTATGAAGCGGATCAAAGGTTCCTCCCAGAAGACCGATATTCATTATCAGCCCAATGTCCTTCCTATATCATGACGATAGTGAGCATCCTGGAAGCTTATCTTGGCTACACCCTCGTATGCTCCGTCAATTGCTTCGTCCAGAGTATCCCCCTCGTCATATACACAGAGAACTCGCCCTCCATTGGTAACGAGTTTTCCGTCCTTCAATGCTGTTCCGGCCTGGAAAACCAGCTTTCCGCAGGTATCAATTCCCGTTATCTCATAACCCTTGGCATAGCTCTGCGGATAACCCCCGGAGGCCATAACGACTACACAGGAGCACTTATTCTTCCACTTTATATCTATCTTATCAAGGTTACCGTCAATAACTGCATCAACGATATCAAGCAAGCTTGTCTCAAGAAGAGGAAGTATAGCTTGAACCTCAGGATCACCGAAGCGGCAATTATACTCGACCACCTTAGGTCCGCCGGCAGTAAGCATAAGTCCGAAGTAGATAACTCCCTTGAACGGCCTGCCCTCGGTCTTAAGAGCCTCAACTGTAGGTGTAATTATCTCATCCTGAATCCTCGCCTTAAGCTCAGGTGTCATATCGGCACCGGGCGTTACCGCACCCATTCCTCC
This sequence comes from Clostridiales bacterium, assembly GCA_017480325.1. Taxonomy (GTDB): domain Bacteria; phylum Bacillota; class Clostridia; order Saccharofermentanales; family Saccharofermentanaceae; genus Saccharofermentans. The sequence goes on from JAFVAY010000003.1 coordinate 31,070, forward strand.
GGTATTAAGGCCCTCATCACGGTCATTGACTCTCTTATGGTCTCTCGATGATATCATCGGGACTGCAACATTACCGTCAGAGAACGACAGGATCGTAAGTTCCGGTCCCACCATACATTCTTCTATTACAACAGTGGATCCGGCACTGCCGAATTTCTTGTCACCCATCATATCGCTGACGGCTTTCTTAGCCTCTTCCAGAGTCTGAGCGATAATAACACCCTTTCCTAACGCCAGTCCGTCACACTTGATAACGATAGGCATTGGCTGAGTCTCAAGGTAATCAAGAGCCTTCTGTTCATCATCGAATATCTCATATGCGGCAGTAGGAATATTGTATTTTCTCATTAAACTCTTAGAGAAGGCTTTGGAGGATTCGATAATAGCTGCATTCGCCTTCGGTCCGAAGCATCGTATACCCTCTTCCTCGAGTCTGTCGGCTAATCCTAATGCCAAAGGATCCTCAGGGGCAATGAATACCAGATCAAAGCTCTCATTCTTAGAGAACTCCACAAGCTTATCGATCTCATTAGCCTTTATATCTACACATGTAGCGATAGATGCTATACCGCCGTTACCCGGGGCACAGTACAGCTCCGTTACTCTGGGGTCCTGCTTCAGCTTCCAACAAACAACGTGCTCTCTTCCGCCGCTTCCAACTACCAATACTTTCATCTTCAAGCCTCCATGAGGTATTAATTATCGTCACGTGGTATTTTACCACATAAGGTGCTTAAGGCTCCCTGTTCTCTTTGAACAGAGTCATCATCTCGTTCGTAAGGCTCAGGTCATCCGGCTGAAGTACGACCTCTTCCCGTCTGACCCACTGAGCCACAGCCAGCTCCTGATCATCCTTGGATATGGTATCGTCTCCGTCAAGCTCACAGAAGAAGCCTGCCAGTATATCGTCTACTACTCCCCATGGCTGAGACTTGTAGTACTTTATATTCCTGACCTTAAGTCCGGTCTCCTCCATGACCTCTCGAGCCACAGTCTCCTCGAAGGTTTCACCTATCTCGGTAAATCCCGCGATAAGTGCGTAATAAGGAACATCCGCTCTTCCGTTATACTTCGTAAGGACTATCCTGTCATCCTCTCTGGTCTGACCTTTATTAATCACGGCAACAATAACCGCAGGCACTACTCTCGGATATATCGTATTACCGCATTTGTCACATACGATAGCACGTTCTATATCACTTCTCCCCGTCAGAGAACCGCACCTTCCGCAGTACTTATTATTCATGTACCACGAATGAAGCTGCTTTGCCGTAAACGCCTCGAAAATACTTTTCTTCGGAACATCAGATTTCTTCCTGAAGTCTCTGACCTTTATATAAGAGTAGCCTTCGGGCACGCCTACAGTCTCATCCTCCGCCAGAAAGATATCATCTTCATCCATAGAGAACAGATAGGTAAGAGATGAAGGACAAGCATCAAAATCCGACAATCTGGGCAACGGCTTGCCTTCATCCTTTACCAATAGTCTTCCGTCCTTATCGTAATGCACCACCAGACTGTCGTCTGCAGCCTTAAGTCCGGGCACAAAAGTATTCTTAAGTTTATGAGGATATATATCTTGGATCATAGAAGAATTATAGCTTTACCGTCGCCTGACGGCAACAACGATACGTCTGCCGTTATCGTGACTGTACTCACATGTAACCAGCATAAGATACTGATTACCGGGGCTAAGCTCCTCATCTGTATGTATAACAGACGAATTAATTATCTGATCTAAAAATTCCTCCTCTGTATCCTCATCCGGAAGATTATTCCATCCCCAGAATGAAAATGCATCGTCAAAGACTGATACATCCATAACCGACACCACTTCATAGGATCTGATTTCGGTCTCGGTATCAAGGGTTATCTCCCTGTATCGGTCAAAGAACGCTTCGTCCTCGAACAGCCTTAGGTCAGCGAACATGGTACCGTTCCTGTTATTATGTGCGAATATTGTTATAAGATCATCCTCCAGAGTCTGCGATCGCCTGATAAACGGACACCCGCTACTGTCCTCATTACCAAGATAATTATGAGTAAGATAGTAGTAATTCCCTTCAGAATCTGTTCTGTCCCGCATTACAGGGTATTCGATAGAAGTCCCGTCAACGGAAAGAAACCCAATACAATCCTCCGGAAGCTCGGACTCATGTTCACCTTCTCTGTCAATGATCTCGCGTATCAGCTTTGCTTCCTTGCTGTATATTATCCTGGAGCTTAAGCCCTCAGGCCCGCCGTTATAATCAAGCGTAAAGAAGAACATCGACATTCCGAACAACAAACCTTCAGCCGCTGCAAACAGTTTAATTCTTCTCATATCTGATCTTTTTCCTCCTTCCGGCTGATGGATAAACAAACCACAAAGGCCCCATCAAAACACAGCCTCCGATGACCGAGAGCCCGATATTACGATAGAAAGGATCATAAGAGACTCCGGTCTGGGGTATGAAGGTGATCATCTGAGAAGTCTCGTTCCAATCCTGATGGGACTTGATCAGCATCCCGGTTCTGTTATCGTATACACTCTCGAACACCACAAGCTTCTCAGCCGTATAGTCACTTCCGTCAAAGTGTATCTCGATATCTATACTTCCCGTAGAGGTTTCAGGGACAAAGACTGTAGAAATATGAGCATCAGACTGACCTGTTGAACTGTTCATCAGATCAGTCTCCACCCTATACTCATTGCCTGCTGTCAATCCCCGGTAATATACTGTATCAATAACCAAAACAGATGATTCCGGAGCGACGGACTGTCTCCCGTCACTTCCGTGGGCCATTGAGCCTAAGCTACATAATTCAATAGTCTGATCATCATCTGTTATGTCAGCATGTATTGCCACTCTGACTCCCGGTGCAGAATAGAGTTCCTCGAATACAACTAATTTATCAACCGATACAAGCTCCAAAGCATTGACTGTAAAGACAACATCTACAAATCCTGACTCTGACGAAGGTACAAAGCTTATCTGAGACTTTACTTCCTGCCCTTGCTGTATCAGTGCGCCGCTCTCGATGATATTACCTTCAGCGTCGGTTTTAACATACTGGACATTCCCGACCATTGTATATTCGGTTCCGGGGATAAGATTCTCATAAAATACACGATCTGTTACTATTGCTTCCTCCACATCAGGAAGTGTGTTTCCTGCAGAAGTCGATGCATCCGTATGAATATCCGGAATATAGACGCTTTGAGAATTATTCTCCCAAGAAAAATCCCAGTGCTTTGCTATCGGATACCATCCTATACCTCCGTTCGAGAGAATAGTTTCACACACCACCAGCCGGTCATAATGAAGATCAGCAAGAACAGTAGAATCAAATGTGAATGTCATTTCTATCCTTCCCGACTGTTCGGTCGGAGTAAAGAATACAGTAGACATCGCCGTCTGTTCTCCGATGATATCAGCCATTGAGCCTGAGTGAATATATCCGTTATCGTCTTCATACATCCAATACAATGTGCCCTGAACCTGATACTCTCTTCCGTCTATCAGAAGGTTATCGTAAACGACCTCATCAACTATCCTCGCCCGCTGATCAATACTGAGGGTGGTCCTACCGGTATCACCGGGAACCGTATCGGGGCAATATGCGTTGGTATACACATCAGGAATGTATAAAGTTTGTGGCATATCCTCGATATCATGATGGAACATAATATGCACATTACCTTCATAGCAATCCTCAAAGAACACCATGGTCTGTCCTCTGAACCTGTCGGTATTGATCACATATCTTACCTGAATAAAGCCCTCATGTGACTCCGGTGTAAACTCGGTAAACGGATGTAATATCTCTCTTGAATCGGCTCCCTCTATTACACCTCCGTCAACAGCATTACCGGAATCATCATACGTCAACAAATGCATCCGGCCTTCCATACGATAGGTTCTTCCGGGCTGCAAACCTTCATAGTAAACATTATCAATGATCGTGGCGTACCCGACAGAAGCAACCTGAGACAACGTTTGTGAATCATAAACACCTGTTCTGATCTCACCTACTCTGACAGTCTGTCCCTCATCCCCGATATCTTCATGAGTTGCAATATAATCTTCGTCGTACCACTGAGGATAAAGAATCTCAGAGTAATCAGAATTTAATTCAAGATATTCGTAAGCAACCAGATCAACCGGAGCATTAAGAGTCTCTTCTTCCACCAAAGACATTAATCTTTGAGTATCAAGTGTAAAAACGACCTCTACTTCTCCATCAGGGCTGTCAGGATTAAATACTACGGATGCTGATATAGGCATACCGTTTACATCAAGAAGCACCTCGCCGGTCTCTTTGATATGAATGATTCCAGTAATGACATATTCGACATCCGGGATAAGGTTTCTATATGTAACCGTATCAACCAGTTCAACCTCATCACCTATATGAGCTGTATGACTCTGTGTAAGAGGATCGATAAGAGTAGTATGAATATACGGTCTCAGGTTATAGAAGGTCGTCTCATATACAATCGGAGCAAAGAAAGCGGTCGAAGTGTCCTGTTCTTCTATGATAATGTTTGTCTCATTTCTTGTAGGTGTCGGTACACCATTTGAATCAACAAAGAAATAATTCCGTGGAGCCTGAGTCTCTACAACAATATAACTTCCTGATCTAAGCTCAGATGATATATAGCAGCCCTCATCCTGATTCCAATTAACACATGCATCCTCCAGCCTGCCATTAACAAACGTCTTTGCAGTTGTATCTACGCCTTCTGTATATGTCCCATTGCCGTCCACATCATCATAGATAGTAAACTGAGCCTCCGTAATGCTCTCACCGTTATCTCCGTCCAGCTTATAGATCAGAATGTGAGTATGATAAGGTGTATCGTTAACATCTACTGTGTAGGAAGCTTCATACCTTCTGCCTTCCAGAACAATAGGGAACACATTCCCATTGATGTAGTAGTTATAAGGAGACACCTCTTCAACGATCAGATAATTGATCGGATAATTCTTAGCAGAAGCGCCCGTAATAGTTCCGTTATCACTCACGCACTCAGGGAAACTGTTTCTTATAACATCGGGAGTTAATGTATAAGAAAAATCAACTATTCCGTTTCTGTCTGTATCAGAAAAGGCATCCAAGAGTCTGTCATCATTGTCTAACTCACCATTGCAGTTCACATCAACATATACCGAGAAAGTTGCATTATAGTCTCCCTCATAATCACAGATTAATTCGCCGGTCCACTCATCAAGTTTATTTACCGTGATCTCAAGCTCGATATACGGTGTATCTACACAGGTTATTGAAGCACTGTATCCGCCATCGGCCGTCACACTAACTGCAATAGGCTCGTTATTAAGATAATACCCATCCGGCGCATGTATTTCCCTTACGATAAATCCAGAAGGGAAAGCTGAAGGATCATAATAACCTAAGTCTGCGAAAAGACAGCTAAAATTAACTATACCGTCCCTATCTGTATCGGCTTCAGTGCCAATTGACTCACCGTCCGCACTGTCGATTATCCCGTTATTATTCCGATCTATGTAAAGCTCAAAGGCTGCATCTGTATCTCCTTCATAACCTGATAGGATCGTTCCGGTACTCTCATCTATTTTCCAGACTTCAATACTAAATCTGTATTGACGATTTGAGCATTCAACTGTCAAAGGCGTCGTATGGTTAGTTTCCGTCACTTCTACCGTTCTGTAGAAAAACTCCGGTGTACCGTCACCATCAGCGTCCATCGAATCCCAGCCTTCAGGAGTTCTGTAGGAATTGATGTTACTTACATATTCCCTTACTTCATAGGAACCATAGTTAAGATGCTGAACATAATCCGCATTAGTATTGCTGACAATATCGTTATGCCAACCTCGGGTAGTTGTACCTCCGGAATTAGCAACAGCGGCATTAATGCTATAGTTCCAAACGACGTTGTAGCAATTATGACCGTCAGTGGTTTGTCCTGACGGAGTATCAGGATCATAGATAATTCCTGTAGCATAAAGCGTGTCAGAGCCCCCTGTTCCGGATCCTCCTCTTAACTCAAAACGCTCAACATCCGATACTCCTGTGCCGGTCTCATCTATTTTGTTGATATCAAGAAGGCCTGTTAACTCGACATTCGTAAATTTGTAGTAGTAATAATCTGTATAAATACTGCCTCCGGATGTGGCAGGCAATGCAGCCTCAAGAGCCAAAGTATTCCAATTACACGTATACGTAACCGCATTAGAAGAATCGATATAGAATACTCTTCCGAATACCATAGAACCGTTGGAATCTGAACACAAATGCCAACCGTTATTGACCTCCGTCCTGATAAACTGATCATCCCCGGCCTTTGTCCTGAAAGTCCCCTCCTGATATATCTCATAAACAATATAATAACCGGAAGGAAGTCCGATCAGATTATAGGCTTCACCATTATCGTTATTTACAACCTGTTGTCCGTCATACCATTGCCAATATGCATAAGAGCGTCCATTCCAATGAACCTCCATATCAGAGTAGTGATTCCCTCCCCAGGACCAGCTGATCGGAGCCTGATAGCAATTACCATCCCTACTCTGCATTCTGTAAGATATGGAACCCCAGAATATAGAATTTGAAATATTTCCGAAGGAATTATTCCCGTCTCTCGGATTGGATATAGCTCTGCCACATCCCGGATACCAGTTCTGATTATTGGCGGCACTTACGATATAGTCCAACGGCTGATAACATAAGTAATAGCTTGGATCTGATACAGTATCGAATATATCGGACCCTATCTCCCACCTCTTCATCAGCACCAATGAGCCCCATGGACCTCCCGGACTTGTGGCATCCACCATTCTTACAGTTCCCGGATTACAATTACCTTCAGCATCCACAACTACGGTAATATCATCTGCAAGCTCGTAGGGATTACCTGAATCAGGATCAATAGGTGCAGTAACCTCATGAAATACATAAGTACTGTTAGGATACAATCCACTGATGGTAACTTCGCTGCCGTTTGTCTCAAACTGTATTCCGCGATTGATGTACGAATATGATATGGAATTGGGGGCAACGGCGATCTCGTCAGTATGCTCTAGCCCATCTCCGGACAGACAGGTAAAACTGATGACTGCACCTGACAACGGCGACTGATCCTCCCCGATCTTACTGAACATTACACTTGAACTTACGGACACTTGTGAATTCAAGGTCTGTACTATTCCTTCAAACACCTGGGAGCCACCGGTATAATAATTGATCTCCTTGGTGTAAGTGCCCACACCGTTAAAGACAATACTGATATTCCAGTTTTTCTTACCTGAGAACTGACCTGAGATAGAGCTTTGAATTCTGCTAATGATCTGATTTCTTACCGATGCGGCATCCTGATCCCAGGGCACGGTAAAAGAATGAAGGGATGTCACCGGTGATCCGCCCGTATCGGACACTGAATTAAAGTTTACTGCCCAGTCATTCTGATAAGTTCCTCCTGATACAGCGTATGTTACCGTTATCGTTGCGGGAGTCCAGGTAACTTCCGACACATCAGCTCTCTCACTTATCCTGATTGTTGCTGTAACACCTCCCTCAGCGCCCTGCGTAACTACGGCACTGTAATAAGCAGTACAACTCGGCATAGTCCTGGCAGAAGCCGAAGAACGCTCACCAAAGAAGGAAGCACAGATCATAGGAATTCCCGAATTCTTACCTATAGCCGTCATGAAGCTTCCGAATGCCCCGTCAAACCCGGACGCAGTTCCCACTCCCTGACCTCCGGAGGTATAGGTGCAGCGACCCGTATAGGTACCTGTTGCCAATGTCTGAGAGGTCTCAATTGTCGTTGTGGCATCAGACGGCGCATAGTAGACATCACATACGGAAAAATCTGCAGGGACCTCATCAACCGACTCGAATGAAACATTGCCTGAATCATCTATTACCGCAACTACTATTCCGGCACCACGCTGAGCCTGAAGCTCCTCTGTAAGCTCATCTGCCAGATTATAAGCCCAATCATAGTTTTCTTCAGAAACAATCCCGTCATCCTCGAAGATCCGATCAAACACCTTGTTTGAATTACATAACTCTCCCGACGAATAAAGACCAGTAAACCTGGCTGTAGCCTCTGACGTCGAACCGGCAATCACATAATAATCTGCATTATAGTTAGATGTACTTATCTTCAGGCCTGATCCGTCAACCGCACCGACAGTAATAACTCCGCTGACACATCCGGGAATAAAATAATCGGCACTGGTAGCATTATTCCCCGCAGCGCCGATCACAACGATTCCGGAATTCAAAGCCTCCTGAATAATCGCCTTGATAACAGCATTTTTCCCTATATCAGGCGCGGTCATTGAGAAGTTAATAACCGATACGCCAAGATCCATCGCCAATCTGAAGCCTGCATATACATCCGCAGCTGAAGCAAATCCGGAATCGGATACTTTGATGGAAACTACTCTTGCATATGGATTCTCATCTCTGATGTACCCCAGCATAGCAGTACCGTGACCATTATGATCAGAAGTATCATCCCCGACAACTGTATAATTGACATCAGCATCTGCTCCGGTATCAATTAAAGCAATGTAACCGTTATAGCTGTCACCTGTTGTATCGATATCATTAAGATTGGAAATAGCATCGTTACCGTTATTAAGACCGCTCATATCAGCTATATCCGAACCATCATCTGTAGCAACGGATGCCACTTCCGACAGATCAGTAATATAATCAACCTTATCGACATAATATGAATAAACATATCTTGCTTCCTGAACCGAACTACAGGCTATGATATAAACATCCTCGTAATTGGAAACGACATTCGTATTTCTTGTAAACACAGCAGGATCCGATGTCTTTATAAACAGCTCCTCAGTATTTACAAGGCACTCGTCAATATCGGAGAAGTAGTGGTCGTATACAACATACACCTGATCATCCGTTTCAGCGATCTCCTCAGTCTCCTCTGTCGGATCCGTATCTGCTGCCAATTCGATCTCAATCTCTTCATCGGAAGAGGACTCTGTTAATTCAGTCTGCGTCAGATCATCAGCAACCTCAATATATTCTGTAGTCTCCAAGGCTTCATCGACCGTAACTGATTCGACAATATCATCAGCAACTGTCACTTCACTTTCTTCCGTCACTTCAACTTCCGTTTCAGGCTCAGTCTCTATAGTGTCAGCCACCAAAGATACCGACAGATAAAGCGCCTGCGTAAGCATAATCGTCGCAAGTGCAGCCGCACAAGCCATCGAATAAAACTTGTTTCTCATATATCTACCTCCATTTTCCATGCAATAAAAAAGGGCTCACACCCTCATCTCATCAAAATCCAGAACACTGAGCTCACCAGACTCGGCGCTGTAGTAGTAGAGCGTATCCGACAGGATGTTATAGTCATCTCCCTTATACGCAGCATTAGATCCTCTCAGGATTTCATATAATGATATCGGCGACATACACGACACGGTCAAAGGCACCAACAGCGCTTCATTGATCGAGGTGGGAACAATGTAATAATCCGACTCGCATTTCCTCGCCACCTCTTCGAGAAGCTCTTTGTATATAAGTCCGGTAGTCGCCCTGTAATCATGCTTATTAGACAGAACATACATGCGATTATCTTTCCCAAGCTCATTAAGACACTTACGTATCTCCGACTCGGAATTACCCCATCGTCTCATCGTATTACGTACGATCTGATCAAAGCTTTTTACCTTCGGCTCAAGTATCCTTTTGGTATTCTTCAGTGCATACTGATAAAGATCTTCCTCACTAAGCTTTGCCGACTCCATGATATTATTATCGATCACGGTGCTATAGATCCCCATCTCATCGATATTGACGACCCACCTGTAGATTATGACCATATTGAGAAACTCCCTGTGTGGCAGGTCGTGCTTATATACATTAAGCATCTTAGGATTAATCAGTTCTGCAACTACACCCTTTCTGATCTTCTTAACATCCATGATCTCCGACAGGTTATAGCACTTTGATATCGCTGTTCTCATAGAGTCTGCGATATAGTAAAGCTCGCGGTTAATATCTCCGTGCTCCAAGTACGAGCTATAGACCTCTTGAAAATAAAACGTCGGCTTCATCACAGGAAATTTCTTAGTAAATTCCCCCTTACTGCAGAAGGTAAAACCGTCGAGATCTCTGCCATGCTTCTTTACAGGAAACTCGATAAACTCGAATTCACTGTACTCCTTCCCCATTACCTCGGGGAACCTGATGCCAAAGGCTTCTTTAAATTCTTCATACGAAAGCATATCTTTCTCCTCCATGTTTTCCCGCAATATAAAAGCACCGCAGTTCGACCTGCGGTGCTCATCTCATGCTTATATGAGTATATGCTAATCCCCCTAAGCTGGAATTGCAACCCCATTTTTGTCCCAATTTATAGTTAGATTAATGGGACACTTTAAAACTCACGAACTATCAGAACGCCCATATTACCGGCATTTGCGCTTATCGAGAATGATTCAGCGCCTTGTGTCACCCTGTTACTCACGGTTAGGGATGAGCCCGGGATAAGGTCCTTATTATCAAGCTTATAGTACAATCCCTCCGTGCTTACTCCTTTGACCTCGGTAAACGGTATCATAGATATAACAAGCTCCTCACTATTCTGAAGACCGGAGATACTTATGCTGTCCTTCCCGCACATCGGAATAAAGTCGCTTACACCGTCAGTAAGAGTGATATCACGTCCCTCCCCGTGAAGCCTTAAAGCGACCATCATATTGGACAATACGTGGTCCGGACGACCTGACAAGGAACATATCATGACGATCTCGTACTCCTCCGGGATCTGGCGAAGACAAAGCTCTGAATCCGTCATATCCTTCTCAACCGGATACGTATCGAATTCAACACCCTTTTCCCTCAGAAACTCAAGAGTCTCACTGTCTATGGAATCAAGATCACCTACGACCCTGGACGGGATTATACCGCATTCCACTGCTACTGAAGCACCGCTGTCGGCTGCGATCACAAGGTCGCAGTCAGCCGCGATTATACCGACACTCTGAGGATCGATCCCCGGACCGCCGGCAAACACACAGGCTCTCATCAGAGGCTCACACCTATAAGAGAATACAGTTCCTTGGCCGCTAGCCCAGGATCCTCTTTACCGAACACCGCACTTCCGGCTACAAGAAGCTTGGCTCCGGCCTCCGCCGCCTCTGCTACGGTACTGACGTTGATCCCTCCGTCAACAGACAAAATGGCATCCGATCCGTTCTCATCGAGCCTCTTACGATAATCGGCTATTCTCGCGGTCGATTCCGGAATATAGGATTGTCCGCCGAAGCCGGGACGAACCGACATAACCAGAATAAGATCCGCCGCTCCCTTCTCGAGGAAGGGATAGATAGCTTCGGCCGGAGTATCGGGATGTATCGCTACTCCAGCCTTCTTCCCGAGTCCCCTAATCTTCTCTATAAGCTCGAAGGGCTTATCCGAGCACTCCACATGAAAAGTAATATAATCAGAACCCGCTGCCGCGAAGGGCTCCACGAATTCCCCCGGATTTGTGATCATGAGATGGGTATCAAGAATAAGATCGCTGTGCTTACGTATTGACTTGATTACAGGCACTCCGATAGTTAGGTTAGGCACATAATGACCGTCCATAACATCTAGGTGCAAAAAGCTACAGTAGGGTGTGATACTCTCCACGTCTCTCATAACATAACCGAAGTCGGCAGACAGAAGTGATGGCGACAGTTCGTACTCTCTCATTTGTATCCTCCCGCAGAATTAGGTCTTCTGCTGTATAAATATTCGTAGAATTCACGGTAACGGTCATATCTTCCCTCGTCGATCTTATCTCCCACAAGGTCTCTTACATGGCACTGCTTCTCAGCAACATGCCTGCAGTCCGCGAATTTACACTCCGAAGACGCCTTTATTATCTCCGGGTAGCCTCCCGCTACATCAGTATATAATACACCAACCTCGAACAGATCAAGAGACGTAAACCCGGGAGTATCCGTAATAAACCCTCCCTCATACTCGAAAAGCTGCGCATGCCTGGTAGTATGTTTTCCCCTCTTAAGCCTGTCTGAGATATCTCCCACTTTAACAGTCGATTCTCCCAAAAGATTATTACAGAAGGTGCTTTTACCTACTCCCGACGGTCCCGCAAGCCCCGTAAGGCCTTCCTTAAGAAGTGCGGTGATCTCTGAAGGAATCGGCTCTCCCTTACTTATGGGATAACATTTAAGTCCGGCATCACGATAGATCGATACGTACTTATCGCATATATTCTGATCCTTATCTCTCTTGGAGAACAATACGACCGGATTAATCTTAAGCTTACCGCATATGATAAGCATCTTATCAAGAAGCTTCAGATCGGGAACCGGATCCGTACAGGAGAATATAAGAAACAGATTATCAATATTGGCAAGAGGCGGTCTTACAAGGGAGTTACGTCTGGGAAGTATCTTCTCCAGAACATACGGTATATCGGGGTCTCCGGACTCACCCGTGAGCACAATATCGCCCACCAGAGGCGTGAGCTTACTTAATCTGATATTTCCTCTGATCTGACAAAGTCTTATACTGCCGTCATTGCATCTGACGGTGAACACACCGCCGACTCCCTTAGTAATTACTCCCTTTACCTGTTCTGACATGTAAGGGATCAGTATGGCTGATCAGGAACGAATCCGGGATCCACAACGATCGGCTCGAATACTGCGGTATATGTAATGGTCGTAGGTGTCAGAGGATCTCCGTCGGGATCGTAAACCACGAAGGTATACACATTCGACTCGGTAACCACATTATTATAAGGATCAAGCCATCTGGCGAATCTGTAGCCCTCTGCAGGAGTGGCTACCAGCGTAACCGTAGTATTAACATCAAAGGCTCCGCCGCCTTCTGCCGTGCCCTGTCCCGATACGATAGTGACTACATTAACCTGAGACGGCGTAGGAGTAGGCGTTCCTCCGCGCTCAACATCCTCCAAGGTTCCGATATAAAGTGTGATCGAAGATCTTCTGGGAAGAGTAATGCCAGCGACAGGATCCGTCAGTATGACGTACTGCTGATTCTCAGGGAGCACCAGAACATCTGTAGAACCTTCGATATGTCCTATATTAAGCTCCTCTTCCTCAAGAAGCTCTCTTGCTTCCTCAAGAGTCAAGCCTGATAATACGGGAACCGTAGAGCTTGATGGAGCCTTGGCATAGACGATAACAATGGAAGACCCGACCTCTACCACAGAATTCTCCACAGGCTCCGTTCTTAATACCTGTCCCGGCTCGAAGTCTGAATTCGTTTCCTCAAGCACGCTTACCTGAAGCCCCAGAGACGACAGCATGGCGTAGACCTCGTGGTAATCAAGACCTGCGTAATTGCTTAATGTAATAGTCTCGGCCTCACCTGCCACAGTAAGAACGATCTTATGTATGTCAGAGCCCGAAGCGATAACAACACCCTCATTGATATTCTGACCGATGATGGTACCCGGAGCATAATCGGATGTAACCACAGTCTCGATATCGTAGGAGATGCGGTTAGCCTCCAGCTCGAGGATAACCTCGTCACGATTCCTCCCGATATAGTTACCGACAGTATAGTCACTGTTCTCCTCGATATGTGTCGCGGTGGAGATAGAATTAAGTATCAATACCGATACTCCCACCAGCACGCCCAATATCAGGAGCACTATGAAGATCAGCAGTATGTTATCGCGAAGTCTTGAGAGCCTTCTTGCCTCGGCGCTTTTCTCGAGATCGCTTATCTTATCGTAATTAGGATCCTGTCTGAAGGATAAAGGCCCCGGCGTCTGAGTCTGCTCAACAGGCTCGTTACCTGCATTGATCACGCCGTAAACACCGTTAGGGTCCACCATAAGTGCATCTAGCTCCGTTACCATCTGTCTCATGGAGGAATAACGCTTATCGGGCGTCTTCTGCATACACTTAACTATGATGGAATCAAGTCCGTGGGGGATGTCGGGCACATAGTTCGATGCAAGCGGAGGAGGATCCTGAAGATGCTTCACCGCTATAGCGATATCCGAGTCTCCGTCGAAGGGCACACGTCCCGTGACCATCTCGAAAAGCATAACTCCCACAGAATATATATCCGACGCGGGTCCTACATTGTTACCTCTTGCCTGCTCCGGCGAGAAATAATGTACAGAACCGACGGCTCCTCCGGACGACATGGTTATGGTATTGCCTGATGCGGCTCTGGCAATACCAAAGTCTGTGATCTTAGCGATCCTGTCTCGGGAAATTAATATATTCTGGGGCTTGATATCCTTATGAATTATTCCGTTCCTGTGAGCGTACTCGAGAGCCATCCCCACCTGAATAACAATAGGAACGGCGACATTCCAGTCAAGATGTCCGTTCTGATTGATAAGGTCCTTAACCGTTATACCGTCAACATATTCCTGAACGATATATCTGAAGCTGCCTTCGTGTCCTACACCAAAGACCTTAACGATATTGGCGTGATTAAGAGAAGATACAGCCTTCGCCTCGGTATCGAATCTTCTGATAAACTCCTCATCTGCGGAGAATTCGGGCTTAAGGATCTTGATGGCTACCTTTACGCCTGATCCCATATCGGTAGCAAGATAAACATTGGCCATGCCTCCACGACCTATAGGCTTAATTATCTTGTACTTTCCGGCAAATATCTTGCCTTCCGGTCCCTGTGCGTTCATCAGACTACTCCTAGTTTATTTCTTATCAACAATTCTATATTATAACGCATTACAAGTTGGTTACACTTCTTTTCGCATATCTTCCTCGATACCGCGCCTCAGCTGACCGCAGGCTGCCATAATATCCGTGCCCATCTCTCGTCTCAGGGTTGCATTGACTCCGCGGCTCTCAAGAGCCTTCTTAAATGCCTGGACTCTTCCGGGAGCACTTCTCTTATAAGGGCTCGAGGGGAATTCGTTGGCTGCAATAAGATTAACGTGACAATTAAGCCCCTTAAGAAGCGTCGATAGCTGCTCGGCACACGCGAAGGTATCATTGACCTCATTAAAAAGCGAATACTCGAAGGTGATCCTTCTGCCTGTCACATCAACATATTCACGGCAAGCCTTAATAAGCTCTGTAATACTGTAGGCAGAAGCCACAGGCATGAGCTCGCGGCGAAGCTCGTCATTAGGAGCGTGAAGCGATATGGCCAGATTGACCTGAAGCTTCATGGCAGTGAACTCTTTAATCTTGGGAACGATCCCGCAGGTAGATACCGTGATATGTCTGGCGCCCATATTGACGCCGTCAGGATCATTCATGAGCTTGATGAAGGTAATAAGATTCTCGAAGTTATCGAAGGGCTCACCGATGCCCATTACCACTACGGTCCTTATCTTCTCACCTATATGCTCTGAGGACATAAGCACCTGCGCGGCCATCTCACCTGCCGTCAGAGAACGGCCGAAGCCTGCCTTGGCGGAAGCACAGAAGGTACATCCCATCTTACAGCCCGCCTGAGAGGATATACAGACGGAAAGTCCGGTCTTATATCTCATTATCACCGTCTCGATGATATTGCCGTCGGGAAGAAGATATACAAGCTTCCTTGTGCCGTCGATCTCGGAAATAAACTCGTCAATTATCTTCATTCTCGAGAAGCTGAAGTCAGATTCCAGCTGTTGTCTCATAGAAGCCGGTATATTAGTCATCTTAGACGTATCGGTAACGCCCGAGGTAAGCCACTTCATTATCTGTCCCGCGCGGAACCTAGGATACCCGTTATCAAGGCACCATTGAAGCAGCTCCTCTTCTGTAAGATCAAGACAGTATTTCTTCGATACGTTATCCATTATTCCTCCGAAGCCTTGCTACAAAGAACCCTTCACAACCGTCCTGGTCGGGGAAGAAGGTCCTTTGTGATTCAGTTATAAACTCTTTATGCTCTTCGGTAAACCAAGTTACCTGATCTTCATTCTCAGCCTTATTGATTGTACATGTGCTGTACACAAGCACGCCACCATCCTTAACCATTCCGGCCATATTATCAAGTATCAGCCTCTGCTTCTGCCTGATCTGTTCAATACGATCGTAGGTTATCGTGAGCCTAATATCAGGCTTACTGCCGATAAGGCCCAAGCCGCTGCACGGCGCATCACACAGTATAAGATCAAAGCCTTCGACATCCTTATAAGTCACACTGTCTGCCACCTTGGCGGTTATCGAGGTGATACCGAGCCTTCGGGCATTGTCGTCTATAAGCTTTACTCTTGAGGCATTGATATCAAGTGCCGTTATGTCAGCCTTATTGTTGGTTAATTGAGCCAGGTGCGTGCTCTTCCCTCCCGGAGCAGCACAGCAGTCAAGCATCCTCATTCCCTCAGAAGGAGAGGCTATAATAGACGCCATCTGTGCGCCCTCACCCTGCACCATAAAGTCGCCGTTCTTATACGCGATGGAATTCTCTATAGAAGGAGAATCACCTGAGGGTCTTATTATCAGTGCATCCTCCGATAAAGAAGACAACGACACTTCAAAGCCTTCAAGCTCAAGCTCTGAGGCAAGAGTAGGTTTATCAGTCTTAAGCGTATTCACTCTTATCGCCAGAGGCGACGGCTTAAGAAGTGCCCGCGCGATAGAAGGAGCTCTTTCCTTGCCGTAGGATTTCTTGATAAGGCCGTATATCTCAGGCTTAAGAGAGAAAGCAGCCTCAGGACTTTTATCATTCGTAAGATCTCTTTGCTCCTTCGGGATAAGTGCGATCTTACGAAGCACGGCGTTAACCATACCCGAGGCTCTTCCTGCATACTTCTTGGCAAGCTCGACTGACGTATTTACTGCGGCATAATCCGGTACCTTATCTGAGAAAAATAGCTGCCATACTCCGAAACGAAGGATAGTACGAACCTTAGGATCCAACGAGGAAACATCTTTACCGGCAGATTTGTTAATAATATGATCTTCGGCATATACATAGGTCAGAGTGCCGTATACCGCCGCACGGACGAAGTCATCCACGCCCTTTTGATTCAGGGAAAGATTAGAGAAAGCGCCCTTCTCTGCACAGTCGTAGATGATGGAATAACAAAGCTCCCTGTCTTCCAAGTCAGGCTCCGAAGCGTTGTCCTGTTCTGTAGTTATGGGCGCAGTCCGAGGCCTGAAGTCTCTTACCGCCCTCCGACTGAAGCTCGAGTATATCGATGGCGCCTTGACCGCATTTAACCTTAAGGGTCCCCTTGCCGGCGACTAATATCTCACCCGGCAAAGCCTCTATATCACAGGCCTCATCAAGTCTTGAAGCATATATTTTGATCCTCTTGCCGTTAAAGGTCGAAGAGCATCCTGGCCAGGCACATAAAGCTCTTATTCTGTCGTGGATCTGTCTTGCCGTATCAGACCAGTCAAGGATACCGTCCTCGGGCCTTACCGGCGAGGTCTTAGTGACCTTCGACTCATCCTGAGGAATAGGAGTGATCTTACCTTCCGTGTAATCGTCTATCGTATCAAGGAGAAGCCTTGTCCCGGCTGTAGCAAGCTTTCCCATCAGAATATCCGTAGTATCGTTAATATCGATATTGACCTCTGTCTGTCTTAGCATATCACCTGTGTCCATGCCGACATCCATCTTCATTATCGTAACGCCGGTAACCTCATCACCGTTAATGATGGAGAACTGAACCGGCGCCGCTCCCCTATACCTGGGAAGAAGAGACGCATGGACATTGATACATCCGAACCTGGGGATATCCAGCATCCTCTGGGGAAGGATCTTACCGTAAGCTGCGGTTACTATAAGATCAGGCTCCTTAGCGCTTATATACTCATAAGCCTCGTCAGTCCTAAGAGAATCGGGCTGATATACCTCGATACCAAGATCCGATGCACATACCTTAGCCGGAGGAGCGGTAAGAATATGCTTACGTCCTACAGGCTTATCCGGCTGGGATACGCACAGCACGACATTATATCCGGCGTCTGAAAGCCCCTTGAGGACCGTCGCCGACAGATCCGGGGTGCCCATGAATACGATCCTCAGAGCTTTACTCACGCTCAACCGCCTCTACAGTTCCGGGGATCGCCTTATCAGTAAACAGGATCCCGTCCAAGTGATCGTATTCATGACAGATACAGTCCGCCAGAAGACCCTCAGCATCCATCTCGAAGGGATTGCCGTCTATATCTAGGGCCTTGACATGTATCTTCATGGGACGCATTACCTCGCCGCCCTTACCGGGAACAGACAGACACCCCTCAGAGCATCTCTGCTCACCCTCGGTCGAGGTGATCTCTGGATTAATAAAGTTGATCCTGCCGTGTTCGTCTCCGATATCGACTACAAAAGCTCTTCTTAAGACGCCGACCTGAACTGCCGCGAGTCCGATACCTCTGTTGTCATAGTACATGGTCTCTGCCATGTCATCCAGAAGCTTAACTATCCTGGGAGTTATCTCCTCGATTGTTCTTGATTTCTTACGAAGGATGGGATCCCCTTCGGTTACAATATTTCTTAAGGCCATACATTCACTCCTGATTCTTTTTACGTGATGTATTTTACCACAATCAGGTATGATCAGGCCTTTGTTTTGTCTGAAGCTTCCTTAAGGACGTTTCCAGCGCTGCCCAGAAGCCTTCGCGCTGCTGCCAGGAAGCCCTTCTTAGTCTCATCGTCGATGGAGGAATAGGTCTTGATCATGGAGTTCAGGGTCTCCGCCCGCATGGAGGAGAACTGGGCCAGAGTGTGGGCGTCAGAGCTCATCATGAGGTTAAACACGGTGTCAACGAACTGCTCCCTCTGCTTCTTGTCAAGACCGGAGATCCAATCCTTAAAGGTCTTGTCCACGAAGCGGCTACCTGCATTCACCTCCTCCTTATGAACGAACTCATGAGGCCCGACCTCCCAGGACAGAAGCTCGTGCTGCATTATCCCCGTCTCATCGGAATGAACCACGGAATAATCCTCCAGATGCTCGAGTATCATGCCTACCACGGAGAACTCGGGCACATAGGTGTGGATCCTGTCCCCGATCTTAATAAAATCGTCGGTCTTCATTATCTTCTCGGTAAAACCGGGGCCGTCGAAATTATATATATCGCTTATGGCTGCGTTATATCTCTCATTACAGTAGGTCGCGGCATAGATGGCAAGGTTACCGCCCTTGGAATGACCTCCGATAATGAAGGTCCCGTCCTTATAGGAGGAAGCCACATTCTCGAAGTAGGACAGAGCCTTGGTCTGGGCCGGCACCGGGAACTCGAAGCCCATATTAAAGTCTTCCTTCCACCCTATGATGGTGTTATCTGTGCCTCTATAGGCAACATAATAGTTCTGCTCCCCGTCAAGATCAAAAAGGCTTGCAGAGAACTGGATCTGACGCTCTTCGTCTATCTCGTTAACATATCCGGATATCCTCATACTGCCAAATCGGGCGGACAATCCCATCTGACGGATAAAGCCGAAGTCGCGGTCTCTGTTAAGGACATCATCATTAAGATTCGGACGGTTCATAAGAGCATTACATACATCGCTTACGGTCATCCACTCACGAACGCTGTCAGATACTATATGGTCGAAGGGCTCGTAACAGAACCTTGCCAGTATACCGGCATCAACTTCATTAAACGGAGCCTCCTTTAAGGTCAGATCTCCTCTCCATCTCAGGTAATCCGATATAGTCTCCATGATCAGCTCCCTCCTGCATCATTATCGAATGACAGCGGATAAACGGAGGGATCAAAGTCCTCCATCATCTGCCTGAAGACCTCGTTCAGGTACGATCTTCGGGTTGATTTTATCATAAAGACATAACGGTATCTCCCACGAAGCTCGTATATAGGGGCAGGAACAGGCCCGAACAGCTCAAGTCCCAGACTGCTGTCCTGGTATGAAAGGAAATCCTTAAGATATTTTCTGACATCCTCCGACCTTCTAATGAGCATATCCTCATCAGGGAGGGACAGTATGATCTCTCCTACAGCCTTAAACGGCGGAAGGCTCATGACCTGACGGTACTTTATCTCCGAATCATAGAAGGCCTCGTAATCTTGATCTGCGGCATACATCAGAAGCGGGTTATCAGGATGAAGGCTTTGAAGGAATACCTTCCCGGGGACATTACCTCTGCCCGCTCTTCCCGCGGCCTGAGTTATGAGCTCGAAGGCTCGCTCTGAGGACTTATAATCCGAGGACATCGAGATAAGGTCGGCACCGAGAACCCCAACCACGGTTACGCTGGGGAAATCATGCCCCTTGGCGATCATCTGAGTCCCGATCAGTATATCCGCCTCTTTATTACGGAACTTTCCCAGAATAGTCTCGTGGGCTCCCGGAAGCATAGTAGTATCCTGATCCATTCGAAGGACCTTACGGTCGGGATAAAGCTCCTTTAATATCTCCTCGAGCTTTTGGGTCCCCACTCCCGCTCTTTTGAACTTCGTGCCCTCGCATTCCTTACAAACGGCCTTGGAGCACGGTATGGTGTAGCCACAGTAATGGCATATCATAAGGCTCTCAGAATCCTTACGATAATGAAGCGTCATCGCCACGGAGCAGTCGGGACAATACACCGGCTCGCCGCAGGAGCTACAGATCAAAGTCCTGGAATAGCCTCTTCTGTTAAGGAAGAGCATGACCTGCTGTCCCTCGGAGAAGGCCTTAGCCATGGCAACTCTTAAGGGGGCCGACAGAAGATCACCGTAGCCTTCCTGCACCTGTCTTCTCATATCAACTATAGAGACCTCAGGCAGCACCGCATCAGCCGACGCTCTCTTATTGAGCTTAAGAAGCCTATATTGCCCATTAGCCGCTGCGTAATAAGAGGTCACGAGAGGCGTCGCTGATCCCAATATCAGAGGACAGGAATTATACTTCATCCTTAAGAAAGCTATATCTCTCGTGCTGTACTTAGGGAAGGACTCAGACTTATACGAGGAATCGTGTTCTTCGTCTATAATGATCAGCTTAAGATTCTCCACCGGCGCGAAGATAGAGCTTCTCGGACCTACCACTATCCGCGCCTGCCCTCTTCTAATCCTGTCCCACTCATCATATCGCTGACGGTCCGTAAGCCTGCTGTGCATAACTGCCGCAGTATCGCCGAATCTTCCTCTTATCCAGCTTACGGTCTGAGGGGTAAGGGATATCTCCGGCACCAGGTAAATAACACACCCGCCGCGATCAAGAACCTCTCCCGCGCACTTAAGGTACACCTCGGTCTTCCCGCTTCCGGTAATGCCGTTAAGAAGAAACACCTGCGGGCTCCCCAGAGCCGCTCTTACCGTCTCATAGGCCTCCTGTTGCTCATCATTAAGCTCATGCACTATGCGAAAAGCATCCGGCGATCCCTCATCAACGGCAATACTTTCCTCCTCGATCTCCTCGCGGGTAAGCATTCTGATAGTAAGCTTAATAAGCCCCTTCTCCTTAAGACCTCGAAGCTGCGCATCCGAGGCTTTGACCGAGGATAAGAGCTTCTTACGCTCTGTCGTTCCCTGATCGAGAAGATACTCGAGCATATGAATATGAGCAACCGAGCGAAGCCCTCCGGACGCTAATACAGCTCTGGCATCCTGCTCCGAGCTTAACTCCACGAAGGTTGCCTTAGCCTTGGCGACAGTCCCCACCGCCGCAGGGATCATCATGGTGATCACATCACCGTAGGTACACAGTAGTCTTTTCTTAAGCGGATCCAGAAGCGCCAGCTGATCTTTTTTAAGAACGGGATAAAGATCCAGAAGAGAATTGACCTCCTTAAGCTTAGAAGGATCAAAGCCGAGGTCAGCCTCATTGTCACTTACGCTTACGACCAAGGCGGTTGAGGTCCTGTTGCCAAACCCGAAGGGCACCTTAACATAGGATCCCGGCACCACCTTATCGGCCAATGATTCAGGAACCTTATAGGTATAGGCTTTGTCAGTCTGCCTTACCGATTCTCTAAGCAGGACCCTGCAGAACCTCATTCGTCAGTTACCGCCGTCCAGAAGTGAGAACAGATCGATCTGAGCCGACTCAGGCATATCGTCAAGAAGTCCGTAATCTATGAGCTTCTGTAATGCCGACTTACCTACTTTACCCCGATTCATAAGATCATCTCTGTTCTTGAAGGGCTCCTCGTCACGGGCATCCGTTATCGCTCTTGCCATGGAAGCGGATATCGTGTCTATAGAATCAAGAGGTGGAAGTATGAGCTTCGGACCAATCTTTGTAAAATCCGTCGCATGGGAGGTCTTGATGTCTATCGGAGCGAACTCGATGCCTCTGTGATACATCTCCGCTACAAGCTCGCACAGAAAATACTCATCCTGAGCCTTCTTGGCCGAGCTCTCTCTGGAGTGCATCTTGGTGCTTAATTCGCTCATTCTCGCCTTAAGAGTATCCATCCCCCTGCACATATACTCAGCATCGAATTCTTCACCTCTGATAGTAAAGTATGCACAATAGTATTCCTCGGGATAATAGACCTTGAACCATGCAACTCTTAAGGTCGATATGGAATAGGCAGCAGCGTGCGCCTTCGGGAACATGTACTTTATCTTCTCACAGGAACCTATGTACCAGTCAGGTACATTATGCTCCTTCATGCTGGCCTTCCACTTCTCCCATTTCTCGGCAACGGCGCCATTAGCCACCTTGCCCTTACGCACAGCCTCCATGATGTCGAAGGCATCCTTATTATCAAGTCCCCAATATATTAGTCTGGTCATGATGGAATCTCGGCAACCTATGACAGAGTTAAGGTCGCAGATACCGTCATTAATAAGATCCTGCGCATTACCCTTCCAGACATCCGTGCCGTGAGACAGACCCATAAGCTGAACAAGATCGTAGAATCTTGTAGGCTTTGTCTCCTTTATCATTCCTCTTGCCATAGGAGTACCAAGCTCAGACAGTCCGATAGTTGCTGATCCTGCCTCCGACTCCTCTATCGGGAAGCCAAGGGCATCCGTCGATTCGAGCAATGACATGACCTTAGGGTCAGGAACAGGAATCTCCGTTATTGTCTCACCGGTAAGAAGATGAAGCATACGAAGAACAGTAGGATCAAGGTGACCTAAGATATCAAGCTTCAAGATGGTATCGTGCATGGCGCGGAAATCGAAGTGAGTGGTTATTATTCCGCAGTCGGTCTTATTGGCAGGATACTGTATAGGGGTAAATTCATATACATCCTGTTCCTTAGGAATAACGACAATGCCTCCCGGGTGCTGAGAAGTAGTTCTCTTAACTCCCATGATCCCCTTTGACATATACATAAGCTCACCGGTCGAATAAGGCTTCCCCAGCTTCTCACATGCTGATCTTGCTACCGCCAAGGCGTTCTTATCGGCATAGGTACCTACCGTGCCGGCCTTGAATGTATGGGTGGGACCGAACAGATAATCGACATACTTATGAGCAGAAGCCTGGTTAAGGCTTGAGAAGTTAAGATCGATATCCGGCTGTTTATCTCCGTAGAAGCCCAGGAAGGTCTCGAAGGGAATATCCTGACCGTCCCGCTTCATCTGCTCTCCGCACTCCGGACAGCTCTTGACCGGGAGGTCATATCCCGATCCGTATTCACCGGAGTTATTAAACTCCACGTAATGACACTTGGGACACCTGTAGTGAGGCGCCAGAGGATTAACCTCCGAGATACCGAGCATAGTCGCAGTAAAGGAGGATCCTACCGATCCTCTGGAGCCTACTATAAAGCCCTCGTTATTGGAGTTCTTAACAAGCCTGTAGGCTATATAATACATGATCGCGAAGCCGTTACCGATAATGGACAGAAGCTCATTGTCAAGACGCTCCTTAACAGCCGGATCGAGCACTCCGTTATGCCTGTAAAGCTTATTCGCACTTGTATATGCTATATCTCTAACATCCGATGCGGCACGGGCGATCATAGGCGGATATGTTCCGTCCGGGAAGGGCTTGATACCGTATTCGATAAGATCGGCAACCTTATTGGTATTTGTTACTACAGCCTCGAAGGCACGTTCTTCCCCAAGATACGAGAACTCCTCCAGCATCTCCTCCGTATTACGGAAGTAAAGATCCGACTGCATATCGGCGTCGCTGAAGCCCATATCCATCAGCATGTACTTCCTATACATACCATCCTCTTTATTAAGGAAGTGAGAGTCAGTGGTAGCGATCAGCGGCATATCAAAGGCATATGCCACATCGGACAGCAGTACATTGACGTTGAGGATATCGTCCTCGTTAAGTCTTACATTTCCCGTATCCGATTTCTCGGGATCCTGCCTTGTAAGAAACATGTTGTTGCAAAGAGGCTGTATCTCCACATAGTCGTAAAGACTCAGTATATCCTTGAAGCTCGCGTCAATCTTAAGCGCCTCCAGGGTCTTCGCAGGATCCTTCCCGCATTCCTTATACTTGGAAATAACAGCGCGGTATATCTCACCGCGTTCACAGGCACCGCCCACGATTATGGACGAGCCGAAATATTTAAGAAGACTCTTAGGCGTTCTGGGACGCCTGTAGAAATAATGAACATTCGACTCCGACACTATCCTGTAGAGGTTATAAAGCCCGAGATTATTACGTACAAGATAGATAATATGATAGCTGGGGCAATCCTTGGACTTGATATAGGAAGCATCCTTATGTCCCGCTCTCTTATTAAGCTCCGTAGGATCCGTAGTTCCCTCTGCTTTAATGTAATCGATGATATATCTTCCGTCCTTATACACCTTGTCCAGAAGATCGTTGCCGGTAGAAGGCTCGTAGGAGCTGTCCTCCTTAACAGAGGAATACTTCTCTATATCCTCGACACTGATAGCGGGCTGCAGAAACTTGGCCCTGTAGTACTTATGATCCTCTATATTGATACCGAAGCCCGCACGGCGCATATAGCTTAATGCAGTGAGGATCCCGCGTCCTGCGACGTATGCATCTCCGATAAACTCACAAAGCTCACTCATACGCCAGTATGAATCACAGGGCTCACCTTTTCCTTCGTATATTATATCCTCGACATCTGCGTAGAAGTCGGCAACATGCTCATACTCTATAATCTCAGGTACAAGCTCCGACCCGTCATCGGTGTAAGGTGTCTTGATCTGTCCGTCGATATTAAGAGTATGAGGCTCGCCGTTCTCAGAATTATCTGTAAGACCGGGAAGATTCTCATCACGAAGCTTCTCCGGGATCTCCTCGGGATTCCACAAGGATCTGTCGATATCGTGAGAAGCGAATTCCTGAGCCTGAGCATCGGACTCGCCCTCTTCCACGGGACGAATGCCCTTATAGCCCTTAAGTCTGTACTTACTTGCAGCAACACGCGTAAAGGTATCGGTGCTCTCATCGGTCCCGTTAGTCTCTATCGCTATAGTTACAAACTCCCCTACCGCCTTGACCGGCTCGCCCTCAGGCTCATAATCCTTAGTCGGTATATACGGAAGGTTATAGAATATCGTCGGGCCGTCATCCGCCAGGTAGCCTTCGCAGCCCAGGATAGCCTTGAACTTCTCCTCGCCCTCACCGCGTTTCTTATTTATGCTTTTCGCTGCCTCATAAACTGCCGGAAACGCCTGAACTACTCCGTGATCGGTTATGGCGCACGCTCTGTGACCGAAGGAATCCGCGAGCTTCATTATATCCGCGGGAGCGCTTACTGCGTCCTTCTCACTCATCTTAGAGTGGACATGAAGCTCGACACGCTTGTACTGACTCTCGTCTCGCCTCGGCGCAGGAGGATCCGCTTCATAGATGCCGCCCACCTTCACGATACGCTCATGGGTAGCGTTATCGAATCCGACCGAGACCTGATAGCCTGCGTAGGTGCCTGAGGTGAAGCTCTTATCGAACTTATCCGCTTCCTCGGGCTTCAGGAACATGACCGCGTTGATACCTCCCGTCTTATCTACGATATGAAACTTGGCGATGATCCACTGTCCGGACTTTGTCAGCTTAAGTATACCCGCCTTCTTCTCGTCCTCCAGAAGCACCATGGTGCCTTCGATATTTACATTCGTCGAGCTGTCCTCCAGCTCGGCAATAGTCACATTGACCGAATTGGCATAAACACGCCCGAACATGGCTTCGATACTCTTCTTAGCCTTGTATTTCTTCTTATCGCCGTCAGAGCCGTACTGCTGCTTCTGCTCCTTGGCCTTGGCTACCCACGAGTTCTTGTTCCCCGGAGCTTCATCCTTCTTGGCCTTCTCCTCCGCCTTCTGCTTCTTGGCGCGCTCCTCTTCCTCCAGCATCATGAGGATCTCATCAGATACTCCTCCTGCAGGAGCCCTGCCCGCCGCCTTCTCGAAAACAACCTCTACCCTGCTTCCGGTCTTCTCTTCCATGGCAGTGACAACCTTGCCGAGCATCTCATCGATGCCCTGCGGCTTGGTGTTTTTTATCTTGATCCTGATCTCATTCTGATCCTTATAGTAGTCGATTTTGTCGATACTTAACCCGCCAAGACCATCCTCCAGCTCCGGTCCCAGCCCCAAAGATTTTATAAGCTTTCTCATTTAACCCTCTTTAGCTTGTGACTTTAATTTCTCTTCGCCGAGAGCTCTTACCTGTTCAACGAACTCATCCACTGCGGTCTCGGCCTTGAGCTTACGCTCTATCTTTCCCTTCTTAAACAGAAGAAATTCCCCGTTTCCTCCGGCAAGTCCGATATCGGCTTCTCTTGCCTCTCCGGGCCCGTTCACGGCGCATCCCATTATGGCGACCTTAAGATCATACGGGAAGCCTTCTATCCTGCGCTCGACCTCGCCTGCGATCTCGATCAAAGGCACCTTTGTCCTTCCGCATGTAGGACATGACACGAAGTTGATCCCTCCGCTTCTTAGATCCAGCGCCTTAAGAATGCTCTTGGCGGCGTATATCTCGTCTACCGGATCTCCGGTAAGAGAGACACGTATGGTGTCGCCTATCCCCTCCGCCAGAAGCGTTCCGATGCCTACAGCAGACTTTATGGCTCCCTCCTTTATAGTCCCGGCCTCCGTTACACCGACATGGAGAGGATAATCACAGGCCTTACTCATTAGCCTGTAGGTATCGATAGTAAGCTTCGGACTTGATGACTTTATGGAGATGACGATATCGCCGAAGTCCACATCCTCAAGAAGCTTCACGGCATCAAGCGCACTTCTTGTCATATTCTCGGCGCATACTCCGCCGTACTCGTCCACCAGCTTCCTGTCGATAGAACCGGAATTAACACCGACCCTTATGGGGAGTCCTCTCTTCTTGCATTCATCGGCTACCTGTCTGAGCTTATCGGGACCTCCGATATTGCCGGGATTGATCCTGATCTTAGCGGCGCCGTGCTTTGCCGCCTCTATGGCGAGACGATAATCGAAGTGAATGTCTGCCACCACGGGGATGGGAGACTGAGAAGTGATCTCGGATAGGGCTTCTGCCGCCTCCATATCGGGAACCGTTACTCTTGTTATGTCACAACCCGCGTCATAAAGCCTCGCGATCTGCTCCAGCGTAGCCTTCACATCCTGCGTTCTTGTATTATTCATGGATTGTATTCTGACGGGGTTTCCTCCTCCCAGAAGAACTCCGCCGACATTAACAACTGAAGTCATGGACCGGTTCCTTTCGTAAAGGTATGTGAATCTAGTCTATCACTTTAAGGACAGAAATCAGTATTACAATTTACAAGACTGAGGTTATACCGTCGCTATACCGATTGAATTGCAGATAGCTTCGAACTCTCCGCCCGGAGCAGCCATTATCCCGTTGACAAGATCCTGTCTGGACATGCCACCTGCGAGAAGTCCCACGTTATATTCAAGGCCTGCCGGGTCTGCCTCTCTGCCCAGAACTCCGACGTAGAAGGAGCTTACAAAGTCAGCATCAGACAGTCCTCTGTTGATGCACTCATCACTGAATATGATCTCGTTCATCAACCCGGATCCTGATATCTCACCGCTCTTAAGTCTTCCGACCTGATCGATGAGTTCGGAAGCGGAAGGGCTTCTGCCCAGCATTCCCCAGCTTAAGCGCATAACGGCAATAACGATTCCGGAATTAGAAGGATCGTCACATACCGGATCTCCGCTTACGATATTAAAGGATGCACTGAATGAGCCGACATACGTTGTACCGTTGCCCTCGAAGTTAGCCGTCGCCGTTCCTACCGCGATATTATCCTCATAGGTCACAGTATAATCTACGCCCTCTTCAAGAATATTATCGTTGAGGATCAAAGAGAACGGAACTGTGACAAAATCACCTGTATAGCTCTGATCCGGCACGTCGCCTATCTGAACCTCGGATATATCAATCGGGGAGGCTTCCGTTGCCTCTGTAGAAGCCACGGTCGTTGCTGCGGTAGCAGAAGTCGAATTATTAGCCGAGTTACCTGCGGAATTACCGGATGGTGCCGGACTTCCCGACGAGGCTGCCGACGAGATGACAAAGGCCACTATAAGAATCAGCATCCCGAGAGCCGAAACCATTGACGCTATGAAGGGCCAATAAACAACATTAGGCTTAGCGGGTCTCTTAGGAAGTACGATCGCCTCCTCCTTAGGCTGTGACGGTCTGCGGGAGGCAGGCCTTGAAGCCCTATTGGCAGCCTCAGCAGAGGCTTTGGGAGCTGATCTGAAGGTCGGCTTAGCTTCCTTTGGAGCCTGACCTATCTCCTCTATTCTCGCATCATCAAGAGAAGCCCAGCATTTCCTGCAGTACGCGGCTCTCGAACCATTAGCACAATTACATTTGGCGCATATCTTACATCTCATATCTGATCTTATCCCTGATCCTCATCTATAGTCATGAAAAACGTTGTCTTCCCCATCTGAAGCACTCCCGTCTTAATCTCCGTCGCAGTGCTTGAAGGAATCCTTACTCCGTCAAAGTAGGTTCCCATCTTGGACCCCAGATCCTGAATTATATACTTGCCTTCCGAATAAAGGACCTTACAGTGAACATCGGATAAGGTCTTGTCATCGACTATAAAATCACATCTTTGGCTCTTGCCGATAGTTATGGTATCTGTCATCGGTACATCGAAGCTCGAGCCGTTAGGAGCCATAAACTGAATGCTTCTGGTATAGCTTATAGTCTTGGCAGGCTCAATTCTCTTGTTGGCTTCCTTGGGAACCTCAGGAGACTTCTTCTTACGCTCTTCTTCCTTCCTCTTAAGCTCTTCTACAGCTTTGTTATAGGCGGCAAGCTTGGCGTCGAATTCTACCTTGTTCCTTCTGTTGATCCTGATGAAATAATAAAACAATGCGATTGAAGCCCCAAGAAGCAAGGCTGCGAAGATAAATACAGGTGCCGGATGCATCACAATCCCAATGATCATTTTCATTCCTCAATAAGATATTTACCAACTGTTATTTTACTTCATATCGAAGAAAAATAACAGAACCTCAGAACACCTGGAAGATGTAAAACTTAAGGTAGTAGGTCTCGGGAACATTCCAAAGTATCGGATGATCCGGAGCCTGGGTCCGCTTCTCTATCTGACGGAGGCTTCTGCCTGCATCGTAGGCGGCCGAGGATAACATCTTTTCAAATAAAGGATCTGTCATGAAATGGGAGCAGGAGCATGTAGCGAGGTATCCTCCGCGTGGCAGAAGCTTCATCGCCTTAAGGTTGATCTCTTTATAGCCCTTGCCGGCTGAGTCCACGGTGTCGCGGGATTTGGTGAAAGCCGGCGGATCCAGAATAATATAGTCGTAGTCCCTGCGCTTCTCCTGAGCAAGCCTCGTAAGATACTCGAAAACATCCGCGCACTCATAGGTGATCTTATCATCAAGCCCGTTAAGCTCCGCATTCTTCCTTGCCTGCAGAATAGCTGTTTCTGAGATATCGACAGAGGTAACGTGCCGCGCACCTTTCGAAGCCACATTAAGACCGAAGGACCCGGTATGAGTGAAGCAATCGAGGACTGTCTTGCCGGAAGCTATTCTCGCGGCAGCCGCTCTGTTGTACTTCTGATCCAGGAAAAAACCGGTCTTCTGCCCTTCTTTAATATCCACCAGGTACTTGATACCGTTCTCCGTGATAGTAGTAACAGGACTGTCCTGATGAGGGATATCCTCGTACCAATCCTTATAAAGCTCAAGTCCCTCCTTAGTTCTTAAAGCGATCTCATTACGCTCATAGATACCCTTGATCTCAACGCCGATCTCGCCCAGAACTTCCGTCAGGGCCTTGTAGATAACAGGTCTCAAGCGCTCCATCCCGAGGCTCGCGATCTCGACGGACAGAAGGTCCTCATAACGATCCACGGTAAGTCCCGGCATCTGATCCGCCTCACCGTGAATCAGTCTGCAGCTTTGAAAATCAGGTCCCGGCATGACGGTACGCCTGTAGTTTATCGCGTATACCACGCGGCGCTTCCAGAAATCATAATCAAAGACATCGTTACTGTTCCTGGAGAAAATACGAATGGTTATCTTGGAATTCGAATTATAAAAACCTGAGCCCTGCCATGAATTACCGGCAAAGACATCAACGATATCGCCATTCTCGGGGGCCCCCGACAAGGATACGATCTCCTCACCGTAAACCCACGGATGTCCGCGTTTTACCGCCTTCTCGGCCTTAGGAGTTATGTTGGCTCTAATGTATGGTCTGTCGATCTTCATAAAGCTTATTATATCCGTTGTGAGGGATTTGTGATACAATTTCATTGTTCGGAAGCTTAGCTCAGCGGGAGAGCATTCCCTTCACAGGGGAGGGGTCGTGGGTTCAAACCCCACAGTTTCCACCAATCGCATAACAAACACCCTCGCTACGGTGCTCCGCGCTACGCTTGTGCGCAAGTCCGCTCGGGGGTGTTTGTTATGCTCATATTTCTGTGGAGGTCGCTTCGCAAAGGTGTTTTTGCTCATATACAAGTCCACTCGGAGGTGTTTGTTATGCTCATAAACACACAAGGTTCGTATAACAGAAAAGAGGCCGTCACTGTGACGACCTCTTTGATTATGCTATGTAAATTATGAATTACAGCGCAGCCTTTGCCTTCTCGACGAGTGCTGTGAAGCCCTTAGGATCTGTGATAGCAATATCCGAAAGAACCTTTCTGTCGAGCTCTACGCCGGCCTTCTTCAAGCCGTCCATGAATCTTGAGTAAGACATGCCGTTCAAGCGTGCAGCGGCGTTGATTCTTGTGATCCAGAGCTTTCTGAAATCTCTCTTCTTATTTCTTCTGTCTCTGTAAGCATAGTTGCCGGACTTCAGAACCTGCTGATTTGCAACCTTAAACAGCTTGCTCTTGTGACCGAAATACCCCTTAGCCTGCTTCAATACCTTCTTATGACGAGCTCTTGTTCTAATTCCTCTTTTAACTCTAGACATATGTTACTTCCTCCAATCAATTCCTATCACATATAAGGGATCATCTTGCGAATGACTTTTCTGTTCTGCTCAGATGCAAGAATGTTGTGGCGCAGGTGGCGCATCCTCTTTGTAGGTCTCTTGCTCAAGATATGACGGCGGAAAGCCTGTGCTCTCAGGACCTTACCGGTACCTGTAACCTTGAATCTCTTCTTAGATGAACTGTGTGTCTTCTGCTTAGGCATTTATATGTCCTCCTTGCTATTACTTATTCTTCTTCGGTACGAGGTACATAACCATATTACGTCCCTCGATCTTAGGCTGCTTGTCTACCTGACCGTACTCAGCGATACCCTCTACGAACTTCTCCATAACCTGGTATCCCTGCTGCTGGTAAGCCATCTCTCGCCCACGGAATCTGATGTTGATCTTAACTCTGTCTCCGTTCTTCAAGAACTTGATTACGGCCTTCTGCTTTACTTCGATGTCGTGAGTATCCGTTGTAAGCTTCATGCCGACTTCTTTAAGCTCTGTCTCCTTCTGCTTCTTCTTGGCTTCCTTCTCTCTCTTGCTCTGCTCGAAAAGATATTTTCCATAATCCATTATTCTGCAGACCGGATTGTCGGGATTAGCCGAGATGCATACAAGGTCAAGGTCCGCTTCTTCAGCTTTGCCTAAGGCTTCTTCGATAGACACTATGCCGACCATATTGCCTTCAGCATCGATAAGCCTAACCTTGCTGAACTTGATGTTGTCGTTCACCATCTGATTTCCGTTTGCTTTAGCTATGTGTAACACCTCCCAACAATAAAAAAAGAGCGGTCAAGCAGATAACCGTTCTTCCATATCGACCCTCAAGGTCCTATAATATGGACCTCTTCGCTAATGCTTGAGGTGAGAACCGGCAGTTCTGCTTCCTAATTGCCTTGTAATAATAATGATTCCCCTTCCAAATGTCAAGCTTTATATACGCTTTTGACCATTCAAGAGAAAGAATAATAGATTTCTGTTGATTATATTACTTTTTGATGTGTTCGCTTTATTTGATAATACTTTTCTCGAAAATCTATTATTCATTTGTATGTACACACGATAAAGTAATATTGTAGGCTATTTTCTATTATTCTTTTCGAGAGGAGTCAAAAAGAATAATACCGTTCTATTTTACCGAAGAAGGCATTATAATGCATACAACCCCATAAAGGAATAAGGGTCTCGTAAAAGGGGGACATAATGAATATTAACAACCTTAGAAGCGGACTTTGTTCGCGCTATGACTTTATTTGTGAACTTATTAATTCGATCGAGCAACAGATTTCCCGGCTGCCCGAGGGGAAGCTTAGAATTCAGAAGCAAGCCAAGAAAGTCTATTACTTTAATGTCCAAGACGGATCAAGAGGTAACGGAGTATTGATAAGACCGGAGGATAAGCGTCTGGCGAAGTCTTTGGCTCAGAAGACTTATCTTAAAAAACTGTTGAATGTTGCTCGGTATGAACAACAGCATCTTAAACGATTTCTCGACTACTATCCTAAGCACACTGTTGAGGATGTTTACTATCTGCAATCGAAGGAAAGACAATATCTGATCAAACCAATCGCGCTTTCAGATGATGATTATAAAGAACAATGGCTTAACCAGCCATATAAGCCTAAAGGCTTTAAAGAAGGTTTACCGGTATACCTTACCAACAAAGGACTTAGAGTAAGGTCAAAATCAGAGCAAATCATCGCCGAACGACTGGATATTAATAATATCCCATATAAATATGAATGCCCTCTGGTTATCGGCGACGTTGTATTTCACCCTGACTTCAAGATATTACGGATGCGCGATAGGAAGGAAATCTATTATGAACACCTGGGTATGATGGATGACCCCGACTATGCCAGAAACAATGTGTTTAAACTGAACACCTATGCACTTAATGGGATATTACCCGGAGACAACCTCTTTACTACTATGGAGACAAGGTCAGCTCCATTAGACACAAGAATACTGGATCGGCTGATTGAGACGCAATTCAAATAGTTTTTGTTATTAAAATGATTGGAATATATAATAAGTAATATTATCAATGCACCAAGGAGACATATTATGATATCCGCTAAGATAAAAAACAAGCTCGCATCAGGGTCTGCCATCAGGAAGATGTTCGAGGAAGGAAACAGACTAAAGAAGATCTACGGCGAGGATAAAGTATTCGATTTTTCCATCGGCAATCCTGACCTCGAGCCACCGGTTGAAGTGTTTGATGCATTGAAAGATCTGGCAAACAACCCCATCCCAGGCATGCACGGATATATGAGCAATTCAGGCTACGAATCCACGAGAGCAATCATCGCCAAGAAGCGAGGCGACGAGGCCGGAATGTCCATTGATGCGGGCGCTGTCTGCATGACCGTAGGAGCCGCCTGCGCCATGAATGACGTTCTTCATTCACTTCTCGACGACGGCGATGAGGTTATCGTTCTCGCTCCCTTCTTCATGGAATACATAAACTACATCGAGAACCATAACGGCAAGGTCGTAATCGTTCAGACAGACGATAAATTCATGCCCGACTTCGATGCCATAGAGAAGGCGATAACAAACAGAACAAAGGCTATTATCATCAACTCCCCCAACAACCCTTCAGGTGTTGTCTATAACGAGGAGCAACTTAAAAAGCTCAACGAGCTTCTTAAGAAGCAGGACCACGTAATTCAGGTTATCTCCGACGAGCCTTATATTGACTTGATCTACGACGGTCTTACAGTTCCCGCCGCTTTGAAGTACATCGATAACCTCATTATCTGCTTCTCCTGGAGCAAGTCACTTTCACTTCCGGGCGAACGTATCGGCTATACACTGGTATCCCCCAGGAACGAAGACTACGAGGACCTCACGGGTGCCATCGTTCTTTCCAACAGGATCTTAGGCAGCGTCAACGCCCCCGCTATCTGGCAGAGAGTTATCGAGAAGTCCATCTACGCCAAGGTCGACGTAGCAAACTACGAACACAGAAGAAATCTTCTTTACTCCAACATCGTGGACGCAGGCTTCGAGGCAGTTAAGCCCTCCGGCGCGCTTTATATCTTCATGAAGACACCTGACGGGCTTACGGACACGCAGTTCCAGGACATCTGCGCGAAATATAATCTCCTACTCGTCCCGGGTGCGTCCTTCAAGAGAGAAGGATACATGAGGCTTGCCTTCTGCGTCTCGGAACAGACAATAAGAAACTCCCGCGAAGCCTTCGAGAAGATCGCGGGAGAGTTGGGAATCAAGAAATAAAGCGAATCAGATCCTCTGAAGCACCGCTGCCGTCATACCTTCAGTATCTACGGCAACACAGCCTTCGGAATCGCCGATAATATCAGGAGTCCTGAAGCCGTCTGCAAGCGTATCGCGGACGGCTTTCTCTATCATATCAGATGCGGCAACCTCCCCCAGCGACCAGCGTAAAAGCATAGACGCCGACAGTATCGTTGCAAGAGGATTTGCCTTTCCCGTTCCTGCGATATCAGGAGCTGAACCGTGAACAGGCTCGTACATTCCGGGGGTCCCGGGAGCTCCGAGAGACGCTGACGGCAGCATGCCGATAGAGCCCGTTATCATGCCGGCTTCATCAGACAGAATATCCCCGAACATATTCGAAGTAACGATAACATCGAAGGTCGAAGGTCGATTGATAAGCTGCATCGAGCAGTTATCGACATAAAGATAGTCCAAAGCCACATCCGGATACTCCGGCGCCAAGGAAGCAGCGATCTCTCTCCAAAGCCTCGAGGACTCGAGTACATTCGCCTTATCCACCAAGGTCAGCTTCTTATTACGCCCCTGCGCATAGCGAAAACCTTCTCTAAGGATCCGTGTGATCTCACCGACAGAGTACTCCTCCGTGTCGTAAGCGGTAACCCCCTTCACAGACCCATCAGATAGGACTTCGGCAGAATCCGAACGCCCATGCTTACCGAAGTAGATACCTCCCGTAAGCTCGCGAACGATCAGAATATCAATAGCTTCAACGTTCTTTAAAGGAGACGCAGAAGATAATTCCTTGAACATCAGAGCCGGCCGAAGATTGGAATAAAGTCCTAATCCTGCACGAAGGCCCAACAAAGCACGTTCAGGTCTTAAGGACGGTTCGACTGCATCCCACTTAGGGCCGCCGACCGCACCAAGCAACACCGCATCAGATGCACGGCAAACATCAAGAGTCTCCTCAGGCAAAGGCTTTCCATACTTATCTATCGCGCATCCGCCGGCATCACACGAAGTAAACTCGAATTCAATACCGCATTTAGCACCCACAGTCTCGAGCACACGTACCGCGGAAGATGTTACCTCGGGTCCTATCCCGTCTCCAGGAATTACAGCTATCTTATATATCTTCATATTACGCCTCCGTCTTGGACTTCGTGTAAGGCACAAGTCCGCCGGCATCAATTATTCTCTTGATAAACTCAGGGAAAGGCTTCGCAGTAAAAGTCTCGCCTGTAGTAATATCAGTAATCACTCCGGTATCAAAGTCAGCCTCCACCTCGTCGCCCTTACTAATGGCAGCCACAGCCTCAGGGCACTCCATTATGGGAAGCCCGACGTTAATAGCATTACGATAGAATATCCGCGCGAAGCTTGCAGCGATAACAAGAGATATTCCGCTTGCCTTGATCGCGATGGGAGCATGCTCACGGGACGACCCGCAGCCGAAGTTCTCCCCTGCGACCATAATATCTCCGGAGCGCACCTCATTTACAAAGGATGAATCGATGTCCTCCATGCAGTGTGCCGCCAGATGCGTCGGATCCGCTGAAGTCAGGTGTCTTGCGGGGATAATTACATCCGTGTCCACGTCATTACCGTACTTAAATACTTTACCTTTTACAGACATAACACACACCTCCCTCACATATCATCCGGTGTCGCGACGAAGCCCTTAACAGCAGATGCGACCGCGACAGGCACTCCGCTTAAGATGACCTCGGACTTCACATGCCCCATGCGTCCCACGAAGTTACGGTTAGTAGTGGATACACACCTCTCGCCTTCAGCTAAGATACCCATGTGACCGCCAAGGCACGGTCCGCACGTAGGAGTTGAGATAACACACCCGGCGTCATCAAATATCGCGAGCCACCCTTCATCCAGAGCCTTACGATAAACTCTCTGCGAACCGGGTATCACGATACACCTCACGCCGTCAGCAACCTTTTTCCCTGCGAAAAGCTCCGCAGCAGTTCTTATATCCTCTTCTCTTCCGTTAGTACAGGAACCGATAACGACCTGATCTATCTTCATGTCCTTCACCTCGGAAGCGGGCCTCGTATTAGAAGGCAAATGCGGAAGAGCCACAGTAAGCGGAACCTCAGACAGATCAATATTAATGACCTCTGAATACTCGGCATCAGCGTCGGCCTCATAGACCGTAAACTCCTTACGGGCAAACCTGTCAGGATCAGTCTTCGCGATATATTCCAGCGTCACCTCATCCACAGGAAATATCCCGTTCTTTCCTCCGCACTCGATAGCCATATTGGATATCGTGAGCCTCTGATCCATAGACAGTTCGCGCACTCCGTCACCCGTAAACTCCAGGGATTTATAAAGCGCTCCGTCTACTCCGATAAGACCGATCAGGTGGAGAATTATATCCTTGCCGGTAACGTAAAGTGACGGCTTCCCGATAAGAACGACCTTAATCGCCTCGGGCACCTTGAACCAGGTGGAACCCGAAGCCATGGCACACGCCAGATCTGTAGATCCTACGCCGGTGGAGAAAGCACCGAGCGCGCCGTAGGTACATGTATGAGAATCGGCGCCGATTATGGCATCGCCCGGGAAAATAAGACCGTTATCCGGGATGATAACGTGCTCGATACCCATACCCTTCTGTCCGAGCTCAAAGTAATTACTGGTGTTGTGCTCCCTCGCGAAACACCTCATACACTTAGTAAGCTCAGCTGATTTAATATCCTTATTAGGTGTGAAGTGATCAGGAACCATAATGACCCTCTCCCGGTCAAATACGTCCTTGGCACCCATATTCTCGAATACCTTTATCGCGGGAGGCGTGGTTACATCATTACCCAGGACCTTGTCCAGCTTCGCCTCAATAAGATCGCCGGCTTTAACCTCTGTAAGTCCTGCGTGGGCTGCGAGTATCTTCTGTGTCATGGTCATTCCCATATGAGACACCTCGATTCCTTTTCTTTAAAGATACTTTGTCGGTGGGAAATACGCAATATAAAAACGCCTCTGCTTCTGAAGCAAAGGCGTTTTCGTTAAATTTTTAGATCAGATTACTTCTTCTCGGGGGAGGAAAGGAACTTCCAGATCAGGGCTGCAAGTGCGCCGCCAACGAGAGGAGCTACGATGAAGACCCATACATTAGAGAGAGCCTCACCGCCTGCGAAGATTGCAGATGCGAAGGATCTAGCGGGGTTAACGGATGTGCCCGTGAAGTGGATACCGAAGATGTGAACCAGAGTGAGCGTCAGGCCGATCACGATGCCGGCAACACTTGAGAACTC
Source organism: Clostridiales bacterium (assembly GCA_017480325.1). Lineage (GTDB taxonomy): Bacteria > Bacillota > Clostridia > Saccharofermentanales > Saccharofermentanaceae > Saccharofermentans. Next base: position 68,767 of record JAFVAY010000003.1, read on the forward strand.
GGGCTTAGAAGTAACACCAAGGATAGCGAGCACGAAGATGCAGGTAAGCAGTACCTCTACGAAAATCGAGAGCAACACATTACCGTTGTAAAGACCGTTGGCACCGAAGCCGCAGTCGAAGCCGAGCATAACGCCAATGCACAGAGCACCAACGATACCGCCCAGGAACTGAGCAATTACATAACCGCAGAAATCCTTAGCAGTCATCTTCTTAGATATAAGCATAGCGATCGATACCGCAGGATTGATGTGGCAACCTGAGATATTGCCGATGGAGTAAGCCATAGCAACGATAACAAGACCAAATGCAAGTGCCGTAAGGATATAAGCTCCATTTGCTTCCGAACCCTTACAACCAACTGCGGCCGCCGTTCCGCAAGCTGCGAACACGAGGACAAACGTGCCGATAAACTCGGCCAGATACTTCTTAAAAGACTCCATAATGACAGCCTCCTTTATTGGGGATTGATATAGATAATTTAACAATCTCAAACAAAGGCGTCAACCGATAAAGATGATTTATAACTCAATCGTAAAATTAATAATTATAGGTATACTCTTCGCCCTCGTGACGAATGATCACTTCATTACGTGAACCCTCAGGCAAGCCCTCAACGTGGCCTACGATTCGGGCATCGATATTGAAGGAATTTGCTATACCGATAATGCCTGCCGCAGCCTCCTGGGAGTTACAATAGAACTCGATACGGTGACCGCAGTTAAATACCTGGAACATCTCCTTCATGGGGATCTGACCGGACTCGTAGATTGCCTTGAACAGCGGCGGGAACTCGAACAGATTATCCTTGACATATCTTACGTTATGACCGAAGTCTCCACACTTACCCTGTCCGCCTCCGGTGCAGTGAATAATACCGTTGATATTTCCTCTGTAGTTATCAAGCACGCGTGCGATAACGGGCAGGAAAGTCCTTGTAGGAGAAAGGATCGCTTCACCGACTGTCTGCTCTGACCCGGGAAGCTTGTCCGTAAGTCTGTACTTACCGCAGTAGACCTTATCCTCTGGTATAGTCGACGAGAATGACTCCTTATAATTCTCATAGTAGTAATGCGTTAGCAACATATGTCTTGCCGCAGTAAGACCGTTGGAGGACATACCGGAATTATATGAATTCTCGTAGGTCGCCTGTCCGAAGGATGCGAGGCCTACGATCAGATCTCCGGGCTGAATATTCGCGGCATTGATGATGTCTTCCCTCTTCGCTCTCGCGACAATAGTGGAATCAACGATCAGAGTCTGAACAAGATCTCCTACATCGGCAGTCTCACCGCCGCACATGGTGATGTTGATTCCAAGGTCCGAAAGCTTATTAATCATCTCGTCATAGCCTTCAATCACCTTCGCGATAGCCTTGCCGTCAACACGATGCGCATTACGGCCGATAGTATTCGACAGCGACAGATTCTTATAAGCACCGACACACGCGAGATCATCCGTATTCATCACGAGCGAATCCTGCGCAAGCCCCTTGAACCAGTCGTAATTGCCGGTCTCCTTATACATCAGGTAGGCTACAGAGGACTTGGTCCCCGCACCGTCTGCATGGATAGCCGTGCAGTACTCGGGATCACCTGCGATATCGGGGATCAGCTTCGCGAAGGCTCCGGGGAAAACACCCTTATCCTGATTCTTTACCGCTGCCTTGACCTCATCCTTCGTAGGTGATACTCCTCTGCTCAAGTAAGATTCTGCGCCCATGATGTCTCTCCTTCTAAGTTAATGTTTTCCGATACGGCCGATAAGCCGGGTTCTGTTAAATGCAATCATCTATCTGTGGCCTGTAGTTACCTATAGGCTCAAGCCGTCTCCTAAGACCCGCGGACCACGGTTGTCTTCCACGACGTTGCTTCGGGTGGGGTTTACAAGGCCGATATGTCTCCACATCGCCGGTGAGCTCTTACCTCGCCTTTTCATCCTTGCTCCGTCACGCTTCGAGAAGCGGACGGGGTGGTTTTCTTTTCTGTTGCACTTTCCTTAAAGTCGCCTTCACCGGGTGTTACCCGGCACCCTTGTCCTGTGAAGCCCGGACTTTCCTCACGCACCGACTTTCGCCATTAGTGCCCGCGATTGCCTCGGTCGGTCGGAAAACATCTTATTTTACCATAAAATCTATATTATGCTCGTGGCCCTCGTCATAGTAGAAGGGCACATCCTTGAACTTCTCCTGAAGCACCGTCATTAGGTTCTCTACGAAGACCCTCTCCGTCGCATTATGCCCCGCGATCACGGACAGTATCCCCATGTGTGCCAGAAGCAATGTAACATGGTGCTTAATCTCTCCTGAGACAACGAGCTCCGCCCCGCTGTCGCGCACCGAAGGGATAGAATCCTCATCGAAGGCTCCTCCCTGCACGAAGACCTTACGGAAAGTATTGCCGGCATTGTTGATACTTATTACGCCGGAACAGTCAAGAGCGTCCCTAATAGTCTTCATATATTCGCCGAGAGCTACAGCCGAAGGAAGCTCGAAGTAAGCCCCGCAGGATGTGCCTTCAAGCTCACGCACAGACTCGGGAACTGCACCGAGCTTACGCGCGAGGACGAAATTACTGTATTCGGAATTCTTATCGAGATTGGTGTGTGCTGCATAGCATGTAATGTCATTTCGGATCATGGCCGAGAGAAGAAGACCGTTGGTGTCCTCTTCGCAGACTGTATCGATGCCGCCGAAGATCAGAGGATGGTGCGTCAGAAGAAGATTAGAGCCGGTCTGCTTGCACTTCATAATAGCTCCTGAGGTAGCATCAAGACTTAACACAACACCTGTGACCTTCTGATCCCTCTTGCCCGTCATAAGTCCCGGATTATCGTAATCCTCTGCCGTCTCCTTAGGGAAAAGTTCATCCAGATAATCTGTAATATCTTTAATTCTGCTCATGATCGTCTCTCCTCTCGGTAAGCATCTTCCTAATCTCTTCGTCACCGCGCTGCGACAGCTCGAATCTTCCGTCCAGGCGCTCCACATACTTAAGCACTATAGGCTCGGAAGCCGCCTCGCGCTTAAGGATCACCGGGCCGTAGAACTTCTCCGTAAGTGATAATTTATACGGCTCACCGGTAAATACCGCCTTAACTATAAGATAATAAATCCCTCTGTCCTCGCAGGCATTCTCGTCTATTATGGCAAAGCCCGTCTCTGCCAGGAACTCACGAAGCTTATCGGATGATTTCTGAGGCTGAAGGCACCAGACTATACTTCTTAAGACGGCAGGGTCAGCAACAGTCACTACACGCCTTAGGATATCGATCATATTATTGCCCCCGAGGCCCGCCATTACGATCACGTCGCCTTCCTGAAGCTCAACGCCGTCGAGACCGTCAGTACAGTACACACTCGACTTATCCGCGAAGCCGTACATCCGCATGGCTTCCTCTGAACGTCTTGCGGGGCCATCGTGAATATCTGTCAGTATCGCATAGGAGAAGCCATCATTGATAAGAGAGTAAATTGACAGATGGCCGTGGTCCGATCCCACATCTATAAGCCTTCTGTCTTGAAGCCCGGACAGACCTGATACCGCCATATCGTGGACGGCCTTAAGTCTGGCATTAAGAAGCTCCGTTGCATACTCTGTCAAAGCTTAGAGCTCTCTTCCTGAAGGTGCTGATAGTATTTATCAAGCTTCTCGCTTCTGGCGATGAGCTCCTTTTTCTGCGCCTCGTCATCTGTCTCGCGGATAAGCGACTGGATCTTAAGAAGCTCACCGGCGCATTTCTTGCAGCGCACCCCGTAGAGCGACTTCTTATACATATCCACATTCGCCTCCGGTGTAGGCTCCTCCGGCAGAGCCTCATCCACCCTGTGATAGAACTGCTCCGCGGGGATACCGTTAAGAAGCACCTCAGAGAGCTTGGTTATAAGCACCGCCTCGCTAACGCCGCTTCTTTCATCGTAATGCGTCTGGAAGAAGCCCACGATATCCCTCATATTCTGTCCCATGAAGTCGTTCTTACGTATAACGTCATTCCGGTCGACCTTAGATGCATCCCCCAGAACGGGGCCGAGCCTTACAGCCCTTACGAAAAGCTCTATCTCATCACGTGTGACCACATCCGCCTTGGGCTTGTCTGAAGAGGTCTCACGACGCTTCTTAATCTGCGCCTCGTTCTCCCTCTCTGACGCACGTTCTGCCATGCTGCGCTCCGCAGAATCGGCATCATTCTCCGCCCTCTCCATGGCGGCAACAATAGTCTCCGAGCGTGCCCCCAGATACTGAGCAGCCTGCGCGGCCATTTTCTCACGTTTAATGGGATCGTAGAGCCAGGAGCCGTAGGTGATAATATCCTCCTGAAACCGTGTCTGATCAAGCCCGGACTCCGGATCGTAGTTATCGTCATAGGCACGGCTGAAGAGGTAATCGTTGACGTCCTTGGCGCCCTTCACCACAGACTTGAAGCTCTCGACTCCGTTAGTCTTAATATATTCGTCAGGGTCCTTACCGTTGGGAACGGAAGCTATCCTGATCCTTATCTTTATACCCGTCATACGTCGAAGGTATGCCAGCATCATCTTGGATGCTCTTACGGCAGCGTTCTTACCCGCACCGTCACTGTCAAAGAAGAACACGACCTCCTCGGCGTACTTGGAAGCCAGCTGAAGCTGATTCTCCGTGAAAGCAGTACCGAGAGCCGCCACGGCGTTATTAACGCCCGCCTGATGCATCGCGATGGCATCCATATAGCCCTCGACAATGATCAACTGCTTAGACTTGGCAAGCTTCGCGTAATTAAGCGCATAAAGGTGCTTCTGCTTCTTATACACGAGCGAATCCGGTGAATTAACATACTTAGGAAGCTCAGGCCCCAGGTTACGGCCGCCGAAGGCAACAATATGTCCAAAGGCGTCGAATATCGGCACCATAAGCCGGCCTCTGAACAGATCTATAAGATTACCGTTACGGGCCGTGGTGAAAAGCCCTGAATCCTTAAGATCCTCATCCTTATAGCCCTTGTTCTTAAGGTATCTGTAAAGATTATCAAAGCCGTCCGGCGCGAAGCCTATACCGAACTTAACAAGAGTATTCCTGCTAAGCTGTCTCTTGGCAGCGTAATCACGGGCAGCCTTACCGACATCCGAATTAAGAGCCTTATAGTAGTAGCCCGCGGCATCAGTAAGAATATTCATTACCTGCTTCTTACGTTCCTTGAGGTTACCCGCGCCTTCGGCATCATCCTCACCCCACTCCACGACTACACCGTATCTGTCGCCTAAGTACTTTACTGCCTCCGGGAAGGACAGCTTCTCTATCTCCATGATAAATCCGATGGAGTTGCCGTACTTCTGGCAACCAAAGCATTTATATATACCCTTCTGAGGGCTTACCGAGAAGGACGGAGTTTTTTCCGAATGAAAAGGACACAGGCCAAATAAATTCTGGCCTGTTCTCTTGGTAAACGATACATACTTCCCGACTACCGATTCTATATCGGCCCGTGAAAGCACCTCGTCGATGGTACTCTGCGGGATCTTAGACATGTGTTAATTACAGCTTATCAGTTATCCTTCTTAGCTTTCTTGTCCTTCTTCTCATCCTTTTGCTGTTCACCGCCATTTCTGGGAATGACGGTCTGAATTGCAGACTTGGTATAGGTCACGGGAGTATTGGCAGCTGAAGTGTAAATAGTAACGTCCTCATCAGTAATATGAGCTACGATTCCTATGAGACCTCCTATGGTAACGACCTTATCGCCTACCACAAGCTTATCCATCTGCTCCTTAAGCTTCTTGTCTCTCTTCTTCTGGGGAAGGTAGATCATGAAGTACATAACAGCACCGAAGAGAACTATCATGCCTAATCCCATGAATATATCCGCCTGTGTGTAGCCGGTAGCGGTTCCCCCGGCCTCAAGGATCAAGTTGTACATTATTATGCTTCCTCCTTATCGAAAGCTCCGGAGATAACATCATCCATGGAATAAAGCCCGGGCTTTCTGTCTTTTACGAATCTTGCTGCCGCAAGAGCGCCTCTGGCGAAGGCGTCCCTCGTCTTGGCACTGTGAGATATCTTAACAGTTTCTTCGTCACTTATAAAGTAAACTTCATGCTCACCTACGATATTACCGCCTCTTATGGAAGAGAAGCCTATCTCCTTATCACCTCTCGCCTTCTTCTCCGAGTGTCTGTCGAAGACGTACTCCAGATCATCTTCAACGGAAGCATTGATGGCATCGGCGATCATGAGAGCTGTTCCAGAAGGTGCGTCGAGCTTACGTCTATGGTGCTCCTCCAGTATCTCGATATCATAGCCGGGATAAAGCGTCTTGGCAGCCTGCTTAACAAGGCCTATGAGAACGTTCATACCGACGCTCATATTCGCAGACTTAAAGACAGGAATGGTCTTAGAAGCATCGTTAAGCATAGCGACGGTGGTGTCTGCAAGTGCAGTAGTACAGCAAACCAGAGGCTTGTTCTTAGAAAGTGCGCCATCGATCACAGCCGGAACTCCTGTTGCGGTAGAGAAATCAACGATTACATCGAAGTCCACCGTGCACTCCTGCACACTTCTGAAGATAGGATACGAGAATCCGTTGTTATCAATTATGTCAGCTCCTGCAACGATGGTGTATTCATCACTCTCGAGTGCCATAGCAGACACAGCACGTCCCATCCTGCCGCAGCAGCCGTTAAGAAAAATATTAACCATATGAATTTATAACTCCCGTTATGTTCTTTATCAGACGCCGAAGAAGGATGTAAGAGCAGAAGTATCGTATGACTTGAGTACCTCGGCAACTCTGTCGTGTCCTGCAGGTGTCATGTCACACAGAGGCATTCTGCAGTGTCCTACGTCGATGCCAAGGATATTAAGAGCTTCCTTAACAGGGATAGGATTGACCTCACAGAACATGGCACTAACAAGCGGAATAACCTGGATCTGCATATCTCTTGCCGTCTTGACATCGCCGTCGAGATAAGCGTGGATCATCTTAGATGTGAACTCAGGAATAATGTTAGCCGTAACTGAGATAACACCCTGCGCACCCAAGGAAACCATAGGGATCGCCAGTCCGTCCTCACCGGAGTAGAGAGTGTATCTGTCACCGCACTTGCTGAAGGTCTCAGGAACCTGTCCGAGGTTACACTCCTTGACCGCAACGATATTCTCTTTATCAGCCAGCTTATAAAGCACATCGGGGCTGATATTAACATTAGTTCTTGAAGGTACATTATAAAGAATAAGAGGAATATCAACGCTGTCTGCGATAGCCGCATAATGAGCTACAAGGCCGCTGGGAGTGCACTTATTATAGTAAGGTGTTACAACGAGTGCCGCGTCCGCTCCGAGCTTCTGAGCTTCCTTCGTAAGAGAGATACCGTAGGCAGTATCATTGGAGCCTGTTCCCGCGATAACAGGAACACGTCCTGCGACTGTATCGACAGCACACTTGATGGCAGCCTTGTGCTCCTCATCGCTCATGGTAGCCGCCTCACCTGTAGAACCACATATTATGATTGCATCAGTCTTATTGGCAATATGGAACTCGATAAGCTTCTCAAGCTTCGGGAAATCGACTCCCGTATCTGTGAACGGTGTGACAATAGCGACGCCGGATCCTTTAAAAATAGCCATTTTAAGACCTCCAGAAGAATATATTGAGAAAATTTTAGCACTCAATTAAGACACGCGTCAATTATCCTTAAAGGGCGGACAACCGTGTCATGAGGAACGGACAAATTCTTGTTTTTATGATATTTACGGCTTCAAAGTTCAGCTCCACTTCACACCTGTGGACTAAACTGAATAAGTTACGGAGGTTAGTCCACGGATTAACCTTATTCTGTGGACTAATTTTCTATATAATCCGAGTTAATCCACACTTTAGAAAAATCCGTGGACTAACATAATGCATTATATAACTCTAGTCCACATAATCTTTCATTTCCGTGGACTAAACTCACAAATATAACAATCTAGTCCACAAGCACTATCCATTAATTCTGATAATCTTACATTCGTGCTTTTTTGTCTTAGGATCATAATTTATCCCGACAAGAATAATCTCACTGCCGTAATCCTTCAATGCGTCAGGGTACTGCTTGTCCTGTATCTGATCGATAGCACCTTGGGCACTATTATTCCATTTAAGTTCGATAACAAGTGCAGGCCATCCGGAATCGTGCTTGGGAAGATAGACAACATCAGCAAAGCCTTTACCTGTCGGCAATTCTTCGAACTTGAGATAATGATCACGACATGTATAGTATGCAAGCTTAATTATGCTTCTTAAGCACTCTTCGCGATTGTAGTTAATCGGCGACGTCTCCTCTGCATGCACTTTCTAAATCTGTGCCGCTACAGCTTCTTCATTACCTTCTATAGTATCAGCAAAAAGCTTATCACTCTCTTCCAGTCTCTGCATAGTTGCCGAATTATCTGTATTACGAATACATCTTTGGAACTCGCGTTTGATTTCTTCATTGGGAATATGTGCTGTTCCAGTCTCAGAATCGTAAGCAAGATACCCCAAGTGAATCAACAAGGTAAGAACATCATCTTCCCCTCTAAATGTGACGAGATCGTTAGAAAAACCTAGAGTGTCAACCTTAACATCGATACCGCCTATCAATTCAGCGATAGTCTTATTTAATCCGCTATATGGTTTATTTATGTACTCCATAAGACTTTCAGTCGCTGAGGTCTCAGTCCAATATGAGTCAAAATCATTATTGATGATTGACTGCATTACTGAATTAGGATTATAAACCGCACCAACATCTTTGAAATCATATCCATCATACCATTTTTTCATCTGGTCGAAAGATACATTATACTCATTACAGAGTTCTTTAACTTCCTTCTCAGTAAAACCCACATACTCGCCATAAATACGAGGCTTCACCATTGTATACTCTTTAAAATCAGACAATGCAGACTGTGAACCATCCTTCTTAATAGGAAGTATCCCCGTCATGTATGCGGTAGCAAATATTCTTGCAGTCGTTCCGCTGCTCTTAAAAAGCATTCTCAGGAATCTCAGATAATCCTTCTCGATCTCAGGATGTTCTCTTATAGGGGCATCCCACTCATCAATAACAGCAATAAATTTATTGCCAGTTACTTCTACACAATTTATCAAAGTTTGATCGAAAGAGTTTCCTTTCTTTACACTCGGGTATGCGCTGATTATTTCTTCAGTTACATTTTCTTTTATATAATCTAATAGATCTTCAGCCTTTACGATGCCCAAAAGGTTAGTCATATCACAATATATGACATCGTATTTATTAATGTGTTCTTCATAAGTGTTATCTTCTGCAATCTTATAAGGAGCAAATAGATTATGCGAATCGCAGCCCTTACCGTAATATGCGCATAACATCTGAGCTGCGCACGATTTGCCGGATCTTCTGGGTCTGCTTACACAGATAAGATTGCTATTAGTTGATAAGGATCTGTTAATAAGATCTATCATATTGGTCTTATCAACATATCGAGATGCTAATCTCACTTTGAATCCATCATTCCCAGGATTAAGATATACCCCCCATCTAAGCATACATCCTTATAATTTGTTTTCTCTATCCTCCCGTGCATGAAGGAATCGGCGAACCTCCATTATCTTATCCCCAGATTCTTCCATAACAACATAGTAAACAATGTAATTACTAACATAGATACGGTAATACGGATAGTTTCTTTTCTTACGAGTACTTACTTCTTCAAAAATGTCTGGTCCATCATCCAATCTCTTTAAGATTGCTGTTCCTACTTTATCCAGTAATCTATTCGCTGCATCTAGATCACCTAATTTGAACGCAATATAAGAAACTTCGTGATAAAGTTCTTCTTTGAATAATGGTAGGTATCGAAGAATAAATCCTGTTCTATGCATTTATCGTATTCCGTAACTCTTCGAATACCTGTTCATGTGAAAACCTTATTTCTGTAGAAGTAGCAGCGTCATCGGCAACATCCATAACATGCTCCTCAGGTTCCACCAGCTTAGAGTACGTATCAAGGCTTAGAACAACCATTGTTCCGTACCCGTTTTTTGTAAGATAAACAGGCTCCCCATTTTGCACAGACTTTTCAATATCTGTAAATTTATTTCTAAGATCAGAGATAGGGCGAATAACCATAATTGCGACCTCCTTACTTATCGTAATTCTATCATAATTTTATCATTATTACGAGCATAATATATAACGATTATTGTTAAAGATCCAGAAGTCTGTATGGATTTCCTGCCAATTCCTCTTTCAATATGTCTAATACCGATTCCCGTGATTCCAAATAAAGATCCGTTTCTGAGTCCATAAGAGCTTCATATACCGTTGTTTTGAGCAACAATTCAACCGCCCTATCTCTAGAACAAGTTTTTTCTTTCATTAAGTATTCAACAAGATATGCAGCAATATTTCGCATGCATCTTTTCTGATCCGCACTGGTAATCATTAGCCGCCTCTATTCTTTATTATGGTAAAGGAAATCGCTCGTTTTCTTTTAATGGAGCGAAGTATCCTTTAATACAATTTGGATTACATATACAAAGCTGAACATGATTTTTTCTCTAAATTCAGAACCATCATAAGGAGCTGCGCCTTCAATGAATATTCCTCTTACGGAATCATACATCATATTGTTGACTGTCCTATTGAAGTCATGTATCTGCTCGATTACAGCACAATCCAAGTCTCTTAATAACACATCTTCACTTTTAGTTGATTTCCTATTACAAGGCAACTTGGCTTCGGTTATTTCACATCTTAACTTAAGAATGTCATATCCTACACGAAGAATACCTACACTAGCACTATCAGTCAAATTAAGACAATAGCCGAGATCAATAACAGCTCCGATTACTGCTGCATTATCTCCATATCTATCCTCTGCCCATTCAATGGCTCGTTGATAATTTTGTTCCCAGAAATAGATACCGTTACCAAGCCAGTCATAAGAGTTCTCACTTTTCTTCAGGTGCTGACCTTCGTTTATAACTCTCGTAAAGACTTCCTTATTACATCCGTGAAAACCCAATACAAGATTAGGAAGCTTCTGATACATCTAATAATTACTCCCATGATACTATTTTTTTCTTAGTCTTTCCCGATCTTGTAGTAACTCCGGTACGTTGTAAAGCATCCTTAGCCTCTAAGTAAGCCTCTTCGCCGGTTTGATTTTTCAATTTCTGCAAATAAGCCGTCATCTCTTCAAGTATTACAACATCACTTTTACGGACTCTGGAATTAGAAATCATCACGTTTACCTCCCTTATTTACTGTATTAATAATATCTTACTCTATTTTATCTTCCCTCACCTTGGCCTGCTCGATTTCTGCCCTGAATTCCATTAGTCTAAAAACATATTCGGGCATCTTTCTCTTGCCTGCCTCCCAATCGACTACCGTCCTATACGGAATGCTATAGAAATCGCAGAACTCTTTGCGATTCATCCCCATTTCATCACGTAATTTTTTCACCTCAGACGCTGTATCCATATATTTCACCTACTTAAACAGATGATATCACTTTTAACGCAGTGCATCAACAGCGATAAGCCCCATAATAAAAGGACCGCCTCTCGGCGGCCCCTTTAATCTTTCAGATCAACATATATAGAACCACCATCCAATTTCTTTAAGATTGATGTTCCCGCTTTATGCATTTAACTTATTCCGTAACTCTTCGAATACCTGTTCATGTAGAAGCAGCAGCTTCATCGGCTACATCCATATAATACTCTTCAGTATCCACTAGATTAGAATATGCAGCAATATTTCGCATGCATCTTTTCTGATCCGCACTGATAATCATTATCCGCCCCCTATTTTTTATTATGGTATAGGAAATCGCTCGTTTTCTTTTAATGGAGCGAAGTATCCTTTAATACAATTTGGATTGAAACAACCTCTTTTCCTTAGAGTATACTTGCAGTTACAAACATTACTGCGCAAGTCTGAAAAGCTCGGACTATTGAAATGCTTTTTTACAACTCCTTCTTCTTAATTTTACGATAGTATTCCTTCTTAAACTCATGCGAACCGTGGAAAAACTGGAGTTCTGTATTGGAAAATGAACCAAACTCTATTTTTGAAGCAGTAAGTTCCAGAGTACATATAAGATCCGCGATTTGGAATAATCTGTAGTCTGAGGGTTGTATTTTACGCACTTCAACATCAGAGAACAAACTGTTGAAAGTTATATTCAAAACACGTTTCAACGCGTTCTGACCATTGTCATAGTAGATAATTATCTTATCGAAATCATCCCAGTACTCTTTTGATTTCAGAACTGCTGCCTTAATAGCCTTTGTAAGCTTTGCATCAAGATCATCAGCATCTCGGCAATTGGATTTCTTAACCTTGGCACATATATAATTCACAGGAATCTTTCTCGTGAAGTTATACAGAAGGTTGAACATTTTCTTTCGTTCTTCCATAGTAAGGTTCTCATAATCTGATTCTCTTCTGATCAATGGTCCGGCATGTATAGCATGATGCGGATATCCAAGATTCGAAAGATACGTCTCCAGACCATTCAGCTGATCCGTAATGGAAATACTTTGATCATGAAGAACAGCCGTAACGATATAGAAAGGACAGTGTGTATCGTAATCGCCGAAATCTCCCGTCTCATCTATAAAACAGCTTAATAACTTAGTCTTCTTTGTCATTTATCTATCCTTAAAATAAAAATGGCGCCGGTTCCCAGCGCCTGTCGGTGGACCCGGACCTTTCGGTCAGCCCAAATCGCATTCACGATTTGTAATTATATTAATATGGAATAATTGGGCAGTCAAGATTTTACATGTAGATATCATCCTAAATCCACTCTTATTATGACAATATCGATGATACCACTTTTAACGCAGTGCATCAACAGCGATAAGCCCCATAATAAAAGGACCGCCTCTCGGCGGCCCCTTTAATCTTTAAGCTCAACTTACGAGAATCAGTTCTCTTCTTCTCTAAGCTTTCTTGCTGTGAGTACGAGTGCTACAGAGCAGAGCATAATGATCGCTGCTACCATGTTGACACTTGTCTCACCTGTGGACGAGAGTGCTCTGTCAGCGCCGTCTATAAAGACTGTCTGCGTTCTGGAAGCACCGTTAACATATGTGATAACGATGTCATGACGTCCTGCGCCTAGAGATCTTCTGATGGCGTCATTGAGAGTGATAGTACCGTCAGGGTTAACTGTGTAGCTATCAGGCTCAAGCGGGTTACCGTCGAGAGTTACACTTGAGATCTCAACAGGCTCTGTTGTCTCAGTGGTCTCGGACTCCTCAGGTGTTGTCTCACCTTCAGGTGTCGTACCGTCTGTTGTACCGGTTGTGTAAGCGTCTGTAAGGATTACAGTTACATTATCACCGCTGATGATTGTCGCGGAACCGGAAGTCACACTGTTAGCTACATCAAGAGAGTATGTAGATGTATGACCATCAAGGCTCTCTACTACGGAGTATGTAACACCAGGTGTAAGACCGGTTACGATGTAGTAGTAAGTTCCATTACCGGCATCGCCCCACAGACCGTTAGCAACGTTCTCGAGGGTAAGAGCAGGCACCTCACGTGTAGCTCCGCAGCTTGTATCAGTCAGCACGAAAGTAATAGTCTCCAACTCATTAAGAGCCGTTCCGCTAATAGTCTTGCTGATGATCAGGCTACCGGATACAACCACAGGCTGAGTCTCAACAGGTGTTGTCTCTACAGGAGTCGTCTCAGTAGGAGTAGGCTCTGTAGGAACATCAGTAGGTGTAGGCTCAACAGGTGCATTTGAAGGTGAAGGCTGAGGCTGAGTCTGATTCTCCTCGTAGTTGTTAGTAAGATCTACATATACAACTCCATTCGCAACAATAGCCGGAGAATCAGCTGATGTTGTGCTGCTGGCAGCCAAAGAGTATGTAGATGTGTTGCCGTCAAGGTCCTCCCTAACGGTATAAACACCGCCTTCTGTCAAATTGGTAAGTGTAAGACAATATGCACCGTTCTCGTCAACAGTCCAAAGTCCTGTCTGAACATTAGTAAAAGTAAGATATTCAGTTCTATTATATCCATTAGGGCCGGTAATAATGAAACTAATTGTCTCAAGATCAGCAAGAGCTGCACCACTTACAGTCTTACGAATTACAAGTGAACCAACACCAGTCTGTGTCTGCTCTCTTGTATAGGTGTTTGTAATACCTATTGTCTGAGAATCGCCATTGTTTACAATCGCTGCACCATTGTCGGTATATCTGGTTACTAAGCTGTATCCCTGTATTGCAGCAGGTGTTACCTCTGTTACCGTATATGTTCCGGCAGGTACATGGTTGAACTCAAATGTGGCTCCGCCTGCGATCGTATATGTTGTCTCTGCTGTAGTTGTTCCGTTGTTCTGTGTCAGATACGCTCCATCTGCATTCGTTACATAGAATGTGAAGCTTGTAGGTACTGTAATGCCGTCCGCATTCGTCGTATCTACTGTCTTAGTTACTGACAACGTTCCTTCTACTGTGTCTCTTGTATAGGTGTTTGTAATACTAACGGGCGTCAATGTACCGTTAGAAACATTAACTGTAGCAACGGACACAGATGAATTATCATTATATGACACAGTTAACTCATAGGAATCAACTTCTGCGTCAACTTCTCTAATCTTATACTCACCCGCAGGTAATCCACTGATTATTAATTCCTGTCCTGCTCGTATACTGATATATGAGGGCTCACCTCCCCATGGATTAACATTAGATCGTTGACCGTTAACACCATAATAAGTGGTATAAATTCCTCCCCAACCATAATTCTCCTGATAAAGAGCTACCTTATATACCTTAGTAGAAGCACCATCATATGCATTTCCAGATCCAATGGCCTTAGAAAGAGCAATCGCACCACTATCATTTCTAACATATGTATTTGTTATATTGGCAAATGCAATCGAACCACTTAACACACCTGTTGCCGTATGTGAACCAGCTACAAGAGTGTAATTGTCGATTATCACAGCTTCAGGATTAACCTCAACAACTGTATACGTCTTTCCAACAGGTAGATTATTTATAAGTGAAGTACCTGTTGTTGTATTGGCAGGCACATCAACATATATAGCTACAGGGTCTGAACTAGTAGCACCATCAGCAGCGTAATATGTCTTAGTATTATTCTCTTCACTATAGACATTAAAAGTGTATCTCAATGCTTCTGTAGGAGTATATCCGGAAATATTCTTTACTATGGTAAGAGAACCGGGTGCTGTAGTATCAACCCTATTATAGAATGCACCAAGGTCAAATCTTACACCAGACATATCCACCCATGCTTTGACAATTCCAGATTCTGTCTGAAGATCATTCTCTTCAAGCCACAAACCATTAGTCGCATATGTAATACTACCATCTACTCCAGTAGTCGTAACAGACTGAACTTTATAGGAGAGATTACCTAATGCATCAGCAGTAACTCTTAATCTTATCTTTACATCTCCACCAGAATTTGTAATACCAGCAATAGTACTAGAACTCTCTGTTATCCTGAAATAGAAATCTCTAGCATTCCCCGGCAAAATATAATGCGGATCACAATCGTCACCATAAGTCGGTGGAGTGGTAGTAGTATCAACAGCACCGGCATGAGCATCATCGGTGTAGAAAGTCAGAACCGGCATCTCAACATCACTATTATCAGTAACAGGTCTATTAGAAGATGAACCTACCGCTGTAGTAAAATTACTATCAGTATATTCTTGCCATACAAAATTGAAATCTCCGGCATCAAATACAACACTGTAATCAGGGATAACCGACTCATCATTTGCAAAATTCGCAGTGAAAGCTTTACGAATAGCAAAATGCATTTCATCCTCACCATCACTAGAACTTCCACCATAAATATAGTGGAACTCCTTATGAAGTTGTACATCACCACTAGTTAATAACCAACCAGCAGAGTGACCTCCTGTAAGATCAATGTTAACATGCTCAGGGATCAAAATAGTTCCTGCCATGGTATCGAGATCTACGTCATTATTTGTTCTGATATTCCAAATAACAGTCTGGCATAACCCTGTATCAATACCTTGATAATTAACTGTACTCTTACCTTGGCACTCTGTTCCGCCACTTGAAGCAGTTTGAGATTCCATAATATCGGAACCAGAAACTACAATATATTTGCTAGTAACATAGTGATTATCTGCACCAAAAACATCATCAACTACACTATCTTCAATATTAAATACAACTACTGAAGAAGGATTTTTCCTAATTACAAGGCCCTGAGTCGCCTGAAGTGTTGACTGATTAACGTCTCCGGTATTCCTCATAATTTCCAACATTTCGGCAGTAACATTTATATAAACAACTCGATTATCAAAAATCGGATCAGTTATATCCACTTGGATACTGTTAGTTGTTGGGTTGGTAATGTATGTACTAGGAAGCTGATATGCTGGATTATTAGCTCTGTCAGAAAGCCACTGAGACTGAGAAACACCTCTGTTTATTAATCTTTCTATATTAGAATTAGTATCGGAAGGGGAAGCTGTAACAATTTGGGGAGAAGGGGTTCTATAAGTAAAGAAATTATCATCTAGTTCAAACAGACCAGATACACCATGTTGTGTAGGTACAAAACCATCAAACACCGAACTAGGAGCCTGAATATTAAAAGTTTGAGCTGTTGCCTGCCCAAAACGGACTCGTGAACCCGAAGCTACGCTTCCAATGAGAAAATGAGCTGTCTTATCCCTATCTAAAAAGTCAACGTCGTTGTTATTACCTCCATTGGGATTGATAAAAGTATACGTTGCATAAGTAGTCTCCATATGGTTTTGCTGGTTAATGGAATTCGAGACAATACCATAGTCAACTGCACCTCTAAGAACAGTAGCGAAATTAACAAGACTTGATGAATCTTGATTCATCGCACTCCAACTACTGCTACTATCCGCAATAACCTTGCTATTCCACTGAATCTCCGGAATCAACAGCCATTGCGACAGGACTGTTGCAACCAGGACTGTCGAGATTAAGCCTAATGTTCTTTTAGAAAGTCGTTTAAAGATCATACTTTCCCCCTCATTTTATGGCACGGATGCCGATATCTATAGATACAAATATAATAAGGGGGTAATCGTCAAATTTCAACTAAATACTTCATAAATTGTTAACATCTTTTCGAATTTCTGTCAAAATTGTGTGAATTGTCAATGAATTTTGTGTAATTTGTGCACTTTTTATAATTTCCGCATAATGCTTTTCGGTAGGTCTCCCCCTCCCCGCCCCGGAACTCATGTGCAAATGAGGCGGGATCGACCTACCAATCAATGACCTCAAAGAAACGTGTCTTGATCCTCGAGGTTGGGAATATCGGTGATAATGGCGGTAATAGCAGAGAAAAAACACGGTTGTTGTAAGATTATCCTATTACTGAATTGAGTCAGATTAGGATCTTCCAACTTCCGCCTTTGTCTGGACCAACTCTTTCAAGAATGCCCCTATCTTTCATTTCGGAGATATATCTTACAACGGTACGCTCGGTAACATTTAATTCATTACGCATTTCATCCAATGAAGTGTGCGGATTCTCATTAATCATATTCAATATACAAAATACCTTTTCGACCTTTTTTTCAGAATAATCAGGAAGGACTATGCGTATTTTCTCTTTCGTGATTTTCCTGACATTTTCTCTGACATTTTCTCTGACATTTTCTCTGACATTTTCTCTGACATTTTCTATGCCATCTTTTTCCTCTTCTTCACGAGCACGAGCAAATTCTTCATTAATATACGCAACTACCTGTGTATAGTCATCGGTATCATTATCCGGCGTAAATACAAGTCGAGGCGAACCATTAGTCTCCATAGCCTGTTTGGCGCGTCTGATACCAGAACCGTATGACTGGATAAGATTCAACTTAAAGAACATCTCTTTAATTTCATTATTAAGATACTGACGATCATCAAATTCGACTTTGTTATTAAGATCTTCGATAGTTACCGGAGGGATCGGTCTATTGTGATTAATAAAAGATATATGATCTCTATAAACATATATACCTATGTACTGTTGCTGTGAATACTCCTTGTGCAGAATGCAATTTGCAGAAAGTTCTTCAAACATCTCCAACGGCCAATTGAAGACCCTGTGAGCCCCGGATTTCCCGGGTTCACGAATCGTGTATGAAGCCAAGATAGTATCTTTGAAATAATCTCGAACTCTCTGAGCCTGAATCCAGATTGGTCCCTTAAAGGATTTGGATTCCATCTTATCTGTCCCGGCAACCTCACGAATTACTTCAACATAAGAATTAGGGATGAATTGTTCCGGATTCTCTGCAAACATTAAAACCGCGAAATTCTTGGCTCTATTCCCACCGTATTCACTTGAATCAATCAGATTCATTGCTTTGGCCATTTCAAGCTTGGAAAGAGCTCGAACTTCTGACGATGCATTAGTTTTAACAAGATATTCCTTCATATATTCGTAATTAAGGTCGTCAATAGTGGCCGTCTCGTTCAATTCAGAACTAAAATGATAATCGGCGAATTTCTTTAGCAGTTCAAACTCTTCGCGCTTATTAGGCAACCTGCTATCTCGTCTTACACGAATATATCTCCCGGCCTTAAGTTTGATCTTAGGGTCTTTCTCTGCTTTCTGACTCGTTTCATATGGACCATTATTTCCCGGCTCAACAGCTAGGATTATATAGATTCTGTTATCAATCGCATCTTGGATAAGGTGATATGTTGGAGCAGGATGAATATTAGCAAGAAGAGATTTGATCTCATTTTCCGTTGTCTCTATATGAGCCTCATCAACCCCATAAATAGGACGAATCGGGACAGCTTTACGACCGGATTCCTTATCATCTTCCTCTTCTACTCCTATGATTATAAGTCCAATCTCGCGATTCATATAATTATTGGAAAAAGCACAAACAGTTTTAAGTATCCCATCTCTAAATGATGCGGTTTTCTTATACTCGATATAGTCATTCTCAACTGCACAACGATCGATAATGTCGTGTGCCATACGTTGAATATCAACAATTCGCATGAACAATGTCCCATAATAATTTATTTTTCAATATTTTATTTTAACATGAACAGTCTACAAAGATAAGCAAGCAAGAATAGTCCTTTTCTTATCGTGAATAATTACAATAAAGGAGCTCAGATAGTAACGTTATTAAAACGAATTGACATGGTTGTAACTGTCTGTGAAATAAAGATCTCTAATGGGTAGTACCTTATTAACTAAGAGTACCAATGCACCTGAGGCCGAATTTGTCGATTTTTGTCGATTTTTGTCGAAAATTAGTAGGTGTTTCAGGTTGATTCCGGCTCTATACTGTTAGTGGAATAACTAATAGATATAGGAGTGAATAGTTATGAGAACGAAACCGATAGAAGACTATAGGATCATCGACGATCTGTTCATGAATCTTTTCTTTGATGGCGATAATGTGGTGACGGCACTTGTGCTGAGGATCATTCTCGCCGAGCCTGAACTTAATGTATCTTATGTACGTAAGCAGGAGCAATTAGAGAATCCCGGTCACAGGAGCGTTACTTTGGATGTTCGAGCAGACGGAACCGAAGGAAGCAGACATAATATAG
>JAFVAY010000010.1 GCA_017480325.1 Clostridiales bacterium
GAGCAAAATACTTAAGTAAAGAGGTGGCAGCGTGATGGCCGCCAAGCCAGAACTCCTCTCTGCGCTACGCTCCGTTCGGAGTTCTGGCTTTTTGAGGATAGTTAGTGAGTTTTATGACTCTACAAAAGTTGACATTTCCACTCTTCCCTATCTCGAATCTCGAATTCATGTAAACAGCCATTTTACTTCCCTGGTTATATGCGTATCTCAGATCGTCAAGCATTCCGAAACATTCTATTATGATAGCTTCATCTAATTCCGGGAGATACACTATGAAATCCGGGAAATAGGAATCACCGTTAAGAACTATCTCTGTCTCATATTTATATTGAAGACCGAGACGATCCAATTCTTCAGCCACCATGATTTCTAGTCTTGACCTCATATGAATCCCGTTGTGATAATATTCAGTATTATTCTTATGACCTGTGTCAGACTCCTGTATCAGTTGATTGAACAGCTTCCCATCAATTGGGGATACCTTCTGCGATAGATATCCTATTTTAATTCCTGCATCAACACCGAGTTTTTTCAGCTCTTTAAGTCGTTTCTCTATATCCTTTCTAAGTTTACACTGCTTAACTATTTCACTGTTCTTATCAATGATGGCATGTTCATGAATAACGCCATTATCATCGTACTCACGTACAACGCCCATGCTTCTGTGACTTCCGAATCTATAATTCGGAATGGTTTCCAACTTATTCGAGTAATAGCAAAATTGGGCAAGTAAATACTTGCGAGAAAACAATTCAAACATAATATCAAATCCCTTATTATAAGATGAAAAATCAGGTCACTTGATCGTATTTTGAACTCCCATTTCTCAGTTTGCAAGGGGGTAATAATACGAATTATTATCTATTGTCTATGTTCTTGTCTATGATTTCAAAGTACATAGACATAAACATAGAAATGAGGGTATTATTGTATAAAAAGTCTAAGATCCTGTCTATGTGAATGTAAATCACAGACAGGATCATAGACAGATGAATCAATTTAGTATTTTCAGTCTGCTTTGGACTTATAAATCGTTGAATTATCCAATGCGAATATGCGTTCCGTCATCTGACCGGGCTCAACCTTACCAAGTTCCTTCTCGAAGATGTACATTCTGCTGTCTATCATGTCAAGCTCATGGAGAATGAACGCTTCAGGAGTAGCGGGAGTCGTAATAGCTCCGAATTCCAGCGATCCGTGATGCGAAGCGATCATATGCTTAAGCTGACGGACCTCCTCCGGGTCGTAGGGGCCCTTCTTGGACTCCTCTTCAACCATCTCCATTCCTATCACTGCATGACCGAACAGTCTTCCGTCGACCGAATACTCTGCCGTACCTAACTCATCGGTGTCAAGCTCATGAATCTTACCTATATCATGAAGTGCCGTTCCGCATACAAGAAGCTCAAGATCAACAGACTTATACACTTTATAAATATAGAATGCCGCATATACCATCCTAAAGGTGTGATATACAAGACCGCCTCTAAGATCATGATGAACGCTGTGAGCCGCCGATGATTTACAGAAGGCTTCGCGGTTTCTGTTAAGAAGTCTGACCGTCAAAGCTGTGGCACTGTAGTCATCGGAAGGGACTCCCGGATCATTAAGGTTATACGGCCTGCCTGAACACTTCTTGATAGTATCGATTATCTTGTTAAACATATCCGCGATATCAAAGGGAGGTGTCTGAACGAATTTCTCCACCTTCGCTTCGGGATCGGGACAAACAACGACGTTATTTACCGTGAAGTTTTTCTTATTGTTATAAAGCTTGGTTTCAAAGGTCAGATCCACGACTTTACCGACATCGACGCCGATAGTCTTCATGGCCTCGACAGTTCGGTCAAAGAAGAACATTGATACCTTATCGACTCCATCCGTAAATGAGAACGCTACATACGGCTTATCATTCTTCGAGAGCCTCTCGGTCATCTCGAGCACCAGAACAGTATAGTTATATGTGCTTCCTATCTCGGTATCAACGAACTTCCCTATATTCATACTCGACCTGCCGTTCTTCCCTTCTCAAATGCGCTCAAGTTACCTGGTATAGTCTTTGCCTTGGATGCAAATGCCTCCTCGATAGCTTTCTTCCATTCTGCTTCATCAGCTCCGAAGTAGTTTGAAAGAGCGCCGAGCATTACGATATTGGTCGCCTTTGAGGTTCCGGTCTCAAGCGAAAGTCCGGTGGCATCTATAGGAACGATGGTCGCATTATCACCGGCAGCAGCCTTAAGGCTCTCTACAACATTCTCCGGATACTTCATCTGCCCCATAAGGACCGGCAGGGACTTAATCTTCTGGGTATTTACGATCATCGTTCCGCCCTTCTTAAGAAGCTTGGCCCATCTTACAGATTCAACCTCTTCAAAGGAAAGAACAAAATCAGCCGTCCCTTCCTCAATGATGGGAGAATGAACCTCGGGAGCGATTTTTACGTATGTAACAACCGAGCCACCTCTCTGGCTCATTCCGTGAACCTCGGAAACCTTAACGTCCAGGCCGAGATTCATGGCGAGTATACCAAGAAGCTTACCTGCAATAAGTGTCCCCTGACCGCCGACTCCGGC
Organism: Clostridiales bacterium; assembly: GCA_017480325.1. Taxonomy (GTDB): domain Bacteria; phylum Bacillota; class Clostridia; order Saccharofermentanales; family Saccharofermentanaceae; genus Saccharofermentans. The sequence goes on from JAFVAY010000010.1 coordinate 2,574, forward strand.
AAGTACTATTGAAGCATTAATCTGATTTTCCATATCTTACTCCTCCGTCTTCGATAGCGCGCCGAAACGGCAAACATTCACACAAAGTCCGCAGTTGTTGCAGCTTTCTGCATCAATGACCGGGAAGCCGCCTGCATCCATGATGAGAGCAGGACACATTATGCGTCCGCAGGCACCACACTTACGACACATATCATAGTCAACCTTTGCCTCAACACCCTTCTTAGCTCTACCGGTAGGGATCAAAGCACAGGGTCTTCTCGCGATCACTACGGAAACAACCTCGCGTGCAAGCTCTTCCTTAATCACCTTCTCACACTCGAAGGTGTCAACAGGGTCCACTACGCGAATCGCCTCAGGACGAACACCCAAGCTCTCACAAAGCTTTTCGAGCGAGACAGCCGGAGCAGCCTCAAGACGGATATTCTTACCGGTGGAAGGATTCTGCTGATGTCCCGTCATACCGGTTATGGAATTATCGAGAATAATGAGCGTGATCTGGGACTCGTTATAAACAGCATTCATGAGATTTGTAATACCCGAATGCAGGAATGTGGAATCACCGATAACACCTACAGTCTTACGTGAATCCTCGTGGTCTGTAGCTTTATCAAAGCCGTGTGCCATACCGACAGAAGCACCCATACATACTACAGTATCAACAGCCTGCATAGGAGGCAAAGCGCCCAAGGTATAACAGCCGATATCGCCGGTAACATTTACCTTCAGTCGCTTCAGAGCGAGGAACAGACCCTTATGAGGACATCCGGCACATAGGACCGGAGGACGTCCGGGGATCTGCGGAAGCTTAGATACATCAATAGCAGGCTCCGGAAGCTCATCCGAGGTCAGCTTCTCTTTAAGAAGTCTAGCTGTATATTCACCCAACAAAGTGAACAGCTCCTTACCCTCGCACTTAACACCCATTGCCCTGATCTCAGTCTCAAGGAAAGGATCGAGCTCCTCAACAACAACCAGACGATCTACCTTCGATGCGAAGTCCTTAATAACAGACTCCGAAAGAGGCCACACGAGTCCGAGTTTCAGAACACTCGCGTTAGGAACGGCGTCACGAACATACTGATAGGCGGCACCGTCGGTAATGATACCGAGAGACGTGTCACGCATCTCGATCTTATGAAGCCCCACCCCTTCAGGAGCAGTCGCGACGTCATCAATTATCTTCTTCGTTCTGTCCTCTACCACTACATGCTTGCCGATAGCGTACGCAGGCATCATGACGTACTTGGGAGGATTCTTATCATAGTCCTTGATAGTGATACTCTCAGGCTCAACTGTATCAACCACAGACCTGGAGTGAGATACACGCGTATGAAGTCTTAAGATAACGGGAGTATCGTACTTCTCGCTCATCTCGAAAGCATACTTGGTAAAAACTCTGCATTCCTCAGAATCCGAGGGCTCCAGCATGGGGACCTTGGAGGCACGGGCGTAGTTACGGGAATCCTGCTCATTCTGAGAGGAATGCATTCCGGGATCATCGGCAACACAGAAAACCAGACCGCCGTTAACACCTGTATATGATGCCGTGAAAAGAGGGTCTGCACAGACATTCATACCTACATGCTTCATGCAGGTCATAGCCCTGCCTCCTCTTACCGAACAGCCTATAGCAGCCTCTGCACCGCACTTCTCGTTAGGTGCCCACTCACAGGCTACCTCGGGATACTTCGCTATTTCTTCCGTGATCTCAGTACTGGGAGTTCCGGGATAAGACGATACGAACTTTACTCCGGCCTCGTAAGCACCTCTGGCAACCGCTTCGTTGCCAAGCATAATCTTCTTCATGTGATACTCCCCATGATGCTTAGTTTGAACTTTAATTATAACACTATCAGAGTATTGTCTCCATTCCGTACTTGTACGGATGAAGGCCCAGACTCTCGTAGAACCGCTTAGCGCTGTCGTTTCCCTCCCACACGTTAAGTGTCAGATTATGACAACCGATCTCCTTGGCATAAGCCTTTACATGATCATATAGCCTGCGCCCTATCCCCTGGCCTCGGCAGGCGCTGTCGACACAAAGATCGTCCAGATAAAGCGTCTTGATATCCGTGAGTATGTTATTACCCGGGTGCTGCTCTATAACGCAGAAGGCATAGCCCTGAACAACATCCTCGTCATCCGCATAGACAAATATCGGGCGAAGATCATTACCTATGAGGGCCGCCAGCTCAAGCTCGTTATATTTTCTGCATCCTCCCTTAAACAGATCAGGACGAATGTCGTGGTGGACGGTAAGGACCTGAAGGAGCAGGTCGTCCAGACGGGGAATATCATTCTCGCGAGCACGTCTTATAGAGGACATATTTACTACCCCTGATACCTGTATATATGACGCTCGCCGGCAAGCATTGTCCTTACATAGGAAGAGATCGCAGAGGACCATACTCCGTAGCCGGTGTTATTCATATGAACGTAGCCGTCGCTTGAGTAATCGGGATAAAGCTGATCCGTACCATTCTTAAGCGGTGTATTGATATCGATAAAATCTAGGTTATTCTGGCTGCAGTAGCTACTCATAAGCTCGTTCAGAGCATCGATTTTCTCGTTGGTAAGACCCGGAGTCTGAGCAGAATCACAGCGGGGTGTAGTCGATACCACGAACACGCGAATTCCCGGGTTAGAACTGATAATGCCGTTAATATAATCGATGTATCTTTGGCTGACCACATCAGCCTCTGCACTGACCAGATCATTCGTACCCATTGAGATAAAGACCTTACGAATATTGGCAAGCCTCAGAAGCTCGGCGGCCTGAAGCTCCACATCCTCATACTGAAGCATATAACCTGACATACTGTTCATATCCGTAAGAAAAGAGTAACTCACACGGGCATATACCGATACATTTCCCAGAAGCCCTCGCCCCACAGAATCAAAGTACATAGGGAATCCGGCTGTTACCGAATTACCTACGAAGGCGGCATCATTAAAGTAGCTTCTGACTGCGGAATCGCTGATGCCGGCAGTATTGACTTCGACGATCTTACCGGGCATCAGGCCTCTGTTAACGCATCTTGAGGCGAAGTTATTACGATTAACAAAATAATTATAAAGATAATCCAGGTTAAGATTGCCGTTCATGGCGCTGCAGAGCGCATTTGCTTCGGCAGGAAGAGGCTCTCTCCCCTCGAAAGCCTTGAAGAACGTCTCTACGGTCTTGCCGGGCGAGGATGCTCTGGCTGATGTAATAAAGCTCTGACTGAAGATAAAGTCTGATGCGATCTGTCGGCAGGAGGTCCTCAGATAAGTAAGGTCTGTCGCCAGAGCAACGATCTCATCGGTAGATCGCGATGTCGGAGAGAAATAGCGATTGAGATTACTTACGAAGTTAATGCTCTCCTCGGACACCTCGAGCTGGACCGTAGGCTCAGCCGTGCTTCCGGAATATATACCGCTTAATGCACAAACGTTAGCCCACTCAGAGGAATTAACGAAGCCCATCATGATCTCGCGTCTGCCAACTCCCTGCTCCAAGGCTGTAGTCCAGACCTGCGCGCCTACAGGATCAGGCTCGCGGTTAAAGAACACATGATACAAGGTATTAACGTAGGAAGCATTGTCGGTAGCAAGGTTAGTATATTCATCGCTGAAGAGTATCCCCGATGCCACTTCGGCTCCGTTTATTTGTCCGTAAAGAAGCTGATTACACCAGTCGGCGTATCCGGCCTCATCGGGGTTTCTTCCGAGGGCATAGTTATAAAGACGAGTTACCAGTTCCCCCGCTCCGGAGTTAGGAGCAGCGGAAACCGCACTTGTCAAACAAGGGATGTTTATTATCATCACTACGGCTGCAATTACCGCCAAACCCTTTAATAGTACCCTGCGCATGCGTATATAATAGCATCTTTTTATTTTTTATAAAGTAAGAAAAAGAGGGTAAAGAAAAACCGGGATCATCAATCCCGGTCTTATGAAGTGGTGCGGCCGACGAGACTTGAACTCGTATGGGGTTAACCACACGCCCCTCAAACGTGCGCGTCTGCCAGTTCCGCCACGGCCGCGTGCTTGCCTTCGGCAATGCAAAAAGAATTATATTGATACAAGTCGTGGATGTCAAGTTGTTTTCGGAAGCTTTAAGAAACAAATCAGAAGAAAAAGGCCTCAAGACAGAACATGGAGGCGGTAACGACAGTCACCAAAGTACTGACGATGAAGCTTAACTGCGCTCCCTTCTCGCGGAAGCGCCCAATCCCGAGATAAATCGGAAATAACGTCGTGTAGTAGCGATAGAAGCTGTCAGTGGGACAGTCAAGATAGGGATCCCTTATAGTAAGACATATAGCAAGCATAAACAGCACGGAGTATATGATCCCTACAAAAGACGGAATGTTAAGCTTCCCTGTGCGCTTCATGATGAGGATCTCTCTGACTATAAGAACTATCACCAAAGCCATAAGGCCTACAGACAAGACCTCGTTTATCTTGAACAGGATCACTGTATCGATCCCTTTGTATTCGTAGGCATCGGTAAATATCAGCTTCAGTGATATCCAGGTCGTCTTGAAGATATTAGACCTAATCCTGATCCAGTAGTCATACTGGGCGTCCATGAATATCTTCCAATTACCGAACTTAAGCTGAAGGAAGACCGGATAGATCAGGCTGATCGCGGTAGCCGGCACATAGCAAAGCAGAATATCGGACACCCTCTTCCCCGCATGAGCTCTGTCCTTGACAAGTCTTACCACCATGCCCAGGAACACCGCGAGAAAAAGCAGAGATCCGGTGTTACGGGTAAACACTGAAAGTCCCAGAACGACACCCATCACAAGCTTGTATTTATCTGTAACAAAAAGGTAGAAGGCAACAACAGTAAAAAGGAAGAACAGCGACTCCGTGTACTCGATGGAGGTAAAAAGCGCCATAGGCGATAAGGCAACAGCTGTAAGGACTGTCGACGCCTTCGCTCCTCCCTTAAGCTTCAGAAGGATCTGCTTGAGAAAATAAAGAGAAACAAGATAAGCGATCTGGTTAATGATCACCATTCCCACATCACCGACCAGTCTTATAAGCAGCGGCACCATCGGGAAGAAAACAGTCACAGACTCATGGTAATAGCCGAATTGAGCGATAGTCCTGTAATGACTTGCGTCAAAGAAGCCCAACACCTCACTGTAGGACGCCCCGGTGATAAGCAGGATCACGACAAAGAACAGCTTCGATCCCAGAAAACAAAAAATGACATCCTTATTGTCGGTTATCTTCTTCCACATATCTTGGATTATAACATTTGACAGTAAATAAAAAACACCGGACGAATCCGGTGTTTTGGTGAGCCATGGGGGACTCGAACCTCCGGCCCACAGCTTAGAAGGCTGTTGCTCTATCCAGCTGAGCTAATGACCCACATTGTGAAGCATATCGCTTCGAATGGAGCGGGTGATGGGAATCGAACCCACGTGGTCAGCTTGGAAGGCTGAAGTTCTACCATTGAACTACACCCGCATAAATACTTGCATCGTAAAAACGCTTAAGTATCATACAACACAAGTATAAAAATGTCCAATAAAATTTTAAAGAGCTGACTGTGACAGATATGTAGAGGAAATATAGAAGCCGTCAATGGTCTTATACCAGGAGGAATCCGTTACAGCCACGATCTGAACCTGCTGATTACGAGTCAAAGTTCCGACGATGTCATACTCGGTGGAGGGACCCTTCCTTACTCTAAGGAATTCGCCCTCTGAGACCGCCGCATACATAACCACGGGAGTTTCAAGTGTCGTCTCTGACCATGTAACAGCGATATCACTGGAGGGCAACGGTCCGGAATAGACCGGTATAGTCGTAGTAGGTGTGGCCGTTGTCTCTACAGGTACTGGTGTAGGTGTTATATCTGCAAAGTTCGTCTCCTCAGGCTCTTGGGTCTTCTTACCGCAAGCGGCGAATGCTCCCATTACTGACAGGACACAGACTACGGAAATAATCTTCTTAATATCGGTCTTCATCACTTTAAGGCCTCCGCGAATCAATCTAATACAATTATATACTTTTTTTCGATTCTTCAAATATCTATATCAAGAATTTTTGCTGTCGTCCAGAAGATAGAAGGCCTCGTGATCCTCCCACCTGCCGTTGATGTGCATATAGGATATCCTTCTACCCTCGTGCCTGAAGCCGCACCTTTTTATCAGGGCAAGTGACTTCTCGTTATCGGGAAGGATAAAGGCCTCTATCCTGTGAATATTCATGGTATCCATTATCATGGCGCAGGATTCGGTGAGAGCCTCGGTCATAATTCCCTTTCCGGTCTCGCGCTCGTCAAGGTGGTAGCCTACGCTGCAGCTCATCATGCCGCCGTATGCGAAGTTAAAGAAAGACACTCTCCCCAGGATCCTGTCAGGGTGCTCCTTATCGAATATATAAAGAGGAACCAGTCTCCCGTGAAGGTATTCCCCCGTATCATACTTCAGGTACTCCTTCTGAGTGCGCTCGGTGAAGTAGCCTTCCTCGTGGGTCTGAGACCACTTCTTATGAAACTCGCGGTTACGGACAAGATACTCCGTCACCATTCTCGCACAGGAACGCTTGAGCACGGCCAGCCTAAGTCTCTCCGTCTCCATGGCGAAAAGCTCATTCGATCGCAGCCTGTATTCTATGTTATACATCATTCACTCCGTTATGTATTACGCCAGGTCGCGGCATTGGACTGCTCATTGGTAAGTGTAACGTATGCGATCACATGAGTATGGTTGGACTCCCAAAGCCTCATCTCATATACACCTTGAGAAGGGAACCCGTCTGTCGGAAGATAAACCTCTATGGCGCTTTCCTCCCCTGCTTCCACCAGTATTATCTGAGTGTCAACCACCTGAACGTCATCGATCCACCAATCAACGATAAGCTCCGTCCCGGGAGCGAAGGGCCGGTCATAGTAATTTGTAATCCAGATACCCTCTTCGTCAATATAATAGCCGACTGTATCGAGCCAACCGGGCTGCTTACTGTAGAACATCCAAAAGCCGTTCTCGTCCGTGTTGGAATAACCGTAAACCAGGCTGCCGTCACTCCACTCAGGAGTTTGCTCTATTACCCCGAGGGCCTGATTCGGATGCCCGGACGGACTTACAGTGTCATCCTCTACATACCCGTAATTCTCCGGAGTAAACTCCGATATCATCTCATCATACATATCGTCAGGCATTTCCCCGCTGTCGTGAAGTGCGTTGATAGCCACCTCCATACACCTCATATACTGATCCTGAGATATCCCGTGCTCAGCCTCATAGATACCGATCGAAGGCTCGGGAATAATATCATCATAAAAGGTCAGAACAGACTCTGAATAGTAATTATCCGGGGGATACGGCTGCACGTGTCCCGACAGTGTATACGCTTCGGACGGCGCCGATGCTATCGCCTCGGTCAGGGTGTTATATATCAGTATCGACTGTAAGTCCCACATCTCATCTAACGACAGGCCGAGATACGAATAACGAAGTCCGTTGATCAGATACTGTGTCATGAATTCATCTGTACAGATAGCGGAGCTCAGATAATCTGCCGAAGGGGCAACACCCTCAAGGGACAGATAATACGGATCAGACTCGACGATCTCATGATCGTGCTCCATAACATAGGTCATATAGGCTCTGACAAAATCTCTGACCGCATTGTAGGTCTCTGCACTTTGCCCTCTTGATGAGGTGTTATCATAAACTCTCAGAACATCAATATCGACCTGAGTATAAGCTTCAGCCGTACCTGTACCGCACAGCTCACTTATCGTCGCTTCGAATATCTCCCTAGCCTCAGTCGCACTGATCTGCACAGGCTCTATCAGAATCAGCCTCGACGAGGTAAAAAGTCCCGATATCCTTCCGGCAGATCTTCTGCTAAGATACCACTCATCTTCTTCCTCATCATAGACAAATTCCAAGGGTACCTCTTCCTCGACTCTATCCTCGTACCGGTCCAACGCCTCAAGATATTCATCTAAAGTGCTATACTGAAGCTCGCTTAGGGCATATAGGGCAAACTCGTCCATATCTATGTAAGAGACGGTAATATCCATCTCGGCAGTCAAATCATCACGGTGAATGATCACCTCACCCTCATCCTCTATACTTGCCAATGAAGCCGCACGAAGCTGGAAGTCCCTTATATAATTGTTGTCCGGGTTATTCCTCTGTTCACGAGAATAGCCATAAACAAGCTGCTCGAGCTCGTCATAATCCTCATCTGCCAGCGCATCGAGAAACTCCTGAGGTATCTGCTCCAGCTTCTCTATATCCTTATCATCGTTCTTGGCACACCCCGCGGCAAGCACTACAGACAGGGCAACTGCCACTGCAATCGTTTTCCTTGTGTTCATTTTCCAGTCCCCCTCTTCAATCAAAATGCTACCACAAAAAACTTGACTTTACATAGCCTTCCCCATATAATCGAAAAGCTGACAGACAGCTAAAATTATATATATGACATGGTGGGATTAGTTCAGCTGGTTAGAGCGCCAGTTTGTGGCACTGGAAGTCAAGGGTTCGAATCCCTTATCCCACCCCATTTTTTTACCCAGTTGAGGTCTGGCTTCTGTCACTGGGGTGTCGCCAAGGGGTAAGGCACGGGTCTTTGACTCCCGTATCGTAGGTTCAAATCCTGCCACCCCAGCCAAACGATCCATTAGCTCAGTCGGTAGAGCACTTGACTTTTAATCAAGGGGCCTGGGGTTCAAGCCCCCAATGGATCACCATTCGCACAAAAACAACTCTCGCTACGTGCTCCGCGCTTCGCTTGTGCGCAAGTCCGCTCGAGGGTTGTTTTTATGTTCTTAAAGCAGAGTAGGTGTTTTTCGTTCACAACATTCGTTCCGGGAGTTGTCGATTTTGATTTTGCGACACATAATATACTCATAAATAAATTTAAGAACGGATGTAATTATATGCGTTATGATTTGAATGTTCCCTTCGTGGAGAAGGATCAGGCGAAGCAGCTCGGCGCCAGGTGGGATCAGTTCCGTAAGACCTGGTACTGCGAGGCAATGACCGACGAGCTTCGAAGATGGTACAGTGGTCCTACGGACACACTCCCCCCGCCGCCTGAAGAGTATAAGGACAGCGCCGGGAATAAGTATCTTACAGTCCCGCAGGTAAACCTTCTCATAGCTAATGCCCTGACAGCACAGGTATTCACGGATCTTTTGGTAGTCGGAGAGGTGACGAATTACGGAGGTAACACTTCAGGAAGCAACTGTTATTTCAGCATCAAAGACAGCAACAACACCTCACTTTTAAATTGTATGATGAGCACCTCAATTATCCCGAGGAATTATGTATTCAAGGCAGGTAATAAGGTCCTTCTTAAGGGAGACTTCAGATATTACTCCCCTAACGGCTCTGCCAAGCTGATAGTAAAAAGAATAGAGGATGCCGGCGAAGGTGAGGCGGCACGTAAAAAGCTCGAGCTGAGGCTCAAGCTTGAGGGAGAAGGGCTTTTCGATCCTGCACGTAAGAAAGCGATACCGAAGCATCCTAATCTTATCGGTATCATTACCTCCAAGGACGGCAAAGCGATAAGGGATATCGAGAAGATCTCCACTTCCAGAAACCCTTATATCAGGCGTGTTCTCTACCATGTTAATGTGCAGGGGCAGCATGCGGTCCCGTCGATCCTCAATGCTATCAAGGTGATGGATAATTATGGCTGCGACGTGCTGATCATCGGAAGAGGCGGCGGTTCCGACGAAGAGCTTAAGGCTTATGATGACGAATCAATCGTAAGAGCCGTGGCTCAGGCAAGGACACCTATCATTTCGGCTGTGGGACACGAGGGCAACGAACCGATACTTAACTATGTGGCGGATCTTATTGCCTCCACTCCTTCAGATGCGGCAGCGCTTGCAGTGCCGGACATAATGACGGAGGTCAATAAGGTTATCTTTCTTAAGCGTGAGCTTGGTACCAATATGAGGAATCTTGTTCTTCGCCGTCAGGAGTCATTAAGAGCCTTATACGCCGTGATGGAGAAGAACGCGCCAGAGACCAGACTTAAGGAAAAGACGCAGAATCTTACGAAGCTAAGCGACAATTTAAGGCAGCTCATGACTACGCGTTTCAACGACAAAGTGACTCGATACAAGCTTCTTGCAACCGAGCTTAACGGCTTATCCCCTACAGCGAAGCTGATTAACGGCTTCGGCTATATCTCGAAGGGAGACAAGCCCGTTACAAGCATAACGCAGATACAACCAGGAGATTCCATTAACATCAAGATCCATGACGGAGATCTGGAGGCAACAGTTAACAAAATAATCGGAGGAAATAACAATGGATAAGACAGAAGAGAATAAGTTCAACGTAGACGAAGCTATGAAGCGAATCGAGGAGATCAACGGCAAGCTCGCCGAAGAAGGCATCGCCCTGGACGAAGCCTTAAAGCTTTATAAAGAGGGCGCCATCCTCGTTAAGCAGTGTAAGGACAACCTCGAGGGCGTCAGAAAAGAACTGGAGATCATCAACGCCGACGGCAATTCTTAACTCCAGCCGTTAAACTTCACGCGCTCCGAGAACTTCTTCTTGCTCGGCGCGTGGAAGTCCTGAGCCGCCTTACCTACCGGAAGGATGCAGACTACATCAAATCCGGCAGGAACATTAAGTATCTCTCCGATCTTGTCGCAGATTCGATCCTCATCGGTGATATGCCCCTCGTACCAGCAGCTTTGGTATCCGAGCTCCACAATGGCAAGAAGCATATTCTGTATGGCCGCCGAGTAGTCCTGAACCGCGAAGCATCGGTCGCGATAAGCATTTATTCGCTGTGTAAGAACAATGATCATGGCGGGGGCAGTCTGCGCCACAGGCGGGTCAAGCACAGCCTTGATCTTACTGAGGACCTCCGGATCGTTCACTACTATAAGATCCGTAGTCTGCTTATTGCACCCCGAAGGTGCATTGAGCCCGGCGGAAGCTATAATCTTCAGATCCTCCTCCGGCACAGGTTCTTCAACAAAAGCACCGCGATAGCTGTGGCGCGTTGAGATCACGTTCACCGCAGACTTCAGATTCATGATATATATCTGACAGGGATTGGCCTCGTCCCAGAGAAGAGGGAAAACCTCCAGCTCCCTGAAGCCCAGACTTCTGTAGAAGGCATTAGTGATATCGTAGTCAGAATACATCCCGGTCTTTACAGTCTTGACCTGCATGAAGGTATACCCCTGCTGCACCGCGTAATCCTTCGCCGCAGCGAAAAGCCTTCTCCCCACACCCGTTCTGTGACACTCCTTAAGCACTCCCATTACAGCGAGCTCGACGGTCGCATCTCCGGTCCTCTTAAGGCACAGGAAGCCGTTGGCATCTGTAGAGGTCTTATCCTCAAAGGATGCGAACATCGGAAGTTCGGCAGACTCTTCGATATAGCTCTCTCTGCTTTCTTCCACCTCGAACCATTCGGTAAGCGCCTCGAGTATGCTTCTTGTTATTCTTTTCTTTGTCTCTTTATCTTCAATAAATCTGATCATATTACCCCTCCTCACACACTATATCAGATTAAATGCCGTTTCACATTCCCTCTTGACGGCTAATTGCGATTAGCCTATACTTTAGCTAATCACAATTAGCCAAGGAGCGGTTATGGACACCAAACAGAGAATTCTCGATGAAGCATTAACGCTTTTCGCGCAGAAGGGATATGCCGACGTGTATGTCGCTGATATCGCGGATAAGGTTGGGATCAAGGCCCCCTCCCTGTACAAGCACTACAGGAGTAAGCAGGCGATCTTCGACGCGATCATAGAGGAGATGAACGGGCGCTTTCTTATGCAGGCGCAGGCACTGTCTATCAACGGTGCGGATGCTACAGCTGATGCGGAAATATACAAGCATATTGACGAGGATCATCTGGTGAAGCTGGGGACGGAGCTTTTTATGTACTACCTTAACGACGACTACACGCGGCGGTTCCGTAAGATGCTCACCATAGAGCAGTTCCACGATAAGGACCTCGCGGACGTCTATACGAAGCAGTACATCGACGATCCTCTCTCCTATCAGGGGATGCTCCTGGGGCTTCTGGTCGCACAGGGAATTCTTGTCACAGACAACGTGAGCATCATGACGCTGCACTTCTACTCCCCTATCTACCTTCTGCTCACGGTATGCGACAGGGACCCGTCGAGGCTTGAATCTTCGCTTAAGACGCTCGAAGAACATATAAGACAATTCAACAAATTATACGGAAGGACGATCAAATGAAGATAACAGTAATTAACGGATACGAGAAGCACGGCGTCACATACAGACTGAAGGAGACCTTCCTCGAGGAGTTCAGGGACAAGGCAGAGATAACGGAATTCTATCTTCCCCGTGACTGCCCTAACTTCTGCGCCGGCTGCACTTCCTGCTTTATGAAGGATGAGCATAAGTGTAAAGACGCTGAATATATCCAGAAGATAGAGAAGGCTTTGCTCGAAGCAGATCTTCTGCTGTTCACCTCACCTGCTTACGTTATGCATACGACAGGTGCCATGAAGACGATGCTGGACCACTTCGGCTACAGGTGGATGCCTCACCGTCCTTCTGAAGAGATGTTCGGCAAAAGAGCGGTGATAATTACACAGTGCTTAGGTGCCGGTGGCAAATCCACTGCCAAAGACATCAAAGACAGCCTCTCCTGGTGGGGCATAAGCTCCATCAAAGTCCTGAGCTTTAAGCTCATGAGCGATATCAACTGGGACAAAATCCCGCAGAAGAAGAGAGACTCAATTACAAACCCAATTAAGGCTGCTGCGCGTAAAGCTTTATCCACAGACTACAGCAGACCCGCCCACACGGGGCTCCCTGCAAGATTCAAGTTCTACATTATAAGAATGATGCAGACCGGCATCGGCAAGACTAATCCTGAATCGGCAGATTATATCTACTGGAAGATCAACGGCTGGCTTGACAAAGTCAGACCTTGGAAGAATTAATGATAAAGGGATATAAAAAGGGCTGTGAGGTTATCTTCACAGCCCTTTATTCATTCTTGTAATTACTTATTCGAGGCTGAAGCTTTACGCTGCCTGGTCTTCTTCTTCGTGGTGATAAAGGTCATACCGTCATCACCCTCGTTATAGTCGATAACGATATCTGCCACATCCTTAAGGCTTCCGTCCAACGTCATATCGGAAAGCTTATCCTCGATCTGCTTCCTTATGGCTTTACGGAGTGGTCTTGCGCCGTACTTCGGATCATAGCCTATCTTGGCAAGTCTGTCCGCAGCACGATCAGTAATACTTCCGGTGATGCCCTTGTCAGAGAGGACCGAGAATACCTCCTTCATCATGATGTCAACGATCTGCCTTATCTCCTCGGGCTTCAGCTCGCTGAAGATAATTGTCTCGTCAACACGATTCAAGAACTCGGGTCTGAAGGTCTCCTTCAATGCAGATGAAACGGTAGATTCTATCGCCTCCTGCGTACCCGAGAAGAAGCCAATAGTAGGAGCCTTGGCGGTGTTGCCCGCATTGCTCGTCATGATAATAATGGCGTTCTCAAAGTTAACATGAACACCGTGACTGTCCGTAAGTCTTCCCTCATCAAGCATCTGCAGAAGCAGATTAAACACATCGGCATGAGCCTTCTCGATCTCATCAAAGAGGATCACACAGTAGGGCTTATGTCTGACCTGTTCCGTTAACTGGCCGGAATCCTCGTGGCCTACATATCCCGGAGGAGAACCGATGAGCTTACTTACAGAATGAGGCTCCATATACTCGGACATATCGATTCTGATAAGTGCATCCTCGGTTCCGAACATAACCTCAGTCAAAGCCTTAACAAGCTCAGTCTTACCTACACCCGTAGGGCCGACAAAGATAAAGGATGCCGGCTTGTGCTTCTTGGTAAAGCCGGAACGATTACGTCTTACGGCCTGAGCGACGGCATCTACGGCCTTGTCCTGACCTACAACGCGCTCATGGAGCCTCTCCTCGAGGTGAATCAACTTCTGAGTCTCGCTCTCGGAAATTGACTTACAGGGAATTCCTGTCCACATCTCAACAACCTTGGCAATATCCTCGACGGATATGGGGTCAGGCTTAATATCATCCTTAAGAGTGTCGTACTCCTGCTGAGCCTTCTCAGACTGGGCGCGAAGCTCCGCTACCTTTGCGTAATATTGTTCACGCTCGGACATCGTAAGACTTTCCATCTTCTCCACCATGGCAGAGTACTCTTTATTTGTCTTATCCAGAAGCTCTTCCGTCTTCTTAAGCTTAACCAGCTTCACATTATCAAGGTTAGCTCTCGAGCCTGCTTCATCGATAAGGTCTATGGCCTTATCGGGAAGATAACGATCAGTGATATATCTCTTTGAGGCCTGAACCGCGAATCTTATTACCTCAGGTGAATATTCAACATTATGATGCTTCTCGTAGTAATCTTTGATACCCATAAGAATATCGACGGATACCTCCTCCGACGGCTCATCAACAACTACCCTTTGGAAACGGCGTTCCAAAGCGGAGTCCTTCTCTATCTTCTTATACTCCGCAGTGGTCGTCGAACCAATTATACGAAGCTCGCCTCTTGCCAAAGCAGGCTTCAGGATATTAGCTGCGTTGGTAGAGCCTTCGGAATCACCGGCGCCGACGATAGTATGGAGCTCATCTATAACCAATATGATATTCTCCTCGCGGATAGCCTCATTAATGACTCCCTTTATTCTGTTCTCGAACATTCCTCGGAACTGTGTACCCGCCACCATAGCGGCCAGATCAAGCTGCCAGATCTGCATATCCTGAAGCTTGTCAGGTACAGATCCCTCCACGATCTTATTGGCAAGTCCCTGAGCGATGGCAGTTTTACCGACACCCGGCTCACCGATTAGAACGGGATTGTTCTTCGTTCTTCTGTTAAGGATCTGAACAACACGGTCGATCTCCTTATCACGTCCAAGGATTCGATCAATTTTTCCTTCCTTCGCGCGCTCGGTAAGATTCGTTCCGAATTCATTCAGGAACTTCAATCTTCTCTTGCCGCCCTTCTCTCTCGAATCCTTCTTACGGTTACCGGTGCCGTCTCCCGTCTCCTCGGAGGATTCTCTACCCCTTCCAAAGAGCGAATCCATAAAGCTGCTGATAGGGTTATTCCCTGCATCTACTGAATTGCCGGGACGCGTTCCGAAGCTGTCCTCCGGAGGAATATCCGAGTCTCCGTTGCCGATATCGGCCACACCGACATTGTTCTGATCGTCATCAATAAATGAATATTCATCATTTGAATCATAAGACATATCAGGGTCATCGATACCGCCGAATTCACCAAATTCTTCGCCGGTGATGGCCTTAAGAAAATCAGTAGGATTAGTGGCATTACCAGTCTTACCGATAATGTTCTCGACTCTGTCCGCCATCTCATCGATGTTATCTCCATTGATACCTGCGGCGGCGAACATATCGCTGATACCTGCGAACCCGGATTCATAAGCGCACTTCATGCAGAAGCCGTCATCTATACGTCTTCCGTTCTCATAGCGGCTGGTAAATACTATCGCCTGCCTCTTCTTACATACTGAACATAATGGCATATCTTATTCTCTCTTCCTTCTTTACTCGAATGAAATCTCCCTTAAACTCCATTCTCCTTTGCTTTCCTTCTCACCTTAGGTCCTGTGGATATCTCCAGGGCCTCCAGCTCCAGCTTCTCCGTATCGATGAACGTCGACAGTTCCTGATACTGTCCGTTCTTCCTGGCCTTATCCAGAAGCGGCTTAACATATTGGCCGGTATAAGAGCCCTTCACCTTAGCTACCTCCTCCGGTGTACCCGTGGCGATCACTTCTCCTCCGTTATCGCCACTCTCAGGACCTAAGTCAATAATATAATCCGCCGTCTTGATCACATCAAGATTATGCTCTATGACAAGAACCGTATTGTTATTCTCCGTAAGACGCTCAAGGATGTCAACCAGTTTATGAACGTCCGCCACGTGGAGACCCGTCGTCGGCTCATCCAGCACATACAGGGTCTTGCCCGTTGATCTTCTGGACAGCTCAGAAGCGAGCTTAACTCTTTGTGCCTCTCCTCCCGACAGTTCTGTCGAGGGCTGACCCAACTTAATATACCCCAGACCTACCTCCTTAAGCGTCCTTACTTTGCGGTAAATATTCGGCACGGCCGAGAAGAAATCGCATGCCTCATCCACGGTCATATCAAGCACATCCGATATATTCTTACCCTTGTACTTAACCTCCAAGGTCTCTCTGTTATAACGCTTTCCTTTACATACATCGCACTTGACGTACACATCGGCAAGGAAATGCATCTCGATCTTGTTCACGCCGTCACCGTTACAGGCCTCACATCGACCTCCCTTAACATTGAAGCTGAAGCGACCGTTCTTGTAGCCTCTCATCTTCGCATCCGGGGTATTGGCATAAAGATTTCTTATCAGATCGAAGACCCCGATATATGTAGCGGGATTACTTCTGGGAGTCCTTCCTATGGGTGACTGATCTATAACTATCAGCTTATCAAGCTTGCTGTACCCCCTGATATCATCACACTTGACCTTTTTCTTCCTGGCACCGTTAAGCTCATGAGACAGCACAGGAACAAGCGTAGAATTAATAAGAGAAGATTTACCCGAGCCTGACACTCCGGTTATACAGGTGAATAGTCCCAGAGGAATATCCACATTAAGCTTCTTAAGATTATTGACCCCGGCACCTCTGATGCTGATAACATTCTTAGGATCCATCTTCCTTCTGTCAGACGGGACCGGAATAAACTTCCTACCGCTTAAGTACTGACCAGTAATGGAATCAGCAACCTTTGATATCTCATCGGCCGTTCCCTGCGCGACGACTTCACCTCCGTGGACGCCTGCACGGGGCCCGATATCTATAATGTGATCGGCAGCTCGCATAGTCTCCTCGTCGTGTTCTACAACAATGACCGAATTACCTAGATCTCTTAGCTTGAACAGGGTATGAAGCAGCTTCTCGTTATCTCTTTGATGAAGACCGATTGAAGGCTCGTCAAGTATATAAAGAACACCCTGAAGTCCTGATCCTATCTGGGTCGCCAGCCTTATTCTCTGAGCCTCTCCGCCTGACAGAGTCATTGCCGGTCGGCTTAACGTCATATATTCAAGGCCGACATCCGACAGAAACTGAAGTCTCGCCTTTATCTCTCGAAGTATCGGCTCCGCGATCGTCGCATTCCTCTTATTGAAATTGAGCTTGGAAATAAACTTCAACTCATCGGTAACAGAGCGGTTGGTGAGAGAACTTATATTCACCTTGTTGATGTAAATCGACAGGCTCTCCTTACGAAGTCTCGCCCCCTTGCAAAGAGGACAAACATCTACGCTCATATACTGCTCGTAATGAGCCTTGGCATCGTCGCCGAAGGCCTCGTTATACCGACGCATAATACTCGGGACTAAGCCCTCCCATGCAGAATAATAATCTCCGCTTCTCTTGTACACGCTGTTAGAGGTATCGATCTTCATCTTCACCCCGTCGTTACCGTACATGATAATATCCCTAATCTTCTTGGGGAGCTTACAATAGGGCGTATCAAGGGAGAAATCATACTTCTCGGACAATGCGACTATAAAGCCTCTTCCCCAGCTCTTGGTATCGTTAAAGTTCCAGCCTCCGGCAGTAATAGCGCCCTCATTCAGAGACAGCTTGGGATCATTTATGCAAAGCTCGGGATCCACATGAATAAGAGAGCCTAACCCGGAGCACTCGGGGCAAGCGCCGTATGCGTTATTAAAGGAGAAGCTTCTGGGCGTTATCTCGCCGTAGGATATCCCGCAGTCAGGACAGGACAGGTTCTGTGAGAAAAGCTCCTCAGTAACTTCGTAGGTCTTGTCTCCAGTCTTCGGATCTTCCCCGGTCTGAACCTGGGCCTCCACTACCAGCAGTCCCTCTGCAAGCTTCAGCGCCGTCTCACAGGAGTCGTAAAGCCTGGTGGTATTTGACTCCTTGAGGACCATTCTGTCTATTACGACTTCGATGTTATGTTTACGATTCTTGTCAAGCTTAATATAGTCGAGTTCTTCTCCCAGATCGTACATAGATCCGTCGATCCTCGCACGAACATAGCCCGACTTCCTGTAATCCTCAAGAAGCTTTCCGTATTCGCCCTTCTTACCTCTGATGACCGGAGCCATTACGATAAGCCTTGTCCCCTCAGGATCAAGCTTAAGCTTATCCACAATCTGATCGATGGTCTGAGACTTGATGGGCTTTCCGCAGTTCCAGCACACAGGCTGGCCGACTCTGGCATAAAGAAGTCTTAAGTAATCGTATATCTCCGTTACTGTACCGAC
Organism: Clostridiales bacterium; assembly: GCA_017480325.1. GTDB lineage: Bacteria > Bacillota > Clostridia > Saccharofermentanales > Saccharofermentanaceae > Saccharofermentans. The sequence goes on from JAFVAY010000010.1 coordinate 20,861, forward strand.
GGTGGATCTCGGGTTATGACTAGTGGTCTTCTGATCGATGGAGATGGCAGGAGACAAGCCCTCTATACTGTCTACATCAGGCTTCTCCATCTGTCCCAGGAACATTCTGGCATATGAGGATAAGGACTCCACATAACGTCTCTGCCCCTCTGCATATATGGTATCAAAGGCAATTGAGCTCTTGCCCGAACCTGACAGTCCCGTCAGCACCACAAGCTGATCTCTCGGGATATCAAGATCGATATTCTTGAGGTTGTTCTCCCTCGCTCCATGTATCCTTATGTATTTATATTCGTTCATGTTTACACCGCACCAAAAGAAATTATGTTCGTTCGGATAGAATAACATAGTTTAACACAGAATAACAGTCTTTTACTATCACTCCAGAGGTTTAAAAAGAGGGATATCGACTTCCTCGAGCTCGCCGTAAATGTCGTCGTTTATCTTAAGCATCTCGGGGACTTTTGCAGCTTTATCTCCAAAGGGATCCTCACCGTGCTCGCGCACAAATCTCTTTCCTGCCTCTAGGCTTAAATTTGGAAGATAAAACTCATTTGTTAAACCCGAAGAATGATCCGAGAAGGAATCAAAGCTGTCACCGATGTTATTGGATCTGTTCAACTGCCTGGACAAAACAAATAGGGAAACCCCTACTGCGAATATAACCGCAACTGTAACGAACAGTATATCCTGTAGATGATCTAAGAGAAACATACTATACAACCTCTCTTTCCTTGGCGTACAGAAATGCCCCCTCTGATTTTGTATCACGTAGATTATTTAACATATGCCTGATCCTCGCTACAGATACACCGATCAGCAGTCCTCCGATCACCCCTAGCACAGGAGCAATATAGACCGTTATCAGATCTCTGATGAAGTATTCAACACTGAAGAAGCCGACGAGAACAAACGCCAGAACCGATGCGGCAACCGCAGATGCGAGGACAACAGCTTTGCGCTTATCCATGGGAACGGCTCCCACGGTCTTTCCTGTCTGACCGTTTACAATGACAGTATGATGTTCTCCCTTATAGTCGAAGGTGTAAAACCATGCGGGGATCATAAGATATACCTCCGTATCCAGTATCTGCGCCGAAGGATTGGTCCTGACCACCTCCTTCTTTATTGCAGGGATATCCATGATCGCCTCCTTACAGAACAGCTCATCACATCTTCTAAGAAGCGCCTCGCGGAGCCCTTCCGGAGACATATCCGATATATCAGAGTAGAAACCGCTCAAGTATTCCTCGTTGAACTCCTTGGCTTCATTGAAGTCAAAGGGCTCCAGCTTCTTACACATCTCATCGCTCAGACGAGAGGATGCATCAAGAGCAACGTTACTGAAGTAGCATCTGGCAGCCTTACCGAAGTATGAGGTCGTGTGCGAATCATCTTCACTTTTTACAATACCCTTGATAAGAACAGCATCGTTAAAGTAACAGTCTATGACCCAGAAAGGAATGTAAATCCCCTTAACGTCCCGAATGTCGGCTTTCTTTATAGCGGAAGGAATAAATCTACCTCTTTTAAGATGCATTCGAATGAGGTTGATCGCCTGATCTCGAGTTATGTAGAAAGGTATAATTCCGTCAGGACGTCTCTCCTTCGAGACCCTCTTGAAGACTACCGTGGGATTCCCGCAGAAAGGGCACACCGTGGAGGCCTCAGTGCCGTTAACAACGATATCTCCTCCGCAGTGATCACAGGAGTATATCCGACACTGATAAAGCTCCTTCTCCTCGAGAAGCTTCTTGGAATAGGACTCCACCGTCTCAGGCTCGAAGGTCGCCCCGCACATCTTGCAGCACATCTTCTGCTCTGACGGCGAGAAAAGCAGCGTTCCCCCACAGTTTTTACACAACACAGCCATACGAATATTATATCTTGCTATTTTAAAAATGCTATGTTAATATACTCGAGCGTTTCGTCTTGCGCATTTAATTCGCTTATAGATGGCCCCATGGTCAAGCGGTTAAGACGGCGCCCTCTCAAGGCGCAATCACGAGTTCGATTCTCGTTGGGGTCACCACTTAAAGCCCGGATTCATTTGAACCCGGGTTTTATTTTGTCTCTTTCTACTCTAAGTTGACAGATTGCAATCTCCAGCTGGTAGAGCGCAACCACCCCTTCGTTTATCGTTTCTGCATAACACGAAAGGACCTTTGCACTATGTTGAAGAAATTTCTTATAACCATATTTTCGATTATTGCCTCGGTGCTCTTGTTCCTGGCAGGAATTGCCTTATACCATAACACTCATCTTAAAAAGGAACGCGAGATTCTGTCTCCCATAGGTCAGTTCATCGAAGTCGATGGGCATAATATGAACCTGTACATTGAGGACGCAGACGATAGTGAACACACCTTGGTTTTCCTTGCAGGTACCGGCACGCCGTCACCCATCTACGATTTTAAGCCTCTGTACTCCCTTCTTACGGACAGATACAGGGTCGTAGTTATCGAGAAATTCGGTTATGGCTACTCCGACGAGGTGGAGGGCGAGCGGACTTTGGACGTTATCACCGAGCAGGATCGTGAGGCGCTGTCCCTTGCCGGCATCGAGGCGCCATATATTCTGGTACCTCACTCCTCCGGCGGCATCGAAGCCATCTTCTGGGCGAATAACTATCCTTCCGAGGTCGAGGCCATCGTCGGGCTTGATATCAACGTGCCGGAGCAGTACGACTACTACGCGCAGGGAACGAGCATTGATGACATGACGCCTCAAGATATAAACGACGCTGTGAATTCTATGGCAGTTTACGACTTTCTTATGTATAAGGTCGGTCTTATGCGCCTTCTGATGAACCCGGACAGCACGCTTCCGGCTTTACTAAGCGACGCTTTGACCCGGGAAGAGAAGAATCAGTACCGCGCATTGGCTTACACAATGTATTCCGAAGGCTCCGGCGCCACTTGGGCAAGAGAGACCATCATGACAGCGCACCAGCTTCAGTTGTACCGGGAGTATGTCCACGGACCAATCCCCGACGTACCTACCCTTCTTCTCGTATCTGACGGCTCTATGATGGCGCCAGTCTTCGGCAGCGACTACACTTCTATCTGGCGTCAAATCCACCGGAACTATATAGATCTGATTTCAAATGGTGATATCATTGAACTTGACTGCGGGCACTACCTTCACGCCGAGCGTCCCGAGGAAGTATCCGCCGCGATGATCTCTTTCATAGAGTCATTACCTTAACATGAGGAGCTACCATGATTTTATCTTCGAAAATAACCGAGCTTCGCAAAAGAAACGGACTCTCCCAGGAAGAATTAGGGGACAAGATCGGCGTAAGCAGGCAAGCCGTTTCCAAGTGGGAGATGGGAAGCGCTGTCCCTGATATCAATAAGATAATGGCGATGGCAAAGTACTTTGGAGTAAGCACTGATTTCCTGCTTAAAGATGAGTATGATCTGTCCTATCTTGACGGAGGAAAGGTCGATTCCGTCGAAGCTCCCGACCGACGTATAATAACCTCCGAGGGAATCCGGTCCTATCTTGATACCAAGAGGAAGCTCGCGAGAAATTGTGTGGTCGTGATCTTTCTTGTTCTCTCTTCTGCTGTGCCGGGCATACTGATCTCGCTTGCGGACGAATCCAAGGCGGCCATCGGCGCTGTTATAGAGACTATCGTCCTTGTGATCGCCGCCGTGATCGCGATCCTTTCTTTAAATTCGCTGTCGGGCTTCAAATACATTAAGAATAAGGACGCAGAGCTTGATTACGGTGTCCGCGGGATTGTCGAGGAGCAGAAGTCCAAGTTCGAATCGACTCACCTTCTGGGGATAATCATAGGAGTGGTTCTTCTTAGCGCTGAGGTGTTGCCTCTGATGATCGTTTCCCTCATAGCAGAAGGAAGCGACTCGGCAATCGTGATCGGCGGTCTTATCACGATTTTTATGTTCGCCGCAGGGCTATCGTTAATCGTGTATGTGTGCGTGATAAACAACGGCTTTAAGCGTGTGTTGAAGATAAGATAATTTCTTTATTTCTCTTCACTTCATAAGCCCACCGTGGAAATAGCATTCATATACCTTCACCCCGGCACAGGAGATCTCCTCGTAGCCTTGAAACCAGGACACATCGCCGGTAACCTTAGAGGTATAAACATACTCGCCGTCCTCATAGTGCTCCGGACCTCTGTAGGGCATCGCCTTATCCGCCTGCCGCAGCGCCTGTTTCAGAAAATCTCCGCTGAAGGTCTCCCCTGTGATCCTCCCGCAGTAGTTCATAGCATACACCGTCTTCTGCGACTTGAAGACAGCCTCCTCCCCTGCGAAAATCTCGCCTCCGACATAGGTATCGATATAGGTGTATTCGTCTTTATCGTATCTGTAGTCGTGAGAGCCCGGGCGACTGGGATTAATCTCATCAGCATAAGCCGCATAGGTATTGATGTTAGCTTCGAGCCTGAAGTCTATAATCTTGTTTATCTCTTTGTCTTCGTAGCCCGAGTCAGTAATATCACTCTGGCATCTTGTATCTTTAACAAGATAATCAACAGTAACGTTAAATAGTGTGCTCAAGTTTATAAGATTCTCGATATCAGGGTAGCCTTGAGCAGACTCCCATTTTGCAACAGCCTGTCGGCTTACTCCAAGCCTCTCCGCCAGCTCCTCCTGAGTAAAGCCCTTACTCTTTCTTATCAACTGCAACTTCTCAGGGAAAATCATACGCCCGTCCTCCTTAGCTTTGATTATATGCTAAGAAATCCGGGCGTCTTTGTCTATCGACTGTACGTAGCGAATCTGCTACGCTAAGTTGCAGTCCCTACAAACTAGGTTAAACCTCGTTTTGTAGGGACTATCTGTAGGGATTCGCACTACCTTAGTCCCTACAAACGCCTCTAAACCTCGATTTGTAGGGACTACCTGTAGGGACTTTAAACATAACAACGAGCGAGAAAACTCGTCAATCAATCGAACCTCTCGTCTATTACCCTCTTCGTCTTCTTCTCCGACCTGGGCAAAAGACCGATCTCAACCACCTTAACTATAGGAGTAAACCCGATCTTCGATTTAACCGCAGCGGCAATCCTCGAGCCAAGCTCTGCGAAGTCATATTCACCTGAGGTCTCCACGTATATCCTCATAGTGTCGCGGCCGTCAAGATGTGAGATACGTATCTGATACTCAGAAGAAAGCTCCGGGAAGGTATGAAGAATCTCCTCTATCTGTGCTGGGAAAACATTGACTCCCTTTATCTTCATCATGTCGTCTGTTCTACCTGTGATGACATCAATTCGAGGAAACTTAGAACTACATGAGCAAGGCTCGGGAATAATACGAGACAAATCATGGGTACGATAACGAATCAGAGGCGCACCTTCCTTAACAAGAGTGGTTATTACTATCTCACCCCACTCCCCGTCCGGCAGTGGCTTCAAGGTAACAGGGTCAATAATCTCGAGATAGATATAATCATCCCAGTAGTGCATATACTTTTCGCCGGGGCAGTTGATGCCGATACCGGGACCGTAGATCTCCGTCAGGCCATAGATATCGTAAAGCTCGATGCCGAGCTCATTAGCGATCCTCTCGCGCATCTTATCGCCCCATCTCTCGGAGCCGATAACACCCTTCTTAAGATGAATCTTATCGCGAATTCCTCTCTTCTGAATCTCTTCAGCAAGAAGCAAAGCATATGAAGATGTAGCACAAAGAACAGTAGATTTCATATCCATCATGAACTGAAGCTGCTTATCCGTGTTACCGGGTCCCATAGGTATTACCATAGCCCCCAGCTTCTCCGCACCGTTCTGGAAACCGATACCAGCAGTCCAGAGGCCGTAGCCGGGAGTGATCTGGATACGATCCTCATTAGTGATTCCCGCGAACTCATAGCAGCGCTTAAACTGCTCACCCCAGTCGTCAACATCCTTAGCTGTGTAAGGAATAATGACCGGAAGTCCGGTGGTTCCTGAAGATGAATGAATACGCACGATCTCTTCCTCAGGAGCAGTCATAAGTCCCAGCGGATAGGCTTCTCTTAAATCATTCTTCTCAGAGAAGGGAAGCTTCTCGAATTCCTCTGCAGAACTTACACCCTTTATGCCAGCGGCCTCAAGCTTCTTTCCGTAGAAGCTTCCGGCTTTAACCAGCGCGTCAATGCGATTGTTTACCTGCTCCAATTGTTTCTCACTGATCTTCATATTTCCTCCTTAGATTTCAGCATACTCCAAAGCCTTGAAATTAAGCTCGTGGAACTGTGGTTTTACTTTCTTCACAAGTGCGTCTTTAATATCATCGATAGTAACAGCTCCCAGGTACCCGCCTCTGGCAGCGGCACCGAGAAGCACCATGTTCATTACCTTCGAGGACCCGAGGTCCTTCAGGGCTGAATCCGTATTAACAATTACCAGCTTTCCTATCAGATCGCCCTCCAATGACTTAAGATAATCCGTCATCCTCTTCCCTTCGTAGTCAGAGCCCTTCAAAGCAGCAGTTACAGGCATCATGGCCCGGTCTGAGGTAATCACGGTTCCGCCTTTTTTAAGATAAGTCAGGGCACGCACCGTCTCCGCCGGCTCGAAGCCTATTATCAAATCCGCGCATCCATTCAAGATAAGCGGCGTAAAGCTCTCACCTATCCTAAGATAGCTCATAACGCTTCCACCCCTCTGAGCCATGCCGATGGTCTCGGCGGATCTAACCTCCAGCCCACGAGACATAGAAGCCGCAGCGGTTAACTTGGACGCCAGAACGGTTCCCTGACCACCTACGCCGCACAGAATGATGTTTGTTACACTCATTCTCTCACCGCCTTTCCAAGGGCTCCTACAGGGCAGATCTGAGCACACAGACCGCATCCGTTACACAAAGCCTCGTCTATCGCGACCTTACCCTCTCTTATAACCACACCAGGGCAGCCGATCTCGCGGATACATTTACGACAATCGATGCACTTGTTGGCATCCACCTCATAAGGTGTCTCAGGCTTAAACAGCACAGCACAAGGCGCCTCGAAAATAATCGCTTTCACCCCGGGCTTTGCCGCAACACTCTTTATAACTTCGACCGCGGCATCAAGCTCGAAGGGATTCTGTCTTACAACCGTCTCTAATCCGATCCCACGCAAGATGCTTTCTATGTCTATCTTATCCGTGAATTCGCCCATCATGGTCTTTCCCGTTCCGGGGTGAGGCTGATGGCCGGTCATAGCAGTAGTCGAATTATCAAGAACGATCAGTGTCATATCCGCCTGATTATAGACAGCGTTTACGACACCGGTTATAGCCGAAGCGAAGAAGGTCGAATCCCCCACGAAGGCAAAGCACTTAGTATCCGGCTTGACTCTTCCGACTCCCTGGGCGATACCAAGGCCAGCGCCCATACAAAGGCAGGTATCCACCATGTCGAGCGGCATCGCATTACCTAAGGTGTAGCACCCGATATCTCCCGCGAAGATGGTCTCCTGACCCTTCATTGCCCGCTTTACCGCATAGAATGACGCGCGGTGAGGGCAACCTGCACACAATACGGGAGGACGCACCGGAAGCTCGGGAGTCTCTATAGAAGGTAACGCCTCCGTTTTCCATCCCATAAACACAGATACATATTCCTGCACCTTCAAAGGCATATTCTCACCCGAGAACTGAACTGATCCAGTGAGCTTGCCGGAGATCTTAACGTTCAGATTATATTTACCGCACACATAAAGAAGATGCCTCTCTATGTAGGGATCAAGCTCCTCGATAACTAGGACCTCATCGACACCTTGAAGAAACTTCAGCGCGAGCTTCTCAGGAAACGGAAAGGGCGTGCTTATCTTAAGAAGCGAAGGCTTCTCCCCTTCTTTATTCGCGAGCAGATCCTTTACATTCGCATAAGAAATGCCCTGAGATGCGATACCTTTACGAACAGTACCGGGAATAATGGAATTACGCGCATAATCAGAAAGCTCGTCACCCAGAGCCAGGTTACGCTTCTCTATCTTCGCGTGATTGGCAAAAGACAGCCTCGGAAAAATAACCCAACGCGATGAATCCTTAACAAACCCGGAAGGCCTGTGATCAACATACTCAGCATAGTCACGAATATCGATGGATTGGTACGAGTGGCACACACGAGTCGTGGGCCTCATGAACACGGGTGTTTTATACTTCTCCGACAGCTCAAACGCCTCGAAAACCATTTCATATGCTTCTTTGGCATCAGAAGGATCGAAGCACGGTACCTTGGAATACTCTGCAAAGGTTCTGGTATCCTGCTCAGTCTGAGACGAGATCGGTCCCGGATCATCCGCTACAAGGATCACCATTCCTCCCTCTACCCCGACATACTCGAGGCTCATAAGGGGGTCTGATGCGACATTAAGACCAACCTGTTTCATAGTAACGAGAGTTCTCGCTCCAGAATATGAAGCACCGGCAGCAACCTCCATGGCGGCCTTCTCGTTGACAGACCACTCCACATAAATGCTGCCGTCATTCTCTTTCGCTATTGTCTCCAAGACCTCGGTCGATGGTGTCCCCGGATAACCTGCCACCACATTAACTCCGGCCGCCACTGCAGCCTTCCCGATGGCCTCATTTCCCATTAGAAATTCTTTATGCATGCCTTTCCTCGCTCAGAGAGTAATTATAAGTCATTTAACCCTTGTTTAACAACAGGACGATATATGAGTGTTAATTCAGTTTACTAAGCTGATATACGTAAACATAATTAGTCCCGTATCCAACTTCGTTATCATAAGACAATTGATAATCACCTATCTTTTCAATATTAAAACTCTCTGGATTGTCAAAGTAGTATTCACAATAATCATATATGCTTATATCAATAGAATCAAAATCAACAGAGGTAAATATGAAACATCTATCTGTATAATCCCAAATCTCATCCGCGTGATGCAGCGAACGACGATCAACATCAAAAACATCATAATTATTAAGGACTGTAAAAGTATCGTCAGTAACATAATGATGAGCGTCCGGAAAGTAATAGGCGGATAACCCAAAAGCGTTCTCATGAAAGTGAATAAATGAGATATCTCCTTCGGACGCAAGCTGAAGATCAGCAAGCATATCGTCTCTTTTGCAAGCATAATTATATGATATCTGAGAAATCGTATTTAATATAAATGTTATTGATACGAGACCTGAAATTATAATTACGGCAAATTTATTATTTTTACATAAAGTCACAAAACCGGATACTATTATTATTCCTCCTCCAGATAGAACGTAATAATATCTGTCGGCAAAAATTGATACGACTGATCGGGTAATTAAATAAAACAACATTATGGTCAACGCTATTACAATAGTCAACAATATCACCTTTTGTAAATTGGGGAATTCATCTTTAATATCAGATGAATTATTCTTGTTGTACTTGAATAAAACTATGAGTACACATATAAAAGGTAGAATTATAATTGCTAATCTCGTAAACGAGCTGATTACCAATATGGGATAGTTATGTGTCATACCAATAAATACAATATAAAACGCATTAATTAACGAACTCTTACCTACCCAAAAATGATCAGATGCAGCGCCGGCTTGTCTTAAGAGAACCATGAGCCAAGGAATGTATAAAACAGAGACTATAATCCCACTGATTAGAAATTTAATTGCAGCACGCCGTTTAACAATAATCGAAGCAACTATCAAAGTCAGATATGTACAAAAAGCAGCTATAAGCGAGACATTATGTGTATACATACACATAAGAGAAAGAAGCGTAAAAAAACAATAGTCTTTTATACCATCTCCAAAGAATGCCAATAATGCGTATATAAACAAACCGGTAGTAAGAACATATGCCAGAACGGAAGGTCTGATCGTAAAGCCAAAATAGAAATTATACGAAGATGTAAGAAACAAAAAGGCTGCCATAACAGCACAACCTTGCCCCATCAGTCTCCTGAGAGGGAAAAATAAAAAATAAAATAGGATCGAAAACAAGAATGAAGACAGAAGTCTGAGAGACAACAAGTCACATCCAAATACAACAGAAAAAAGCTTTAATAAAACAGAATATAGAGGGGGACTATAATCCTGAAGAACCAGGCCCAACATTTCTTTCCACGAATGCAAATTAAGATAGTATTGATACGAGTTGTCATATGTGACACAATCAATCCTGCATACAAGAAAACTCCATATAAACATAACTCCGGTAAAATGCCCCCAGAGAAGAATATATATATATTCTTTGTTCTTGCGTTTTTCAATCATTTCTCGATATTAATTTAGACTCATCACAACGAATAAACAACAACAACATGATCATAGTCTACATTATTTGTATTATTATATTGGGCTGTATCTACTATAATATGATTTACATTACAACTCCTAAAGAAAGTCATTTCTATATTAGTCAAACAAAAGTCCGGCAATTTATATCCGTCCCATATACTCTGATCCCAAATTACCAGATAACTATCTTCTGTATAAATCTTCCCTTCCTCAGCAACACTATTTAACGCCACCCATGGATAATCAAGCCATCTGTCATAAGGAGAGTAGTAAATACCTCCCAAAATAAAATCATAATTTGATATGGACAGCATAGATAATAAAACATAGCTAATAATAAGTGGATATACTACTATTGAGGTTTGTTTTGCCAATATCCTCAACAAACTAAAACTGAAAATCCCTAGCATCAAAACTGCAACTGTACCCATGTATCTATAATATGAAGCAAGATGATAAGCTTCAAAATGTGTCATTGAGAAAATATACGTTAAAATTAAAAATACAACATAAACCCAATAAAAGATAAAAGATATAACGAGCACTTTAAATACTCCACTTCTATGATTATCTTTTTCACTTTTATTAATTTTTTCAAATAGTGCAATTAACAATAACCCAAAGAATGACAGCCAAATCAATTTTACTTGATTATTCCCAACAAATGTACCGAAGAACGAAGCCGATTGTTTAATGGTTTTTACGGCAATATAATTCTTAAATGTATCTGTTTTATACTTTTGAATCGTCATTAAACGATCTATTGATACTGCGTGAGCACTGGAATCAACATTCTTCAACACAAGACTGTTTCTAACCCTATATAGCAAAGACAATCCGATTGGTGTTAATAAAAGCGCAACTGTCTTGAGTATAGTTTTACTTGTATGAACTGTAAAAAAGTATATAACACAAACAAACAATGAGAATAACAAACCGGAAAACTTAATGGTAACAAGGAAAGTCAATAAAAACATTAATAAGAAATATGATTTCTTATGCTTATTATTAAGAACAAACACCACACAACCGAGCGCTACAAAGCCCAAAACGCCATCAACAATCAACGCAAAATTACTTACAGTAGCCGAGGATAATATAAGATATGAAGCAACAATATACAACCAACATAATATCTTTTTCCCAGAAGATGATTTCTCCGGTATTACACAGAAAAACATACAAACAGAAGAAATAATAATAGCAGACTGAGCTGTAAAACAATTGGCAATACTAAAGCCAAACGACTTCGTAATAATATATATCCATACTGCTGTTCCCGGAGGATATGTAGTATATTGTATTTCTTGCGTTAAAGGGAACGAATTATCATAATACAAAACCTTACATAATCTGTACCAATGACTGAAATCATCTGGATTAGATACACCAACATCCCGCGTAACAAATCTGACCCATATGCAACCTATTATCAGAAAAATAATAGCAGGATCAAGGAAGAGACCTCCCAGCTTCATTCGACTTGTTTTTTCAGTTTTACATATAGCTACCGGAAGCAATATCAATCCTGCAGTCAGCAAAACATAATAGCCCAACGCAAGCATCCCAATTAATCCCAGAATATAAACAAACACTACAGAACACGCAATAAACAAGAGAGGAAACTCGGCGGCCTTCCCTCCTATGATCTTCCTGTAGAAGATAAAATATCCCATTATAGAAACAATAAATAAAACCGTAAATACCATAATGATAAATAACAACACGACGCCGATAACGCCGTGTTGTTACCTGTTAAGCTTTATTCGTCCGTCACGAGAACAGATTGTACAGCAGGATCAGTACCGCGATAGTGATAACGATCGCAATGATCACTCTGAGTACGGATACAGGCGACTTGCCGGCGATCCTTCCGGTCTGTCCGTTAACCACGAAGTTATAAATCTGCCCGTTGAACTTGAAGTTCGATATCCAGATAGGAGCCAGCAGATACTTGAACGTAATATTGTCATAGGATGTCGACACCTTCACGTTGCTGACACGATCCGCATTATATCTTGATCTGACTCTCTCGCTGATATGGCTCTCGAGACGTCTCTTAATTGACACCTGAGCCTGGGACCAGCCGTCATCAAGGCCCAGCGAATATCGCTCAGCCGCGAAGCCTGCGATGAACTGAGGATCGTAATCACGAAGCTTCTCAAAATTAAACGAGGAGACAGCCTTTATGTTACTGTCCTTAGTCTTGGTGCTGGCATAAACAACTTCGTCATCAATAAACTCATCGTAAATACCGGAGCAGTTATACCATCTGGTCTTAGTATTGCCGTCCTTATCCTTGTAATCCTTGCCGTACCTCGCAGAATACGCAGACGTCGTCTGGGCATCGAAGGTCCAGTAAGGAAGATAAATTCCCTGGAACTCCTTCGCCTCGCAGCTCTTCTTCGCCTTCGACGGGGCGAAAAGCTTATGCTTCAACCACTTCTTAAACAGCTCCGCCGCCTTCTCGCGAGTTATCTCGAAGGGAACCACTCCGCCCGGAGCCATAACATCCTCGTCATCATCGACCGGCATAACGCTTGTCGATCCGCAGAAGGGACAGGTGTCTGCCGTCTGTGTCATGTCATACATGGCAGAGCCGCCGCAATTCTTACAGATAATGTTTTTCTTCTGGTCTCCCCAATCCTTACTGGTTCGAAGCTTGGCTGACTTGAAGTCGATCTCCTGAGTCGCAGTTCCCGCCTCATCAGGCTTGGGAAGCTCCTTGTGATATCCGCAGTATTCGCATGTCATCGACAAGGTTGCAGGGTCATAGGTAACCGTTGCACCGCAGTTCGGACATTTCTTATCGGTAACGTCCTCGGTATTACTCTGTAGTACTTCATTTACATTCTCGTTCTCTGCCATGGTCCCTCTCCTTACATAATCATTAGCAAAATTATAGCATAATAAAAGAATTATGATGAATAGGACTAAAGTACTATTTCTTATCAGATCAGACTATTACGATCCTCTACGGGGATATACTCGCGACGCTTGCTGACGCACTTATACGCAGGTCTCATGATACGCCCGCCGGATACTATCTCCTCAATACGGTGCGCACTCCAGCCCGCGATCCTCGCGCTGGCAAAAATAGGAGTAAAGAGCTCCGGAGGAATACCCAACATCGAATACACGAAGCCGGCATAATAGTCGACATTGGCACACATGATCTTATCCGACTTCTTGACCTCATGGAACACATCGGGAGCAACATTCTCAACAAGTGTATAAAGATCGAAGATATCCGTCTTCCCTGTAGCCTCGGCAAGCTCCTTGGCATGCTGCTTAAGAAGTCTTGTTCTGGGGTCTGACAAAGTATAAACGGCGTGACCGATACCGTAGATAAGACCCGACTTGTCAAAGGCCTCCTTACGAATGATCTTCGCGAGATAATCTCTGACCTGAGCCTCATCCGTCCAATCGCTGACCTTCTCTCTCAAGTCGCACATCATGGCATAGGCCTTGTTAGATGCGCCACCGTGCTGAGGTCCCTTAAGTGAACCTACCGCAGCCGCGATCGCCGAATAAGTATCCGTGCCTGTAGATGATACAGCATGTGTAACGAAGGACGAGTTGTTACCTCCTCCATGCTCCGCGTGAAGCACAAGCGCCAGGTCAAGGACAGTAGCCTCTAACTCAGTAAATTTACCGTCAGGACGAATAAGATGCAGTATATTCTCCGCGGTGGAATACTCCGGCACAGGAGAATGCAGGAAAAGACTCTTATGCTCTACATAATGAAGTCTTGCCATATATCCGTAAGCGATCATTACCGGGAATCTGGCAATGAGTTCCACACACTGACGCATTACGTTACTAACCTCAAGCGAATCGGGATTCGAGTCATAGGAATAAGATGCCAGAACGGATCTTGCCAGCTTATTCATGACATCCGGACTCGGAGCCTTAAGTATCATATCCTCCGTGAAGCCGTCAGGTAAAGGTCTTTTCGAAGAGAGAAGTGCTCTGAAGCCTGTAAGCTCATCTTCTGTGGGAAGATCTCCCGTAAGAAGAAGGAAGGCAATCTCCTCGTAGCCGAATCTCTTCTTGTAGAAACCGTTAACGAGATCGGTGACCTCGTAACCCTGATAGTAAAGCTTACCGTCAACCGGCATACGGTCTCCGTCATCCATGAGGTAGCTCATAACCTCACCGACCTCGGTAAGTCCTACAAGAACTCCGGTACCGTCGTTGTTACGAAGACCGCGCTTAACGTTATACCTCGTATAAAGGTCAGGCTGTATCTTCGCCTTCCTGTTAGCGACGGTGGCAAGCTCCTTTATGAAAGCTTCATTGTTATTTATCTCAGCCATCAGGCATTCTCCTTAGTAAGGTTGAGAAGTCCGCCGGCAAGGAGCATATCTCTCTGTCTGTCGGAGATCACAAGCTCCGTCTCAAAGGAGTAGCCCTGTGTCTTATTGGTAACGACAACGGTCTTGCCCTCTGCGGCATCCTTAACCTGTTCTCTTGCATTCTCGATATAAAGCTCATCGAGCATCGAGAGCTTATCGTAATCGGCGGCATCCTTGAAGGTCAGCGGCAGAATTCCGTTGTTAATGAGGTTAGCCATGTGAATTCTCGCGAAAGACAGAGCAATAACACCCTTAACGCCGAGCTGCAACGGTGCGAGTGCGGCGTGCTCTCTTGAGGAGCCCTGACCGTAGTTTTGACCGCCGATAATGAATCCGCCGTTGTTCTCCTTCGCTCTTGCAGGGAAGCTCTCATCGCAGGGCGTAAGGCAGAAATCCGCAAGATAAGGAATGTTAGATCTATACGGCAGAAGCTTCGCGTTGGAAGGCATAATATGGTCTGTCGTGATATTGTCCTCGACCTTGATAAGAACCTTGCCGTCAACCTCGTCTGCGAGCTTGTGGTGCTCAGGGAAAGGCTTGATGTTAGGGCCTCTTACAACTTCCACATCCTCGGGAGTTGTCGAAGGAAGAATAACCATATTATCATTGACCTTGAAGCTATCAGGCATTGTAACTACCGGAGGCTCGCCGAAGTCAGCGGGATTTGTAACCACACCTGTAATAGCTGCAACGGCAGCAACCTCAGGACTTACGAGATAGATGGAAGCAGACTTGGTTCCGGATCTTCCGTAGAAGTTTCTGTTGTTGGTTCTTAAGGACACGGCATTTGTCTTAGGAGACTGACCCATACCGATACAAGGACCGCAGCCGCACTCGATTATACGTGCACCGGCCTCGATCATATCGGCAAGAGCGCCTGTCTCGGCAAGCATATTGAATACCTGCTTGGAGCCTGGAGCGATAACGAGGGAAACGTCGGGATGTACCGTGTGACCCTTAAGGATCTTAGCAACCTTCAGCATATCGTATAAAGAAGAGTTCGTGCAGGAACCGATGCAACACTGGTCTACCTTAAGTCCCTCGATCTCCTTAACTGTAACTACCTGATCAGGCATGTGAGGCTTAGCTACGAGGGGAACAAGCTTAGAAAGATCGATCTCGATCTCTTCGTCATAAACAGCGTCCTCGTCAGCCTTAAGCTCTGTCCAAACCTCTTCTCTTCCCTGAGCCTTGAGGAAAGCCTTTGTGACTTCATCGGAAGGGAAAACGGAAGTCGTAGCGCCAAGCTCGGCACCCATGTTCGTAATAGTTGCTCTCTCGGGAACCGTGAGTGAAGCAAGTCCGTCACCTGCATATTCAACTATCTTGCCGACTCCGCCCTTAACGGTCATTATGCGCAGAACCTCGAGAATGATGTCCTTCGCAGTCGTCCAGGGAGCGAGCTTATTCTTTAAGGTTACGCGAACCATCTTAGGCATTGTGATGTAGTATGGTCCGCCGCCCATGGCAACGGCAACATCAAGACCGCCGGCACCAATGGCAAGCATACCGATACCGCCACAGGTAGGTGTATGTGAATCAGAGCCTACCAGAGTCTGTCCCGGTACGCCGAAGCGCTCGATATGAACCTGGTGGCAGACACCGTTACCCGGCCTACTGAATCTGATACCATGCTTATTGGTTACTGTCTGAATATACTTATGGTCGTCGGCATTCTCGAAGCCTGACTGAAGCATATTATGGTCGATATATGCCACGGAAAGCTTAGTCTTCACCTGATCGATGCCGAGAGCCTCGAACTGAAGATATGCCATGGTACCCGTCGAATCCTGAGTAAGAGTCTGGTCTATGCGAAGAGCGATCTCCTCTCCCACCTTCATCTGCCCTGAGATCAGGTGATCCTTAATGATCTTCTGTGATATTGTGTATCCCATGTCAATCCTCCGTAATTATTAATATATAAATTATGCCACGAACAGAATTATATTGTCCGCGGCTTTAAGTTGTCAATTTACTTAAGAAAATATGCAAGTCTTTATCTTATTTCTTGCAAAATGTACCCCATAATAGATGCAGCGGACGCGGCATTTAATGACTCGGCCCTACCCTGCATCCGAATCTTAACCTTAAGATCGCACCTATCGATCGTGGATCCTTTAAGTCCCGCCCCTTCATTTCCTATGAAGTAAGCAGCGGGAAGCCCGATGTTCGCCTTATTAAGATCATCTCCGTTCAGCTCTGCGGCGAGGATATTTATATTCTTCTCGTGCAAAGCATCAATAATCGCATCAGAATCCTCGAACTCGATAACCGGCACCCGCCAGATCGATCCCATGGATGAACGGATAACCTTATCATTATATGCATCAACAGTTTTCTTTGTAACCAGAACCGCATTAAAGTCAAATGCATCGGCGATCCTTATCATGGTTCCGAGATTCCCGGGGTCCTGAATATCCTCGAGGCATAGAAAAATATCCTTTCCGTCATCTCTTAATTCCAATTCCGTGGAAAAGTCAGGTCTTCTGAATACAAGCGCAAGCCCCTGAGGATTAACCGTTCCGGATATCTTCTTAAAACACGGCTCGCTCAGGATAATACATTCACATCCGTACTTATCGGACACCTTCATCGCCGAATAATAATGCCTCTCGGTAGCAATGACCTTGATCGGAGCTACTCCGCAGTTTAAGGCGTCTTCACAGGAACGTAAGCCTTCTACCAGCACAGCATTCTCACTTCTGGAGGTCTTGGTGTCGTGTAAGGAAGCTAAGTACTTAACCTTCGGGTTGTCTTTGCTTGTTATTGTATCCATGGAATTATTATATCAAATATGAAACTCCCCCGCTCTTTTGTGGGCGAGGGAGTCGTAAACCTTATTATGGAGGTTACTTAATCAGATGCTATACTTTGACAAAACTGCATCTGCCTTGCGGTTTAATTCTGTTCTGTCTCCGTAGATAGCGACATCCAGAGCCTCCGCAGCTGCAGTGCCCTTATCCTCGTAGGATGCTTCGTCCCCTGAGGCCACGGCCTTCGCCGCATCAACAACCGCCTTAGTGGCATCGATCTGGCTTTTCCATGTGTTCTTGATATTACCCAGCGTCTTCTGAATACCGAATATAGTGTCAAAATCCTTGGCAAGCTTCTTAGCGTCTCCGCTGTACTCGTAGTCAAAGTCACAAAGTCCCATAGTATTCATAAACGAGAAGTGAATATACTTCTTGTTCTGATCTGCAGCTGTCCCGTCAGGCTTCTTTGTGATCTTGGTAGGTTCATAACCTCGAAGATCTCCCAGACGGAACACGCAGGCCTGAGGATAGTACTTGCCGAAGATAAAATACTTGTAATCGGGTCTAGCAAGAGCCATCAGGCCCTGATCCTCGAGAACAAATATGCCGGTACCGTACTGCTTCGGACGAGCCTTCTTAGGTCCCTTAATGGCAGGGACAAAGACATCGTTAAAGATCTTGGTTCCAACCTCGACCTGCTTGATATGATCCTGAACCTGTCCCAGATCGGAATGAATAAAGTCAAAATACGCTTTCATCCCCTTCTTCTGACATGTCTTACGGCAGATATAGTTACCGTCGGCGAGCTTCTGCTGCTGAACCAGATTGATATCGGCTCCGCATATTGCACATTTGTTAGCCATACTGCTTTCTCCTTTCAGACTCAGCTCTCTTCAACAATACATGTCTCGTTTGCAAGTACATTTCCTGCCATATCGTACATGATGATGGTGTAATCACCTGCAACGAGATTGCCGTCGTCATTGGTCAACGCGCCGTCGTAGTAGGAATTGTAATAAGCCTCGATCCAGTAACCCTGATCAGTGCACTCGTCACTTGTATAAACGAGAGCATCATCAAGATATACCTCATACCAGAATGTCCAAACAGCTTCCTGACCTTCTGTCGTAGGGATGATATCGAGCTCGATACCGTCATCGTCTACATAAACATTATCGTGATCAGTCCAATACCACTCGATATGATCGATCATGCTTGTATCGGCATCTCCGTAAGTAACCTCTTCAACAGTACATGTATTATCAGCGAGAACATTTCCTGCCAGATCGTACATTACGCACCTGTACTCACCTGCGATAAGATTGCCGTCAGCGTTTACCTGAGCAGCTGAATCATAATCGGGACCGTAGTAAGCCTCGATCCAGTGACCCATGTCGTAGCACTCGTCACTTGTGAAGATGAGATCTCCGTTGAAGTAGTACTCATAAGTAAAATCGAAAGGTACTGTCTCACCCTCATCGGTAATAATGAGGTCGAGCTCGATGCGGCTTACATTGCTGTAAACACTGTCATCAGAGTAATACCATGTGTCGTAGCTGATGTAATCGGCAAGAGGAAGCACGAATGTGTAGCCGATAGCAGCTGCATAGAAGTCGTAAATCTCCGAAAGGCCCTCGATATCCTCGTCATCGATAAGCCATGTCTCGTCCTCAAGAACGAGGTTTAAAGTCTGTGAGATCTCAATAGTATCGGCATCTTCATCACCGAGAGCATCGATAAATGCATCTGCGTCTCCGCCTTCGTCACTTATATCCTCGAAGATAGAATCATAATCGACGATAGTCCATGTGATATCAACGCTTCCCTCTGCGTTCTTCTTGGAAGATGCAACGGACTCTTCATCAATCTCATAAGAGATCGTGCCTGCGATGGCGGATACGATATCAGAGTATTCTTCGGGACCTGCTCCCATACCGGACATCAGATCGTTCAAAGTATCCTCGTAATCCTCGCCGTCCTTCAAAGCTTCGATGATATCACCTGCTTTTGCCTTTGTTACTGCTGTCGCGTAATCCTCTGCTGCCTTCAGTACACCCTCGTCATCCTTGTCGAAAAGGGCGCATCCGCTCAAAGATGCAAGCATAGATACGGAAAGCACTGTTGCAATCAGTTTTCTCTTCATACTAAGCCTCCTTCTGCTTAATAAATTTGTACAATTAGATGGTAAATAAACTCCGAAGATAAATAATCAATCGAAAGTATGATTTTTGACAAAAGTCCTCATATGCTACACTCAATTTATGGAGAAGATAAGATACACACGCATCCCGATGTATATAATTTATATGCTGATTTTCCTTGCGGGAGGATTGTCGCGTACAATCAAAGGAATTCCGTCGAGTTCCTTCAGCGCATTTCTCTACTGTATTCTTATCGCCATATGGTTCCACGACATAAGAAGACGGGTTCTCGATGACACCATAGACAGAATTATGATCGCCATCAGTTCATTTCTCTTCTATCTTATGATAGCAAGAACGATCAAATACAATCTCGTATCGGAGATCATGTACCTCGATTCGCTTACCTGGTACTTGCCCTGCATAGGAGTTATAGCCATAGCAACTCTTCTTGTTTTCCTTGCTTTCGAGATAGGCGCTCCTGACACCAAAGGACTTAAGAAACACCATTTTCTCGCGATCCCCGGAACTATAATCGGAATACTTATTCTCACCAACGACTTCCATCATCTTTGCTATACATCCGCTCCTTCGAATGATTCGGGACACGGCATCGTCTACTACATATACATGATATGGGTAATACTTCTGTTTGTCTCTTCTCTTGTAATAATGATCGGTAAGTGTTCCGTAAATCTAGGCAAGAAATACGCTTTCATTCCGACGGGAGTTCTGATACTGGCTTATGCATTTATACTGACTGTCACGGGATTTTTCGACAAGGTAGCATACAGACCGCTATTTAAGTACGGCTGGTACGAGACTCTGGTCATAATGGTTATTGCATACATAGAAAGCTGCATCGCCATAGGGCTTATCCCGTCCAAGAACGGATTTGACGAGCTGTTCCGTAAATCTTCCATCGCAGTCGAGATCAAAGACGATTACGGCAACACGGTTATCCATTCCTCCGAGAGGCCCGATACAGGCGATGACAGAAACATTGTAAGAAAGCGTGCGATTATTCCCGGCGGATACATTTACTGGAACGACGATATTACCGACATCAACAAAATAATCGAGAGCATCTTACATTCGGCAAATGAACTATCGGAAGAACAGGAGCTTATTAAAGCTGAGAAGGAGCTTATCGAAGCAAGGGAGAAATACACCTTAAGAAGCACAGTGTACGACGGCGTAACGGCATCCGTAGATTCTCAGGTCAAACACATAGAACAGATTCTTAACAACGAACACCCGGACCTTCAGGAGCTCGTTGTCTATGGTGTTTATATCAAGCGTAAAGCCAACCTCGTGATCACTTCCGCTGACACCGACACACTGTCCATAGGAGAACTGTATCTGTCTTTGAAGGACGCCCTCGATTATCTTAAATACAGCGATATCAGTACAGAGATAAAGGCAAACGTGAAAGACCTGTCGCTTCAATTTCCGGCATCTATGGTGATCAGTATCTTCGATGAGTACGAGAAGTATGTGGAGAATAATCTTAGAACTCTTAAATCGCTGAAGATATCTGTCGCGCCGGACAGAGGACCGAAGATCTATATCGATGCCGTCAACGGCAGAAAGACCGAATCCTATGTCTTATCGTGATCTTCTTCCGGAATTGCGCGCATTTTACGCATTGATATCATTTATCACTTTTATAATATCCGTTACGGATATCGTGAGGACGACCGGAACTTTCAAGAAGAAACACCTGATCTTTGTCCCGATATTAACGACTCTTATGAGTTGCCTCATGTTCCAGACATTCTCATACTTCCTTGAGATCAACGGCACCAACTACGATATTCACAGCGTCCTCGAGGATATGATCTCCATCCGCCTGATCAATATGCCGGCCATCATAGCAGGTCTTCTTACATTCGTTCCTCTGGCAATATCCATAGTTTCATATGTTGCAACCACAAGAAAGATAAACACAAGCATAACATTAAGATCGATAAGAGACGGCTTCAACAATCTGGACACGGGCATTCTTATGTACAGGGACGGAGGATTCATCCTTTTCGCGAATACGGTCATGCAGCAGATAGCGGTTGATCTCACCGGCAAAAGAGTTACCAACGGAGAGCAGCTTAAGAAAGCTTTATCGACGCCTGATAACCACATAGTTCTAGAGAACGGAGAAGTATATCTTATTAAAGAGAATATCCTCGATGTCGACGGCAAAAAGGTCAATGAATTGACAGCAACAGACGTCACGATATTGACACGATTAAGAAGAGAGGAAAATAAGCTCAATCAACAGAAAGAGGCTTTTAACAGGCGCATGTCGGAGTATTCCCGGAAGGTTGGCGAGGTTACAGTCAGCAAGGAGATCCTCGACACCAAGATAGATGTTCACGAGACCTTCGGGAATGCTCTTCTTATGACGAAAGCATACATCCGCAAGGACAAAAATGCGTCGGAGCTTAACACTCTCAAGCAGATGTGGCGTAAGACCCTAGTATTCAAAGAGATCCCTTCCGATCCGTCGGAAGACCGTTTCAGCCTCGAATTGTATCAGGCGGCCAAAGCCTGCGGCATCGACCTTACTATAGACGGCATGCTTCCTCCCTATAAAGATGCCCAGATAAGAAAGATCCTCTCGGCGGCGGCAAGAGAAGCGATCATCAACGCATCACGACACGCATCTGCAGATAAGATGGATCTTAAGATAGAATCAACTGACGACAAGACGGAGTTTACATTCAGCAACAACGGCAAGATTCCGGAAGGGATAACCGAAGGCGGTGGTTTATCTTCATTAAGAAAGCTGATTGAGACCAACAGCGGTACAATGAAGTTAACAGCAGAACCTGAATTTAAGCTGATTATAAGCATACCCGTAAGGAACGGATCGGAGGGAGAACATGCCGAATAACGAAGATCACATCAGCAGGATCATGATAGTCGAAGACCAGCAGCTTGTACGCATGTATCTCGAAGACGAGGTCAGAAGAGCGCCTGACCTCGAGCTTAAGCACTCCATAACCAACGCCGATCTTGCCGATCTATACTGCAGGAATGAAGACGTGGACCTGATACTCATGGATGTTTATACAGAGTACGGAGCAAGCGGTCTCGAAGCCTCCGCCCGAATCAAGAAAGCATACCCGAACATAAAGATAATCATCATAACATCCATGCCTGAATTCTCATGGCTCGAGCGCGCCAGGGAATATAAAGTCGACAGCTTCGTCTATAAGGAATTGAACGACGGTTCGCTCGTCGATGTAATAAGAAGAACGATCAAAGGAGAGAGCATCTATCCGGTTGACACTCCAGAGGTGATAATAGGAGACTGTTCCTCCAAGGATCTGTCCTATAGAGAGCTCGAAGTACTGCGTGAGATAACCACGGGCGACTCCAATGAAGAGATAGCTTCGCGTATGCATCTGTCGGTCTCGACGATCAAAACTCATATCACAAATCTCATGCAGAAGACAGGTTTTAGATCGAGAACGGAACTTGCGATCAAAGCCCGCGAGAGCGGACTGGTAATAAAATAATCTTACTGATAGATAATGAACAGCAGTGAATTAGGCGCGACTCCAACCTGCATGGGGCCGAGACTTACGCCGCTTATCACGAAGTCAGAACTATATCCCACAGAAGGATTATCGATAACGGAACACGAGATATCCGAAGTGTCCTCCTTAAGGCTTAAGTAGATTCCGTCACTACTTCGATTAACTACGAGAACCACCCGCCTTGCTCCGGCAGAAGGCATCTTGGAATTGCCGAATGCATCAAGACCCTGAGCATCAAAATAGCGCTCCATGACTATCGCGTCTTCCGTAGTCAATAAAGTCTTATAATGTCCCGTGCGAAGAACCTGATTTTCGATGCGAAGCTTACTTATTTTACGTACAAAGTCAAGGTGTTCGTCCCCTTCTCTGGATACTCTTCCCCAGGGGTAAGTACGGCGGTTGAACGGATCTTTATATCCGTCCATCAGAACTTCGTCGCCATAGTAGACACAGGGTGCTCCGGGGTATGCGATCTGGATCGCGTATCCCATCTTGCAAAGATCAGCGCACCTTGCCGCATCAATATCGGGAACTTTGATCTTCTGCTGGATTTCCTTGTCACCAGAGTCTTCGGGCCTACTCATCATGGTATAGACCCTCGGCACGTCGTGGGACGACAGAAGGTTCATTATGCAGTAATAACTTTCGGAAGGATACCTCTCTCTGAAGCCTTCCATCCTCGCATTAAAGACCTTAGCCGATACATACCCCTGAAGATACTCGAGCATTGTAGTCCTGAAAGTATACCCCATGACAGAGTCATGAGTATTCCCGAACATAAAGTCGCGGTAGGATCCGTATGAACACTTATTACTGGCATCCTCCCAGACCTCGCCTACGAGCATTCCCTCTCCGTTGGTCTTCTCCTTAATGGTGTCTCTCATCTGTCTTATGAACGAGTCAGGAAGCTCGTCAGACACGTCAAGTCTCAGGCCTGAAGCTCCGCGCATCATCCACGTGTCAACTACTCCTCCCTCGCCGAAGATAAACTGTCTGTAGGACAGATTGTTCTCATCTACATTAGGAAGATCCGGGAAGCCCCACCAGGAATCGTAACCAGTATATCCGTCTTCATTCTTATAGAAATTGTACCAGGACCTGTAAGGGCTAACGATACCCTTCTCATAAGATTCGAAGGCGCCGACTCCTTCATATCTTCCAAACTTATTAAAGTATCTGGAATCTGCCCCGGTGTGCGAGAACACGCCATCGAGAATGATCTTAATTCCATTAGCGTCACATGCATCCTTGAAGCTAGCAAAGGCTTCATTACCGCCGAGCATCGGATCCACATTCAGATAGTCCGCAGTATCGTACCTGTGAGATGAACGGGCTTCGAAGATAGGATTCAGATAAATAATATCGATCCCGAGACTCTTAATATAATCCAGATGCTCCTCGATGCCCTTCAGCGAGCCTCCGAAGAAGTCACAGGCAAGATAACCTGTAGACGGCTTACCCTTGATATCAACGTCCTCGTACCAGTCCTCGTGATATACTCTCTCCTCCCTGTCGGAAGCGCTCATCATACGTTTGACTGTAAATTCCGAGTCTCGTGCGAATCTGTCGGGGAATATCTGATATATCAATGCTCCCTTCATATGATCAGGAGTCTTAAAGCCCTTGGCGTAGGTCGTAATCTGCCAGGCATACGGATATTTATCCTCGTTGGCAGACACCCTGGGAGGCTCATGATAAAGCTTTCCCGATCCGTCCTCGGTATCGCCCTCCATTACATAGTAGCGAGTCTCATAAGCCGCGACCGTATCGGTGCCGTCCTCTGTCTCGATCTCCTTCTCACAGAGGATACGTAGCCTGAACCAATAAAAGACAAGACCGGGTTCATGCGGTAACATGATCCCGGCCTCGTATCTGGTTGTAGATCGACTGATATCTTCAGTCTCAACAGCACGCATGGGCTCTTCGTGATACGAGAACCCGTAAAGCCCATAGGTGTAGCATAGTGTAACATCCTTGCTGTCAGAAGCTGCGTCAAATCTTATGGTAACTTCAGTATCTACAGGCTGAGCACCATAAGGTGACCTATATTCAAGGCTTCTTGACGCATGAAGGAACATTACTTACTTCGTCTCGTCTTTCTTAGCTGCCGGCTTCTTGGAAGACTTCTTCGCTGAAGCCTTGGCAGGAGCGCTCTTGGCTTCTGTCTTCTTCTCAGCGGGCTTTTTATCTGCAGCCTTCTTGGCAGGCTCTTTCTTCTCTGCTTCAGGCTTCTTCTCCGCCTTAGGCTCTTCCTTTGCCTCCTCAGGAAGCGGCATACCGGTTATAAGCGAGTACAGACCGGCATACTCTCTGGCACTCTTCTTCCATGAGTAGTCTCCGCTCATGCCTGCCTGGATCAGCTTATCCCAGACATCCTTATGATTCCTGTAAAGATCACAAGCATACTTCGTTACGAAAAGGAACTCATGCGCATTGATATTAGCGAAGGAGAAACCGTTACCCTCACCCGTGAACTCATTATAAGGAGTAACCGTATCCTTAAGTCCGCCTGTCTCTCTTACAACAGGAACTGTACCGTAAGCCATGGATACGAGCTGTGACAGACCGCAGGGCTCGAACAGTGAAGGCATCAAGAAGATATCGGCACCGGCATAGATGGTATGTGCAAGACCCGAATCGAAGTCAATGCAGGCACACATCTTACCGGGATTTCTGTTGGCAGTATCAACAAGAGCTCTCTCATAGTAATTATCGCCTGTTCCGAGGATAACGATCTGCATACCGTCGTAGAGCATCTCATCGAGAACATAGAGCAGAAGATCAAGGCCCTTCTGATCTACAAGTCTTGAGATCATGGCACACAGAGGAGCTCCGGGATTGACCTCGAGACCGAGCTGCTTCTGCAAAGACTCCTTACAAGCCGCCTTACCCTTCTTATAGGTCTTGATATCGTACTTACAAGGGATCTTATCATCCTTCTTGGGGTTGTACTCAAGATCGTTAATACCGTTAAGGATACCGGAAACCTTATATGCATACTTCTGCAGAGTATAATTAAGGCCCTCGCCGTAGTAATCCGTCATGATCTCATAGGCATAGGTAGGAGATACTGTTGTAACCGAATTCGAGAATACGATACCCGCCTTCATGAAATTGATGGCGCGATCCTTGATACAGAACTCATCTCTTAAGTACTCATCAGGAAGATCCAGCATCTCTCTTACAACATCTGTTGCATGCACACCCTGATACTTAAGATTATGAATGGTAAATACCGTCTGAACATTGGTGTGATATCCGTGCTTCTTGAAGTGTGCATCGAGGAGCATAGGCATCATGCCTGTCTGCCAGTCGTTGCAGTGCAGAACATTAGGCTCGAAGTTCATGAAGTCACCCATGAAGTCGAGGACAGCTCTCTGATAGAAGCAGTAACGCTCGATGTCGAACACATACTCCACATAGATCTGATCGAAGTTGAAGTAATATTCATTATCTACGAAGTAGAAGATCGTACCGTTCTTCTCCAGCTGGAACAGACCTGCATACAGAGACCTCCACCCCATCCTTACAAGCTTCCATCCCAGGAACTGCATCTCGTCCTGATACTTGATCTTGATCTTCTTGTAAAGAGGAAGGATAACTCTGGCATCGATATTGTCCTTATTAAGCTCAACAGGAAGAGCTCCGACAACATCAGCCAGTCCGCCTACCTTAACGAAAGGGCTTACCTCAGATGAGGCAAATAGTACTTTAATCTTATCCATAATCAGATACCTGCTCCTTTCCCGATAACTACGGGGTAATCAGGATGTCCGATGAGTCTTACGCCGGGTCTTACGAATGAATTCTTATCAAGAATTACATTCTCGAGATGACAGTTCTCGGAGATGTGAACGTCCTGCATTACTACGCAGTTCTTAACTGTAGTGTTCTTGGAGATCGTCGCACTTCTGAAGATAATGGAGTGATCCACATTACCATAGATACGACAACCGTCAGATACGATGGATGAGGAAGCCTCGGCATTGTCAAAATACAGTGTAGGAGCCTCATCCTTGACCTTTGTATAAATAGGCTTGCCGCTCCAGAACAGATCATTTCTGATCTCGTCCTTAAGAAGTGACATGGAAGCATTGAAGTAGGTCTGAACATTGTTGATACGAAGAGCTGTTCCGGCATACTCATATGCATATACCTTGATCTCATCGAACATCTTTACCATAGAGTGCAGACCGAAGTGTGTCTGTCCGTGGCTCATCTGCTTCGAGATGATATCGATAAGCATATCTCTTCTTAAGCAGATAATTCCAAGAGACGTCTTATTGGATGTTGCCTTCTGAGGATTATAAAGCATATCCTTTACGAAGCCCTTCTCATCTGTCTCAAGTATGTAGCAGGGATGTCCGTACTTCAAAGCGTCGCGATTGTACATGACAGTAAGATCCGCTCCGTTATCCTCATGAGCCTTGATCATATCATCGAAGGTGCAGTTCAGGATGATATTCGAATTAGCTACGATAGCATATGTGGATCTTGAGTGTCTCAGGAAGTCGAGAACACCTCCGAGTTCCTCGTCTCCCACAAGGCTTGCCGAAGCCTCAGAGTTAACATACGGAGGAAGGATATGAAGTCCGTCATTCTTCCTGTCGAGGGACCAAGGTGAACCTGTACCCAGGTGATCCATAAGTGATTTGTACTTATTGTATGTGAGGATACCGACATTCTTGATACCTGAATTAACCATATCAGAGAGCATGAAGTCAATTATCCTGTAGCGTCCGCCGAACGGCACGGCTGACAAAGCTCTCGGCTCAGAGAGCGAACCCAATGCGATCTTCTTATTGTCGGCCAGTATGAGGCCCATTACATCATTAAACATATTATTACCTCCTTGCTGACCTTTATACTCTGAACTTCTCTTCGATTACGCTCTGATCGCCGGCATCAATATCCGAATCGATCATGCTGTTGCCGGGGATCTCTACACCGTCCTTGATCTTCAATCCGCGCTCGAATACGCAGATACCTTCAGAACAGATCTTATGGTTAGTGTAAGGACCCTCTCCCTCTATCTTCGGTCCGGCCTTAACATCCTTACCGATGATGGTTCCGAAGTCTACGATGCATCTCTCGATCCTGGCGCCTTCCTTAACAACTACACCCGGAAGAAGAACACAGTCCTTAACCACTGCACCCTTCTCGACAATTACCGACTCGGAAAGAACCGAGTGATTGACCTCACCGAAGATTCTGCATCCGTCAGTCAGAGCGGAATTAGTAACCTTACCTGTCTCACCAATGAACTGTGAGGGCTTAACCGGGTTCCTCGAATAGATCCTCCATGAACGGTCTACGAGGTTGATATCCTCAGGCTTGTCGAGAATATCCATGTTTGTCTCCCAAAGGGAGGAAATTGTTCCTACATCCTTCCAATAGCCGGAGAATCTGTAAGCGAACAGTTTCTTTCCGCCTTCAAGAAGCATAGGAATGATATTCTTACCGAAGTCGTTATTGGAATCCGGATCGGCCTCGTCTCTGATGAGTGCATCTCGAAGGACCTTCCATGTGAAGCAGTAAACACCCATTGATGCCAGATTACTCTTCGGCTTCGCAGGCTTCTCTTCGAACTCAACGATCTCGTCGTCACCCTCGGTATTGAGGATACCGAATCTCGGAGCCTCCTCCCACGGTACTTCATAAACTGCGACCGTAGCATCAGCGCCTCTGTCGATATGGCTCTTAAGCATTGCCGCGTAGTCCATCTTGTAGATATGGTCACCTGAGAGAATAACTACATATTCAGGATCGAAGTCATCAAGGAAGTCTTTGTTCTGGTAAATAGCATTTGCCGTACCCTTATACCAGTCAGACTTTCCGGATCTCTGATAAGGAGGAAGGATATAAGCACCTGCATTGTTACGGTCCAGATCCCAAGGATGTCCGTTACCGACATAAGTGTTAAGTGCCAAGGGCTGATACTGGGAAAGAACTCCAACACGCTCGATACCCGAGTTAACACAGTTCGACAGAGGGAAGTCTATAATTCTGTAACGACTTCCGAAGGGAACCGCAGGCTTAGCAACAGTCTTAGTCAAGACACCCAGTCTTGCACCCTGGCCTCCTGCAAGTATCATTGCAACTACATCAGTTTTAGCCATTTTTTCCTACCTCCGAATTATTTTTCTTATTTTTATTTACTGTCTTAGCGGAAGCCTTCTTCGCTGCCGGCTTCTTGGCAGGTGCCTTCTTAGCGACGGGCTTCTTCTCGCTCTTCTTGGGCGTCTCCTTCTTCGGAGGATCCTTCACCTTCATGAAGTAAACACCGGCAAGAGGAGGAAGATTGAACTTGATATGGTAAGGCTTACCCTGATACGGCTCATCAACAGCCTCGAAGGTTCCGTCGAAGGCTACGCCCGTAGGATACCCGCTTCCGCCGAAGGCCATATCATCGGTATTAAGAACGATCTTATAGGTTCCGAGCTCATATACAGGGATCTTGTACTCCTCGAGAGGTTGCGGCACCATATTAAGAGCGACATAAATATCGTTCTCATTCTCAAGAGGGCTCTTCCTCGTATAAACAAAGACATTGTTGACAGTATCATCTGCAGCGATCCATTCGAAGCCCGACCATGTGTGATCATCTCTCCACAGCTGGCCATGCTCAATATAGAACTGGTTAAGCTTGGAGCAATAATCCTGAAGCAGTCTGTGTGACTCATAATCCAGCATGAACCACTCGAGCTGCTCATAGAATCTCCACTCTATAAACTGACCAAACTCTGCGCCCATGAAGTTAAGCTTCGCACCGGGATGGCTGATCTGGTATAGGAACAGCAGACGAAGGTTGGCAAACTTTCTCCATACATCACCCGGCATCTTATTAATGAGGGAATACTTCCCGTGAACGACCTCGTCATGAGAAAGACTCAGAACATAGTTCTCGGAGAATGCGTACATCATTGAGAAACAGAACTCATCATGATGCCATGCTCTCGCATAAGAATCCGTAGAGAAATAATCCAAGGTGTCATGCATCCAGCCCATGTTCCACTTATGGGTGAACCCGAGACCTCCATCCTCGACAGGATGAGATACCTTGGGCCATGCGGTAGACTCCTCGGCGATCATCATTACTCCGGGATAGTTATTCCTTACGGTAGAATTAAGTTTCTTGAAGAACTCTACGGCTTCGAGATTCTCATTACCGCCGTATTTATTAGGGATATAGCTCTGACGACCGTAGTCTCTGTAAAGCATAGAGCTTACGGCGTCTACTCTTAAGCCGTCGATATGGAACTCATTGATCCAGAAGACTGCATTGGAGATAAGGAATGATACGACCTCATTCTTCGAGTAATCGAATACGTATGTACCCCACTCTCTGTGCTCTCCGATCCTGGGATCCGCATACTCGTAACAGGGCGTTCCGTCAAATCTAACAAGTCCCTCAAGATTCTTAGGGAAATGAGCGGGAACCCAATCAAGCAAAACAGCGATACCGCTCTGGTGAAGCATATCAACCATGAACTTAAAGTCAGCGGGCGTTCCGAATCTTGAGGTGGCCGCATAGTAGCCTGTCACCTGGTAGCCCCAGGAAGCATCAAGAGGATGCTCCAGGACCGGCATAAGCTCAATGTGGGTATAGTGCATCTTCTTGCAGTAGTCCACAAGATCCAGTGCTATCTCACGGTATGTAAAGAAATTTCCGTCCGGATGCTGTCTCCATGATCCCAGATGCATCTCATAGATATTGATCGGCCTTGCTGACAGAGCATCCGGCCTGTTCTTCATATATGCATCATCACCCCAGGTATAATCATCGGGGTTATAGACGATAGACGCATTATTGGGTCTTGTCTCGAAGTGCCTTGCATAAGGATCGCCCTTGTCGTAGATCCTTGAGTCTGCACCGATCACCCTATACTTATAGCGATCCCACTGAGATGCTCCGGGGATCTTAATCTCCCAGATACCGGTCGCCCCGTTCTTCATCATCTGATCAGCGATCGGATTCCATTCATTGAAATCTCCGATAACGCTGACAGAAATAGCATTGGGCGCCCAAACTCTGAATATATACCCTTCAGTACCGTCAGACTCTTTGTAAGGATGAGCTCCCAAGAAATTGTAGCTCATGTAATTATCGCCGCGATTAAACAAATAAGCCTCGTCCATACGCATGCCTCCGCTTTTTACTACGCATTAATTATATAATAGACGTGACGCAAATACCAACCAAAAACACAAAAAAATGCACAAACCCCGCTGTCGGTTTGTGCATTTTTACAAAAGGTTAATATTTGTTAGTTCGTCAGAGCTCTTCCTTAAAGCTCATGGTCCTTCTTAATATCTCCATACACATGCGAACGTTATGATAAGGACACTTCCATTCGGCTACCAGAGGAAGACTCAGATCCGGAACACCGTCCTGTGACACCTCGTTATACCACTCTGCCGGACGGCTCTTGACGATCATATGATCTCTTATGAATTCCCAGTTGGCTCTCTCCGCCAGCTTATATCTCTTATCGTCAGTCTTCATATATGCGTTAGTAAATCCGATGACCGACTCTGCCTGTATCCACCACGCACGGGTCTGCTTAACAACACCTCTCTCGATCTCATATGCAAGCGAATGTCCGTCGAATCCGTATGCCAGAGTATTCTCTGCAAGAGATGCGGATATAGGTGCCATTCTTGAAGCAAGCTCCTCATCACCCATCACCTCGCAGGTCTTATCAAGAAGCCAGGACATCTCGATATCATGTCCCAAGGATCTCAGGTCTATCAGGCTGTTATAGTCCTTATCGAAGAATACCTCCAGTCTTCCCTTCTCCGGGTTATATATCTTAGTCTCGAATATATCCAGGATGTTGTATATCTTCCTCTTAAGGAATTTGTCATCAGTCTCTTTATTGATCCTGTAAAGCTCGGTATATGCCTCCATAATATGAAGCAGGGTGTTCATGGTCCTGTATGCAGATACACCGTTCTCCGACAGCTTCGGGTTATTATCCGGAATAAAATCTCTCCCGAAGGACTCGAGATATCCGATCTCATCCGTGAACATATTCTCCACGCAGTTCTTAAGGTAGTAGGCAAGCTTAAAGGCCTCAATATCCCTTGTAACCTCATAAAACTCTGCAAGCGCATAGATGGCAAATGCGTGATTATAGGCATGCTTGGTAGTATCAGAGGGCTTGCCGTCGTAGGTTACCGACCAGAAGATTCCTCCATACTCCGCATCGAAGTAATGATCTCTGAAGAACTCATAGGCATGACGTGCAGCCTCGATGATATCTCTCGAGGAATACCCTGCATCCTGAAGCTTAGTCTCACTTAATGCCCCGTCCATGCAAAGCTTATAGCATGTACTCATGACCCAAAGGATTCGGCTGTTAAGAACACAGCCCTTATCGGCTTTGGGATCGATCACTCCGTCGGAACTTACATATCCGTAATAACCGCCGTTCTCCTTGTCCATAAGGCCAAGCCAGAACGGTAGCAGATCGCGAATTAGATGAATTTTAATCTCCGGAGATATAGCCATAAAATTATTTTAACATCCTATGTTATGCCTTTGCAAATTCAGCGCCCTTTGAGAAAGCCTCCATGTTACCGGGAATGAACTTGTGACGTCTCTCGGGAAGTATCTCATAAAGAGCCGATTCGAAGGACTCCTTCTTAAAGCACCCTGTAGCCTCGGACATACAGCCCAGCATCGAGATTGTAGCGAAGGCCATGTTCCCGAGGTCATTCGCGATCTTGCTCGCTTCCATGGGGATAAACTTAATGTCTTTACGAGTAGGCTCCACATAGAAGAGTGATGAGTCAATGATAAGAAGCCCCCCGGGATTAAGGTAGGACTCGAACTTCTCCACAGAGGGCTGATTCAGGCATATAAGCACATCAGCGTTATTAACAACAGGAGAACCGATAGGCTCATCGGAGATAACCACGGAGCAGTTAGCTGTACCGCCTCTCATCTCAGGTCCGTATGACGGGAACCATGATACCTCTTTCCCCTCATAAAGAGCTGCCTCTGCCGCCATCTTACCTGCCGACAATATGCCCTGTCCGCCGAAGCCTGCGAGGATAATAGAAAAATCTATCATGCTGTCTCTCCTTCCTTCGCGGCCTTAATATCAGCCTCGAGCTTCTTAAAGTCGATGTCCTCTCCCTTGTACACGCCGAGGGGATACTGAGGGATCATCTTCTCCTTAAGCCAGTCCATAGCCTCCAGCGGCTCCTTACCCCAGTTGGTAGGACAGGTTGACAGGAACTCGACCATTGTGAAGCCGAGGTTAGCCTGCTGTGCGAGGAAGGCCTGCTTAATAGCCTTCTTGGCATTCATTATGTTCTTATAGTCAGTAAGACAAACTCGCTCGACATAAGCCGCACCTGTCAAGGGTGCGATCATCTCGCTTACATTAATGGGATAGCCCTGATAGGAAGCATCTCTTCCGAAGGGAGACGTGGTCGTAACCTGACCGAGGAGCGTTGTAGGAGCCATCTGACCTGAGGTCATACCGTAAACCGCATTATTAATGAAGAATGCGGTTATTTTCTCTCCTCTTGCCGCAGCGTGGATGATCTCTGCGGCTCCGATGGAAGCCAGATCTCCGTCACCCTGATAGGTGAAAACGACCTTATCCTTAAGGTTTCTCTTTATACCGGTAGCAACCGCCGGAGCTCTTCCGTGAGCTGCCTGTACAGCATCGCATGCGAAATACTCATAGCTGTTGTAGGAACAGCCGACAGACGCCACCGAGACAGTATCTTCGAGGATACCCATCTCGCACATAACCTCAGCAATAAGTCTGTGGATTATGCCGTGCGTGCAACCCGGGCAATAATGAAAAGGCTTGCCCGTAAGCCCTTTAGTAGCTTCAAACACAACAGCCATCAGTCAAGTGCCTCCTTCTCGGGATCTTCGTGGATCGCGATGATCTTATCAAGGATATCCTTCTGCATAGGAAGATTACCGCCCATTCTTCCGTAGAAGTGAACCGGCTTCTGCCCTCTTACTGCAATCTGTACATCCTCGACCATCTGACCTGCGGAAAGCTCAATATCAAGGAAAGCCTTGACGTTAGGAAGAGCAGCAGTCTCGCGAATAATATTCTTAGGGAACGGCCAAAGCGTGATCGGTCTGATCATACCGACCTTGATACCCTTCTCGGCAGCCTGTCTTATAACGTTTCTGCAGATCCTTGAGCAGGTGGAGAAAGCAACTATTACGATCTCCGCATCCTCGAGCCCGATCGCCTCATATCTTACCTCGTTCTGCTCGATAAGCTTATACTTATCAACCAGCTCCTGATTCTTTCTCTCCAGGTCATCCGGCTGGATGTAGATGGAGGTGACGGTGTTATGCTCTGCTCTTCCGCCTCTTCCTCTTGCAGCCCAAGGCTTCTCGGGCTCGACGATAGGCTCCTCATCTCTGAAGGCTACAGGCTCCATCATCTGACCTAAGGTTCCGTCTCCTAAGATCATGCAGAGCATCCTGTACTTATCAGCGAGGTTGAACGCTTCAACGGTAAGCTCATAGAGCTCCTGAACGGATGCGGGAGCTATAACGATATTTCTGAAGTCTCCGTGTCCGCCGCCCTTTGTCGCCTGGAAGTAGTCACCCTGGGAAGGCTGAATGCCGCCAAGACCCGGGCCTGCTCTAACGATATTTACAGCGACAGCCGGAAGCTCGGCACCTGCAATATAGGAGATACCCTCCTGCTTCAGGGATATTCCGGGGGATGATGAGGAGGTCATAACTCTGAAGCCCGCAGCAGCAGCGCCGTAGACCATGTTGATAGCTGCAACCTCACTCTCGGCCTGAACGAAGTTTCCTCCGATCTGGACCATCTTCTTTGCCATATAATGCATAACCTCGGTCTGAGGTGTAATGGGATATCCGAAGTAATTCCTGCAGCCAGCTCTTATAGCGGCTTCAGCGATAACTTCATTTCCCTTCATCAATACTTTCTTCTGTGCCATTGTTAATCCCTCATCTTTCAACAGTAATAACAACGTCCGGGCAAGTTGTCGCGCAGAACGCACAACCGATACAGGAATCTAAGTCTGTACACACCGCCGGGTGATAACCCTTGTTGTTAAGTCTCGTCTTATCAAGCTCGAGGATCTTTCTGGGGCACGCATTGACACAAAGACCGCAGCCCTTGCACAAATCATCATTAAATGAGACCTTTGCCATTGCCATATACTCCCTCTTTTAAACTTCATAGCATTATAAAAGAAAGGCAAATGATTTTCAATTCATATGTGTTTATAGACTTTGTTGTTTTCTGACTATAAAAAACCCCGGCTCAAATGAGCCGGGGTCGGTGAATATCAGTCTTATATGATCAAGGCTGAGGCTTACCGCAGTTAGAGCAGAACTTTCCAGTGTTCTGTGTTCCGCACTCACAGGTCCAAGGACCGGCCGGAGCGGGCTTACCGCAGTTAGAGCAGAACTTACCTGTATTCTGTGTTCCGCACTCGCATGTCCATGCAGTGGGAGCAACGGGCTGAGGCTTACCGCAGTTAGAACAGAACTTGCCTGTATTGCCAGCCTGTCCGCAGGAACATGACCAACCTGCAGCGGCAGGAGCGGGTGCCGGAGCTGCAGCAGCTGCCTGCTGCTGTGCCTGTTGCTGTTGACCTAAGAAGCCGAATGCAGCATTACCCATGCCGCCCATCTGGCCCATGCCGCCCACCATTCCCATGCCGACAAGGCCGTTCATTGCACCGGCTGAATTGCCTGCTGCAGTATTC
The DNA here is from genome assembly GCA_017480325.1 of Clostridiales bacterium. Taxonomy (GTDB): domain Bacteria; phylum Bacillota; class Clostridia; order Saccharofermentanales; family Saccharofermentanaceae; genus Saccharofermentans. The sequence continues at coordinate 56,606 of JAFVAY010000010.1, forward strand.
ATAGCCTGTGTCTGGCCGAGAACTGCCTGAGCTGCGAGAGCGTTAGGATCAGCACCGAACATCTTGGACTGGTCAACCTGCTCGATTCTCTCACGAGACTTATCGTCAGGTGTGATACCGCCGATTGCAACGGTAGATACAACAACACCTCTGTTCCTGAGCCACTCTTCGTCGAGAGCATCCTGCATGTACTTACGAAGCGTTCCCTGATTAGAAGGAAGATCCGCGAACATGATCTTATCAACAGTACCGCACTTATTGAGAACCTCAGAGAAATTATCAAGGAACTCAACTCTCGGCTGCTTAGGATCAGCAGGTGTACCCATGAACTGAGCAACTGTGAAATCACCCTTTACATTACCTACCTGTGTCTGGAAGAACTTAACAGGATCCTTAACTGTGAAGGAGAAAACACCGTTAAGTCTGATGTAGATATTTCTGTACTCGGGATCGTGATAAGGAAGAGCTGTAGGCGTACCGTACTTCTGATCCTTGATCTCGAGCATATTTACGAAGTAAATCCTCTGCTGAGTAGCGATCTCTCCGCCCATCTTCATACGGCTCCAAGTCTCTGTAACAAGCTTCTTGGCAGCATCGAGGAAACCGTCATTACCTGCGAAAACTGTAGGTGCGGATGAAGAGTCCCATGTGTACATACCGGCCTGGATAGTAAAGTCAACCACCTTACCGTTATCAACCATAAGACATGCTGTACCTTCAGGTACTGCGATCTGTGAACCGTTGGAAATAACTTCGTAGTTACCCTTGTTATTCCCCTTCTGCATCCTCTTGGCACCCTCACGAACAAGGACACCCTGACCTAATGAATCACAAGTAAAGAACTCGGTATACTGATCAGCCACTACGGATGATACAGAACTGCCGATCGTTCCCATGACATTAGAAATCAATCCCATATTCAAAATCCTCCAATTATTATTCTTCAGCATCTCACGACGCCTTTTGCATTTTAACATAAATATAAGCAAAAGGACAAATATAATTTATCAGTTTACGCTTTCTTCATAAGTCTGTTCAGAGACGGTATTTTCGCCTCCGGCAAACCCGTCTGTGATGCCGTCGCCCTTATTCGGATGGCTGTTGGAATATAATAAATCGAAGGTGAAAAAAGCAAGAAGGACAACTGCAATCGGCAGAAGCTTTCTGGGATCAATCCTTCTTATCTGATCATCGATCACGGGTGACAGAAAGTAGATAAATGCGATCCCTGCTATTCCGAACACCAACAACCCCTCTGCACATATTCTGCCGTTGATATTAAGGAAGAATCCCTCATAAGACCACCACTGAGCATCAAAGGCATACTCAAGAACTACGCTCGTGAAGTATTCCAAGGCACCGCACAGAAGCATCGTCGCGAAGAAATGCTTCGTCGGGCTCTTTCTTAACGGGAATAGGAAGATCAGGATAGCCAAACCTCCCGCTCCATATATGGGAAGCCAGGGTCCGTGTAATACGCCTCTGTTGATATAGTGTCCCTGAAGCATGTAGTAATAAACCACTTCCCATACCCAGCCGAAGCCTGAGTAGATGAAGAACATCATTATAAGGGACAAAAGCGAATAATGCCGCATATAGTGGATCGATCCCAATATCTTGATCTTTCCCGACTCGGGAACAGTTCCCAATCTTGTAGGATAGCTGGTTCCCTCAGCCTCTGCCTTCAGGAACATAATACGCTGACGGCTGGCCTGATTCTCTTCATACTTCTTCTCATCCTTGGTATTCCACAGTACCACGCCGAAGTGGTCGGCGAAGAACCTTTTCGCTCCGTGAAGGTCCTTAAGCTCGTACTCGGGTGAGAAGAGAACGTTAACCGCCTCAGGGTACGCTCCTCTCAGGCGAGCCATGTCACACTTCTCGAACAGATATCTGTCGCTGAAGGCCTCACTGCCGGGCAGTCTGTTATCAATAGCCTCCTTACGAAGGAGCGCATACAGCTCGCTATACACCGCTATACGGTATGGGTTGCCAAACAGTATATTGGTCAGGCCTGCCGTGATCACTCCCAGAACATACCAACCGAAGAGAGTAACGTCATTAACGAACAGATCCCACCTATGACCCTTCGTCATACTCCATGAAAGCCTAATGGCAGCTGCCGGCTTGATCTTAGGATTCTCCGCGAGTATGAAGGGCACCATGAATAAACCGTAGAATACTATAGGGAAACCCACCACCGTGATCAATGCAGCGATATCACATACTGCGTGAAGCGCCATTACAAGAGCCGCATTGATCCAGCTCTTGATACGGATAAAGAATACGAATCTGCTGAAGGGAATATTCTTATAGAGTCTTCCTTCCAGTGCTATACGTCTTATGGTAGACGAATATACAAGCTGAACGAACATCCAGAACCACACTGCGACCAGGACCGACAGAGCGATCATTACTATATCTGCGGCGCTTTCCGAGCCGACGATATTAAGCACTACCGATGAGATGGTGGATACTATGGTTCCGCTTGTAAGATAATCAAGAATGTGATTGATGGTGCCTGCCGACCGCGAGAAGACCTCATCTCTTCTCGCGTCCTGAAACTTTATTAGTCTTATGAGCTCATTAGTCTTCTCAAGGTAAGCGGAGGTTCCGGTAAAGGAGGCAGCCTTCTGCTCCGTCTCCAGAATATCTTCCTCGTAGCCTGATACTACCGTTCCTATGGCATCGGTTCTCGCGGCGATAAAGTTATCTGACGTTACGAACTCCGCACCTATAAGCGAGGCGAAAAGGCACATGAACACGAACATTACATAGTGCTTCTTAAGACTGGCCTTTGCAGCTGATTTTAGGCTTTTACGTGTCTTGGAATCAATACGCATATTTGATTGTCCTTTGCATTCTGATCACCTCAGGAGACTTAAGCTTCGATAATTGATCATCAGTAAGAACTCCCTCCATAACAGAGGTCATAACCAAAGGTATCCCCGTCCTCTCCTGGACCTTCAGAAGCACCTGCTCGCCTTCTGTAATATCCTCGAAGCTCGTAAGCTCCAGAACGTTGGTATTATTAATAAATCCCGTGATCTTAAGCTTAGATGCTTCCTGAAGCTCAGATGCCATAACAATTATCTCATCAGCTGTAGAGGTAAAGGGCCTTCTTATATTAACTGCCATAAGAAGCTCAGCCTCCGTATTATCAAGTCGCGACTTCATGGAACCCAGAATGGTGGCACCCATGTCCTCTCCGCCGATATCGAACACACCCTTATAGTCTTCATCGTCGAATATAACATAGACCTCTCCGCTTAAGACAGGCGCATCAACATTCGAATTGGCGTACATCGGACTGATAAGACGTATCCCGTTTCTTTCAAGTATCTCCCCTGCATCAGCGGAACGATAGAAGGGATTAACGATATCAAGATCTGCAAGAAGTATCTTCCCCTCGGGGTCCTTCTTTCTCATATTAAGCGCAAGGTTAACGGAAATCTCCGACTTACCGCTTCCATAGGCTCCGATTATGATCTTTAGTCTGCTCTCTTTATCCATAACAAGCTCCGTATAATCAAGACAGCATGGCGATGGTCACACCGTCTCCTCCTTCACTGGGATCACCGAGTCTGAAGTCGCGAACACGGGGATCCATCGACAGCCTCGCATCTACCGCGGACCTCAGTGCACCGGTACCCTTACCGTGAACTATTCTTACCGTCTTAAGTCCTGCAAGCTGACAATCATCAATGTATTTATCAAGCTCCGACTCTGCCTCGGCGACGGTCTTCCCGAGGAGCATCAGCTCAGACACCACAGTCTGGGCCTTCATAACCTTCATAGAAGAGGTACTGCCGGCCTTAGACGGAGCTGTCTGGAACCTTCTCTTCTTCGGATCCTCCGGCTCCTGATCCTTAAGCTGATCCCCTGTAGGCATGCGAAGCTCATTTACCTTCACCGTATAAGTCATACTGCCGCTCTTGATCCTAATCTTGGCACTCTCCTTATCAGATGAATCAAGTGCAACTCCCGTAGCATTAAGATGAGGCACGAAGTATTTCTCGCCTTTTATAACATTCTTGGGATGTTCTCCGGGAAGACTTACGCTTCTAAGTATATCCTCATCCTCGTCATCAGCCGAGAGATCCTTGACGCCGGCACGAAGTCTTCTTCGAATTCTATCAAGCTCAGCCTTCGCATCATCATTATAGTCGGCTCTTGCTTTGGCTTTTATCTCCCGGATAAGATCATCAAGCTCCTCCTGTTTATCCTCCAGAAGCTCCCTTTGCTTGGCACGAGTCTCATTAAGTATCTTCGTCTTGGACGACTTCAGAGCTTTACGCTCCTCTTCAAGCTCTTGAATCTTATCCTTAAGCTCTACGTTAAGACGTTCGTTCTCCTTCTGAAGGTCCCCTGCTTTTCTTCGGTCAACCTCGGCCTCCGACAAAAGCTTCTCAAGCTTAAGATCCTCGTCAGTCATCCTGGACTTCGCGTCGTCTATGATCCTTCCGGGCATACCGAGCTTCTTCGAGATCACGAAGGCATTACTGGTACCGGAGGTGCCTATAATAAGTCTGTATGTCGGACTTAATGTATCCGTATCGAATTCACAGGAGGCATTCATGACTCCATCAGTAGTAACCGCATATTCCTTAAGCTCACGATAGTGAGTTGTAGCCATAACAACACAACCCTTTGCCTTAAGTGCATCCAGCACGGCAACAGCCAGGGCAGCTCCCTCCGCGGGATCGGTACCGGAGCCGAGCTCATCAAGAAGCACGAGGGATCTTCCTCTGATATTCTTCAGTATGAAAACTATATTCGAGATATGTGCAGAGAATGTAGACAAGCTCTGCTCGATACTTTGCTCATCACCGATATCCGCCAGGACTCTGTCAAAGACGGTGACCGAGGTTCCGGGAGCACACGGGATCATAAGGCCTGTCATCGTCATAAGAGTCATGAGACCGCAGGTCTTAAGTGATACCGTCTTACCTCCGGTGTTAGGTCCTGTTATAACAAGAGTGCTGTAATCCTTGCCGTTCCTAATATCGACAGGCACCACACTGTCCTTGTCGATCAGAGGATGACGGGCCTTGATAAGCTCCAAGGTACCGTCAACTTTGATATCCGGCTTCACCGCATTCATCAGAACCGCCAGCTCGCCCTTCGCGGAATTAAGATCGATCTGTGCTATAAGAGAGATATCATTACGGATAACATTAGAGGACTTATCAACCAACATCGTGAGATTCTTAAGTATCCTCTCGATCTCAGCCTCTTCCAGGGAAGCAAGCTCACGAAGACGGTTATTGGCATCAACCACTCCCATAGGCTCGATAAACACAGTCTGCCCAGTGGAGGATGTATCGTGAATGATACCCGGAAGTCTTCCTCTCATCTCCGACTTTACCGGAACACAGTATCTTCCGTCTCTGATGGTTATTATCTGTTCCTGCAGTATATCTCCGCTGTTTCTTATGATCCTGTCCAATATGACTCTTATGGACCTTACGACATCCTTGGTCTCTCTTCTTATGGAGTAAAGCTCGGAGCTCGCACGATCATTCATCTCGCTCTCGTTCAGGATACAGCTTAATATCTCATCACGAAGTCTTATCTCAGGCTCAAGAGCGGCGATGGATGTGAAAAGATCCGTGTCAGACATATCTTGTCTTTTATCCTCGAAAACGATCCTTTTGAGCTCATCTGCGCTTCTAAGGAAGATCGCCACATCAAGAAGAGCGCGCATATCAAGAACGCCTCCCGCCTTGATATAACGAAGACTCTCATCTACCGCAGGAAAAGATCCCAAGGGGATGCTTCCGTATTTACTTATATAAGTGTATGCCTCGAAGGTATCCTCGAGACTCAGCTTTACAAAATCTACATCCGTCGTTGGATATAAAGACGAAGCAAGAGAACGCCCATAGGACGTTCTCGTCAATTCAAGAAGTTTATCTTTAACTTTGTCGAACTCAAGGACGCTTAGAACTCGCCCTTTGATCTTCTTTCTTTCCGCTTCCTCTTCGAATGTAGTATATCTGTACATTTACCTTCCCGTCAGGACAGTCTCTTGGCATTATCGATCTCGATAGAAGGAATCGTCTTCTTCATGGCAAGACCCTCCTCCAGATCGACATCAGTGATCTTCCCTTCCTTCTCAACAATGATCCTGTTGTATTTCTTATTCAGTAGACAATCAATGGCGCGAACGCCCATAAGGCTTGCCGTGGTTCTGTCTCTTAGTGTCGGAGAACCGCCTCTTTGCAAATGTCCGAGGATAGTAGGTCTTGACTCGATACCCGTCTGCTTCTCAATTCTCTCCGCTATATCAGTCGCATTGCCTGCCCCCTCGGCGACAATGACTATGTAATGCCTCTTGCCCTTATTTCTGCCGTCGAGAATAACTCTCAATACGTCCTTATCGAAGTCGAACGGAACCTCAGGAATGAGAATGACCTCAGAACCCGTGGCAATACCGACATTAAGAGCGATATAACCGGCGCTTCTTCCCATTACCTCGATAACACTGCAACGCTCGTGGGATGATGCCGTATCACGAAGCTTATCTATAGCCTCCATGGCAGTGTTCATAGAGGTATCGTAGCCTATAGTGTAGTCTGTGCATCCGATATCATTATCGATAGTACCGGGAATACCTATAACAGGAACGCCGAGTCTCGCGAGAGCTCTGGCACCCTTGAAGGATCCGTCACCGCCGGAGACTATGAGAGCATCAAGACCATAAACCTCCATCATCTTCGCTCCTCTTAGGACGCCCTCGTTGGTGGTAAAGGTCTTGGACCTTGCCGTCATAAGGAAGGTTCCGCCTCTTTGGAGCTTCTCCGATACATCCCTCATACCGATAGGGGATATCTCTCCCTTCCATAAGCCGTGGAAGCCTCTTGTAACACCATAGACCTCCATACCTGAATTGATGCCCGCTCTTACAACTGCTCTTATGGTGGCGTTCATACCGGGAGCATCTCCACCGCTTGTAAGGACGCCGATCCTCTTTACCGGGGCAACCTCATCAGGATTGACGTTGTCGTAATTCTTGGCTGTAAGCGAATTAATATCGGGAACGTTATTCTCGTCGTATGGAATATTAAGCATTTTATTGATACCTCCACAGGAGTAATTATTAACGGATTGATTATACACTATTCTTAGGGCGTAAAATCAAAGTTCACAACAGTTTCACATTCGACCTGCCACACAGCTCATAGAGCTTGTCCATTATCTCCGGAGATGAATCAATGCTACATACGGGATCTAATGTAACAACGCTGTTATCATTAAACTCCATCTGAACCGGAGTATTCCCGTGGAAATACACCAGGAAATTAAGAAGTCTTTGATAGCTCTCGCTTCGGGGATCTCCGATAAATCTTATCCTCACGATACCCGTCCGCACCTGACCGACGGGCTCTTCCTTCTTAACGGCAGAACCCTGGTAAACCTTCTTAAATAGCCAATTATCGGTAACGGCATTAAGCTGTGCCTCGGTCTTGGGCATCGTAAAGACTGCATCTATCGACAGCGAGAAGGTATCATCACCCTGTATCCTTCTCTTTCCTACGAATACGTAAGGTTTGTCAGTCTCCAGATAAGATGCATAGGTCTCGAACACCTTCCCGAACATCGCCCCTTCGAACTGGCCGTACAGATCCTCAAGTACCATAACCGCCATAGCAGTCTTAGACTTTGTCGTACGAACCCTCTTACTTAGAAGCATCGCGCACATTATGACTTCCTTGTCATCATTAAGCTCAGATATTCTTCCCATACCGGACGCATCTATGAAGGATCTCATATCGAAGGTACAGTATTTGTCTATAAAATCCTTATACTCCGATAAAGGATGACCGGACAGATACAGACCTACGACATTCTTCTCATACGACAGTTTCTCGGCCTCGGGAAACTCGTCCACGTACTTGATAGTTATAGAATCGGAAGCTTCGTTCGACTCCTGACTTCCGAGATCAAAAAGGCTGATCTGTCCCTCTACCTGTCGGCTGTTCTCGTTGGTCATCTTATCAAGCTCGTTTTTTACAGTGGCGATCATGGTCGCTCTGTTATATCCTGTAAAGTCAAGGGCAGATGAATATATTAGTGACTCAACAAGATTCCTCTTGATCCCGAGCTTAGAGGATCGTCTTAAGAAATTCTCGAAGGAGGTATAGCGACCGTTCTCATCTCTTTCATCGGTCAGCTCATTTACCGCTGCTTCTCCGACATTCTTAAGTACGGACAATCCCATTCTGATCGCCATCTTACCTGAAGGAAGCCTCTCGGTAGAGAACTTTGCCTGACTTCTGTTAATGTCGGGGGGCAGAACATCGATCCCCATAGGCCCGCAGCAATTGATGTAATATGCGGCCTGCATGATATTGAACCTGAAGGAATTCATCATGGCAGCCATAAACTCGGTAGGATAGTAATACTTAAGATATGCGGTATAGTATCCCACCAGTGCATAACAGGCGGCATGAGACTTATTAAAGGCATATCCGGCAAAGCCTGCGACTTCATTGTAAATCTTGTCGGCGATCTTCTCCGGAACTCCCCTCTTTATTGCTCCGTCAATCTCATTACCGGTATCATCGACGCCTCCGTAGATAAAGAGCCTTCTGTACTCCTCCATGAGGGACTTCTTTTTCTTACTCATGGCTCGTCTGATATTATCGGATTGACCCATGGAGAAACCTGCCAAATCTCTTACTATCTGCATTACCTGCTCCTGATATACCATACAGCCGTAGGTAACATTAAGAATGGGCTCAAGCATCGGATGATCGTAGGTTATCGCTCCGGCATTATGCTTGCCCTGAATGTACTTAGGGATCTGATCCATAGGTCCGGGTCTGTAAAGAGAGATTCCGGCCGTGACATCTTCAATTGATGAGGGCTTAAGCTCCTTCATAAATGATGTCATGCCAGTACTTTCAAGCTGGAATACTCCGACTGTATCCCCTCTTCCCAGCATATCGTAAACATTCTTATCATCAAGAGGTATCTTATCGAAGTTTATCTCCTTGCCGTAATTCTCCCTGACCATATCAGCGGCATCTCTTAACACGGTAAGTGTACGAAGTCCCAGAAAGTCAAATTTAAGAAGTCCAACGCTCTCTATATCCGCCTTGGCAAACTGAACCACTACGTTACCGTCATTCACTGCAAGAGGAGCGATATCGGTTATAGGAACTCCGGATATAATTACGCCGGCTGCGTGGGTCGAGGCATGTCTTGGCATTCCTTCAAGCTTCATTGCTATATCCAGGACCTTCCTGACGTCAGGATCCGATTCATATTCCTCCATCATATCCTTGCGAAGCTCCATAGCAGCTTTTATGGTCATCCCTATCCCCTCGGGTATCATCTTCGCGATCTTATCGGTGCGATTATACGGGAGATCAAGCACTCTTGCTACATCTCTAATACACATTCTTGCAGCAAGCGTTCCGAAGGTTATTACCTGAGCAACTCTGTCAACACCGTATTTACGGGTGACATAATCAATGACCTCCTGTCGTCTCTCATAGCAAAAATCCACGTCAAAGTCCGGCATCGATACTCGCTCGGCATTAAGAAACCTCTCGAATACGAGGTTATACCTTATGGGATCTACATCCGTGATACCTATCGCGTATGCCGCAAGTGAACCAGCACCGGAGCCTCTTCCGGGACCGACCATGATCCCGTTAGTCTTGGCATAGTTGATAAAATCCCACACGATAAGATAATAATCCGTGTAGCCCATGGAATTAATAACATCAAGCTCGTATCGAGCGCGGTCAATATAAACCTTTTTATCAGCAGCCGCACCCCTTATCTCGAATCTTCTCTCAAGGCCTGAGGTTACAAGGTACTTCAGATACTGAGTATTATCGGCAAAGCCTTCGGGGACGTCGTACTTCGGAAGATGTATCGTAGAGAAATCATACTCGGCATTGCACATATCGGCTATCTTTATGGTATTATCGACAGCCTCAGGAATATCAGGGAAAAATCTCCTCATCTCCGATTCAGACCTTACATAGAAGTCGTCTGTCTCGAATCTCATTCTGTTGGGATCATTGATCCTTGTTCCCGTCTGCATACACAGCAGGACCTCATGAACCGAGCTGTCCTCCTTACGAAGATAGTGACAATCGTTGGTAGCAACGAGAGGGATCCCCGTCTCGTTGGAAAGCTTCACCAATCCGGCATTAACTATCGCCTGATCCTTTAAGAAGTTACTCTGTATCTCAAGGTAATAATTACCTCTTCCGAACAGCTGATCATACCAAAGCGCCGAAGCCTTGGCTTCCTCTATACGTCCCGCCTTGATAAGTCCCGCCACCTCACCTGCGAGACATGCCGACAGACAGATCAGGCCGTCATGCCACTTGATAAGCAGCTCCTTGTCTATCCTCGGCTTCCTATGGAATCCTTCAGTCCATCCGGCGGAAACCAAGCGATTAAGATTGGTAAGCCCCGCATTATTCTTGGCAAGAAGTATCAGGTGATTATAGGGTTTATCCTTGACATCGGCAGATCTCTCGAATCTGGAATCCGGAGCAACATACACCTCGCAACCGATAATAGGCTTGATCCCTGCGGCCTTCATCGTCTTATAGAACTCTACACAACCGAACATAGACCCGTGATCGGTGATGGCACAGGCGGTCATACCCATCTCCTTAAGTCTACCCGGAAGCTCTGATATCCTTATCGCTCCGTCAAGAAGACTGTATTCGGTATGAAGATGAAGATGTACAAATCCTTCTCCCATATAGTCATCCTTTGCCCTTAAGTCCGATGATTACATCTCGTATCTGAGCAGCCTTCTCGAAGTCTAATTCCTTAGCGGCCTTCTTCATGTCAGAGGTGAGGCTTACGATCAGCTTCTCCCTGTCCTCTGCCGTCAGCTTGCCCGGATCACTGTTATCGATAAGCTTATTAATATCAAGCTTCTTTACCTTATCCTTCTTACATGCATCATCAATAGTATCGAATACATTCTTGACATGCTTGATAACAGTCTTCGGAACAATGCCATGCTCCTGATTATAACGCTGCTGTATATCACGCCTTCTGTTAGTCTCGGTAACGGCTCCCATCATAGAATCCGTCACCTCATCGGCATAAAGAATTACCCTTCCGTTGCTGTTCCTGGCACACCTTCCGATTATCTGTATAAGAGATCTCTCTGACCTTAAGAAGCCTTCCTTATCCGCATCAAGGATCATAAGGAGCGACACCTCCGGAAGATCGATTCCCTCTCTCAGAAGATTGATTCCCACGATCACATCAGTCTCATCATTCCTTAAACTGTTAAGGATCTTCATCCTCTCTACAGTCTCAATATCCGAGTGAAGATAAGTTACTCTGATATTCTCCTTCTTAAGATACTCCGTAAGATCCTCGGCCATCTTCTTGGTCAAGGTCATGATCAATGATTTCTCCTTACGCTTATTATTCTCCGTAAGCTCGAACAGTATATCCTCAATCTGACCTTCGACCGGCCTTACAAATATCTGAGGCTCAAGAAGTCCCGTAGGACGTATCACCTGTTCAACGGTCTGCTCGGAATGCTCCTTCTCATAATCGGCAGGAGTTGCCGATACATAAATTGTCTGTCCCATACGAGGCTCGAACTCTTCGAATCTTAATGGCCTGTTATCACGGGCAGACGGCAATCTGAAGCCATACTGAACCAGCATATCCTTCCTTGATCGGTCGCCCTTATACATGGCTCCCACCTGAGGAACAGTGACGTGGGACTCATCTATGAACATGAGATAATCCTTCGGAAAGAAATCAAGAAGCGTGCACGGAGGCTCCCCCTCCTTTCTGCCGGCGATATGTCTCGAATAGTTCTCTATCCCCTTACAAAATCCGGTCTGTCGAAGAAGCTCAAGATCATACAATGTTCGCTGCTCAAGCCTGTAGGCTTCTATTAGCTTCCCCTCATCTCTGAACTCCCTGACTCGCTGCTCGAGCTCTTCCTCGATGGTAACAACTGCCCGCTCCAGCTTCTGTCTTCCGGTGGCATAATGAGATGCTGGGAATATCTCGGCAAAGGATCTTGTATATAGAGAATGTCCCGTTATCGCATCAATATAAGATATCTTGTCTATCTCATCTCCGAAGAACTCTATTCTGGTGATGACGTTATCTGCATCGGGAGTATATACATCGAGGACATCCCCTCTGCACCTGAAGGTTCCTCTCTTAAGCTCGTAATCATTACGCTCATACTGAATGTTGATGAGCTCTGCCATAACGGCATCTCTTGATATCTCCAAGCCTACGTGAAGACTCACCATAAGGGACATATAGTCTTCCTTCTCGCCGATACCGTATATACACGAGACGGAAGATACCACTATGACATCATCACGGGTCAAAAGGGATCTGGTAGCGGAGTGCCTGAGTCGATCTATCTCATCATTAATTGACGAATCCTTCTCGATATATGTATCCGTCGAGGCTATATAGGCTTCCGGCTGATAGTAATCGTAATAGGAAACAAAATACTCCACAGCATTCTCGGGGAACAGCTCCTTGAACTCTGAGTACAGCTGGCCTGCCAGGGTCTTATTATGAGCAAGAACGAGAGTAGGACGATTGATCTCCTTAATAACATTCGCCATCGTAAACGTCTTACCTGATCCCGTTACACCCAGAAGCGTCTGTCCGCGCATCCCGCTTCTGATGCCGTCAACAAGCTGTCCTATTGCCTTTGGCTGGTCCCCTGAGGGCTCGTATTGTGAGACTAATTTAAACATGAATAAAGTATACCATCACGGCGCACAGAAAGAAAGTATGTTCGCATCGATTGATACAAACCAACACTATCCCCAAAACGTGTCGGGACCTTAGATCTGAAATCAACATTTTCGAGAGTTTGTGTTGTTTATACTCGCCCGAAGGTCCCCTAAAATGAACTTAAATCAAACACGAAAGCACTGACGGAGGTAACAAAATGAACAACAAATTATACCTGGTAACAGGAGCAGCGGGATTTCTGGGAAGTAATGTATGCAGACAGCTTGTGGCGCAGGGACGTAAAGTAAAAGCTTATGTACTGCCGGGAGACAGATCTGCAGAGCATCTCCCGGAGGAAGTTGAGATAGTTTACGGCGACCTTCTAGATAAAGATGCTATGAGAAGCTTCTTCTGCGTATCTAAGGGAACCGAAGTAACGGTACTTCACATAGCAAGCATCGTAACAGTTGATCCCGACTATAACCAGAAGGTCATGGATGTAAACGTCAAGGGAACACAGAATATCATCGACCTTTGCAGAGAGACCGGTGTCTCGAAGCTAGTTTACTGTTCATCGACAGGAGCCATCCCCGAACAGAAGGATACGGCTATCAGAGAGTGTGAGAAAGAGATACCAATAGACCCGGACAGGATCAGAGGCTGCTACTCCCTGTCGAAAGCACTGGCGACAAACCTGGTACTTAAGGCCGCAGAAGAAGGAATGGATGCATGTGTAGTACATCCCTCAGGCATCCTCGGACCGGAGGATTATGCGATGGGAGAAACAACCAAAACGCTGGTAGACATCATCAACGGCAAAATGCCTGCCGGAATCAACGGAAGCTTCAATCTGTGTGATGTAAGAGACCTGGCCAACGGCATTATTCTTGCAGCAGATAAAGGACAAAAAGGAGAATGCTACATTCTGGGAAACGACCCGGTACTCTTCAAAGATTTTGCAAAGCTGGTGTCAGAGGAAAGCGGCTGTAAGGAGATGAAGCTGTTTCTTCCCATAAGCACCGCGAATATGCTGGCAAAAACTCTGGAGAAGAAAGCCAAGAGGACCGGCACCAAGCCCTTGATGACTACATTCTCCGTATATAACCTCGCAAGGAACAATAACTTCGATTCCGGCAAGGCAAAAAGAGAGCTCGGTTATGTGACACGCCCCTACCGCGAGACTATAAAGGATGAGATCCATTGGCTTAAGGAAGCCGGAAAAATAGCATAAGGAGGATAAACGAATGAACAACTTAGATAAAGTATACGCAGAGAATATCGCCAAGGAATATTTACCTAAGCAGACCAATAAGCTAAGGCAGCTTAAGAAGCTTGACAGTAAGGCAAGGACACCGGCATTTGTCACTTCTCTTACCGTGGGAATAATAGGGACACTTATCTTTGGCGCCGGAATGAGCTTCGGAATGGGAGTCTTAGGAAGTGGTACAATAGCAATAGTGATGGCAGGCGTTCTGTCCGTTATCGGAATCGGTATCTGCATCATCAACTATCCTTTGTACAAAAGAATTCTTGCCAGAGGAAAACAGAAATACACCTACGAGATCCTTGAGCTTGCGAAACAGATCTCGGAAGAAAACAGAGCATGAACAGAAACGAGAGTAAATACTTTAACACTGCAAAGAAGATGCAGGAAGCATTGATACAGCTCCTTGACCGGAAAGAGTTCGAGCTCATCTCCGTCAAGGAGATCTGTGCCGAAGCCGGGGTAAACAGATCTACTTTCTATCTTCACTACGATAATACCAGCGACCTTCTCGTCGAGACCATGGAGAATGTCTATAAAGACTTCCTGTCCCGCTATGAAGAGCAGCAGAAGGAGAACGAGCTTAACATCAAAGAGAGTCGTAAAAACGATCTTTTCCTGATGACACCTGAATACATTGATCCCTATCTCGACTTCGTCAGAGAGAACAGGAAGCTCTTCAAGCTTATGAACGACAAATATCAGGTGATGGGAACCGAGAAGATGTATGAACAGTGGTTCAACAGCATCTTCACTCCAATTCTCTCAAGATTCGGCGTCCCGCAGGATGAACAGCCCTACATAATGACCTTCTATCTTAAGGGGCTGATCGGCCTTGTCAATGATTGGGTCAATGATGACTGCTCCATGTCTAACGATAAGATCATGCAGATTCTTAACAAGTGCATCATTGACCCAAAGGATATGTGATCACAGCTCCACTCTCTCGACTACCTTTGAAGCAATCGGTATCAGTATCGACAGAAGCACTGCGCCCACCAAGGCTCCGGTAAAGCATGCGGCCACCAGACTCTTAGTTATCACAAGCACAACTACCAAAGGTACAGATGCAAGCCCAACTACGATCATTACTCCGAGATATCTCACGAGCATGAGCAGATATCTCCCGAGCATCGGGAAAATCTTCATGACGAGAAGTGCAGCCATCTCACAAAGCATATCGTATACAAGCATTAACACACCGAAGGCTATAGCTTCCGGGATCTTAAAGCCGCACATGAACACCATCAACACACCGCAAAGAAGAGAATCGAATGCCATCTCGGGAATGTCTGATCTGATACATGCAAGAAGCTTGCTTGAGGCCTTCTCGGGAATAAGGTAGATATAATGCTTGGTAAACTCGGTTACCGTCTTACCTCCTGCATAGACAACAGCGTTAAGCATGATCATCATTGCGAATGCCGATATGATCAATGCTCTGGAATCGCCGTTAACAGAACTGTTTGACATAAATGCCAGATAGAAGGCTGTTATTATTCTGTACATAAAGGCCAGAGGATTAACGAAGAAAAACTTGGAGCCCCTCTTATTCATCAGAAGATGAATCGCGGTTATCGCACCTGAACCGACTCCGGCGCCAAGCTTCTCCTTGCCGACCTTGGCTCTCTTGGTTATTGCTGCAGTATCCGAATCGACCCCTGCACGCTTCTGCTCCATAAGGTCTGCGGCCTTCTGAGCATAAGCCATGGCTTCATCGTAGTAATCAAGATCAAGATGACCGTAGAGAACGACAATAACTCCTATCAGGGCAACCGTGAGTATAATGCCCATGAACAGTCTTACAGGCGAAGCATTAATTACTCCGTCATATATAAGCGACACCCATCCTCCTCCGGGGAAGGCCTTGGCGAATACGGATTGCCCGAAGAAAGCGATAATGCCTTTGATACCCAAATCTTTTAAGGCTTCAACTGAAGGATACTTAGAGAATAAGGTAAACACGAAGCCAAGTACGGAAACAGCATTGATAATGATACCTATAATAAGGACAAATCTCCTTTTCGCTTCGTTGTCAGAGGTCCTTGCTCCGAATAAGGAGCCGAGGAAGTAGCCTATAACGGAGGCAACAAAGGAAAGAATTATTATGGTAACAAGGTCTGCGGTAGCAACACCCGTTGCCTGGTAAATGAGCGCAGACTGCATGCCCAGAACAAAGGTAAAAACGAAGCACAGCTGCAGCGTCCCGGAGGCCGCGATGATGAGATTGAACCTCGGCGTAAAGGGGCCAGCCATGTGGAAGTTTACATCAGCAGTAGAAAAGCCGACGACTCCGTTCTTAAGTCCCGTATAGAACATAAAGCTGAACATGGCGATCTCAATAAGATACATGCCTCCGGTAACCACGTTAACATCTCTGGGGACGAACGAATCGCTTACGGTACCGTCACTGTTAGGCATCCCCATGATAGTCGGAAATGCCATCATGAAGCAAAAGAATGCGAACCCGAGCAAAGCTATGAGAAACTTCCAGGGCTGCTTAAGAAGGGCTCTTCTTACCCTGTATAAATAAGCGGAAACCATAGTACCCTCCTTAACTCTCGCTAATTCCTTCTGTGATCTCGAAGAAAAGCTGCTCAAGGCTCTTCTGCTCAGACGGATCATGTGCATTATGCTTAGTTGCAGCGATCCTTCCGTTCATCATGATATGAACCACATCCCAGTAATCCTCGATGGTGTCTATCATGTGTGTCGAGATAAGTACGGTCTTGCCTGCCTCCTTCAGCTCATGGAACACAAGCTTAAGCTCCTTGATAGCGTGAGGATCCAAGCCCACCATAGGCTCATCAAAGATGACAACCGAAGGATCATGCATGAGAGCGCAGCATATAGAAACCTTCTGCTGCATGCCCTTTGACAGCTCCTTACCCATTTTCTTACACTTATCCGTAAGCTCGAATCTATCGAGAAGCCTCTCCTTGACAGAGTCATCCTCGACTCTGTATGCACGTCTTATAAATTCCAGATGCTCATCGATCGTAAGAGTATCGTATAATGCGGGGATCTCGGGTATATATCCGAGCTTTCTCTTAGCTTCGATGGAATGGTTATCGTACTTATCGATCTCTATCGAGCCTTGATACTTAAGAAGTCCCGCGATGGACTTGATGATCGTAGACTTTCCGGCTCCGTTGGGTCCCAGAAGGACACCGACCTCTCCGTCGCCTATAGTGAATGACAGATTGTCATTAGCAACGAACTTCTTGTATTTCTTGGTTACACCATTAACTACCAGCATAATTATTACCTCCCTTGGCATCCTTATACTAACAATCGTCGGTTAATATAACCTCAAGCAAAGTTAAAGACTTGTTAAAGATTGATCGTTATCTTATTATCTTTACGTGAATCCAAATAATTCTTTGATGTTTTTTGTATTGTGAATGACAAAATCAAAACAATCAATACATATGCAAGCCAAACCGCAAAGCTTTTATAATCTATTTTCAACTCGAAATACGCAGTTATTGTCGAAATAAGAAGTTGGATCGGATAGTGTACAAAGTATATTATCATGGACAACTCCCCCAATTTCACTAAGCATCTGGCTGACAGAAGTTTACTAAGCGGCTTAAAGAAAACAGAAGCTATAACTATCGAAGGAGTCGCTACCAATGAGACGATAAATCTTAAGTAAGGTATTGGTGTCAAATTAAGGACTATTGTTGCGTAATAAGCTGCAAATAATAAAAAAGCAAGTATTCCATACAAATCTGTATTTATTCTTTTGTTTTTAAACTCATTATAAACACTATAAAGTATCACTCCGGAGAAAAAAGTAACTATCCCTCTTTGAAGGCTGATGCTCCAAGGTAACAAACCGTAGATCACGATACCGGCAGCCCAAATCACTACCGATTTTACTAGTATTTTTATCTGTGAATCAGAAGTTTGTATAATGATGAAAAAGATAATGTGAAGAGGAATTAATACACTTATAAACCAGGCAGGAAGATTATAAGATACTTCATTTGTAAAAAAGACCTGAAGCATTGTTATATTAAGAATAAAATCCTTCAGGGTAATGTTATTATTTACAAAAAATGCCCCCATAAGATATCGATATATATACTGGAATAAGGCTACAAACAGCAGCGTAATGAGATGATACGGATAGATCTTTGACAGTCTTTTTCTAATAAAAGCAGAAAATTGGATCTCTCGACTTCTTACTTTGTCACTGTATGCCATCATCATTGTAATACCTGAAATAAAAAAGAAAACCTCTACACAAAGAAATCCTTTATTAAAGGAGTATGGAAACAACACTCCACATATAGTAGGAGTGTTATCTCTACTCAAATCAAAATGTTGGTAATGCCAACAAAACGCTATCATACACGCAACAATACCTTTTAATCCGTCAAAAGATTTGATTCGTGTTTTACTTAATACTTCATTCTCCATATATGGCTTTATATAATATAAAGAGGACTGTCTCTTTGTGAAAAAATCACTTATAAGACAGTCCACTTCTTTACCCTTGTGTATGATTTATGACTTCGACCTGATGTATTCGTCGATGCCCTTGGCAGCTGCCTTACCTGCGCCCATGGCAAGGATTACCGTAGCGGCGCCAGTAACGGCATCGCCGCCTGCGTAAACACCTTCCTTGGTGGTCTTACCGTCAGCCTCATCAGCTACGATGCACTTCCACTTATTGGTATCAAGGCCCTTTGTGGTAGAAGCGATAAGAGGATTGGGTGAGGTGCCGAGGGACATGATAACAGCATCCGTAGGAAGGTCGAACTCCGAGCCCTCTACGGGAACCGGTCTCCTTCTTCCGGAAGCATCGGGCTCTCCCAGCTCCATTCTGATACATCTCATACCCGTTACGTTGTTATCGTCGTCGGTAAGTATCTCGACAGGATTTGTAAGAAGCTCGAACTTGATGCCCTCTTCCTTGGCGTGCTCTACCTCCTCGGCTCTTGCAGGAAGCTCAGCCTCAGATCTTCTATAGACGATAGTAACTTCGGCACCCAGTCTCAACGCGGTCCTTGCCGCATCCATGGCGACGTTACCGCCGCCTACGACTGCCACCTTAGACGGCTTGAAGATAGGGGTCGCGGAATCGGGCCTGAAAGCCTTCATAAGATTATTTCTCGTCAGATACTCGTTAGCGGAGAAAACACCCTTTGCATTCTCGCCGGGGATCTTCATGAACATGGGAAGTCCGGCACCGGAGCCTACGAATACAGCCTCGAAGCCCTCGTTATCCATAAGCTCGTCAATAGTAACGGACTTACCGATAACAACATTGGTCTCGATCTTAACTCCCAGATTCTTAACATTCTCGACCTCAGGCTTGACTACGCCGTCCTTCGGGAGTCTGAACTCGGGGATACCGTAGGTAAGAACTCCTCCCGCTTCGTGGAGCGCTTCAAAGATAGTCACATCATATCCAAGCTTCGCCAGATCGCCCGCACAAGTAAGACCTGCAGGTCCGGAGCCTACAACGGCTACTTTATGTCCGTTCTTCTCAGCGGTAGCCTGCATGCGAATACCTTCTTCTCTTGCCTTATCGGCTACATATCTCTCGAGCTTACCGATGGAAACTGCATCGCCCTTTATACCTCTTATACACTGAGCCTCGCACTGAGTCTCCTGAGGACATACACGTCCGCATACAGCAGGAAGTGAGGATGAAGCCGTAAGGACCTCATAAGATTTCTTAATATCCTGTTCCTTCAAGGCCATGATAAAGCCCGGTATATCGATCTGAACAGGACATCCGTTCACGCATCTGGGGTTCTTGCAGTTAAGGCAACGATTTGCCTCCAGTACTGCTTCTTCATCGGTATAACCGAGGCAGACCTCGTCAAAATTAGTAGCACGAACCTTAGGGTCCTGCTCCGCTATAGGTACCTTCTCAAATCCGGGTGCAGCCATTACTTGTCACCTCCACAATTTCCGCATCCGCCATGATGCGTTTCTTCCTCTTGAAGAGCCAGCAGATCCTCACCCTCGCGAGTCTTATAAAGTCTCATTCTTCCCATAGCCTCATCGAAGTTGACCTTATATCCGTCGAACTCAGGGCCGTCTATACATGCGAACTTGACCTCATCACCGACAGTAAGTCTGCAGGCACCGCACATGCCTGTACCGTCTACCATAATGGGGTTCATGGAGACGATAGTGGGAATGTTATATTTCTTAGTCGTAAGAACACAGAACTTCATCATTATCATAGGACCGATGGATACACACAGATCATACTGCTTTCCCTCATTCTCCACGAGATCCTCGATGACCTTGGTAACCATACCCGACCTGCCGTAAGAACCGTCATCTGTCGTGATATAGAGGTTGCCTGCTACCTTGCTCATCTCATCCTCAAGGATAACGAGATCCTTAGTCTTGGCACCTACGATAACATCGGCAGCAATACCATGCTCATGTAGCCACTTTACCTGAGGGTATACGGGAGCCGTTCCGAGTCCTCCCGCTACGAAAAGTATCTTCTTATCCTTTATTGAATCGATATCATCGGTAATAAGCTCTGAGGGCTGTCCAAGAGGTCCCACAAAGTCATGGAAGCTGTCGCCTTCTTCGAGGTTCATCATCTTCTTAGTGGATGCACCGATAGTCTGTACAACTATGGTTATCGTTCCAGCTTCACGGTCGTAGTCGCATATCGTAAGCGGAATTCTCTCGCCAAGCTCATCGATCCTGACGATGATAAACTGACCGGGCTGACAGTACTGTGCTACACGAGGAGCCTCGACATCCATAAGGAAAATCGAAGGGCACAGCACCCTCTTCTTCTTAATGAGATACATAGTGATGAAACCTCCTGATGAAAGGCAAATAGTATTAGAATTTTATCACTTAAAGCATTATATGTTCAACCTGAAGATAATTTACCCGTCAGAAAAAATAGGGCGGGAACAGCATGGACACGGTCCTAAGAAGAGGGCTATAGACCGACAGATTAATAAGCACTCCGCCGAACAGAAACGACAGTATGAGATATGTGGGAAGAACGGAAGAGAATACTTTGCTCTTTCTTCCCTGTCCCGGAAGTACAGAGAAGATAACCGCTATCACGAAGGAAAGCAGTATTACGACTACGCAGTAAATCAGAACATGTGATAAAGAGAAATCAACATCTGCAATCAAAAAGCCGATTATAGATATCAAAGCCACCGGCAGTACATGAACAAAAGACAAAATAAGTCCCATAAACATACTGCTTACCCTGCTCATCCGAAGATACAGCTTATTGTCACTGTCACTAAGATAGGAAAAGGCTCCAAGAAGAGCTGCCATCCAGATAAAAAAGCCTGCAAACTTATATACCGGAATAATAAGCTTATCGTAATTTGTAATATCGTTGTATTCGGTATTCTCAAGGCTCTCCAACCGATAAATCTCACTTCCCTCCATATAGGCTGTGAATATCCTTCTCATGGAGGTCTCATAGTTATCGGGAAATGACACATCAGATCTTCTGACAGTGTCCTCTAGAATATGCTGAGCAAAGTACGGGAACAGCTTCATGAACACCTCTTCCGAAGACATAAGAGGAAGCGTTGATGAAGCTGTTGTTATTACTCTGATATCGGGAACAGTCCTCATGGAGCCGCTCTTGGCCATCATATCCTCAGGAAGTATGAATCCCGTATTACAAGCTCCTCGTGCCATATCCGCATACATGGAATCCTCGGTCTCGACCTCGTAGAAGTTAAAGATCGACCCCATCTCACAGAGCTCATCTACAGCCTTCGAGGTCTCCTCCGAATCATCAAGATTAAGTATCGCGACAGGAATATATGCTGACGACTCCTTGGCCGGCATAAAGGCGGACAAAAAAGCAAGAATGATAATTATGGCTGCCATCCCGTATACGTAGGGATTTTTAAGGCTTCTCTTGGCACATACATACAGTCTGTTCAGAAACAGCTTCATGAGAACATCACCTCCATGGTGAGATCGATAAGAAGCCTTAACGGGTTATAGACCGCCCCCTTCTGAAGGAAAAGGGGCAGGAATTCCAGAGGCAGAAGACCTCCCGCCAGATACATGAGCACCGTAAATACCGAGAAGGAAATATACGCCGAAGCCACCGGAGTCTTAAAGCAGTAGCACACCCCCGTAACTATCAGGGAAATAATGGTTATTACCGGAATAATAAGCAATAAGGATCTGACGTTGATATCTATATCCGCCAGGTTTAACGCTGCGAAGAACAGTACGTATATCACATACATCATGGAAGCCACGCAGCAGGTCTCAGTAATAAAGAATCTTACCGGGCTTATTCCGGAGAGCTTTGCTCTGGCGATAAATGCATCATTGGAGCCTTTGCAAAAATAAGAGAAAACGAATACAGACAGAAGCAGAATGTATATCAGCGCTGCCGCCGTGATCTTCTGAGTCAGGGTAAAGACTGAGATATCGTCCAATGTATTTATATCAAATATGCTCATCCTGTCTATCGCATATCCAAGCTCATTCGCCTGAGCTACGCTTACAATCTCCGAAGTCTGATCAGCGTCGATATCATATTCGTCACAAAGTGAATAAACAGTCTGTACAGAGGCCTGTCCCACACCCAAATCATTCGCCAGGACCAGCATAACGTCCTTAACGACATGCTCATCAAAGGTGTCGGCGGATTTGAATACCACCTCTATCTGAAGATTTTCCCCGGTGAAAATCCCGGAGGCGAAGCCTTCAGGGATTATAAGACCCGCCACAGCTTCCTCATCATCGACGGCCTCCCTTACCTCATCCTCGGAATCGTATTTAATAAGACTTACCGAGCTCTCTATACTGTTCATATGACTTACCAGACTAAAGCCGGTGTCGTTCAGAGATGAATCATCCGGAAGATAACAGGCGACCTTCACCGCTGAGAAGGACCCGTCCTTAAACAACACATTCTGACTCCAGAATGCGATAGCAAAGGCCGTCAGCCCCAGCACTATGAAGTACGCTGCAGCATAAGGGATAAAGGCTATTACTCTCTTGACCGATACCTTAATCATTCAGGATCTCTGCCACGGGTCTTGTGAGGTCGGCCAACTGACATCTGCCGTCCTTAAGGTGATAGACTCTATCACAATGTGCGAAAACATTCTCTTCATGACTTGCAATAAATATTATTCCGCCGTTAGCCTTAAAGGCATCGATAAAGCTCAATATATCGTTCTTGGCCGGTATATCAAGAGCTGAGAGAGGCTCATCCATAAGGAGCACATCCGGACCGGTTATAAACACCGACGCCAGCGCCAGTCTCTTCTTCATCCCGCCGGACATATTACGAACCTTAACATTAAGAAAATCCGTCACCTTAAGAATGGAAAGCTGCGGACCGTTAAGAGCCTTAATAATCTCATCCTTCTTCATGGATGTCCACATAAGGATATTATCGTAAGCATTAAGCTCGTCGATAAGAGCATTCTCTTGTGTGACGAAGCCTATCTTGCCTTCAGCATATATTCGTCCCTGCGAGGGCTTCTTTATCCCTGCTATTGTTGTCAGTAGCGTCGATTTTCCCGAGCCGTTAAGACCCAGAAGCCCAATGCATTCACCCTTATCCGCCTGTATATTCACATCCCGAAGGACAGTCTTCTTATACTTAACGGTAACATTCTCGATCTTAACCATATGGTCCTCCCGTCAGATCACCGTAATAAAGATCCATATCAACATAAGCATCTATTCCGTCGATAAGGCCTGTATTGCTCTGCTGCCAGATAGTATACGGTCCGTCGTAATCAGTCTGTGAGGTATAGTGAGCAAGCCAGACCGGGCCCAGATCATCATCCCATATTATCTCCAGGAAGTACTTGCTGCTGTAAAGGATGCTCTGCCTGCCGTTCTCCTCGATCCTCGATGCGAAGGCTCGGTATAAAGCATTAAGATCCGCGATGCTTAAGGAATACTGCTGGAATTTGCCGAAGCTCTCCCAGTCGAATACTATCGGAAGCCTAAGCTCATATCCTTCAGTCATGGAACATATAATATCCGCCAGATTCACAACATCTTCGATACTATTATCTGAAGTGTAGACATATACCCCTACGGGAAGTCCTGCTTCGGTAGCAGCCTCGATATTGGTCTCGAAGTAATCATCCTCATGAAATTGTCCGCCGGAGGACCATCCGGCGCGTATGATGACGAATTCACAGCCTGCATTCCTGACAGCTTCAAAATCTATATTCCCCTGCCAATGAGACACATCAATACCATAATGAACGTCATCTCCGGAGTAGGAAGCAATAAAATCAGAGAAGGCCGTGCCGGAATAAGAGCCTCCTCCGGAATAATCCTGAGTTGTCTCGCTTATGTCGGGCTCGTACACATGAACCGTAACAGAGTCGGAGCTACTGTTACCCGCATCATCCGTAATCGTGATCGGCAAAGGATATGTTCCAACTGCGTAAGGATCAACGCTCCCTCCTACCGTAAGAGTGACATCAGGATCAAAATCGTCGATATAACTCATATAATTGTTGATATCAAATTCCTCACCTACCGGAAGATATGCGTCTCTGATTATGCTTAGAAAGAACGGGGCGTTAACGTCGACTACAGGCTCCACCGCTTCAGTAGGTGTAGGAGAAGGGGTGTCCGTAGGCAGGATCGTAGTCTCGACAGTCACCTCAGAAACTTCAGCTGTAGTTACTGAGGTTTCCGGAGCTTCTTCAGGATTCGGGTCCTGACTCGCTCTGCAGGAATAGGCTGATACCATCAGTATTGCTATACCTAATGTCAACAACGTTTTTTTCTTCATGGCAATTATTATATAATAACGTCATGCAAAATCGAACAACGAAGAGACTGACCGGTCCTCAGATGATCCTTCTGGGGTTCCTTATTATGGTGCTGGTAGGAGCATTCCTGCTTATGTTACCTATATCATCCAAGGACAGACATTTCACACCCTTCATTGATTCGCTTTTTACCTCAGTCTCCGCCGGATGCGTTACCGGGCTCATTGTAAAGGATACCCAGACCTCCTGGTCTTTATTCGGGCAGATCGTGATCCTGATTCTCATTCAGATCGGCGGCATGGGAGTCATTACCATGACCACATTCTTCGCTTTGTTCACGGGAAAAAAGATCGATCTTAGGTCCAGGACTGCCATGCAGGAGGCTGTATCCGCTCCCAACATCGGTGGCATCGCCAAATTAACGGGATTCATAGTCAAGGGAACCGTTTTATTCGAAGGTCTGGGAGCTGTTGCCGTTATGCCTGTGCTTATCAGGGACTTCGGCGTTCTTAAAGGGATCTGGTATTCGATATTTATGTCTATATCCGCCTTCTGTAACGCAGGCTTCGATCTTATGGGCTCCACGGGAGCGTGTTCATCGCTCGTTTACTACAAGGATGATCCTGTGATCAATATTGTCTTCATGCTGCTTATACTTACCGGAGGGCTCGGATTTCTGACGTGGAATGATATAAAGACCTATGGCTTCAAGTTCAGAAGATACAGCACACAGAGCAAGATTATTCTGGTAAGTGAAGCTTTTCTGATAATACTTCCGGCATTGTATTTCTATATTTTCGAGCTGTCGGGAGAGCCGGTTAAGGCAAGAGTTCTCGAGTCCCTGTTTGCCTCTGTCTCCCCCAGGACCGCAGGCTTTAACACGGTAGACTACAACAGCTTCTCCGGAAGCGGGATTGCCATAACCATAGTCCTGATGCTCATAGGCGGAGCCCCGGGATCGACTGCAGGAGGCATGAAGATCACGACAGTCGCGATACTGTGGGCATCGATGATCTCGGTTTTCTTAAGGCAGAAGGCACCCGCCCTCTTCAAAAGGCGTATCACGGATGATGTTATCATGAGCGCCATCGCGGTTTTCCTTCTTGATATGCACCTTTTCCTGGCAGGCTCTATCGCT
Organism: Clostridiales bacterium; assembly: GCA_017480325.1. GTDB lineage: Bacteria > Bacillota > Clostridia > Saccharofermentanales > Saccharofermentanaceae > Saccharofermentans. The sequence continues at coordinate 82,467 of JAFVAY010000010.1, forward strand.
ATATCACTGATCGAGAGGCTTCCGTTAATGCAAACCTTCTTCGAATGTGCTTCCGCGGTAGCTACAGTAGGACTTACGATGGGGATAACCTCCACACTTCATACGGCATCCAAGATAATTCTGATAATAATCATGTACGGTGGCAGAGTCGGAGGTCTTACCCTGGTATTCGCCGCCACCGGACGGAAAAACTCGACACACGACAAATACCCTGCAGATCATGTTGCTGTGGGATAACACTTTCAGGAGGAGAATATGAAGAACATTCTAATAATCGGCGCAGGAAGATTCGGTACATATCTGATACAGCAGTTTGCCGAGCAGGGAGACGAGATCCTTGTAGTGGATAACAACGAGGACAGACTCGAGAAGGTACTGCCCTTTGTAACCTCAAGTCTGGTGGGAGATTCTACGGATCCTGACTTTATGGGCTCAATAGGAGTCAATAACTTCGACCTGTGCGTCGTAGCGATCGGTGATAATTTCCAGAATTCTCTGGAGACCACATCCCTTCTTAAGGAGCTTGGTGCTAGCTACGTCATATCAAGAGCTTCCCGAGATGTCCATGAGAAGTTCCTTCTGAGAAACGGCGCCGATAAGGTAGTCTATCCTGAGAAGAATATGGCAATGTGGACAGCCATCCGCTTCAGCTCATCTAACATCAAGGACTATATTCCGGTACCGGGAGCCTTCTCTATCTTCGATGTGGAAATACCTAAGAGCTGGGTCGGCAGGTCCATCATTGATCTAGAGATAAGACAGAAGATGCATCTTAATATCCTCGCCTTGACCGAAGACGGCAAGCTTAATATGGACTACGATCCTTCTGAGCCCTTCAAAAAAGGGCAGACCGTTATGGTCATCGGCAAGGACGAGGATCTGAAGAAACACCTTGATCTTGATTATTAAGGCTGTTATCCGAATATGGAATTAAGGGCGTTGGCAGTACTGCTGAAGGCCTGAGTTGCAGCATCGAGGCGCTCGATAGAGTTGTTAAGAGAATCCATATCTATAGAATCGATCTTCTCCATAGTCTCTGCGATCCCGTCAGTCGCATCACTGGTAAGGTTCTTGATCTGCTCAGCCATTCCGGGAAGATCCGCTTCGTTTATTCCTGTGGCAACCTCGTTAAGTGTTGTAATGGCAGTATCGGCCTTAACATAGATTGCATTGATCTTCTCGTTGACATTCCTTATCAACAAAACGATAGTGACAGTGATGATAACCATACAAGCGGCGATAACGATCAGGGATATAGACTGAACACTTGCCTTACGGCTCTGCTTCTTCTCTTCCTTAAGTATCTTGCCGGCAACGATCTGCTCTTCCTGCTGGGCTGTTGTTTCCTTCTTCTCTTCTGACATTTGTATATCCTCCAAATATTTATTAATCACTCTATCGGTTTAAAATACGATGCATCATGATTGCACCACGGACAGATGAAATCCGGAGGCAACGTCTCACCCTCATAGATATAACCGCATACAGTACAGACGAAGCCCTTCTTGGGCGCATCTTCTGAAGGCTTGACCTTGATGCTGCTTTGGTAGAAGGAGTATGTGGCACTCTCGGTATCCGATAAGACCTCGGCATCGGTTACATCCGCGAGGAATAATGTATGTGTGCCCAGATCCGTAGCGGATACGACCTTGGCACTTAAGTATGCATTAGTCTGCTCATCAGCTATATACACGAGTCCGTTCGAAGAACGGGAGTAGGATATCTCCAGAAGCTTATCCACATCTTTGCCGCTTTGCATACCCCAGTGCTTATATGTAGCAAACTTCGAATCCTCAGATAGTACAGACACATTAAACACCCCTGTATTAAGTACCATATCATGGGTCAGATTATTCTTATTGATCGCCACGATTATCCTGTTGGGCTCAGTGGTTACCTGCTGAACCGTATTCACTATACAACCGTTATCCTTGCCGTCCTGCTGTGCTGTAAGCACGAACAGCCCGTAAGTAAGCTTATACATCGCTTTATTGTTCATAGGAAATCCTCCTCATAGATGCCTCGTTGTATTAAAGTTCACCTCTTTATGCTAACATTTATGCTGTAAGGAGGGGGTAAACTTCATGTTAACAGCTAATCCTCTGACCATAGGCAACAGCTTCGGATACTACACGGGAATATTCTCCACGGCAGTGACCGCATCCGTTAACCCTACGGCCACTATGGCTGCCCTGGCAACCTTGGGAGCCATCGAGAATGCCTCCATATATTCTCCCGACTCCGCGTTCTTCAACAATATAGCGGATTCCCTTAATGCGGTCCCCGTCCTCAACGCCGCAGCTTCCCTGCCTATAGCCAATCCCTACGCTGCAGTTTTCCTGACTATTGTCGCTGCCGTAATGATCGTTCTTCATTCCTTTGCCGAGAGTAAAATGGTCTCTCAGGCAACCATAGATAAGCTTGATAAGCTGACAGGCTGGATCGGACTTACCGCTCTGTCTCTGATGCCGCTTGTTACCACAGAATCCATAGAGAAAACAGCATCCGCCGGTAAACACGCCGCAGCTAAGCTCGCGTTCTCCGCAGCAGCCTCTTCAGTGACCGTGCATCAGGCCTCATCCTCCGGAACACCCTGGTATGCCTGGGTCATCGGGATAGTAACTCTGATCATCGCTTCAGTTGTTTACTTCTGCTGCTATTCCTGCGTTGACAATATAGGCACCATTTGTGCCGCTATCCCCGTAAAGGGGCTCAACATCGTCGAACAGATAGTAAAGGCAATTATCCACGCCGGTATGATCCTTCTACAGCTTACCTTCCCATATCTTTCCTTTGTGATAAGTATCATCCTGGCTGTTCTCGGTATACTTCTGTTCAGAGTACTTTCAAGGATCACCTTCTACTATAAGGAGGTCTACGCACGTCCGATCCTACACAGGATATTCCGTAACGGTAAAGAAATATCAAGGATCCATAAGAAGCTCCCGAGAAAACTCAAGAGACTATGTAAGGAAAAGACTCTTGCTCTTCCTCTGTTTATATTCTCAGGGGTCGGAAGCATGCCTTCAAGATCTGTCATTTGGTACGTGCTCGACGGGGACAAGGCGCGCCTCTTTGCCAGAAACAAACTCGGACGCTACAAGGATATCTCCGTAAGTGAGCTTCGCTCTTCTTACCCTCAGGCTGTCCTTCTGACCTGCAAGAGATTTTATAATCTTAAGACCCCGGATAAGAAGTTTAACATTGTTATAAGCCTAAGCTACAAGGACTTTATAGACACTATCGGCAGCAGTCTAAACTTCCCTGTCAAGGAAGCTCTTCAGGGCGACAATGCCGTCTCTGACGATAAATTCGCAGCCAATCTCGACAATTAATATTACTTAAGCATTAGGATCAGGTCTTCCCTGAGGCCTGCCACCCGGACCTCCGATCCCCACAAGTCTCGAGATCAACGGTGAGAGCACAACCGAGATAACATAGCTGGCAACAAGTGTGGGAATAAGAAGTTTTGCCCAGCTGCCAAGCCACATAACCGGTAACGGAGGAACCTGAGCCAGAGCCTCCGGAGGCATCTTACCTCTTGCTGACACAACTCCTACAAGACTTAATATCAAACTAACGATCAACGTATTGCCGACAGACAGAGGAAGGCTGTTAAGAAGATTGAACTTAAGACTAGGAGGATTGGCGCCCGCCTTAGAAGCAAGTCCTCTCCCGAGCTTCCCGAGAGGTATGACCAGAGCCACAATAACACCCACAACAACAGACAAAAGAATGTTAGTCAGGTACATCATGGGGACAGGTGTTCCCTGAGCAGCCTGAGGGTTACTTCTGAGGATCAGAAAGGATGCAAGAGCACCCATCACAGCAGAGATGATCACGGACATTATGATACCCATCAATAGTTCTTTCTTCTTCATATAAGGATCCGTCCTTTCTGTTATGTGACTATTATCCTACATTCAAGGTCTCTATATATACATCAACAAGTTAAACTAGTGTAAAATATTTGTATATGAAATTCGACATTAAGAAGGATCTCAAGACCATAGTAATAATTGTCTTCGCGGCTGTACTGATGGCCGTTAATATTAAGACGTTCGTCAGGATCGGCGGATTATATCCGGGCGGAGTAAACGGACTTACCATATTGATACAGAGAATAGTCGAGATGGTAACAGGCTATACTCCGCCGTTCTCTATCATTAATTTCACGCTTAATGCGATACCGGTTTATATCGGCTTCAAGTACATCGGTAAGAAGTTTACTATGTTCTCAATACTTATGATTCTTCTCTCCAGTATTCTTACCGATATTATCCCGGGTCTTGATGTCACTTCGGATATCCTTCTTATCAGTGTCTTCGGAGGGATCATAAACGGTGTTGCCATAAGTATATGTCTCCTGGCAGGTGCGACCTCCGGAGGCTCAGACTTCATAAGCATATTCCTATCAGAGCGTAAGGGTATGGATTCCTTTAACATCATTCTTGCCTTCAACGCCCTGATCCTGCTTTCTGCCGGAGCTCTCTTCGGATGGGATAAGGCATTGTACTCTATCATTTTCCAATATGCTTCCACGGTAGTGATTCGAGCCCTTTATCTTAAGTTTCAGCAATCGACTCTGTTTATTGTAACCACTAAGCCCAAGGAGATATGCGAGAAGATTTACGATATCTCGAGACACGGCGCCACTATCATAGAGGGAGAGGGCTCGTTCGGACACTGTGAGAAAAACGTTGTATACTCCGTTATCGCGAGATCCGATGCACGTAAGGTCTTCAAGGCAATCAAGGAGACCGATCCCGCAGCATTCGTCAACATGGTAAGAACGGAAAAGATGTCAGGCTACTTCTACTATAAGAAGGAAGAGTAAAGCCTCTTAAGTATCACTTCCAGAAATCAAGCTTATCGGCATCAAGCCCGATATCGGTCGCCCTGAACACAGGGTCAAGCCCCTGCTTCTTCTGTCTTTCATAGTCCTTAAGAGTCTTTATTACCGTCCCTCCGAGGACCAAACACGACGGAAGATTAATTAAAGTCATCCCACCCATAGTAATGTCTGCCAGAGCCCATGCCGCATCCATGGGAGTACGGCCCCTACGAACACTACAATTACACAGCACATGTGAAAGACCGTCATGAACCTTTTCCCGGGCATCCTCTTGCCGTTAAGATAAGCAAGACCGTTGTCGACATAGAAAAGATTTCCGATCAATGTAGTGAAGGCAAATAAAGCCAGAGAGATAGTGATAAATATAGACCCGAAGCCCTTAAAGACAGTGGATAAGGCATTCTGTACGTAAGGTGCACCGCTTATGGAAGCATCAGGAACTATCCCTGAGCAAAGACACATAAAGGCGGAGGCTGTACAAAGAAGCAGGGTATCTATATAGACTGATAGCATCTGAACAAGTCCCTGTTTAACCGGATGAGATACATTAGCCGATGCAGATGCATTCGGAGCAGATCCCACACCGGCCTCATTGGAGTAAAGGCCTCTCTTAATGCCATAGATCATACACGAACCGCTTAAGCCTCCGAAGATCGCCTTGAAGTTAAAAGCATCCTTAAAGATCATGACTATTACAGAGGGCAGGATATTGATATGAACCACAAGCACGATCAACGATGCAAGCACATATACTATTCCCATCAAAGGGACCAGCTTCTCAGAAGCTGCATCCAGAAGACAGCACCCGGACCACCCAGACAAAGAGCAGTAGACACACCTATAATATTGCCCGTCCCGACTCGGGATGCAGTTGATACCATCAATGCCTGGAAGGACGATATACCCGTAGAATCAGCGGGTTTATCCATAATTATCTTAACGGATTCTTTGAAGTGTCTCGCCTGGACAAATCGCTTCCTGACAGTAAAATAAACCGCTGCCGCACAAAGGACGATCAGCAGCAGCGGATAATACACATGAAATCATCTATCTTGGTAAGAACAGTTGTAATCAGGTCAGAAGCATTACTCATGAATAGAGGATACTAGAAATCCGTATCCATAGCAATCTGGAGAGTGTAATCCGGGAATTCCTTCTGAACCTTCTTCACTGCTTCCTCATACACCTTATACCGATCCTCGGCATCGAAGCTGATAACAATATCGAACCTTATCGTCTTCTCCTTCTTATCAAGGTAGAAGCCGTGCATCTGAAGCACATACGGATCGGCCGTCACAAGCTCCGTAATAGTCTTACGGGCAGAAGCCGCATCTGGATCCTTGGTATTAAAGGAATATACTCCGATGGCTGTAAGAATAACATCATGCTTCTGAAGCACATCAATGGTTATCTTTCTTATCAGTTGATCGAGCTCGTCTGCAGAAAGAGTATCCGGCACCTCTATGTGCACAGACCCCGTATACGAATCAGGACCGTAATTATGCATCACAAGGTCATAAGCACCGTGAACCTCAGGGTAACTGTTAATAGTCTTCTTCAGATCCTTAACAAGCTCGGAATCGGCTCCCTCGCCCAATATCTTGGATAACGTATCCTTAAGCATCTCGAAGCCGGACTTGATAATAACAATCGCTATGATTGCACCGAGCCAGGCCTCAAGCGATATATGGAATATCAGGAATATAGCTGCAGCAACCAGCGTGGAAGCGGAGATAACTGAATCCAGAGTTGCATCCTCACCGGAATTAACAAGAGAATCCGAATTGACCTTGACTCCCACATGCTTAACGTATCGACCCAGAATGATCTTCGCCACAACAGCTACCGCTACGATGATAAGCGATACAACTGAATAGTCGGGAACATCAGGACTAATGATCTTCTTAACTGACTCAGTCAACGCCGTGATACCTGCATAAAGCACCAGAAGTGATATCACCATGGCACTTAAGTACTCGATCCTTCCATAGCCGAAGGGGTGCTTCTTGTCAGGCTCCTTTCCTGCAAGCTTTGTTCCGACGATCGTTATAACGGAGCTTGCAGCGTCAGAAATATTATTGACGGCATCCATCACAATAGCGATGGAATTTGCCGTCAATCCGATAACTGCTTTAAAGGCCGCCAAGAAGACATTGACCAGAATACCGACTATACTCGTTCGTACTATTATCTTGTCTCTGTTCTCCTGCTTCTCCATGTGATTATTTTACCAGCTCTGCCTTAACTGCTTCAAGGACATCCTTCATGTCATAGGTCGGCTCGAATCTGGAAACGACCTCTCCCTTTCTGTTTACAAGGAACTTGGTAAAATTCCACTTGATGTAAGCCTTGTCGCCATACTTCTTGTTATTGGCGTCAGCAAATGTCTTGAGACCGGCATTCTTAAGTCCCTTGCCAAAACCCTCGAAAGGCTTCTGTGTAGCAAGGAAAGCGAAGAGCGGGTCAGCATTATCTCCGTTAACGTCGATCTTTCCGAACTGAGGGAACTCCGTACCAAACTTTACTGTACAGAACTGATGGATCTCATCCTCTGATCCGGGAGCCTGATTGGCAAACTGATTACAGGGGAAATCAAGTATCTCGAAGCCCTGATCCTTAAGCTCCTTGTACATAGCCTCCAAAGGTTCGTAATGAGGTGTAAAACCACAGCCTGTCGCCGTATTAACTATGAGAAGCACCTTGCCCTCATAATCCTTAAGGCTAACCATGTTGCCCTTTCTGTCCTTAACCTGATAATCGTAAACTGTAGACATGATATTGTCCTCCTTATTAATTATTAGCTTCCATATTTGTAAGTGCCTTATAGGTCAGTGTGTATAAGGATGCAAATTCCTCCGGGGTAAGCCCCATCTTAGAAGCAATGGAATTCGGAATATTTACCGCCTTCTGTCTGAGAGCATTGCCCTCATCCGTTACGGTCAACGTAAGAAGTCTCTCATCCTCCGTTGATCTTTCACGTCTTATATAGCCTGCCTGATCGAGCCTCTTAAGCACCGGTGTCAGTGTTCCGTAGTCAAGGTGAAGACACTCCGCCAGCTCTCTTGACGAGACCTGTCTCTTCTCCCACATAACCATCATGACTATGTACTGAGTATAAGTCAGATTCAGATCCTTAAGGTATGGCCCGTACTGTCTAACCAGTTCCTTAGAACAGGCATAAAGCGGAAAGCACACCTGATTACAAAGTCTTAAGCCCTCATAGCTGTTATTCTTTTTTTCCATGTTACCCTCTTATTATTAGTGCGCAATTTACTTGCTCGCAATCATTATAGCAACAGCTCCCCCCTCATGTCAAGCACCGGGATAAACCCAACAATTAACAATATATTATAATTTTCGCCACACTCTGAGTGCTAATATTATAGATGTATCAGTAACATCAGTGCTAGGAGAGGAACATGAGCAATAAGCTTATTGCGCTTTGTACATCCAGAGTATATGACCCGCAGATACACGGGTTCATAAACAGATTTAATGAACTTGTTAAGGCCGCAGGCTTCTCTGTTCTGATATTCACTATTAATTCCGACATCTACTGGGAGGAAGACCGTCAGGCCACGGAGAAATACGTCTTTGACCTGATCCCATATAAGGATATCGATGCGATCGTAATAATGGACGAGAAGATCAAGAGCCACAAGATCGCGAATAAGATAATCAGCAAAGCATCCTCCTATGATCTCCCCGTCGTGATCGCTGACGGTCATTACGAGGGTTGCTCCTGCATCAATTACGATTACGAGAAGGGCTTCGAACAGGTGGTGCGCCATATAATAGAGCACCACCATATAAAGCGCCCTCACATGATGGCCGGACACCGTAATAACGAATTCTCCGATAACAGAATAAGAGTATTTAAGAAAGTGATCGAGGAGAACGGTATCCCCTTTGATGACAGCATGATAAGCTACGGTGATTTCTGGGCAGATCCCTGCAGAGTCGCTACAAGAGAACTGCTTGACAGAGATGAGCCCTTACCCGAGGCGATAATATGCGGTAACGATATCATGGCTATCACCGTATCCGAGATGCTGATCAATGAAGGCTATAAGATCCCGGAGGATGTATTGATCTCAGGCTTTGACGGCTACGATGAGATTTACTTCACGGAACCTAAGATCACCACCGCATCATGCGATATTCTGGACCTCGCGAACGTGACTGCTCAAACACTTTTCGAGACGCTTGATACCGGCAAAGTCACAGATGCCGTGATCACACCCTCGTTCCAGGCGAACGAGTCCTGTGGGTGTCCTGAGCATAATGAGCACCCTTCCATTCTGCGTAACTGGTTCAAGGAAAGCTTCTCAAGGCTTAACGACGACAACCGCGTACTGCAGTTTATTACCTCATCTATGCAGACCAGCCTCACACCCGGTGAATTGGCCTCGCACCTTGAGTCCTATAAGACCAACAACACTCTTATAGCAGTCGACAGGAAGTGTTTCGAGGAGGATATTAACTACTTTACCGATGATAATATTCCTAACGAACTCAAGGACTTCGTGCTCATCTACGACACGGATCACCCTGAGAATTATAAAGACGGCACTCTGGATATAACTACGAAGTACGAGAACCAGACAGAGGATGTGTTGACTTCTTCGGTGCGTCAAAGGATCCTTGAGCTCACCGACAGTGGCTACCCTCTGATCTTTAATGCCCTGGACTTCATGAACAGACCAATAGGCTTCGTGTGCTACTTCTTCAGAGACTATCTTATCTCGAACTATACGAACACCATGGGGGTTACAAATGCCATAAGCACGGGCATCGGCGGCTATATCAATATCAGATATCAGCGAACCCTCCTCTCCAAGATGGATGAGATGTACCGGCACGATGCCCTGACAGGTCTTTATAACCGTATCGGCTTCCAGAATGACCTTAAGAGACTTCGTAAGCTTCCTGAGTACTACAATAAGCCTGTTACTGTCATCATGTCGGACCTCGACGGACTTAAATTCATCAACGATAACTACGGTCACGCTGAGGGAGACAGCTCTATACATACGGTAGCAGACGCACTCTTTAACTCCGTTCCCTCACCCAGTCTCTCCACAAGGTTCGGAGGAGATGAGGTCTTCTCAGTGGTCTTCGGCGAATGCGATGCCGATGCGATCATAAAGAATATCGACGCATATCTTGACGAGTATAACAGGACCTCAGGTAAACCCTATAAGGTATCCACCAGCAGCGGTTACGTGATCTCTGTCCTGGATGACTCCTTCGACATCTCTCACGCCATTAAGGATGCTGATGAACAGATGTATATCATCAAGAACAGAAAGCATCTGGACAGGAACTTCCACAGCACTCCGCATGAACCACAGCAATCTTAATCCTGATTAGGTTCGTCCTTATATCTCCTCCTGCCCATCACCCGATGACTCCAGGAAGCCGTTGATCATATCCTTCATACCCATAACATTATCATTGATCTTCTGTGCATATTCCTTCTGATTCTCGGGAGCAACTCCCGAAGATATATTCTGCGCATAGGAGGCTATAACGGCAAGAGGAGTCTTCAGATTGTGGGCCAGGGTCCGTGTCATATTCTGTCGATAAACAAAGATATCATAGATGCTCTTATCCTTCATGTATCTTATAAAGGCGATTAATGCGGAAAGAAGCAATGTAATCAGCGCTCCCGCTATTATTCCTATAACAGTTCCCAGCCTAACCACACGGTCAAAATGAGGCGGGAACGTATCCGTGTAACGGACCTCGAACCTGTTCTTATCTCCCTTAATATTAAGGGTCTCTCCGTCACTGCTCATCAGGAAATTCGAATCGTCCGTATCCGATCCTCCGACGAACAGAATGGCCTTATGATATGTAAAGCTTATATCCTCGCTCGGGACAACTCTTTCATACCCGGAGGTATCCTCCGGGGTAAGATCCACAGTATCCAGAAGCTCGTCATCAAGATACACCTCAAGCACTCCGGGAAGGAATGTACGTTCCTGATCATTGATATACAGATCGTAGAACAAAAGCTCGTAGTTTCTGTCCTCTATGAAGCTGTAGTCATCATATCCCTTATCCGCCAGAATGCTATTGATCTCATACGCCCTATTAATATCATTTATCTCATATGGAGAAAAAACGCCGTTTCTGGTGCTGAACACTATAGCATCAAAGGAGGAATCAACTACTGTCTCGTCCTCTATCACGCCCTGAGAAGCTACTCCGAAGTATTCTCCCGAGCTTGCGAAAATATACTTGGCATACAGGTAACGCCATCTGTAGTCCTCATAGCCCTGTTCATAATCGAAGCCGTCTTCGGTATATATCTGCGATAACCGCTCTACTGCCTTCAGAAGGTACTCCTTCTCATCCTGTTCAAAGCGGTAGTTGAAAAGATCAATGTAAGCGATCATCCCAAAATACTTAAGTACCAGAAGCAATATAGATATTACAAATCCTATCCTTATCAGATAATGAACCAGAAACTTCCCGTAATAAGGCTTACGTATTATCTTATTCATGTCCCTGCCTCACTTAGTGCTGATCTTATAACCGCTGCCGATAACGGTCTTAATACGTCCGCTCTCGCGACCCAAGGCCTTACGCAGATTCTTTATATGTGCATCTACCACCCGGTCTGTTACGTCATAATTAAATGCCCACACACGGTCAAGTATCCGATCTCGAGAGAACACCCTGTCGGGTTCACTCATAAGAAGTCTCAGGATCAGATATTCCTTAGAAGGAAGCTCGATCTGATTGCCGTCAACTTCCACGGACATTCGGGATTCGTTAAGTGTGATGCCGCCGATCTTTATTAGCTTGTCCTTATGGTTGTCGGCGGTCCTTCTTAAAAGTGCATTGATCTTAGCGTTAAGCTCGCTTAGAAGCACCGGCTTGGTCATGTAATCATCTGCACCTAGATCGTATCCGTACAGAAGATTTTCCTCGTCAGACAAAGCCGTCATTATGATTACAGGACAGCTTCCCTTTTGCCTCACAGCTCGAAGAACATCGAAGCCGGATGCTCCCGGAAGCATCACATCCAGAAGTGCCAGATCATAATCATTGTCCCGGACATTGCTTATAGCCTCATCGCCGTCTGTGATGATCGTTATCTCCAGAGAGCCTTTATTTGTCTCCGTAAGATAGTCTCTCATGGCAGTTGCCAGATCCAGCGCATCCTCAACCAACAACAACTTATACATACTCCTCACGTCACCTTTACCTTTGATGATGTAATTATCCTAACAACCCCATGTGAAGTCTGTGTGATGTCACATAATTAACGTCACAGAACAATTCATGAGCTCTTCGCCAGGACTACTCACCTTATGCACAGCCTCATGTACATCATCCTCAGCGTTATGGCTATGATCACGATCACCGACAAAGGAATAAATTACAATCCAATCCCGTAGATAAGGCGAGAAAGAATAATTTTGTAAACAATCAAATATATCTACCAAGAAAAATATCTTTAACAAGGAAAATAACGTCTTCAGTGATATCACTTACATGAGTACATTGGAATGGCAAAAACAACATAAAATACATTGCATAAAACAAACCTCTCCAACTACTTTTATAAACAATGCTTAACTGTTCTCGAAAAACCTTTTTTACTACTGTGTTATTGGATATTATAAATAGAACTAGTAACACAATGTAATAAGAATAAAGAGCAAACACCCACCGTCCATAATCGCATTTTAAGATAAAATCCGGGAGCAACGTTAATGAACCCAAACTAAGCAATACAACCAGTTTTTTATTACTTGACTCACGATATAAAGAACGAAAGAAAGATACAAGTTTTATCGTAAAAGGCGCAGATAATATAAAAAACAACGGAAGTTCAGCACTACCAATTATTCTAAATGTATCCTCATATTGATATAGATCCATACCAAAAAGCACGTACATTAAAAAACCATAATGAGCGTGAGAATCTGGAGCGGACAAAAACTCAGCACTGTAATAGATACTATCATAGTACTCTTGAGAAATAGGCACATATACTCTACAAAGTAAGTATACCCACAGGAAAGACACAGCGACTAGAATAAGACTTACACCCAGCCAGAAGATGTTAATAGTACGCTTTCTCCCTTCAGATGTTACTATCCGATAAATAAAACACGCAATCACTACGTTGTAGAATGTAAGAACATACCCTTCATGGATTAACACTGCGATAACAGGAAAAACAACTGCCAACACTAGACCATGTTGCTTCATTATTGCATATCCCGCCCCTATAGACAGTAATAACAAGAACATATCTGTTCTTCCGAAGTTGCCCTCACTCAAAAACATTTTAATAAACATTGGAGATACAGTAATAATAAAGGCCTTGGCATAATCACTTCCCTCTAATGCCCGGATCATTTTTTTACTATATTTCCACAATATTGCAAGATAAATAAAGTATGATATCGTACATAATATCAAAACAGTCAAATAGTTATATAGTCTATTTCCAAAAGCAGAACATAAAATATCATAAAGCCACCCGATAAACCCGCGCGGAAGTACTCCATTACGATAATTAATTGCAAAAACATCTGCATTCATACCTTCCACTTTAAAGTGACCCGTTCCGATAACCAAAACTGCAGTCATCAGTAGCATAGCCAATGAGAATTGTCTATCTTCATTAACGTCAGTCTTATTCAATAATAATCCCACCTTTATCATGATCCAATAAAAAAGACTCTTTATCGGTATCTATAAAGAGTCTTTGGTGCGGGTGACAGGACTTGAACCTGCACGATCGCTCACCAGAACCTAAATCTGGCATGTCTGCCAATTCCATCACACCCGCAAACAGGCTAATTATAAGGGTTTAATTCTTTATTGGCAAGTAAACCCTATCGTCTAACCTTACTCGAACAGCTGGAGGTGCGAAGCCTCGACGACTCTCTGATCATCAAGGATCAGATAATTCCCGTCAGATGCCACTGCGGTGACAAGGCTTCCTGTATAAAGGTCTCCCCCTGAGGTCTGAACATCATTACCGGACCAGGTGATACAGTCCTCGATGACCTCATACATAACGGGCTCAGAGAACTCCGTGTACGCATCCTGGTTAAGAGGCACTCCCGTGGGGAAAGCATCCGGCACATCGGAAGCCTGCTCACTTGTAGATACGATAATAGGCGCGAGCGGATCCTCCGAAGGTGCGGGAGCCTCGGTCTGCTCCACAGTTGTCTCCGGGACCGTAACAACCTCTGTCTCCTCGGGTTCCTTGGAAGCGCATCCGGCAACAGCTACCGCTACCAATGCTGTCAATACGATTGTTGTGATCAAACTCTTTTTCATCTCTATTCCTTCTTTCTTTTATTCTTCGTCGAGCTTCAGAACGCTCATGAACGCCTCCTGCGGCACCTCTACGGAGCCCACCTGACGCATTCGCTTCTTTCCTTCCTTCTGCTTCTCGAGAAGCTTCTTCTTACGGGAGATATCACCGCCATAGCACTTGGAGGTAACGTCTTTGCGAAAAGCTTTTATCGTCTCCCTGGCAATTATTTTACCACCAATGCACGCCTGTACGGGCATCTCGAACTGCTGTCTCGGGATGTTCTCCTTAAGCTTCTCTGCCATACGGCGACCGCGCTCGTATGCTTTATCCGCATGCACGATAAAGGACAGTGCATCCACAGGGTCTCCGTTAAGCAGTATATCAAGCTTAACTAGCTTACTTTGCTGGTACCCGGCCATCTCATAATCAAGAGATGCATACCCTCTGGTTCTGGACTTCAAAGCATCGAAGAAATCATAGATTATCTCATTAAGAGGCATCCTGTAGTGAAGCATTACGCGCTTCTCATCAAGGTACTTCATGTCCTGATATTCACCACGCCTGTTCTGACAAAGATCCATAATATTACCTACATACTCCTTAGGCAGAAGTATCTCGGCATTGACTACCGGCTCCTCCATGTAATCTATCACCGAAGGGTCCGGCATATTGGTAGGATTGTCTACATTCAGACACTCGCCGTCGGTCTTATAGACCTTGTAAATAACCGAAGGTGCCGTTGATATCAGGTCGAGATTGAATTCTCTCTCGAGTCTCTCTTCAATTACCTCGTAGTGAAGAAGTCCAAGGAATCCGCACCGGAAGCCGAAGCCTAAGGCCGCAGAGGTCTCAGCCTGGAAGGACAGAGCCGCGTCATTAAGACGGAGCTTCTCCAAGGCATCCCTTAGGTCTCCGTATCGTGCGCCGTCCACGGGATATATCCCGCAGAAGACCATCTGCTGTATTCCCTTATATCCCGGGAGAGGCTCAGTCGCCGGATCAGCTGCGGAGGTTATAGTGTCACCCGGAGCCGTATCCGATACCGACTTTATGGAAGCACAGATATAACCCACCTCTCCGGCAAGCAACTCATCTGCCGGTACATACTCGCCGGGGTGAAAATACCCGAGTTCGGTAATCACAAATTCCTTACCGGTATGCATAACGCGGATCGAATCCCTAGACCTGATCGAGCCTGCGCGGACCCTCACACTTACGATAACTCCTTTATACGGATCGTACTTGGAGTCCACCACTAATGCTCTGAATGGTTCATCCTCAGGATCAGACGGGGGAGGAAGATACTTTACGACTCCCTCAAGGACATCCTCAATACCGATATCATTCTTGGCCGATATCAAAGGTGCATATGAAGCATCGATCCCTATATCATCCTCTATCTCATGCCTGACCTCTTCAGGTCTAGCGGAGGGAAGATCGATCTTATTGATCACGGGAAGTATCTCAAGGTCGGCATCAACGGCAAGATATGCATTCGCCATAGTCTGAGCCTCGACACCCTGAGAAGAATCAACAATAAGAATAGCTCCGTCACAGGCAGACAGACTTCTGCTTACCTCGTAGTTAAAGTCCACATGACCGGGAGTATCGATAAGATTAAGCGTGTATGTGTTACCATCCTTAGCCTTATAGGTCATTCTGGTCGCCTGGGACTTAATGGTAATACCGCGTTCTCTCTCGATGTCCATATTATCGAGGATCTGAGACTTCATGTCCCTTTTCTCGACTACTCCTGTATGCTCGATCAATCGATCCGCCAAGGTAGATTTACCGTGATCTATATGTGCTACTATGCAGAAGTTTCTGATGTATTTCTGTCTATCCATATTAACCTGATCACCGTTTCCTCAGATTAACCCGAATTCCCGGAACGGATAGATCACAATGAATGCAATTCCTTTGATACGATCCTCCGTAAACGGACCTAAGTTTCTACTGTCGTTACTTACAGGGCGATTATCTCCCATGCAGTAATATTCATTCTCGCCGAGCGTGATCTCGTCATAGCCCTTATCAAGGCCAAGACTCATAACATAGGTCTCGGTGCCGGGTGCAAGATAGGATTCCTCCAGAACATAAAAGTCTGAGGCCCCTTCTTCCCTTATATACACGTGTCCGTCTGCGATCCTTACGGTCTCGCCGGGAAGTCCCACGATCCTCTTAATAAGATACTCTTCGTGGCTATATCCCTCCATATTCTGACCATCGAGGATAACAACGTCGCCTCTGTTAAAATGATGAAAATATGTAGATATCTTCTCCGTCATAACGACGTAGCCGCTCCTGAGGGTCGGAACCATGGAGTCTCCGTATACGTTATCCCTCTGAATAACAAACACCACCAGGACA
This sequence comes from Clostridiales bacterium, assembly GCA_017480325.1. Taxonomy (GTDB): domain Bacteria; phylum Bacillota; class Clostridia; order Saccharofermentanales; family Saccharofermentanaceae; genus Saccharofermentans. The sequence continues at coordinate 98,987 of JAFVAY010000010.1, forward strand.
ACGCCGACCAGAACACCGACAGCTATAGCTATAAGCCAATCGAGGATCGAAGAGATGATCTCCTTGCCGACGGCTTTGCCGGTAACTTCTATACTGTCACTTTTATCGTGCTTCTTCATGTTAATCCATCACCAGGTTCTCATCATCATTATTGCCGTCTGATGAGGATGATACTCCGATGCCGAGCTCTTCAAGCTGAGCCTCGGATACGGGGGCCGGAGCATCTGTCATAAGATCGGAAGAGTTCTGGACCTTCGGGAAAGCTATAACCTCTCTTATAGACCCTGCGCCGGTAAGAAGCATTACGAATCTGTCGAGGCCGATGGCAAGACCACCGTGAGGCGGTACGCCGTACTTAAATGCATCAAGCAGGAATCCGAACTGCTCCTGTGCAGCTTCCGCCGTAAATCCCAAGAGCTTAAATATCCTCATCTGAAGGTCTCTGTCGTGGATTCTTATGGATCCGCCTCCAAGCTCGCAACCGTTCAACACGATGTCGTAAGCCTTGGATCTGACCTTGCCCTGATCGGCTTCCAGATGGTCAAGATCCTCATCCATAGGGCATGTGAAGGGATGATGCATAGCCATGAACCTTCCCTCTTCCTCCGACCACTCGAACATAGGGAACTCCGTCACCCAGCAAAGCTTAAAGTCATCCTTCTTTATAAGTCCGAGCTTATTGGCAGCAGCGATACGAAGCTGACCTAAGCTGTCGTGAACTACCTTGAACTTGTCTGCCACTATACAGATGAGATCATCTGCGCCGGCACCGGTCTTCTGTGCCAAAGCCTCGATGTCCTCGGGCTTTAAGAACTTAAGGAAGGAGCCCCTGGGCTGCTCCGCCGGAACTATCCAAGCCATTCCCTTCGCCTTGTATGTCTTACACACCTCGCCTAAGGCGTCTATCTCCTTACGAGAGAAGGCCGCACCGCCTTTAATAACGACAGCCTTAACAAGCCCCTTATCCTCGAGGGCATTCTTAAACACTACAAAATCCACGGTGGAAGCCCAGTCGGAGATATCCTGAAGCTCCATGCCGAATCTTAAGTCAGGCTTATCCGAGCCGTAACGCTCCATTGCCTCCTGCCATGTAATGCGTCTTATGGGAAGCTCAATATCTATATCAAGAACATCCTTGAATACTCTTGCCACAAAGCCTTCCGTAACACCCATAATGTCATCACAGTCAACAAAGCTCATCTCAAGGTCCATCTGTGTGAACTCTGGTTGTCTGTCAGCTCTTAAGTCCTCATCGCGGAAGCATCTTGCGATCTGCATATAGCGGTCGTAGCCCGCCAGCATAAGAAGCTGTTTATAAAGCTGAGGAGACTGAGGCAGGGCGAAAAAGGACCCGTTCTTAACTCTGGAAGGAACAAGGTAGTCTCGCGCTCCCTCAGGAGTGCTCTTGCCGAGCATAGGAGTCTCGATCTCAAGGAAACCCTTCTCATCGAAGTAATCCCTCGCAGACTTCGCTATCTTGTGGCGAAGTATCATATTGTTCTGCATAACCGGACGTCTTAAGTCAAGATATCTGTACTTAAGTCTCAAAGCCTCATTAGCTGTATCATCGTCCTCGATATAGAAAGGAGGTGTCTCGGATTCGGAGATGATGCGAAGATCAACCACCGCGATCTCGATCATACCGGTAGGCATCTTCTCGTTAGGCGCAGATCTCTTCTGAACCTTACCCTTAGCAGCAAGAACAAATTCGGATCTTACCTTGGACGCCTTAGTCCTTATATCCTCGGAGCTGTCAGGTGTGATAACCAGCTGCACCTCGCCGCTTCTGTCTCTTAAGGTTATGAATGTAAGTCCCCCCAGGTCTCTTGCCTTATGGCACCACCCCATAAGAACAACTTCTCTGCCGACATCGCCTTCTCTTAAGGTTCCGCACATATCCGTGCGCTTCAATCCGACTATAGATTCAGACATAATATGTTTGACCTTCCCTTCAACGGTTTGCTAACAAATAATTATACCATAAAGGAGCAGAAGCAATTATCTTGAATCGAATTTATTGAACCATCGGTATTTCATACCCGTCTCCAACAATAAAGTGGAATGATAACGTTTAAGTAGAGTCGTTAAACTCACAACGAGATTATATAATGATAACGAGGTGAGAAAATGAATTACGACAATGAATTCAGACAACAGGCAGTAGCTTTATCCGATGAGATTGGACCCAAGAAAGC
>JAFVAY010000011.1 GCA_017480325.1 Clostridiales bacterium
AGTTGAGCTTATCGTAGTTCTCGTTATCCTTGCTATCCTCGCAGCTATGCTCGTACCTGCACTCACAGGTTATATCAGAAGGGCTAGAGAAGAGAAGGAATACCAGACAGCAGCTACAATTTATACTGCTGCACAGGCAATGGTAACAGATATATATGGAAGAGGTACAGCAAGTGATAAAACAGGAACTATAACTCAGGCTGCTCCTGTCGGTTTTGGAGATCAGGTTTTGGCCCTCGCAGGCGTAGACCCCGCTGCCGTTGATTCTTTCCAATTTACGTACGAAGAAGATGAGACAAAGGATAATGCTTTTATTATCGATGGTGGTTTCGTTGTTATTGATGGAAGTGTATATACACTTACTATTGATGGAGGATCAACTTCTTGGTCGGCAGCAGCTTCTAAGTAATTAGTCTGAGCATTTGATATAAATAATCGACCGGGGCTTGTCCCCGGTTTTTCTATGCCAGAAAACTGAATTACGAAACTTATTATTTACGGTCTCGTGACCGATTGTTCACAGAACGTAACCCCAAGATAATTGAAGTGTAAGGCTCGAGGGGTTAAAATTTATACAAAGTGGATAGGTATGCAAAATAACAAATGAAGGAGGACCTATGACTAGAAGAATTAATAAATCTTCCAGGAATGTCAAGCGGGCGTTCACGCTCGTCGAGCTTATCGTGGTCCTCGTTATCCTCGCTGTCCTAGCTGCGATGCTCGTGCCGGCTTTGACGGGATATATCAAGAGAGCGAGAAAGGCTCAGTATATTCAGAAAGCAGATGAAGCTCGTATAGCAGCACAAGCTGTAATGCAACAACTCTATGGATTAGGTGATGGATTGGGCATGTCAAGTTCAACTACTGACGGTAATAATTCTTACTGGTATAAGGGTGCAGATAAAGTGTGGGGGGATAGAGTACTGGAATTATTGGGCTGTGGCAGAGGTGCCGATAACGGTGAGCCTTATGCGTTTGTGGTAGGAGTAGGAACACACAAATCTGAAGGAGGTATGAGCTTAACTCAGCAATATACAGTTTACTATGTTGCTTACGTCGAGAATGAAAAAGCTCCAGCGTTGTTTTATGTCAATGGCACATGGATGTATGAATATCCAAGATGGGATGGATCATCGGCTATAACGACAAAGAAGATTGGTGGAATAGATTTCAGGAACACTATTGTATTAGACGGTGCTCAGATTCCTCTTCAATTCTATATTATCTGTAATAGAACCGGGCTTAATGATACGAATGCAGATTTTTGGACGAGTAACAACGGACGTTCTTTGTATAGTCATAGTGAGGTTTTTTACGGCAAATAGAGATGACACGCATAAGTAAGACAACGTTAACTGATAAGACAGCGTCACTCCTTCGCGGAAACGAAGGTACTAGCCTTGTGCTTGTCTCGATCATCGCCATCATTATTATTACCGGCGTGATCATACTTCGAGTTACTACCAGTGCTCTGTGGGCGTCTGCGGATAAGCAGTATAACCAGGATCAGGCGTATATGCTTGCAACAAGTCTGGGTGAGTCATTGGATGAAGCGATACTGGACAGCAACTCCGGGATTAATCTTGCCGAGATTGGTACTGTCAATGACACCGCGCCGGGAATGGCGAAGGGGACAGTTACAATACAAGTTACGTCGAGCGGGTCCAACTATAATCTTGAAGTCAGAGCTGAAGTTGCCAACGCGACGTATGTTTACACTGCAGTTTATTCAGGTTCTCCGGGGTCGTACACGAGGCAAAGATAATGAGACGAATCAGTAAGACAGGCTCCATCATAAGCGATAACAAGGGCGAGACCATGGTAGAGGTAATCGTCGCTTTTACGTTGTTGTCGATAATGCTGGTGGTCTTCTCTGAGGGGATATCCTGGGCAACGAAGTCTGAGGTCAATGCCAATAAGAGCAGGACCGGCGCGGATAACGCCATGATCGCGTTGCAGCAGAAGCTGGCAGGTAAATCGCCGGAGGATGTTATTAAGAGCTCGGAGTCGAACGGTTCTGTAGAGGTCGGAGGTACAACGGTTAGTCGTTATACCTATACCGTAACGATAGACGGAAATACATATACATATGTTGTATACGAGTAGATAGAATATGCGAAGAATAGCTAAGCACAAAAGATCGAAGAAAGCGATAACGCTGGTGGAGCTGGTGGTGGCGATGACGCTGACCGCTATTTTCGCCGGGTCCTGTGTCATGCTTATTATGCCTATAACTAAGATATACACGCACACGACTAACTTAAGTCGCGCGCAACTTCTGGCGGATACTATAGTGGATTCGCTTCGTGCCGAGTGCGCGCATACATATATAACGACTTCTGCGGACGTTCAGGTAACTAATAATAGTGGTGCTTCTATAGGAAGCTCATCCGTAGCGAATGAGGTCTTTGGCAACACGCTGATTATCAGAAAGAATCAGGATTACTACGAGACCATCGCGTCTAACTACGAGATCACCGGTGTGATTGCCAATAACGTTCTTGACTGTGAGGAGGCAACCTACGCCACTTCTACGATAACACCTAAGCCCACTCCGAGAACGGACAGCACCGGAATTACCAGCCGTGCGGTTTACAGAATGTTCTCCGGCGGATCAGAGGGTAATCTTGGATCGACGTCATCTGCCGACATTAACGCGGGCTTTGTTCACTTCGGATACTTTACTCCGGGAACGGGCACAGCGTACGATCCATACGACTACACCAATCCTTTCTCCTATGCCACATATGGGGATTCGAATCATCAATTCCGGGCAGCTCTTAATTTCTCTCTTCCTACCCTGGCGGATGGCGAGGTGCCTACATACGTACTCTGCGACGTTCAGATCCTGGACGTCAATAATTCCGTCGTTTATACCCGCAGTACGGTTTTGTGCTTTTCTTAAGTAGTAATATAATAATTGATAAATCAATCTGATCCCGGGGGTTATTCCATGAAGATTATTTATCTCGGTCACTCGTGCTTCAAGTTCGAGAAGAACGGGTTTGCTATGATCATTGATCCTTATAAGACGGGAAGTGTCCCGGGCTATGCTCCGCTGAAGGAGACTGCCAATCAGGTGATCTCATCCCACAAGCACGCTGACCACTTCGGGCTTAATGAGGTCAAGCTCTCCGTCACGAGAGCCGATACGCCCTTTATGGTGAGCTTTATCGAGTCATATCATGATGATAAAGAGGGTGCCTTAAGAGGATTTAACAATGTTATAATTGTCGATGTTGACGGGCTTTCCATCGTTCACATGGGAGATATCGGCTGCGAGCTTACTGACGAGCAGGTTGAGCGGATCAGGGGCTGTGATGTGCTGCTTATCCCGGTCGGAGGCTTCTATACCATCGATGCCGAGCAGGCCAAGCGATATGTCGAGCTTATTGATCCGTCTATCGCGATCCCGATGCACTACAGAGGCGACGGCTTCGGCTATGACGAGATCGGGACGGTGGAGGCGTTCACCGAGCTTTTCGATAAGACGGAGGAGATCGGAAGTGAGCTTACACTTGAAGGGAAGCCTGAGGGCCACAAGGTAATAGTTATGAGAGGGGCAAAGATAAATGTTTAAGGTTGGGTTCGACAGCGAGAAGTACACGGAGCTTCAGAGTAAGCACATCAGGGAGAGGATTGACGAGTTCGGCGGTAAGCTTTACCTGGAGTTCGGCGGCAAGCTCTTTGATGATTATCACGCGTCCCGAGTGCTTCCGGGATTCGAGCCCGACAGCAAGATCAAGATGCTCATGAAGCTTAAAGAGGACGCTGAGATCATTATCGCCATCAATGCCGACGCCATCGAGAAAAGCAAGCGCAGAGGCGACCTGGGCATCACCTACGATCAGGACGTCCTTCGCCTCATAGATGCCTTCACCGAGTTCGGTCTGTGTGTCGGCAGCGTCTGCATCACTCAGTACAGGGGGCAGTCGCTCGCGGAGAAATTCGAGAAACGCCTTCGCCAGCTGGGGGTCAAGGTCTATAAGCACTACCCCATCGAGGGCTATCCTTCCAACATTCCTCTTATCGTAAGCGATGATGGTTACGGCAAGAACGATTATATCGAGACATCACATTCGCTTGTTGTGGTGACGGCGCCAGGTCCCGGTTCGGGCAAGATGGCGACCTGTCTGTCGCAGCTTTATCACGAGAATAAGAGGGGGATCAAGGCCGGCTACGCCAAGTTCGAGACCTTCCCCATCTGGAGCATCCCGCTGACACATCCCGTTAACGTCGCATACGAGGCGGCTACGGCGGACTTGTCTGACGTCAACATGATCGACCCCTTCCATCTGGAGGCTTACGGCAAGACTACGGTCAACTATAACCGTGATGTGGAGGTATTCCCGGTAGTTAACGCCATCTTCGAGAAGATCTACGGTGCATCCCCCTACAAGAGCCCTACGGACATGGGCGTTAACATGGCGGGCTTTGCTATCGTGGACGACGAAGCGTGCTGCGAAGCATCCAAGTACGAGATCATCCGCAGATACTACCAAGCGAAATGCGCCGTTAAGCAAGGCCTGTCAGACGGCTCCGACGTTGCTAAGCTTGAGCTTCTGATAAACAAGACCGGAATCGACACAGCCGACAGACGCTGCGTCGGTGCCGCTCTGGTACGCGCAGATCAGACCACGGGCCCGGCAGTCGCTATCGAGCTCGCGGACGGGCGTATGGTAACAGGCAAGACAACTGATCTTATGGGACCGTCCTCGGCGGCACTTCTCAATGCTCTTAAGGTATTGGCTGGGATCGATCACTCGATGCCTTTGATCTCACCCAACGTTATCGAGCCTATTCAGGATCTTAAGATCAATCACATGGGCAACCACAACCCGAGACTTCATACCGATGAGACCTTGATCGCGCTATCTATCTCGGCCACCACCAATCCTGTGGCAGAGCTCGCGATGCAGCAGCTGGGCAATCTTAAGAATGCCGATGCGCATTCCACAACTATGCTGTCATCCGTCGATGAGAACGTGTTTAGGAAGTTGGGTGTAAATATTACCTGTGAGCCGGTCTACGCTACAAAGAAGCTATATCACAAGTAATAATTGACTGCGATATTCGCGATTACTAACAATACAATTAATATAAATAACTTTACTCTTAACCCTGTTCTGCCGTCATAGCCGTGGATCAGGGTTACGTTATTTCTTTCCGCCAATTCGTAGGCCTGCCTTGTAAATGTGGTGTTGGTAATTACGATTGCCCGGTCGCAGTCGTAGTAAGCCATGCCGCCGACTACCTGCTGCACGGCGGCGACTCCCACTGGCCGTGAGTAGTACTTGCACTGCACGGCATATCTCTTGATCAGGCGGCGGCAAATAATGTCAACGCCGTAATCGCCGGAGTTGCCGGTGAGGGTGACTCCGCTATAGCCGTGGCGTCGTAGATACCCGACGCAGGCCTTCTCATATGCATGACCGTTCATGATCATATGTTATCACACTCGTATGTACGTTCATTTGGACAGCCTTCTATCCCCACAAGTTGTCCTCACAAATCATGTTTCAAATCGATTTGTGAGGATCGAGCGGGTATAAATCCTCACAGTTGGTCCTCACAATTGGCGATTCGAGCCCGTTTGTGGGGATCGAAGGAAAACAAAAGTCAAAAAATGTCAAAAATCCTGTTGACAACCCGCCAAACTAGCGTGATAATACAATTGTCAAAGAAAGTCAAAGTCAAAAGGAGGCAGCGTAAATGGCAAGACTGGTAGATGTAATCGAAGCCATGATCAAAGAGTTGATCGAAGAGAATAACGGCAGTGCCACTATCAGCAGAAGTCTGCTTGCCGAGCGTGCCAACTGTGTTCCGTCACAGGTCACATACGTCCTGTCGACGAGATTTTCGACGGGGAACGGATATATCGTGGAGAGCAGGCGTGGCGGCGGCGGTCAGATAACTATTACCCAGATCAAGCCCGCCAGTGCAGAGGACTATATCAAGTCAATTATCGAGACCACGGGTGACAGCATCACACAGCAGGAGGCGAAGATCCTTCTGGCTAACGCGGCAGAGGCAGGCGTAATAAGTGCGAGGGTGGCAACATCCATAATGTCGGCGGTGTCGGACAGAAGTCTCGCGAAGGTAGACACGGATATAAGATCGGCGGTAAGAGCGGATGTATTCAGGAATGCTCTTGCAGGCTTACTGATATAAGAGGGAGGAATTAACATGAAGTGTTCAAGATGCGGCGCGCAGATAGGTAATTCCTATGCGAAGATCAACGGAAATCTGCTCTGCGAGAACTGCTCGAGAGAGCTCAAGATAGACGAGATATTCAGAAGGCAAAGCTCGGTATTCGATCAGGCTTTCCCGATGCTTGATGTCTTCCCCGGGACCTTTGCTGCCGGAACCGATCTCGACTTTGCCAATGCGAAGATAAGATGTGCAAGATGCGGCACTACCTTAAGAGATATCGAGGCGAGCGGACAGCTCGGATGCATAGAGTGCTACAACACCTTTAACGAGAGTATCCTTAAGCATATCCTGAAGCGTCAGGGCAGCAGCGAATATATGGGCCGTAAGCCCGGTGAGTCGTCGCAGATCAATCCGGAGGTTAAGCCGGAGTCAGATTCTGACATGAAGCAGTCTAATATTGTCGAGGCGACTTCAACACCCGATACCAAGCCCGCCGCGACTAAGCAGGAGGCAAGCGAGACTCAGGCGGCGGACATCCTTGATAGAATCAGGAATACGGAATTAGGAAAGCTTACCGAGGATGAGCTTCAGGACGGCATGATGAAGGCGGCAGCTGCTGAGGATTATGCACTGGCAGCCAAGCTTCGCGATGAGCTTCAGTCAAGGAAGGGGGACGCATAAATGTGGTACGAGAAGGAAGGTAAGGACACGGATATCGTCCTGTCTACAAAGGTAATTATCAACCGTAACATCAAGGGCTTCCCTTTCCCCGCGAAGATGAGCGACGCCGATAAGGAGAACGTCCTAGGCATGGTAAGGCAGGCTGCAGGCTCCATGGGACTTAACTTCGTGAGGACAGACGAGCTCGACGACAGCGCTAAGGCCGACCTCTACGAGCAGTTCTTCTCCGGATATGCATTCCTGAATTCCAATGCGAAGACAGGTTATCTTCTGAGCAAGACCGAGGGCCTCGGCGTGATCATAAACTCGACGGATCATATAAGTATAGTATCTATGGTTCCGGGAAGCGACGTGGCTACGGCATATAAAAGAGCCGACGATTTGGCAGTGAAGTTCGAGAAGAGCATGGACATCGCCTATACTGATAAGTTCGGCTTCCTGACCTCGCAGATCAAGTCGGTGGGAACCGGACTTCAGATCATTGAGACCCTGGCTATTCCCGGTATTGAGAAGACGGAGGGTGCGCTACAGGTCTTAGGGCGAAGAGTCGAGAAATACGACTGGCAGATAATGCCGATGACTCAGTCTGACGGTCAAAGACAGAACGGTATATACATACTGAGTAATGTGGCGACCTTGGGAGTTACGGAGCAGGATGTGATCACCGGAGCTCAGAGAGTTCAGACCGACATCATCAAGCTCGAGAACACCTGCAGAAAGAATATCTGCACTAAGAAGAAGGGGATCGTGGAGGATCAGTACTACAGAGCCTATGCGACACTTCGTTACTGCAGAAGGATAGAGATCGCCGAGGCTTTGACGTTAATTAACTGGCTTCGACTGGGGCAGGGTTACATAGATACATCAGAGGCGAATATCGACTGGAAGAAGATCAATAAGCTGACTCAGAAGGTAAGAAGAAGCTATTCGGATTCCGGCAAGAAGGCAGTACGGCCTCAGCAAAGAGCGGCTGAGCGGGCGACCTTGATAAGGGAGATCATGAAGGAAGGACAGGCATAATGAATCTTAAATTAACTGAAGATACAACAAGAGTAATTATCTACGCCAAGAGGTTCGCCGCATCTAACGGCAACCGCACGATATCCACGGAGTTTATTTTGGCCGGCATCAGTGCCACACCGGGACCTGCGGCGGATATTCTGGAGCGTAACGGTCTGTCGGTAGAGACGTTGGCAGGAACGTTATTTTTCGATTCGGCTGTAGTTGACGATGAGCTCTCGAACTACGAGGTAGAGGAGGGTATCAGGCTTCTGAAGCTCGAGTCCAAGAGACTTCTTAATGATGCGATGGAGATAAGCAAGAGGATCGGCGATAACGGCATTCTGAAGCCGGAGCATCTGCTGTTCGCCATAACCACCAACAGGTCGCTTACAGGCTATCAGCTTCTTATCAATCTGGGTGCCGACATTAACGGTCTGATGGACGAGTTGTCTCAGGTCTTCAGGGAAGAGGACGGTGACTTGGGTCAGTCGGATGAACGTGCGATCCCGGCGGGCGCGTCAGGTGCAGGCAAGCTTAATAAGAAGGCCGGCAAGGGCGGCCGCAAGACTTTGGATAAATACGGAAAGAATCTTACGGCCATGGCAGCTGAGGGTAAGATCGATCCCGTTATAGGACGTGAGCAGGAGATCAATCGCGTAATGCAGATCCTCGCCAGAAGGACAAAGAATAATCCTTGTCTCGTAGGTGATCCCGGTGTCGGTAAGACAGCCATCGCCGAGGGGCTGGCCCTGGCGATCTCTCAGGGTGATGTCCCCGACATCATCAAGGGCAAGACGGTATACAGCATCGATATGGGTTCCCTCGTGGCAGGCTCCAAGTATAGGGGCGACTTCGAGGAGAGGATCAAGAATGTGCTCGAGGAGGCTTCCTCCAACCCCGATATTATTCTCTTCATAGATGAGATCCACACCCTGATCGGTGCGGGCGGCGGAGGTGACGGCTCGCTTGATGCGGCTAATATCATGAAGCCTATGCTCACCCGTAACGAGCTTCAGATAGTGGGAGCCACCACACTTGATGAGTACAGCAAGTTTATCGAGAAGGATTCCGCTCTGGAAAGAAGATTCCAGAAGGTCATGGTAGACGAGCCCTCACAGAGCGAGGCTATAGAGATCCTGAAGGGCCTTCGATCGAAGTATGAGGAGCACCACAAGATCCATATACCCGACGACTGCATAACTCAGGCCGTAATACTCTCGGCAAGATATGTATCCGACAGATTCCTTCCCGATAAGGCTATCGATCTTATAGATGAGGCGGCGGCCCGTAAGAGGATCAACTTCGCAGTTACCGATAAGAAGCTTAAGCTTAACAAGCGTCTCGAGGAATTGGAGCAGCAGAAGAAGCAGGCTGTGGACAGCATGGAATTCGAGAAGGCAGCATCCCTAAGAGATGAGGAGGCGAAGCTTAAGGCCGAGCTCGAGACAGTTACAAGTGCTGACGGCAAGAGTGCTGAGGAGGGAGGCTTCACAGGCTCGCTTACAGTAGATGATATCGCGGATGTACTCTCACAGTGGTCCGGTATTCCCGTATCGAAGATCACAGAGACTGATGCTGAGAAGCTTCGTAATCTCGAGGATGAGCTTAAGAAGAGAGTTGTCGGTCAGGATGAGGCGGTTACCGCTATTGCAAAGGCCATAAGAAGATCTAGACTCGGTCTTAAGGATCCGACGAAGCCCTCGGGCTCCTTCATCTTCCTGGGTACTACCGGTGTAGGTAAGACCGAGCTTGCCAAGGCTCTCGCAGAGGTGATGTTCGGCAACGAGAATGCACTTGTACGTATCGATATGTCGGAGTACATGGAGAAGCACGATGTGTCTAAGCTCATCGGTTCTCCTCCGGGATACGTAGGCTACGATGAGGGCGGTCAGCTCACCGAGAAGGTGAGACGTCATCCGTATTCGGTTGTTCTCTTTGACGAGATCGAGAAGGCGCACCCCGAGGTCTTCAACTCCATGCTTCAGGTGCTGGACGACGGAAGACTTACCGACGGTAAGGGCCGTGTGGTCGACTTCAAGAATACTATCATCATCATGACCTCTAATATCGGAGCACGTATGCTCACAGGTGATGCCGGAAGGCGTATCGGCTTTGATATGGCGACGGACACCTCAGACGATGACGAGGCGAGCAGAGAGAGACTTTACGGCGGCAAGTCCTATGACGAGGCCAAGACCACGGTTATCGATGAGCTTAAGAAGGCCTTTACACCTGAGTTCATCAACCGTGTGGACGAGATCATCTTCTTCAGAATGCTGGGTAAGGCATCTCTTATCAAGATCGTCGATATCCTCGTGGCTCAGGTAGGCAAGAGGATCTCTGACATCGGCATCGAGATCCGCCTTACGGATGCGGCTAAGGAGCTTCTGGCTAAGAAGGGCTACGATCCGCAGTACGGTGCGAGACCTCTTAAGAGAGTCATCCAGTCTATGGTAGAGGATAACTTCTCCGAGGCTCTTCTTGACGGAGTCATCAAGACCGGAAGCATCGCCATCGTCGACGCTGAAGGAGAGGAGATCAAGATCACCGACGGCGGTCCTATCGACTCCAATATTGAAGTAACACAGGTTAAGGAAGAGAATGCAGAAGTCACTTAAGGAAAGCTTTAAGTACTGGCAGTTTATCTTCTACATGCCGGTGTACCTGTTCTTCTTCTTCCTCGTGGAGAGAAGGACACCTGAAGTAACACTTATTAACATTCCCCTCGACGATAAGATCCCCTTCGTCGAGGGGTTTATCGTACCTTATTTTCTCTGGTTCCCCTTCATGGCGGCGGCGATCGTGTACGTCTTTTTCAAGGGTAAGAAAGAGTTTTTCGCCATGTGCTGGACCCTTATTATCGGCATGTCGCTGTTCATAGCTGTGAGCCTCGTGTTCCCGAACGGACTCGACTTAAGACCCGATGTTATGCCGAGAGACAACATCTTCACGCGAATGGTCGCGTACCTTTATTCGATAGATACACCCACTAACGTGATCCCAAGCATACACGTCTTTAACTCGCTTGCCTGCGGAATATCCATGGGGCGCGTGCTTCAATTCCGCGGGCATAAGAAAACCGCCATCGCTTCGTACGGGATGGCGGCTTTGATCTGTATTTCTACTGTCTTCGTAAAGCAGCACTCGGTTATCGATGTGCTGGCGGCGCTGCTGTTATACGGCTTATGCCTTCTCCTTCTTAGGCGCCTTTACCAGTACGAAGCAGACGATAAGGGCAACAACGTATAAAGCTCCTGTAGCGTAGAGGACGTTCTGATATCCCACGGGGTTGAGACCCGTGTTAGGGTCGACGGCGCCTGTATGCTCAACGATATATGTTGCCATCTGGTTTCCGGTAAGACCTGCGATAGCCCATGCAGAGAGGCACATGCCGTGCACTGCGGAGATAGACTTCATTCCGAAATGGTCAGACAGCAGTGTAGGAACGTTGGAGAAGCCTCCGCCGTAGCCTGCGTTTACCATAATGAGAAGAGCTACGCACAGAACTACGATCTTGTTCTCGATACCTCTTGTGAGGATGGTCGCGCCGGTAAGGGCGATAGAGAGAATGAAGATGATCTTATAGATGGTGTTACGATCCTTGAAGGAGTCTGCCCAGGCGGAGAAGCCCAGACGGCCGGCGGCATTAGCGATGGCTGTTACAGAACCCAAGGTAGCGGCAACAGCAGCGGTAAGACCGATGGCGGTGAAGATCGACTTCTCCTGTGAGATAAGAGCAAGACCGCAGTGGATGTTGATGTAGAACATGATCCAGATGCCGATGAAGGTCTTGTTGGAGAAGGAGAATTTGAAGTTCTTGCCGAGATTGGAGAAGAACTCCTTGATGCCCGCCTTATCGTCATGTGCTTCTACCCAGTCAGCGGGCTTTCTTAAGAGCAGATGACCTATGAACATCATTACGCAGTAGATACCGCCCATGATGAAGAACATGTATGCGGGGTTGTTGTCGAACTTGTTAAGGAAGAACTGCATTACGGGAGTAGCGATAGCCTTGGCAAGACCGAAGCCAGCTACTGCGAGACCGGTGGCGAGACCCTTACGGTCCTTGAACCACAGCATGAGAGTCTTGACAGGTGACAGGTAGCCGGTACCCAGACCGATACCCATTATGCAGCCGTAGAAAAGGTAAATAAGCGGCAGCGACTTAAGAAGAATAGCTGCGCCAGTTCCCACCATACCTGCGGTAAAGCAGATCGTGGCGATGAGGGAGGACTTGTGAATATCCTTCTCAACTACATCTCCCAGGAAAGCTGCGGACATACCGAGGAAGAAGATGGCGAATGAGAACGCCCACTGAACTGCGCTGTTCTCCTGTCCGATGTAGCCTGCGATCTCCTTGGAGAATGTGCCCCAGCAGTAAACCGTACCGATACTGCAGTGAAGAAGCAGAGCAGGTATCGCGGCACGAATCCATTTGTTTTCTCTCATAGATGGCCTCCATATAAATAATTACGCACGTAATAATAATTAATTTTATGTCAATTTGCAATTAAACCCCGCATTCGTCATAATATTGAAAGCTTATTGTCAACAGGGGGCATCATAAATGGCCAAAAAGCCTTATGAATACGATATCGGATGCGTACCGAGCAACTGGTGGTATCACTGCATCGGCGAGAACATACTTGTATCCTTGATCGCGCTTTTCACTAACATTAAAGTTAAGCCTGATCCCGACTACCTTAAGGAGGAGGGACCGATCATCGTTCTGTCCAACCATCAGTCCTATCTCGACCCGATGGTCACAAGTAAGCTCACACGCGGGCGTCCGGGCAACTTCGTCACTGGTGAATTCGTGTTCAGAAGAAATCCCTGGGGGCATTGGTTCAAGCTAGGAGGTGCCATCCCGAAGAAGCAGTTCGTTGTGGATACAATCTCTGTTAAAGCGATGATGAAGGTCATGAAGCGTAAGGGAGTTTTGTTTATCTACCCTGAAGCGACTCGCTCCATAGATGGCTCTACTATTACTTTCGACGATGGCGTTGCGAAGATGGCGAAGAAGGCCGGAGCCGCGATCTACATAGCTCACATTCACGGCGCATATCTCACGATGCCGAGGTGGGGCAAGGGCATACGCCGCGGTAAGATCACTGCAGAATTCGTGCGTAAGCTTCCGGGCTCCGAGGTGGCGAAAATGACTGCAGAGGAGCTGCAGCAGTACATCCTAGATGGCATTAACTATAACGAGAACGATTACACCCGCGAGCATCATCTTGTCCATAAGAGCAAGAAGCTCGCCTGCGGTCTTCAGAATATCGGATACATCTGTCCTGCCTGTGAACAGGAATTTACAATGAGGTGGGCAGGTAAGAAGCAGGGCGACTGCCTGGTCTGTTCGAACTGTGGAAATACGATCCGCTATCTGTCATCGGGCCTTCTTGAGCCCGCGAAGCCGGAGCACAAGTCCTTCGGGGATCTGTCGCAGTGGACGGCATGGGAGAAGGAGAAGGTGGCAGAGGAGATATCCCGCGGGGAGTTTAAGATGGAGCTTCCGGCGGAGCTTCACAAGGTCTATGACCCTCTGACCTTCGCGAAGACAGGATCGGGCAAGGTCACAATCAATTCTAACGAGATCATATACGAGGGCACCGACTGTGAGGTGTCGCAGGGTATCCCCTATAAGTCGGGAAAGCCAGTTCGTAAATATAAGAACCGTTCCCTCGAGGCTGTATGTAAGCCTATAAAGCAGGTGTTCGAATTGGAGACCATGAGAGGCCTTGTAGTAAGCTACGGCAAGCGCTTCGAGGTCTACAGCAAGGACGGTGAGCTTTTCCGTTTCTACGTCGACGGTCAGAAGGTGTATAAGATACACCTTGCAGTACAGCTTCTTGGTCGTAACACCTGATTTTTGCCTTTAATAAAGGCGGGAATCATTATATAATTATCAGTGGTAAACAAGCGTTCCACGCTTATAAATAATTAACAGGAGTGTGACAACATGGCACAGTATCTCAAGAAGAATGTTGAAGACTTAGATGTTTCCGGCAAGAGAGTTATCGTAAGAGTTGACTTTAACGTACCTCTCGATAAGGAGACGGGAGCAATTACAGATGATAAGCGTATCAAGGGCGCTCTTCCTACGATCAAGTATCTCGTAGATAATAACGCGAAGGTTATCCTCGTATCACACCTCGGCCGTCCTAAGAACGGACCTGAGGCAAAGTTCTCCATGAAGCCCGCAGCTGACAGACTCGCAGAGCTCATTGGCAAGCCTGTTACACTCGCTGCTGATGTTATCGGCGAGGATGCAAAGGCTAAGGCTGCTGCACTGAAGGACGGAGAGATCCTCATGCTCGAGAATGTCCGTTTCCACAAGGAAGAGACAAAGAACGATCCTAAGTTCGCTGCTGAGCTCGCTTCCATGGCTGATCTCTATGTAAATGATGCTTTCGGTACAGCTCACAGAGCTCATGCTTCCACAGCAGGTCTTGCAAACTTCCTGCCTTCCGCATCCGGCTACCTCATTCAGAAGGAGATCGACTTCATCGGCGGTGCTCTTTCCGATCCTAAGAGACCTTTCGTTGCTATTCTTGGCGGTGCTAAGGTTTCCGATAAGATCGGTGTTATCACAAACCTTCTCGACAAGGCTGACACGATCATCATCGGCGGCGGTATGGCTTATACATTCATCGGCGCTATGGGCGGTACAGTAGGTAATTCCCTTTTCGAAGCTGATAAGGTTGACCTTGCTAAGGAGCTTATGGCTAAGGCTGAGGAGAAGGGAGTTAAGCTTCTTCTTCCCGAGGACACAGTCGTTGCAACAGAGTTTGCTGCTGACGCCGAGTCCAAGGTAGTTCCTTCCATGGAGATCCCCGACGGTTGGGAGGGTCTCGACATTGGTCCCGCTACGATCGAGAAGTTCTCCGCAGCTATCAAGGAAGCTAAGACGGTTATCTGGAACGGTCCTGCAGGCGTATTCGAGTTCGATAAGTTCGCTGTAGGTACAAAGGCTCTTGCCAAGGCTATCGCAGAGTCTGACGCTATCTCCATCATCGGTGGTGGTGACTCCGCTGCTGCTATCGAGAAGCTCGGCTTCGCTGATCAGGTTTCACACATCTCCACAGGCGGCGGCGCTTCTCTCGAGTTCATCGAGGGTAAGGTCCTCCCGGGTATCGATTGTCTGAATGATAAGGAAGACGGCAGAATCTTTGCTGCAGGTAACTGGAAGATGAACTGCGGTATTCCCGCTGATGCAGTTAAGCTCATTAATGAGCTGAAGCCTCTCGTTAAGGATGCCAAGTCCAAGATCGCTCTTGGCGTTCCTGCTACTGCTCTGGCTGCTGCTGTTGAGGCTGCTGCTTATAGCAACATCAAGATCGCTGCTCAGAACTGCCACTTCGAGGAGAAGGGCGCATTCACAGGCGAGATCTCTCCTTACTGGCTTGCCAAGATGGGCGTTAACTACTGCATCATCGGTCACTCCGAGCGTCGTGAGTATAACGCCGAGACAGACGAGACAGTTAACAAGAAGGCACACGCACTTCTGAAGTACGGTGTAAGACCTATCATCTGCTGCGGTGAGTCCCTTGCACAGAGAGAAGCAGGCGAGACATTCGACTGGATCAAGGGTCAGATTGTCGGCGCATTCAAGGATATCCCGGCTTCCAAGCTCTGCCAGATCACGATCGCTTATGAGCCTATCTGGGCTATCGGCACAGGTAAGACAGCTACAGACGAGCAGGCACAGGAAGTCTGCGAGTTCATCCGTGGCGTCATCGCTGAGCTGTACTGCGAGAAGTGCGCAGCTGCTATGACTATCCAGTACGGTGGTTCCTGCAATGCCAAGAACGCTGCAGGTCTCTTTGCTCAGAAGGATATCAACGGCGGCCTCGTAGGCGGTGCTTCCCTGAAGGCTGAAGACTTCTCCATCATCTGCAACGCAGGCTGATAGATAAAAGTCTATAAGTTAGAATACTTAGCCGCCTGTCCTTCGTGGGCAGGCGGTTTGTATTAGCGTATAATAATAAAATGAGCATATTCGGAAACAAAGATATCATACCTGACGATGTAGCGGAGAAGATCGCGCAGAATCTGTTTGTCTTATACAGCCGGCGTTTGGAATACAACATCGATGAGGACATTAAAACATATCTTCCTTACGAAGACCTGAAGATGAGGCCCTTCTGGCATTATAGCTGCGGCGATAATCATTACACGTTAAAGATCGAGAGAAGGATCACCCAAGACATGGAATTCCGCGATCTTTTCGTCAAGGGCAACGGTTACATGAGCCTCGACAGGTTCAACTGCATCCACACAGTTAATAAGAAGTCTCTGCTTAAAGTGTTGGAGCTTGTAACCTCGAAGTTCGCGGCACAGGATAAGAGCTTTGTTTACAGGATATTCTACGATAAATACTATAAGAGCAAGTGCTTCGTGCCGTATGCGTATATCACGCTCGAGCAGAAGCTTATGCGTGGCGAAGGGAGAGGACATACAACCATGTGCCGTTTCCCTAAGCCTGATCACGTCAATTTCAGGTTGAACGAGGCGCCCTTTGAGATCACTTCGGACAGCCCGGATATTAAGACTGATATCAGGCCGAGCGGTATTACTTTACTGAGTGAACAGGAATTATTGGCGTATAAGAAGTATATCGGTTTTCAGCAGAAGGACAGGGCGTGGTGGTTAAGAGAAAAGGTGCCTGGTATGCCCCGCTGCGCTAAGGTGATTCAGCCCAATGAGATGATCTGTCCGAGAAATGTCGAGCACAGAAACGGCATATCACCTGCAGTGAAGGGGGACTTCAAGAGGTTTAAGCGCGGCACTAAGCTTCTGTACGCAGGGCATAAGTGGACCGTGGTTTCTGAGGATAAGATGCTGATAGACGATCTTCTGGGATCAGGCCCGTATTACTATTATTCGCAAGAGGGCGGCTATGAAGAAAGCGATATAAAGGCATTTATCGATCGCTGGTTCAGCGAGCATAAAGATGATCCGGTAAACCGGTTCGAACTTCAATAGATTACTCCACATCCTTTTTAAACTGGATATATTCACGGAAGAATGGCAACGCAAGTTTTATAGTTCCGTAAGAAGCATCTTTAGCGAAGATGCCGCTGTACTCAAAATCACTTTTGTACGCGGAAAAGGTTCCGGAATGCATATCTAATAACTTCCGAACCTGTAAAACAGAAGCATTTTTTTCCTGTTCGGAAACAGCAAATAAGATTTCCTTCTCTTTCTGGGATAATTCCTCCCAGATTTTATCGTAGGAATTATCCCATAGAACACTTCTGTATTCTCTCGAAAGTGAGGTGCTTATCTCGCATTTTTCAGCGTTGTACAAAAGGTAACCAAGCATCTGAAACCCATAGGAATAACCGCAGGTTAATTTGGCGATTTGTAGTGCTTTTTTGTCATCGAGATTGAAAATATCAGCATATCTATCCGCAATACGTCTAATGCTCAAAGGCTCGACGATAATCTTTGGTGCTCTTTTCAAGAAAGTCTGCGATTTATTATTTTGCAGGGCTTTTACATTCTTATACAAACCTGTTGCCAACAAGAAGACAGGATATTGATTACGAAGACAACGCTGAAAGAAGGTAGTAAACTCTCTTATGTTCTTTGAATTGTTGATCTCATCGATTGTAATCAAGAGTTTCTTGTTTTTCTTGGCTATTTTTTCCATCATCAAGTCTAGATCTGTGTAAATGCTTTGATATTTACTATCTGAAGCTACTCCGGTGGAAACAGAGACGGAACCTACGGAAATATTGATGTTAACTTTGTCAAATATCGATTTATTGCGTTGGTAAAGAGACCCTGCTAGGTTTTCCAAAAGACTTCCTTCAGAAGAAAGATCTATGTGTATCCACTTTTTATCCTCTTTGAGGCGGGTGCTCATTTCACCCATTAGAACAGTTTTCCCGCTACCTCTTGCTCCAATGATGAGAAATATATGATTGGAGGGATGAACACTTGTAAAGGTATCTATAACAGACTTTACTTCGGGTTCGCGGGGGATAATGATATATGGTGAACCACCAAAATCGATACTGAACGGATTATTCTTCATAAATACCTCGTAAATAACTTTCAATAACTTACTATATGATAAGAATTATACAATAACTTTTAATAACTTACCATAACTTTATAAAACAACCATAACTTACCATAACTCGCCTGATCGTTTACCGGGAGGGATGTTGACAGTATCGTTATCTTATCTAGAATAAAGCTTTGTAAGTATAGAGTGTGAAATATATACTTAATAGAAAGTTGGAATTAGTAATTGGAGAAGATGTGTTGATATGATTCTGAACATGATCCTCCGACATTTTGTGACTCTGTTTGTCATACTGCTCTTCAGTATCAAGCTGTGGAGCAGGAAATCCTTCCGTGATTCGCAGACAAAGTATTTCTGGGTCGTAGTGATCAGCTGTCTTGTACTGGTATTTGAAGATTTCTTTGAACTGCTGGCAGCTACCTCTCCGTCCTTAAGATTCTGGCGAATAATGTGGTCGGTTATCGGATATACCTTCCGTTCCACTGCAGCCTTGGGTCTGCTGCTTGTGGTCGTCCCTCAAAGGCAAAGGAAATCAATACTCTGGATACCGAGCGTGGTCACACTTCTTGTAAGCAGTACAGCATTCTTTACGGATATTGTCTTCGGATATGATGAGAGCTACGAATTCTATCGCGGGCCGTGCGGGTACGTGGTATTTGTTATTCCTCTTATCTATCTGCTGCTTATACTGTGGTATATTTTCAGCGATATTATCGAGAGTAAGGGCACAGACAAATACATCGTTTTGTTGTGTGTTGCCTTCTGCCTGGGGGCTACTACCATTGATGCTACTATCGGAGGAACTAACCTCATTGAAGCGCTTATAATCAGCAGCATATTCTTGTACATCTTTCTTTACTCTCACGACAACAGGCGGGATTCTCTTACGGGCCTTTTTAATCGAAAAGCTTTCTACGACGATTGCTCGATGTTCGGCAAGAGCATTAAGGCGGTCGCATCACTCGACATGAACGGACTTAAAGGTATTAACGATACTCAGGGTCATGAGGCAGGGGATAAGGCCCTTGTTAAGATCGGCGAATGCATCACCCGTTCGGCGGATAAGGATACACATGCCTATAGGACCGGCGGCGACGAATTCATAATACTGTTCTTCCATGACAATGAAGATGTGATAAGAAATGAAGGCGAACAGATCAAGAAGAAGGTAACGGAGAGCGGTTACAACATTTCTGTAGGCTATGCGCTTCTCACAGATTCTTTGAATCTGGAAGATGCTATCGTTGAGTCAGACAAGAGAATGTACGAAGATAAGGCAAGATACTATCAGGAGACGGGACTTCCGAGGCGAAGAGTGTAATTATGAATATACAGGTTATAAGAGCAACGAGGACGTGGCAGCAGGCCGGCGCATATTATGTGCGGATACAGGGGATGGCAAAGCAGCACGGTATCACCCTGAGACAGGAGTTTGACGATCACGATACTCCTGATACGAAGTATGTCGTTCTTACCGACGACGAGTTTCCAGTCGCCACCTGCAGGATGTACGAGATTGACGACAGCAGCGCGATGATAGGAAGAGTTGTTGTATTGCCCGAATATCGGGGCTTCGGACTGGGATCGAGAGTTGTTGAAGAAGCCGAGAATTGGCTTAAGGAGCTTGGCTTTACTGTATCTATAGTCGAGAGCAGAGATGTCGCCACAGGGTTTTACGAAAAGCTCGGATACAAGATGACAGAAGGAGAGGTCATACACGGCCCGACCTTTGACTGCGTACGAATGGAGAAAATTCTGAATATTTAACCTAGAAGCAAGGGTCTCAGAATGTAAGAGAAGAGTATATCTCCTATGAAGATAACGAGGAGTGGGACGAAGATTAGAAGGATCTTCCTGCTGCTCATCTTAGATGTGAGCTTGAATAACCCGGGGATCGCCCACTTGACGTACAGTACTCCCATGATGCCGAAGATCGCCACGGATCTTATGCATACGTAGCCGCCTATGTTACCCCAGTTCCAGATCTCCGTATTATAGTCCCAAAGCCTCATTCCGTCGAAGAAGTGATAGAGCACATAACCTGTTGTGAATTCGATGATGCCTGATCCTATCACAGTAATTATAAAGACCAGGAGAGGATGGTATTTCTTCTTATACGTAACAAGCGTGAGGCCCAATGCGCCGAAGCCGTAGATCGGAAGCCAGGGACCGCCCTGTCCGCGTCTCACCCAGGCTGCGTCGTTAATTCGGTAGAACAGCTCCTCATAGATCCAGCCTATGATGGCGCCGAGCATCGCGAGAAGCAGGATGGTTATTATCGTTCTTTGTCTGTCAGAAAGCTCTTTGTTCATGTGATGATTATAACATCTGCATAAGAAAAGGTCGCCGTCTCCGGCGACCTTATAAGAGTATAAGCATTAAGCGATCACATTAGTTTACGGAACATGGCTTCGAAGTCCTCGAGAGTTGCGTGCTTCGGATTGCCGGGCGCGCAGGCGTCTGCTGCTGCGGACTCGCACAGGAAAGGCAGATCCTCTTCCTTCAAAGCCTCGAGCTTCGTAGGAATTCCAACGTCGACGGAAAGCTTGCGAACTTCATCGATTGCAGCCTTACGATACTCCTCGGGACTCATTCCGGCAGTATCTACACCGAATGCCTCGGCGATGTCCTTGAACTTCTCGCCTGTGGTCTCCTGGTTAAACTCCATTACGATAGGAAGCATCATAGCGCAGGCAACGCCGTGAGGTGTGTCATAGACTGCGCCCAATGTGTGAGCCATGGAGTGAGCGATTCCGAGGCCTACATTCGAGTAAGCCATAGCCGTTACATACTGTGCGAGAGCCATGCCCTCGCGGCCTTCAGGCTCGCCGGCGACAGCCTTTCTAAGGCTCTTGGCGATAAGCTTTATCGCCTCGAGGTCGAGCACGTCCGACAGCTCCCATGCCGCTGCGGTGGTGTAGCCCTCGATAGCGTGTGTCAGAGCATCCATACCCGTAGAAGCGGTAAGACCCTTAGGCATTGAAGACATCATATCGGGATCTACTACTGCGATGTCGGGGATGTCGTTAGGGTCAACGCAGACAAATTTTCTCTTCTTCTCGACGTCGGTGATAACGTAGTTGATGGTGGACTCTGCGCCGGTGCCGCCCGTCGTAGGAACAGCGATGGTAAATACGGTGCGGTTCTTCGTGGGAGCTACGCCCTCGAGGGATCTTACGTCGTAATACTCGGGGTTGTTGACGATGATGCCGATTCCCTTACCGGTATCCATCGAAGAGCCGCCGCCGATGGTGATCATGAAGTCCGCGCCGGATGCCTTGTAAGCATCTACACCGTGCTGGACATTCTCGATGGTCGGGTTGGGCTTGATGTCGGAATAAAGCTCGTAAGCGATGCCGTTCTCGTCAAGAAGGTTCGTGATCTTGGCGGTGACACCGAACTTAACAAGATCGGGATCGGATGCTACAAATGCCTTCTTAAGACCTTTGGACTTGATAATTCCCGGGATCTCCTTGATCGCGCCGTAGCCGTGGTAAGAGATACCATTCAATACAAAACGATTAACTGCCATAGAAACAAACCTCCGTATTCAATAAGATAAATCTACCTTAACAGCACAGCTCCGTTAATGTGTGGGAAAGTGTAGGCTTTGTGTTTCCAAATCGTTAATCTCTTCCTATACGTCAGCATGTTAGAATAAAGGGTAATCATTAATAAGGGGTGAATACATATGGATTATTTTCTTTACATGATAGGTGTGATATTTGTCATGGTGTGGTCTATGATCGTTCAGGCTAATCTTAAGTCGAAGGTCAGAAAGGGAAGCGATATCCGTGCGGGAAGCGGCAAGACTGCTAATCAGGTCGTAGAGGAGATGCTGTTAAGTCACGACATTCACGGCATAACCATCGAGCACAAGCCGGGTCAGCTTACGGACTGCTACTCTCCTAAGGAGGGCAAGATATATCTTTCTGATACTACATACGGCAGGGATAGCATTACGGCTATCGCCATCGCGGCGCATGAAGCCGGACACGCGGTTCAGGACAGCGAGAACATGCCTATCTACGAGCTTCGTCAGTTTATGGCACCCGCAGTAGGTGTGGCCTCGAGGCTCGGTCCGATAATCGTCATCATCGGCGTTCTTCTCTCTGCTTATACGGCAAGAGCCAACAGCGATATCGGCTATGCCATCAGCACTATCGGTATCGTGGTCTACTTCATCGCGTTCCTCTTCTATCTTGTGATGCTTCCGGTGGAGCGTAATGCCAGCTCCCGCGCCTACAAGGATATGAAGGAATACGGTTGGGTCTCCTCGGACCAGCTGTCTCTCGCGCATAAGCTCCTCAGGGCTGCAGGCGACACCTACGCTGTGGCTCTGGCATCATCTGCGGTCACACTTCTCAGACTCCTGGCGATTCGCGGGGGCAGAAGACGCTGATCGAAAAGCTTATCATATAATCAACATACGGAGGTCACACATATGGGCTACGAATACACAGGCAAAGACGGCGAGTTTAAGATCAAAAATCCTGACAGAAGCTATCTGTATTTTCCTGACGGTGCGGTCTCGGGCATGATGGGTTCTCTAACCCCCGAATTCGGAGGCGATCTCAAGACCTCACAGAACACCTTCGTTCTGGAGCCGGTAAGCTCCGATAATCTTCATAACAATCGTTCCACGAGAAATTTCTGGCTGGCGATAAAGGACGGTCCCCTTGTATCTGCAACAGGTGCGTCTGCTTTGCAGCATGCACTTAAGGGAACCGAAAAGCAGGATGACGTAACGCTTTACGGAGGATTCCTGTATCAGCGCGTCGAGCGCGAGCTGAAGGGCACGGGTCTCACAAGTGAGGTCACAACCTTTGTACCCGTTGAGACGGAGGATCAGATCGAGCTTACCAAGGTTAAGATAACTAATAATTCTTCTGATAGCATTACATTCACACCGACGGCGGCAGTCCCGATCTACGGACGCTCTGCCGACAATATACGAGACCATCGTAACGTTACTTCGATGCTTAACAGACTTACCGTCACAAAGTACGGTGTAGTTAACTGTCCGACCCTTACCTTCGATGAGAGAGGTCACAGACTGAATGAAGTCGAATACGGTTTCTTCGCAGCGACAGGAGACGGTAAGGCTCCCTCGGGATTCTGCCCCGTTATGGAGGACTTCATAGGTGAGGGCGGAGCCCTCGATAATCCTGCATTCCCTGTTACGAGAGAGCCGATTTATAACGAAGGCTATAGGGTTGATGGATTCGAAGGAATGGGAGCGGCGCTTTTCGACGAGGCGGAGCTTAAGCCCGGGGAGAGTGCGGAGTATGTTATCGCTCTGACGGTGGGCACGGGCTTCGAGGGCAAGTACCTGACGGCAGAGGCCTTCGACGAAGAACTTAAGAAGAACAAGGAGCACTGGAGCAGGAAGGTCAACATTAGCTTCAGGACCGGAGATAAGAATTTTGACAACTGGATGTACTGGGTAGGGATACAGCCTATCTTAAGGCGCATCTACGGCTGTTCTTTCCTGCCGCACCACGATTACGGAAAGGGCGGAAGAGGCTGGAGAGATCTGTGGCAGGACTGCCTCGCACTCATCATTATGGACCCTGCGGACGTCAGGGGGATGCTTATCGATAACTTCGGCGGAGTCAGAACCGACGGTACGAATGCCACCATAATCGGTAGCGGAAGCGGAGAATTTATCGCTGACCGTAACGGCATCACCAGAGTGTGGATGGATCATGCGATGTGGCCCTTCATGACCATGGAGCTTTATATCAAACAGAGTGGCGATATCGGTATCCTGAATGAGACAGCGCCCTACTTTATCGACAGGCAGGTCAGAAGAGGCGAGTTGCTTCTTGAGGGCGAGCCTTCGGCTAAGTGCGAGGGAGCTGTTCTTGAGCATCTTCTGCTTCAGAACATGGCGGCGTATTTTGATATCGGAGAGAATGGTACGATGAAGCTTCGCGGAGCCGACTGGAACGATGCGCTTGATATGGCGAAGGATAAAGGAGAGTCCGTGGCATTTACCGCAGCGTATGCGGGCAATTACAGAAGGTTGGCACAGATCCTGAGACGTTATGCTCAGATCAACGGCGATACCGTAAGTCTTGCCAAGGAGCTTACAGAGCTTATTGGAGCTACAGGTGGCAGAGACACTCTGATGAAGTACTGCGATGACGTTAGGAACGGATTTGACGGTACGAAGGAAGATTTCTCTCTGGAGGCTCTCGCTTCGGATCTGGAGCTTAAAGCAGATGTGCTGTCCCTGCAGATAAGACAACACGAGTGGTTCACCGACTCTGAAGGCTACTCGAGATTTAACAGCTACTACGATAATAACGGAAGACCGCTCGAGGCCAACGGAGCAAAGGACGGGTCACCTGCGATGATGTTAACCGGTCAGGTGTTTACGGTGATGAGCGGCGTCGCAGATGAGGCTCAGGTTAAGGACATCATTAAGTCTGCTGATAAGTATCTCTACGATGAGGCTCTTGGAGGCTACAGGCTTAACACGAATTTCAATGAGATCAAGACCGATATGGGAAGGATGTTCGGCTTCGCGTACGGACAGAAGGAGAACGGAGCAGTGTTCTCCCACATGACGGTCATGTACGGTAACGCGCTTTACTCAAGAGGCTTCAAGGAAGAGGGCTGGAAGGTCATCGGTTCCTTGTACAGACACGCGAGCGACTTTGAGAACAGTAAGATATATCCCGGTATCCCGGAGTATTTCGATCCGAAGGGAAGAGGTGTCTACCACTATCTGACGGGTGCCGCGTCCTGGCTGATATTGACTGTCCTCACGGAGATGTTCGGAGTAAAGGGGCAGTTCGGTGATATGAAGTTCGAGCCTAAGCTTCTGCCGTCGCAGTTTGACGAGAACGGGCAGGCAGGAGTCGACTTCGAGTTTAACGGCAGACCAGTAAGCATCACATATGTCATGGACGGCGGCTGCGAGTCTGTCGCGAAGATAGAGGTTGACGGCGAGCTTATTTGTGAGGGTGAGGATGTCCTGCCCAAGGAGAAGATAGGAAAGGTAATTAAGGTGACGTTAAAGTGAGTATGGAGAAGATTACTTTTGATGCGGCAACAGGTGGCGGTAATAAGATAGCGGCGTTCTTCTGTCCGACGGATGTTAAGACCGAAGACGGCAGGTCAAAGGGCGTTATCCAGATCTGCCACGGCATGGCGGATTACTTCGGACGCTATGAAGAGATGGTCGGATACCTTAATCGTGCGGGGTTCGATGTCTGCGGCATGGACATGATGGGCCACGGACAGACCTACGGGCTTAATAAAGGTAACGATATGCCTCTCGGGTATTTCGGTGATTCGAAGGACTCCGCGATGTGCATCTTAAAGGACGAGATGACGCTCCACGGCAAGGCGAAGGAGAGATTCGGCGAGGATGTTCCTTACATTCTTTATGGGCACAGCATGGGTTCCTTCGTAGCACGTAATCTTTATATCACGCCCGAGTACAGCAGGGAGTTCGATGCTTTTATCTTCGCCTCCACAATGGGACCCAACCCGGCGGCGGGTGCGGGACTTTTCCTGTCGAAGCTGATGAAAGTATTCGGGCTTAAGAGGAAGCCCGGCAAGATGATCGACAAGATCGCCTTTGGCACATACAACAAACGCATAGATAATCCCAAGACAAATTACGACTGGGTCACTTCCGACGAGAAAGAAGTGGAGAAGTACTGTAAGGATGAGCTCGCGGGATTCCTGTTCACCAACAAGGGATTCACGGACCTTTTCACGCTGGTGACCAGAATGCAGAAGAAGGATGCCTATGATGCCATCGATCCCGGCAAGCCCGCGCTTCTTACCTACGGCGAGGATGATCCGGTGGCAGGCTATGGTGAGGGTGCACATCAGGTGTGCGAGATATTAAGAGCCAAGGGCGTTAAGGTCACCGAGAAGAACTACGGGCACTTCCGTCACGAGATACAGAACGAGAGCGTAAGGGAGCAATATTTTAACGACATTATCGAGTTTGCCGGGAGGGCGGAGAAGAAATGAATTCCATAACTCCTTACGAGCACGTAGTTCAGTACTACGAGACAGATCAGATGCAGGTGGCGCATCACAGTAACTACATCAGATGGTTCGAGGAGGCAAGAGTGGATGCCTTCGAGAAGATAGGCTTGGGGTACAGGGAGTGCGAGCAGATGGGTATAATAAGTCCCGTCGTTGCAGTCAGTGCAGAGTATAAGACCAGTGCCAGATTCTTCGACACGGTCGTTATCAGAATAAGATTTACAAAGTACACGGGGGTAAGGCTTTATATCGAATATGAGGTGACGGACAAGGAGACGGGAGAGCTTCGTTGCAAGGGTCAAAGTGAGCACTGCTTCGTATCTTCCGAGGGGCGTATTCTTTCCATTCGTAAGGATTATAAAGAGCTCGACGAGAAGCTCAGAGAATACATGGAGGAATAACACATGACAGACATTGCTATCATCGGTGCAGGAACAGCAGGACTTACGGCAGCGATCTATGCCAGACGCGCAGGAAGGTCCGTCGCTATCTTCGAGGCTGAGGCCTATGGTGGTCAGATCATTAACACCCCCAGGATCGATAACTATCCGTCTATGCCCGGAGTGTCGGGCTTCGACTACGCTACTAAGCTTTATGAGCAGGTGAGTGAGCTGGAAGCTGAGTTCATTTTCGATTCAGTGAAGAAGGTGGAGGGAGACCTTGAGAACGGATTCACGCTTACGGGCGAATACGGATCTGTCTGTGAGGCGAAGACCATAATCATCGCGAGTGGCGTTAAGCGCCGCGAGATGGGGATCCCCGGAGAGCAGGAGTACTCCGGAAGAGGAATATCCTACTGTGCTACCTGTGACGGAGCTTTCTTCAAGGGTAAGACGGCGGCGGTGTTCGGAGGCGGCAATACGGCGGTAGAGGATGCCATATACCTCGCTCAGCTCTGCTCCAAGGTTTATATCATCCACAGACGCAATGAGTTCAGAGCCGATAAGGCACTGGTGGACGAGCTTCTGTCCTATGAGAACGTAGAGACCAAGCTGTCGCGCACGGTGTCCGGCATTAACGGCGACGACAAGCTCACCGGAGTTACTCTCACAAGAGTCGAGGGAGGCGAGGAAGAACTTGTCACTGATGCTTTATTCGTAGCTATCGGACTTATCCCGGAGAACAGCGTCTTCAAGGATCTGGTGGAGCTTGACTCCGCAGGCTATATCGTAGCTGATGAAGGCTGCGAGACAAGCTGTCCCGGAGTGTTTGTGGCGGGCGACTGCAGAACTAAGGAGATCCGCCAGCTTGTGACCGCGGCGGCCGACGGTGCCGTGGCTGCCATTAAGGCCTCACGCTTGAGCCAAAGCCTCTAAGATGGTACAATCTAGCGGTTTTCAAATGATTATAGCGGAGGCGTATGATGTACAAGAATGTATTTGATACTCTCGAGGAGAGGGGCTATTTCTCACAGGCTACACATAAGGAGGAGATATACGATCTTCTCTCGAAGCCCGGAGTGAGCTTCTATATCGGCTTCGACCCCACGGCAGATTCACTTCATGTAGGACACTTCGTTCAGATGATGGTAATGAGCCATATGCAGCAGGCAGGTCACAGACCTATAGCCTTGATGGGTGGCGGTACAGGCATGATCGGAGACCCTTCCGGACGCACCGATATGCGTCAGATGATGACCGTAGAGACTATTGATCACAATGTGGAATGCTTCAAGAGGCAAATGGGCAAGGTGATCGACTTCTCGGAGGATAAGGCTCTCATCGTTAACAATGCCGACTGGCTCCGAGATCTGAATTACATCGATTTCTTAAGGGAAGTGGGAACTCACTTCTCCGTCAACAAGATGCTGACGGCAGAGTGCTACAAGGCCCGTCTCGAGAAGGGTCTGTCCTTCCTGGAGTTCAACTACATGCTTATGCAGGCCTATGACTTCTATTATCTTCACGAGAAGTACGGCTGTAACTTGGAGTTCGGCGGCGATGATCAGTGGTCCAATATCCTCGCGGGCATGGAGCTCGTAAGAAGGAAGAAGGGCGACTCCGTATACGGTCTGACATTCACTCTTCTTACCAACAGCGAGGGCAAGAAGATGGGTAAGACCGCGAAGGGTGCGGTATGGCTCGATCCCGAGAAGTTCTCCGTCTATGACTTCTACCAGTACTGGCGTAATGTCGATGACGCAGATGTCATTAAGTGCATGAAGCTTCTGACATTCCTCCCCATGGACGAGATCAATGAGTACGCGACACTTACGGATTCCGCCATCAATGAGGCTAAGAAGAGACTGGCTTATGAGGTCACTTCCATCATTCACGGCAGGGAGCAGGCTGACATCGCGAAGAAGACTGCAGAGGATCTGTTCGAGAACAGGGGCGGCAAGTCTGACGACATGAAGACTTCTGAGATCCCCGCCTCCGCTTTGGCAGAGGGTGTGGACCTCGCGCAGGTGCTGGTGGAGGCCGGCGTGTTCAAGTCCAACGGCGAGTGCCGCCGCATGATAGACCAGAAGGGCGTGTACCTTAACGACGTGGTAGTCGCAGACAAGTTCTACAAGCTGAGCGAAAAGGATTTCGACAAGGACGGCGAAGCCATCGCCCGTAAAGGTAAAAAAGTTTACCATAGGCTTAAAATTGTTTGATAAATGTGCTATGATAGGTGCGTATGCACATTAAGGGCAGTTTATTGATAACTATTATAAAGGAGAAGACGGAATTATGAAGATGATGAAGAAGCTCGTCTCAGTAGCTCTTGTAGGCACGATGATGATGTCTCTTGCAGGCTGCGGAAAGCATTATGAGGTAGTTTCCAAGAAGGACTTCATTAATGCTCTTGAGGATGTCGCAGACTTAGATGAGGACGATTGGTATGACTATACTACTTATTATTCTCATTCCGAGCACGATATCGATTGCTATGACGGTGATTTCCACTATGAGTGGATCCAGTTCGACAGCGAGAACCACGCTATGGATTTCTTCGAGGATCGCTTTGCTGATGACTTCGAGGATATGATCGACGATAAGGACTTCGACGGTAAGTATTCCTACAAGATCAACGACTCTGAGGGCTATATCCTTGTAAATGGCGAGAGCCACAGTGATGATTTCTTTGATGATGATATCTACGGCGGTATCTTCTGCAAGGAGGATGTTGTTGTAATTGTTATCTGCAGAAGCACAAGAGACAGAGACACAAGCAGGATAGACGAGTTCTTAAGAGCCATCGGTTATCCTACTCCCTGATCTTAGGTCTTAACCGATCAACATAAGAAGCAACAGGGGTCACAGAAGTGTGGCCCCTTAGTTTAAACAAACCAGTCCTAACTACGAAAGGAGCACAGAACATGAAGCACATTAAAGAAGTTGTCTCAACGATCCTGATCGGTGCTATGCTTATGCCTCTCGCAGGTTGCAGCAAGAAGATCGAGCCTATTAAGGCTAAGGAATTCAAGAAGGCCATAGAGCTGGTCTTTGACGATGATGAGTACTCCTCCTACGGAGACATTATCTATGTAGACGATGACAATTACATGATCATGTACCGTAAGGCTGATGACGAGGATGATGCAGAGGATGCATGGGAAGATCTTCTCGATGATTACGAGGACATGGTGGATGATAAGAAGTTCGACGGCAGAACGAGACTCGTCGAGGGTGACGGCTACGGGTATATCCTCCTTAATGGCGACAGCTCCGATAAGGGCTTCGGCAAGGGATACTACTATGGCGGTATCTATTATGTTGAGGATATGGTAATCGCGATTGTTACCACCAAGGACAAGGATGCCAACAGAGATAATATCAACACCATCTTAAGAGAACTCGGCCTCCCGAGACCCTGATCCCTTAATCGATAGTTATTAAATAAGATACAAAAAGGCTGCTCGAAGCGGGCAGCCTTTTTGATATTCTATGAAACTGTAATTACGACTTCGCGCTGTCGTCCTCGCGGATCTGTCTTCTTCTGATCTTGCCGGAGACGGTCTTCGGGAGCTCATCGACGAATTCCACGATCCTCGGATACTTGTAAGGTGCAGTCTTTGCCTTGACGTACTCCTGGATCTCCTTCTTAAGCTCTTCGGTCTTCTCTGTGCCCTTTACCAGAGTTATGGTCGCCTTGACGACGATACCTCTTACACCCTTAGGGTCAGGTGCGCCCGTAACGGCACACTCGAGAACATAGGGAAGCTCCATGATGACATTCTCGATCTCGAAGGGTCCGATACGATAGCCGGAGGACTTGATGACATCGTCGGTTCTTCCTACATACCAGATGTAGCCGTCCTCGTCCATCCAAGCCGTATCACCTGTGTGGTACCAGCCGTCATGCCATGCATCCTTGGTAAGCTCGGGTGACAGATAGTACTCGAGGAACAATCCCTTCGGACGGTACTTCTGTGTGTTGATACAGATCTCGCCTGTCTCACCGGGCTTGCACTCGTTGCCGTCAGGATCGAGGATCTTAACTTCATAAAGAGGATTAGGTCTGCCCATGGAGCCCAGACGGATCTTGGAGCCCACGAGGTTCGCGATAACAAGGGTTGTCTCGGTCTGGCCGAAGCCCTCCATCAGACGGATACCCGTTGCTGCCATGAAGCGGTTGAATACCTCAGGATTCAGAGCCTCGCCTGCGGTGACCGCATACTTCAGGGAAGAGAGGTCGTACTTAGACAGATCTTCCTTGATAAAGAATCTGAACATGGTAGGCGGAGCGCAGAATGTGGTGATGTGGTGCTTCGCGAACATGGGAAGGATCTCGTCTGCCTTGAAGCGGTCGAAGTCGAAGGTGAATACCGGAGCTTCGCACAGCCACTGTCCGTAGAGCTTGCCCCACAGAGCCTTACCCCAGCCGGTGTCGGAGATGGAGAAGTGAAGTCCGTTAGGATCTACGTTCTGCCAATACTTCGCCGTTGTGATATGACCTATCGCGTACATATAGGAGTGGAGAGCCATCTTAGGATAGCCTGTCGTTCCTGAAGTGAAGAACATAACCATAGGATCGTAACCGCAGGCGCAGTCCTCAGGTCTCTCGAAAACATCAGAGAACTCCTTGAACTCTTCATCGAATGATCTCCAGCCCTCTCTTGTACCGTTACACATGATAAGAGTCTTAAGTCCGTAAGCGGCTGCGGCCTTCTCGACCTCTACGGGAGCATCGTCGTCAGCAGTACAGACGATAGCCTTAACGGAGGCCGCCTGGAAACGGTACTCATAGTCCTTGTCACGGAGCAGGTGAGTAGCAGGGATAGCCACGGCTCCTAACTTCTCTAGACCCATCATGGTGAACCAGAACTGATAGTGTCTCTTAAGAACAAGCATTACCTTGTCACCCTTGCCGATGCCTAAGGACTTGAAGTAGTTCGCGGTCATGTTGGAATACTTCTTCATATCAGCGAAAGTAAACCTGCGCTCTGTAACACAGTCCTTCGCTACCCAGAGCATAGCGAGCTTCTCGGGATCCTTATCTGCGATGGCATCAACGCAGTCGAAAGCGAAATTAAACTTCTTGCACTCGGGAACATTGACCTCTACGTCCACGAGATGACCGTCCTCGTCAAGAACGCCGTTTAAGTACTTGGCATAGATAGGGTCCTTAAGGTTGGCAGCATCAACATTAGTCTGGCTGTCTGTCTTTATCTCAGTCTTATAAGCAGGCCCCTCATCATCGCTTCTTTCTGCAAGCTTCGGATCGATGATGATGGAATAGAATTCGCAGTCCTCGCCGCCTACCGCGTACTCGTAGTGGGGAGTGGTAGGGTCGAAGTAGATCATATCGCCGGGGTGAAGGATCTCGAAGGCGTCGCCGATGACGACCTTGAGAGTTCCTCTTACGACGATGTTCATCTCCTGACCGCTGTGTGTAACGAGCTTATAGGGAGGATTCAACGCCTCGTCTGAATAAGGAAGAATTACACGATAAGGCTCGCACATCTTGTTCTTGAATCTTGAACCGAGTCTTAAGAACTTGGTCTCGGAGTCCTTAAGTCTCGCGATAGGACGACCCTGACCTTTACGCGTAACTGCATATTCGGTAAGGGAAGGGGAGAAGCCTTCAAGAATATCGGCGATATCGACCTTCGCGATGTTAGCGAATTTGAAACAGAAAGAAAAGTTGAAATCCTCTTTTCCTTCCTCGTACCGCTCGTACTCTTCTGAAGTAAGCTCCATCTTCTGTGCCATCTGCTCGAGTGATAGTCCCATGTCTTCTCTTAGGGACTTGACTCTGCCGGCAACCTCGAGAAGCTTTGCCTCTACTTCGTTGGTTGTTGTGTTCTCAGCCATTGTTGTTCCTCCTGCTTTTTCTGTAATAAAAAAGTCTCAACGTTCCTTCTTGAACGTTGAGACGAATTACCGTGTTACCACTCAACTTGCGACCCTTTAACAGATCGCCACTTCAGGTTCTATCAAACCCTATGCCTTAACGCGGCAGCTTCGGATGCAGTCTACTTAACTTAAGTCATTCGGTGCATCAGCTCGGAAGCGATAGTCACTTGGTAGTTTCCGCTGTCGGGATCTCAGCACCCCCGGCTCTCTGTGTGCTTCAACTGCCGGACCTTCTTCGTCACAGCCTTTGAACTATGAAAACAAGGCAATAATAACCCTGCTCAAATGAATTGTCAACACATTTTTGTTTACACGAGGTTAACACAATAAGCATTCAAAAGTTACAAGAATAATTTTACAATATGTGTGTATGATTTCTTATTGAAATAGCAGGGGAATTATTATGTATCAGAAGTATCTTGTAACAGGCGCAAAGGATCCTGTCGGAAGACTGGTAGTACAGATGTTGTTGTCGGAGGGCTGTCAGGTCCGTGTACTTGTGCCTCCGGAGACAGATTATTCCCTCCTGAAGGGAATGGGTGCTGAGATCGCCGAAGGCGAGATCTTTGACAAGGATTCCCTTAAGGAATTCTTCGACGTGGAGGACCCTAGAAACTCAGCGGTCATCCACACTGAGGAGATCTTATCTATATCCTCTAATAAGAATCTCAATATGCGCCGTATCAATGTAACCGGCGCCGAGAATGTGATCGATATGGCGATGCGTGCGAAGATCGGACGCTTCGTGTATCTGGGTTCAGCATATTCTCTCGATCCCGATTCGGCTCTGTCAGGCGAGACTGTTCACTTCGACAGGAAGAAGGCCGACGGGGATTACGCTGAGACAAAGGCTGAGGCTTCGGCATATCTCATGGAGAAGGTAACGCTTAATAAGTTCAATGCTTCACTCCTGCTTCCTACCTTCATCATCGGTCCCGGATTCTCCGAGGACTATGACATGAACAAGATCCTCAGGAAGTATCTTGAGAATAAGGTTTCCACGGTATCGGGCGGACACGCCTTCGTAGACGTTCGTAATGTAGCGACTGCGCTTGTGGCAGTCTGCGAGAACGGTGTTCCCGGCGGTGCTTATATCCTTAACGGTGAGTATAAGTCCTCACAGGAGTTTTTCGCCGAGGTGGCTCAGACCTCCGGTGCAGAACAGACAAAGGAGATGCCTAGGTGGGCCCAGAGCAAGTCCATGGGCAAGCTCGTTGACTCCTTCTACAGGATCACCAAGAAGGATAACCCCAAGGAGGTCTATGCTCTGTTCATGAACAGCCCCGAGGCCAACTACGAGAGTAACGTAGAAGGCATCCTTCCCGAGAGCGAGGTGCGTAAGGTTCACGATTCACTGGTAGACGTTCTGTCACGTCCCGGTAACGAGGTGCTTCCCGACAGAATTCCCGATCTCGAGAAGATCGCTGCTGAGGCGGCGATGGCAGAGCCTAAGGAGAAGCCCGACAGACCTGTTAAGGAGGTCACTACGGTTTCAGAGGCAGTTATCAAGAGAGCTGAAGAGTCTGCGGCAAGAGCTGCAGAGTCCGGCGAGGAAGCCGAGAAGAGAGCTGCGGCCGCAGCTGCTGCAAGAGACAGAGTAAGGGCCAAGGTCGAGGCGGCGAAGATGAAGGCTGAAGCCGAGGCCGCTGCTGCCAAGGCTGAGAATTCGGCATCCGCTTCTAAGGCCGCCGAGAGTGCTCCCAAGGCTGCACCCGCTGTAACGCCTGCCGATAAGAAGTCCGCTTCGGATTCATTTATCACAAGACATTCCATCGCTGACATGATGGCGCAGGCTGAAGCTAAGAAGGCCGAGGAGAAGAAGGCTGCCGAGGCAGAGGCTGTTATCGCTCCGGCTGCGCCTATAGCTGCTCCTGTAGCTTCCAAGGTCGCCGAAGAAGTCGTCGAGCCCGAGCCTGTAGCAGAGCCGGCGGTTGAGCCGGAGCCGATTGTTGAAGAGGCTCCTGTCGCGCCCGCTCCGATTGGTCCGACACCTGCACCCGTGGCGCCTGAGGATAATTCCGGTAAGCCTCTGTGGGAGAGGCTCTCATCAGAAGATATCTCGGAGGATGAGATCTTCGGAGACGATAAATTCTAAGTAATAGGTTTTATTTTTATACAATTCTGGAGAGAGGAGGATGCCAACTGAGGGGACGGCATCCTCCTTTTTTGCTACAATACTTCCATGAGATTAATACTTGCAAGTAAATCACCGAGACGAAGAGAGCTTCTGTCGCTTATTACCTCTGATTTCACCGTTATGTCAGAGGAGGTGGACGAGCGCGGGATAGAGGAGGAAGTTCTTCAAGATGGTGGCGACGCCCGTGAGGTCCAGCGGGAGCTCGCGCGGCAGAAGGCGGCCGCTGTCTTCGATGCGCTGACTGACGAGCAGAAGAAGGATGCGATAGTGATCGGCGCTGATACTTCTGTGGTGTGCGACGGGCAGATCCTCGGGAAGCCGGAGGATAAGAACGATGCCAGGCGTATGCTTCGGATGCTGTCAGGCAAGACCCACGAAGTAATAACCGGAGTGTGCGTAAGAACACAGGAAAAGGAAGAAGTGTTCGAAGAGGTGACGCGGGTGGTTTTCGGTGAGCTTGATGAGTATCAGACGGAGCTTATAGAGCGGTATATAGCCACAGACGAGCCCTACGATAAGGCAGGGGCCTACGGCATACAGCAGGGCGGAGCGCTCCTGGTGGATACCGTCGAGGGTGATTACTTTAATGTTGTGGGACTTCCTGTAAGAAGGCTCGCTTATGT
The DNA here is from genome assembly GCA_017480325.1 of Clostridiales bacterium. Taxonomy (GTDB): domain Bacteria; phylum Bacillota; class Clostridia; order Saccharofermentanales; family Saccharofermentanaceae; genus Saccharofermentans. The sequence continues at coordinate 34,933 of JAFVAY010000011.1, forward strand.
GCTGGAGCACTTCCTGATATAATCTGACAATTCCCTGCCCGGAAGAGGCTCGCTTAAGTAGATTCCCTGGAAGAAGGTACAGCCGTATTCCTTAAGCTTCTCGAACTGTTCCACGGAGCTTACGTTCGTAGCGTCCACAGGGATATCGATCTCGTTAAGAAGAGAGATTATGGAGCGGGTGAGAACATCCTGAGCGGAGCCCTCCTTAAGATCAGAGGTAAAATGTCCGTCCAGCTTCACAAGAGAGATGGGAAGAAGCGGGATATTGTTAAGGGATGAGTAGCCTCTTCCGAAGTTATCGAGAGCCATGGTGATACCCGATGATGCGAAGGCGTCGAGAGTATTCTGGATCTCCGTAACGTTCATGGTGGCGCCGTCCGACGGCAGATCGATAATTATGTTGTGAAGGTTGCAGCCCGCATCCTCGGCCACCGCCAGAAGATCGACCTGAAGATCCGGGGTGTGAAGCTGAGTAGTGGACAGATTTACCGTCATGGTGAGCTGGGGATCGATCTCGTTAATAAGGGCGAGAGCTTCGAAGGATTGCCTCAAGGACAGCTCGCCTAGAGCGTAGATGTGACCCGTCTTCTCCGCATAGAAAAGAAAATCTCTGGTATCCACGGTCCCGTGGCCGGGGCACTCCCAACGCACAAAGGCCTCGAAGCCCGTAAGCTTCATCTTCGCATCGAATCTCGGCTGATAAACCATGAAGATCTCATTCTCGTCAAAGGCCTTGTCATAAAGCTTCTTGATCTCGTCGAGAGTCATGTCCTCCAGGAATGAGCTTCGAGCCTCAGAGGGTGAGGGCTCGTATATCTTAGCGTCGGTATCCTCATCGATGGCATCATACATGGCGGTCTCGGCATGCTGAATCAGCTCGCCCGCATAGATGGCGTCTCTCGGATACTGGGCGATGCCTGCGTAGAAGCTGCCGTCCTTCTCCTCGTTAAGAGCCTTGGCAAGCTCCACGGCGTACAGGAGGACCTGAGTGTCGTTCTCGAGTCTCGTGGTAATGATGGCGAATTCGTTGTTGGCGATACGGCCGAGTAAATCCTTCGAGTCCGCAGCCTCACGAAGTCTGTGAGCCATGGTCTGGATGAAGAGATCCACCACGATGTGTCCGTTATTCTGAGAGAATCTTACGGGATCGGATACAGTTATGTAGATCGCATAGATGGGGTTGACCTTGCAGAGGGTCCCGTTATCGGATGCGTCCTGCCAGGTCTTCTTATAGTCCAGGATCTTGATGCCGATGTGCTCGTTAAGCATGTGGCGGTTGGGAAGCGTGGTAAGCGGATCCAGGACCATGCTGCGGCTGGACTCGACAGCCTCGGCGTAGCCGGACTTATCTGCAATATCCTCGTGTCTTACGATGGTTCCGGGACGGGTCGCCATGGTCTTCGAGATCATGGCCGAGGTCTCGTAGCTTATGCGCTTGGCCTTCTCGTCCGACAGCTTCCTGCCCAGTGTATCGATACGCTCGCTAACACGGATGATAAAGAATTCAAACATAGTATTAACAAGTATCGACAGCAGCGCCATCCCCAGCAGCACCAGCATGTCTGTGTTCTGTCTGTGGGAGAAGGACGAGGAATATATAAATATCTGAACCAGAGTAAAGGCTGTGGTTATCCAGTAGCCCGGGATGCCGAACAGCAGATTAAGGAAGAAGCTCGCGATGAGAAGGAAAATAGAGATAATGACCTGAGCGTACTCTATGAATATAAACCTCTGCAGGAATAAACCTCCTATGAAGAGGAATGCATAGAGAATACTGGTTAGAGCAAATGCGGTCCTTCCGCGGACAAAAATCTTTCTCTCATCATAATCCATGAGAATAATATACAGTACGCGTATTATGAAAGAATGAACAAAGCATTAATCTTTGAGATTTTTGCTCCATATTTTAAAAGAATATGAAGAAGAGGCCTCCATTCTCGCCCACGCTTCCTCGGAGCCGGCTCCTACCTCATCCCATACCGCGCAGGTGATGAAGCCTCCCTTGGCAGCGCCATTAAGAGCCACAGGTACATCCTCGAACACGACGGTGCGCTCTGGCTCACATCGAAGAAGCTTTGCGACATGAAGATAAATATCGGGCTCACTCTTATCGGGATAGCCCGGAAGATCCTCCAAGGTGGTGATGACGTCGAACATATCCCGGATATTAAGTCTTCCGAAGGCTGCGTCAAGATTAGGTCTGGTAAGTGCTGTGGCACAGGCGATCCTGAAGCCCAGCTTACGGGCATTAACAAGATAGTTGTACGCGTCGCCTTTAAGAGGAACCTCTGACGCATAGGCGCGATTCACAAAGGAATTCCACTCGTTCATAATGTCATCTACCGAATCGGGAAGACCGTATCTTTCCTTGGTGTAAACGGCTGCATCCTCGATTCGCACGGATTTGACGTAATCCGTGTAATCCGGCGTTACCTCGAAGCCTCGCGAGTTAAGAAAAACGGTATCCGCCTGATTCCATACCGTCATGGAATCAAGCAGGGTACCGTCAACATCAAAAATTAAAGCGTCTGCTTTACCCTTAAGCTCAGAGAGGAAGGGAAGCATCAATGCATGAACTGAACTTTCTTCGAGATCTCGGGAACGAGCTTATCCTTACGCTCGTTGAACTTGATCTTGTTATCGTCGATCAGGTTGCCGCCGTGGCAGTCGATGGATACGATAAGGGGTCCGAACTCCTTGCCCTTGAATCTCCACATAGCCTCAGGCATACCCAGGTCGAGCCACTCAACACCTTCTACCTTCTCGATGCACTCTGCGGCAACAACAGCGCAGCCTCCGGGGAAGATGGTGTGAACAGCCTTGGACTCCTTACAGCCCTCTGTGGTCTTGGGACCCATACCGCCCTTACCGATAACGATCTTAACGCCGGTAGCAGCGAGGAATTCCTTCTCCGCTTTCTCCATTCTCATGGAGGTCGTAGGACCTACAGCGACGCACTTCCATGTGCCGTCGTCGTTCTTCTTCATGATAGGACCTGCGTGGAATACTGCAGCGCCCTTAAGGTCTACAGGACACTCTCTGCCCTGAACTACTACTCTGTGATGAACATCATCTCTTCCTGTGGTGATGTCGCCCGTAAGGTAGATTACATCACCGATATGGATCTTCTCGATATCTTCATCAGTTACAGGTGTGGTCAAATGCCAAATACTCATAATGTAACTCCTTTGCTCGTGACGAAATCATATGTGAAGTCGGGGTTGATCTTGATGCAGGCTCTTCTGTGGGCCCAGCATGCCGTGGAGATACCTACAGCAAGAGTAGCCGGGTGACGTGCAGCCTGCTCGATATTAACGCCCATGACTGAGAGCTTACCGGAAAGTCCGCCGGGGCCTAAGCCTAACTCATTTAAGCCCTTCTCGAGCTCCTCCTCCATCATGGCAGCCTTGGGGTTCTCGTTATGAGAGCCGACGGGTCTTAAGAGAGCCTTCTTCGACAGCTTCGCAGCAACCTCAGCAGAGCCCGCGATACCTACACCGAGAAGCACAGGGGGACAAGCATTAACACCATAGGATGTCATCTGATCGAAAATGATCTTTACGATTCCCTCATAACCCTCGAGAGGCATGAGGACCTTAGCCATACCCGGGAGGGAGCATCCGCCGCCCGCCATATAAACATAAAGCTCGATATCATCTCTGTCAGGTACAAGCTCCCAGTCGATCCACGGTACACGTACACCTACGTTGTTGCCTGTGTTGACCTCGTCAAATACCTGTACGGCATTGTGTCTTAAGGGTGCGCGCTCGGTAGCCTTGAGAACAGCCTGCTCCAGAGCCTCGGGCAATTCATTCTGATAAGGGAAATTGGTTCCGACCTTAGCGAAGAACTGGATGATGCCCGTATCCTGGCAGGATGGGCGTGTAAGATCATTAGCCAGCTCCATGTTATCTGCCATTGCCTTGTAAATCGTGGGAGCAAAACCCTCAGTCTCTACCTTTGCCATCTCCTTGAGCTTTGCATCTACGTCATCGGGAAGATGAGAGCCTGCATAGCAGATAAAGGATGACACCAGGTCAGAGAGCTGATCTATAATCTTTGAATCGTGCATAGAAAACCTCCGTCCGGAATTAGTATCAAAAATTACTCCTCTGATTATAGCACGATAAGGCATTCTAAAGTATAATAGGTTGTCTTTGATAATATAAAATGAGGTACGGCTCGGAAGACATGATTCTCGGAAGGTTCATCGCGGATAAGGAGCGTAAGGCTTTCATACGGAATGCGACTCGTAATGACCGCATACGTATGGCGTCTGAGGTGCTACCCGGTAACTGCGATGCCGAGTGCGACATAGTCTACGAGACCCCGGATATTCCCGAACACCGGCTCGATATATATAAGCTTAACGGGACGACTCAGGGAGACACTGTATTCTTCCTGATCCACGGCGGCGCTTTTGTCTATGGAACGAAGGAGCTCGATAAGAACTTCGGAATGAATCTGGCGGTTTTCTCACAGCTTCCCGTGGTAAATGTCAACTATCATCTGATGCCGGAGAAGTCCCTGTCGGAGATGCTTAACGATCTGTGCATGGCTATCGACTATATATCGAAGAACAGGGGTGTCAACAGGATCCATCTGGTGGGTGATTCCGCGGGAGGATATCTGGCGGTGATGCTGGCGTGTCTTCTCAGGGATAAGGGTGTCAGACATGACCTTGGTGTGTTTGTAAAGTCGGATGTGGAGGTCCTGTCCGTGGCATCCATATGCGGAGTCTATGAGGGTGATATCAGGAAGTTTCCCGCTATCTACTTCGTTAAGCCTGCAGGGATATCCGGCGGTGACATAGATATCCCGGACTATATCTTCGATCTTAAGAAGGTTATCAAGCGCACGGGACTTCCCCGTACCTGCCTTATAACCGGAGATAAGGATTTCCTTCGTAAGGGAAATGCCAAGATGAGAGACTATCTTCAGGAGTCCGGCATACCCGTTAAGTTCTATGATGCCATATCATCGGAGGACAAGTCTGCGATCCATGTTTTCCCCATATCTGACCCCGCATGGCAGGAGTCACATGTGGCTTTGAAACTAATTATAGAGAATGCTGCAGGCTGAGTTCGCACTTATACTTTTTTACTATGAGGTGCTGTTCGGCTTCTCGGTCTTCGGATCGGAATTTGCTTCTTCCTTACCAAGCGTAATACTGAGCTCCCTTTATATCGGAATACCGGTGTGCCTGCTCCTGATGGTCCTTCGCGGGAAGGTGAGGATAGTATCGGAGATAGCGGTTCGAGTATTGGGAGCTTTGCCCTTTCTCATCGAGTTCTTTATATACATGCAGTTCAAGACTCTGTACGATATTCATACGGTCTTCTTCGGAGGTGGGGATGCACTGACGGGCTTCGCATCTACTATAAGAGGCCTGATCCTCAGTGTCAGTGGGATCGGACATATATTGCTTTTCCTACTGCCGATCTTGATATTTGTCTTAAGGCTTGTGACGGGACACTTTAAGCCTGCTCCCGTGGATCGCTGGAAGGTCGGTCTTTTGGCACTTATAATACCCATGGCGTTCTTTGTTAACGTGGCAATAATAGCTTCTGACGAGGCTTTGGCCTCTGTGCACGACAGAGAATATAACTTTCCTGCCGCATCATCTAAGTTCGGGCTGTCGGAGGCGCTGGCTCTTGATATAAGAGGGCTTATGAGATCTGATGATGAGCTTATGTTCCAAGCGGTGGAGGTGCCCCTCACGTCCTTGCCGACGGCAACACCCGCACCTACGGCTTCTCCGGTCCCAACAGTTCCGGGAGCGACATCTGCTCCTACAGCGACGCCTTCTCCGTCTCCCTATCCTCATGTGATGGATATAGACTTTGAAGCTATTGCCGAGGAGGAGACGGGAACCATCGCATCCTTGGCTGCTTACTGTGCAAGTCTGGAGCCTTCGATGAGCAATGAGTATACCGGGCTTTTCGAAGGGAAAAACCTGATCATGATAACGGCGGAGGCGTTTACTGCGGAGGCGATAGATCCTGTGCTGACGCCGACTCTGTACCGGCTGGCGACGAGGGGGATCAACTTCACAGATTCGTATATTCCGGCTACGGCGGGGACCATCGGAGGGGAGTTCTCACATGTTTTCGGACTGTTGCCTGAGGACGGAGGGGTGTCCTTCTATCACATGACTACCAGAGGGAACACGTACCTTACCATGTCCCAGAGGCTCAACGCACTGGGGTATTACGGGGCAGCCTTCCACAACAACGATTACCAGTTCTATACACGTAACGTGACTCATAATCTGCTGGGGTTCTCGGAGGGGTTTACCGGATGGGGCAACGGACTTGAGAGCTACATCGATCCTGTGTGGCCGGAGAGCGACTTACAGCTTATGGAGGCTACGGTGCCGGGATATATCGATCAGCAGCCGTTCTGCATCTACTATATGTCGGTGAGCGGACACTCGAACTACAGTCGCGGTGCCAATGCCATGAGCAGACTGCACTGGGACGAGACGGCGTCGATAGAGGGAATGTACTCGGATACCGTGAGGGCTTATATCGCATGTCAGATAGAGCTGGATCGAGCTTTGGAATATCTTCTGGATGAGCTGGAGACGGCGGGGATAATGAATGATACCGTAATTGCTATCTGCGCCGACCACTATCCTTACGGTCTTGACCGGGACTCCAGTGCGGGGTATATGCACTATCTGTCGGAGCTGTACGGATATGAGGTAACAAATACTGTGGAGCGCGATCACAACCGTCTTATTCTGTGGTGCGGGTGTCTCGAGGACGAGGATCCGATCGTTATCGATACGCCTACGTCATCTCTTGATATGCTGCCGACTCTTCTTAATCTGTTCGGAATCGAATATGATTCGCGTCTGCTGCCCGGGCGCGATGTACTCTCGGATGCGATGCCGCTTATGTTTAATGCGAGCTACGACTGGAAGACTGACCTGGGAACATATATAAGCTCCAGGGCGCAGTTCACGCCTTCTGATCCTTCCGTGGAGATTCCCGAGGGCTATGTAGAGGCGGTGCGTGCGATAGTTTCCAACCGGATCAATTTCTGTCGTGGGGTACTGTCGTCGAATTTCTACAGATATCTGTTCGGAGATCCTAACGGAGATCTGACGGCTGAGGTAATCGCGAGAGAGCCAGTGAGGGTATATGATGAAGCGCAGCCGGAGGGGACATCTGTTTCTGCTTCCTCTTCTTCGCCGGAGACGGAGCCGGTTTCTACGGAGATCGTCGAGACGGCGGCTACTGATATAGTCCCTGAGGAGATTACGCCTGTGGATACTGTCCCATCCGATATTGCTCCTGTGCAGACTGAACCGGGACAGATCGCAGAGGCTTCGGAAGGAGGTAACTGATATGGCAGGAGGCGGACCGGGAGGCCCTCACGGAGGACCGTTCACAAGAGGCTTTATGACAGAAGAGGAGAAGGCCAATCAGCCTAAGGTCACTCCTGAGCTTCTTAAGAGAGTATTTGCTTACCTGGGACCCTACTGGAAGCAACTGGTCCTGGTGTTGATATGCATAGCGATATCGTCAGTTCTTAACATGATGCCCTCTATCCTGACGGGTAAGATAATTGATGACGGCCTTCTTAAGCAGGATATGCGGGCGTTGGTGTTCTATATTGTATTGTCTCTTGCAACCACGCTGGGTGCGAGTCTTATCGGAGTGGCGGAAAGCTACATTAATACATGGATCGCTCAGCATATTACCTACGATATGAGGAACCAGATGTTTAAGCATCTGCAGCGGATGTCACAGAGGTTTTTTACATCCAATAATCAGGGTGATATCATCACCCGCATGACCAGCGATATTGACGGAGTGGAGCGGGTCATTACAAGTACCTTCTCGAGTATACTGTCTAATTCGCTGACTCTCGTGGTGGCGCTGGTGGCGATGTATCATCGTAACTGGATACTGGCGACCATCGGAATAATCATTGTGCCCTTGTTTACCATCCCAACCCGTCAGGCAGGTAAGAAGAGGTGGTCTCTTACTCAGGAATCGCAGGCATATAACGATGAGATCAACGGGATACTTAACGAGACCTTATCCGTCAGCGGGCAGCTTCTGGTGAAGCTGTTCGGAAGAGAAGATAAGGAATATCACCGTTATCGTAAAGTCAACCGTAAGATGATCAGACTTAATATTAAGGAGAGCATGGCCGGACGGTGGTTCAGGGTGGTCCTTACGACCTTCACGAGCATCGGTCCTATGCTGATCTATCTTGTGGGCGGCGTACTCATGATGAGGTATGACAGCGAGTTGACTGTCGGAGATATCAGCGTAATGGTGGCGCTTCTCGGGCGTATGTATATGCCGGTAAATTCTCTGCTTAATATCCAGGTAGACTGGATGAGGTCTATGGCTTTGTTCTCGAGGATATTCGACTACCTTGATATGCCCGTGGAGATACAAAGTAAAGAGGGTGCGATCAAGCTTCAGGCACCCGTGGGTGACGTAGAATTTAAAAATGTTTACTTCGCTTACGAGGAGGATCGAATGATCCTGAAGGATATATCCTTCTCTCTTAGAGCCGGACGAAGCATCGCCATAGTAGGGCCTTCAGGGTCCGGCAAGAGCACGATAATTAATCTGATTCCGCGTCTTTATGATGTTAAGTCAGGCTCGGTTACCTTCGATGGGGTTGATGTGCGGGATATAGATCTCGAGTCGCTTCGTGCTCAGATCGGAGTCGTCTCCCAGGAGACATATCTTTTTAACGGGACGATCCGCGATAACTTACTATATGCTAAGGATGACGCCACTGAGGCTGAGATGATCGAGGCCTGTAAGAAGGCTAATATATATGACTTTATCTCTTCGCAGGAGGACGGACTCGATACTGTCGTCGGCAATCGTGGCCTTAAGCTGTCCGGCGGGGAGAAGCAGAGGATATCTATCGCGCGCCTGCTCCTTAAGGATCCCACGATCTTTATCTTTGACGAGGCGACATCGGCTCTCGACTCGATCTCGGAAAGTAAGATCCAGGAGGCCATCGACCCGATCATCAAATCGCGTACAAGTATCCTGATCGCTCACAGATTGTCAACTATCCTGGCCGCCGATGAGATCCTTGTTGTCAAGGACGGCCAGATAGTCGAACGCGGTTCACATAAGGAATTGGTTAGCGCCGGCGGAGTGTATCAGGAGCTTTATGAGACCCAATTCTCCAAGGCGGAGGAGTAAGTTGGTAGGAGTTTGTCACCACTTCCACGAGTCGAAAAGCCTGATCTTCTTATCCTGAAGTCCTTCCTCGATAGCGCGGCGTCTTCTGTATTCGTTAAGTGAAGCCGTGCCGATAAGTATGGCGCCTAAGACGAGAAGATATATCCACCAGAGCTTGCTGTCCCAGAAGGTAATGGCAAACATAATGCCGATGAGACCAATATTAGTAATAGACAGGATAAACCAGCTTCTCCTCTTTGCTATGAATGAATAGATGAAGATACCGCAGACGCATACAGATACCAAAGTGAGGGCGAGAAGATACCCATTCGACATGGCGCGTATCGCTTCACATTCTATTGCGAAGGCGACTGTAGAGAACCATATCCACCTTGCCGCCGCTCCGGGCCTGATCACCATATAGATAACAAATGCAGCGATAAGTAGGAACAGCATCCTGATCTCGAAGTCGCAGACACTTGAATATTCGAAGTCAACTACCGTGAAGCTTATGGCGAGAAGCCCCAACGCCGTCGAGAGAATCACTCTAAGCTGAGACTTAACCTTCTCCTCGACGGAATCGGCATCACTGAACCTTCCTATAAACGTCATTGTGTAGAGTGTCAGAAGAAGAATTATCTGGAACAGCTTCCCGTCTCCGGTGATAAAACATATTAATCCTGCAAGGAAGGTCAGATAATCGATCCTGTTCTTTCTGATGATCCGCTCGCAGAAGAACAGCCTTCCTATAGCTACGAACGCTACTATGAAGATGGCGCCTACTAAGGTAGTGTTGACGTCGGTATTATTAAGAAGCTGATAAAGGACAGAGATCATGAAGGTGCCACAGGGGAGCAGGCTGAAGTAGTTGTCCCTGTCAAAGAGAGTGATGGCTGCCATTATGATGTCGATTACGATTATCGCTACCAAGGACGCTCCGCCCCTGTCAAGTACGTAGACCATGAGACTCAGATTCGTAACTATAAGCATAGCAAGTGAAGTGAATCTTGCCGCGGTGTATGCTTTCTTATCGGAATCCTTCATCCTGCCTATGAATACGACGGCGCCGTACAGAGCAGTTATAATCACTGCCGTGATTATTGTGTAAACATAGAAGTCTTCTTCCTCTATCAAAGCTGTAATCAGACTTATGATAAATGCCGCCGAAGACGCGATAGTTATATGAATATTCTTGAACTTAAATGGTATTAACATTGCTGCTGCCGTGATTCCGAGGAACACATAAACAGGAACAACACTCGCGAACAGCTCCTCGCCTAAGATGAGAAGTCCAAGTGCGATGAGGTAGTAGTAGAATGGCTTTTCGAGCTTGCTCCTGCTCATAAGAATTACCGCGATGAAGCTTAGTACCGGAGCGATGAGTCCCACGTAGTAACAGAAGTCCTTGGTCTCCCCTCCCATGGCGACGATGTAAGACACAAGTCCCATGCCGATACTTATGACGGCGTTGCTGACGGGGTTGTCATGCTTGAGATACTTGTACAGGGCAAGAAGGCCGGCTGCCAAACAAATGTAGATGATCGCGTAGACGCTTCTGTCGGAGACGTAATCTGCTGCCCAGAGGACTATCAATGTGTAAAGGGGTGCCAGAGCGGATAAGTATCTTACGAATTTTCTCCTCTTGGTGAGAAGAATAAGCGAGGCAAAGTAAATGACCTGTGAGATGATAGACCAAGCCATCAGACGGGGCTTAATGGCCGCCGACATGAGTAATCCTATTACCGCGCAGTAGGCTGTGACCTCGGCAAAGATCCCGAAGAATTTAAGCTCAGGCTTAAGGAAATGAATGAGACCCGATACAAGAGCCGCGAAGCAGATGCCAAAGACGAAGCCCTCGAAGCTTCCTATTGCCTCCATGCACAGGAACAGCTCCATCCACACGAAGCCGAAGTAGCTTATGCCTACCTGATAGGTCGATCTGAATATCCTGTATCCGAGGTAGCCGGTGATGCCCAGAGAAAGTCCGCAGCAGGCGAGCATGATAGAGGTCTCTTGAGAATCAAAGGCGAGGAAGCCGACTGCAATGGCAAGGGGAGTGATGAGACTTCCAAGCATATAAAGGACCGAAGAGGTCTTGTTAAGCTTGAGCTTCTTTCTGCTGAAGGCGCACAGTCCGTAGACTACGGCAACTACTATAGCCAGTACGACGCACTTCCCGCCGGCGGGCATCGTCTGCCAGGTCGCGGAGATAAATACTGCAGCTGCTATGACCATAAGAAGAACGCCCACTGCGAAGGAGACGCCTACTGCGCCGAGGCCTTGAGATTTCTTAGAAGCGGGAGCTACCTTTGTATATGTGGGAAGCGTGGTGTCAGATTTGGCATAAGAAGGGGCAGGGGAATAGTATCCCGGATTTGATGCCTGTGTCTGAACGGGGGCCTGCGCATAAACGGGTTGCTGAACCTGAGAGGGCTGCTGCGGCGCCTCCAGTTGCTGAGGTGCCTCCGGCTCCTGCGATTGAAGCTTCTCCTTCTCGAGCTCCTTTAGCTTCTTCTCAAGGTATAACGTCTTGTTGTAGAGAGTGTTCCGGTTTTTGCTCGTGATAATCAACGCGATGGTAATTGCCACGGAGTACACGAACAATAAAAATGCTATAAATGACATATTGACTTACCTCCAGATACGAAGTGTAAAAATATGTTGATTTATCGTCAGTATAGCAAAATTACTTTGACAGTCAAACTATTTCTCCCGTGTGGCCATAAACAGCACAGGTGTGATGGATAGAAGATGGTTTATTTCCGCCTCAAAACATATTGATATGGTACTTCTGCAATGCTAATATGTGCGCAAGAGAGTTGCTTTGATAATCAAAGCAAAATAAGGGAGATAATCATGGGAAAGAACGATAAGAGGTCTGTCACAGGTCTTGTGTTCGGAATAATCGGAACCGTTGTATTCTTTGTCAGTTACATGCCTTTTCTTTTGCTTATAAACTATGCAATAGACGGTATGCAGGCCGGGCTCTTCGGAGGCCCCTATGTCTACGGATGGGAGGCAGTGTCTAATGCATTTATATGGCTCTGCATTTTCCCGGTGTATCCCGTATGCATGCTCTATCAGCTGTTGTTCGGTCTTCTCTACATCAGGAAAAGAAGTCTTGTTCTTAAGATATTTGCTGCCTCAATTCCTGCATTGATCATCGCAGCGATCCTGATCAGCTGCCTCTCGTACAGGATCAAAGAGAATAAGCTTCTTGAGGACAGCCGGGATGACATCATCGATTATCTCGAGGATAAATATAATATGAGCGAGGATCAGATAACCGATATTCAGGTAGATGAATATGACGGTAATGTCTTTGATGTGTATACCACAGTTCTTCCCGGCAACCGAAGCTTTACTGTGTCTCTGGGGGACGACGGGAATGTGGCGATAGACGGGCTGATATCTCAGTTCATAGGCTTCAACGACGATTTTCTTGACGGGCTCTCCGATTATGTGGCAGATGAATACGACATCCCTGACGTATACACTCCCCATATCTATTACAATATCGAATCTATTGACTTCGAAGGATATGAGGACGGCGACAGCTTTGAGTCTCTTTATGTAAGTACCGAATACCGTATAAACGGCTTTCAGATCACTTATAACAACATCAACGACGATACTATGACAGAGCTTCTTAACGATCTGTGGTCCGACGAGATACCCAAGATCGCTGACAAGATCGACGACTACTTCATGGTCTATATCTATACGGATAACACCCGCGAATACTACATCCAGGTATTTATGCCGGACGACGGGTCGCTTGATGAGACTACTGCTCTTGTCGACCTGTATTCCGATTCCACAGTCAATTCCGACCTGGTCGGCCAGCGGATCGAATTGCATTCTGCCGGTTGATGTTAATTCCGGGTCCTTTGATGTGTCCTCCTATCGAAAAGGGACACAGTAAAAGACCATAAAGGGGGTATATGGTCCTCAGGTGTGTCCTTTTATACTTTCGGAACACACAAAAGGACCATTACCGGGTTAACTTAGAATCATTACCTCGTCTTCTTGTAGGTGGAATTGATCAGCTTGGAGATCGGCTTATAGATCCAGAATGTGATGAAGCTCACTATCAGTCCTTTGAAGAGATTGAATGGCAGGAATGCCCAGAGGATGAGGTCGACCTTATTATGCACAAGAGAATTAACTGCATTTGTCATACCTATGATTGCATCCATCGGTACGATCATCTTATCGTAAATAGGCAGGGTAAAGAAGTAATTGAAGGGGACCGCGAATACTGCCAATGCAGCTGTTGCAAGGAGCATGGATTTGACGGCGCCTTTTCTGGTCCTGTGCTTCTCATAGAAGAATCCGGCCGTAAGAACGTAAATGCTGCCTGTGATGAAATTGGAAAGTTCTCCTATTCCCATAGTCTGTGTGTTGGGAAGATGAAGAATATTCTTAAGAAGCTCTATCATAACTCCGTATACGGGGCCTAATGAGAATGAACCGATCAGCACCGGTATCTCCGAGAAATCGAACTTCAGGAAGACCGGCATAAACGGAAGCGGAATCTCAAGATACATGAGTACAACTGCCATTGCTGTAAAGATAGCGGTTATGGCAATCTTACGAATGGTGACGCGGTTTGACTTAACAGAATCTTTGGATAAATCGGACATAAAAAACAACTCCTTCCATCCGGACTTTAACCGTCGGCCGCGAAGTCTCATCGCGTCAGTCCCGTCATAAGATTTAACGGGAGTTGCGGGCTTACCTTACTGCTATTACGAGAAGGAACACCGCCGGTGGGGACTTACACCCCGCCTTGGATTCTTAATGGATTATAACCTCAGCCGAAGATCTAAGCAAGAGAGTTAGCCCTGCTATTATAGAACGCATGACATTTGTGAAGCGACCTCCGCACAAGCGCAGCGCGGAGGACTCGAGCGAACAAATTCATGAGTTCTACTCATCCCAGGGCAGCACCTGCAGTCTGCCGTAATATGCCTCTAACGACATATCATTCTCATAAAGATATGTCGCGAGCTCGACTCCTACGTAGCGGTAGTGCCAGGCTTCGATATCGTAGCCTGTCTCATAGATGTACTGCTGCTGGAAACGTCTCACGAAGCCATATTCATAGCAATGCTCATTGACCCACATTCCGGTCGTCGTCTCGCCGAACTCATCCAGGATCTCATACACGCCTTCAGGGGTGATATCAAGAGCCAGCCCGAGCTGGTGCTCCGACCTTCCCGGCACCGCATTCTTACGCACGGAGAAGGTGATTCCGCGAAGGTTAGTCGATCTGTCGAACAGATACTGCTGCAGATTATAATCTCTGTAGCCCGACACCAGGAAAAGCCCCTGTCCCGTCGCCTCAAGACATGCATCATACATGGCGATCCATGCATCGCAGGCCTCGGCTCTGATCTGCTGATTCATAGAGTGAGGAGCATCCACAAGATCCGGCGGAACATAGTCTGAAGGCAATGCGTAATACTTATTCACAAGGACAGTAATATCCGTGGGATCATCAACGATCTGAGCGCGGACTGATCTGGCGTCCACAAAGCCGTTATACCAGGTCTCCTCGAACTGAGGCTCCACATACTGAGGAACGGGAGTCGGTACCGGAGACGGTGTAGGTGTGGGAGAAGGTGTCGGCGTAGGTGAGGGGGTGGGAGTCGGTGTGAAGGTGGGAGCAACAGTACTCTCGATAACGGACTCAGATGTCCCCTCATTCTCCGCAGAATTAAAAGAGCAGGACGATGTTCCCAGAAGGAACATCATACCTGCGATCATTATACAGCTTAGCTTGAAGAAACGATTACTCTTCATATTCCTTACAGGTCTTCTCGTAGTTCTCGAGAGTACCTATATCTATGCATGAGCCGTCACCCTTGAAGGCATACACCGGCATCTTCTTATAAAGCCATGACGGGAAGTTGCCGGGAGCATCGGGAGAGTTACCCTCAGCGATATATTCCTTGAACAGCGGGAGTATATCCTTGCCGTAGAAATAGGTCGCGTAGATCCCCCATTCGCTCTTGGGGTCCTGAGGCTTCTCTGCCATATCCGTGACTCTGCCATCCTCGTCGATAACTGCTACGGCAAGCTTTCTTCTCTGCTCCACCTCCGGTACGTTAATGGCGATCAGAGTAGGTGCATTCTTCTTCCGAAAATAATCGTACATATTCGTAATGCTGTAGGTGAAGATATTATCGCCTGCCAGTATGCAGACGTCGTCGTCAATGCCGAGGGTGTCGATCGTATAGATGATGTCTCCTATGGCACCTCTCTTATTCGTATCATCGGAGGTTCCGTCGTCAAGAACGACGATAGGAGCCTTACCTTCGCGATCCTGATCATCCGCCCACTTGCTGAAGTGCGGATAGAACTTCGAGTTGGTGATCAATGCGACCTTGGTAACTCCTGGGATCGCGTCAACCGAATCCATGATGTAATCGATGATAAGCCGCTTCCCCAGAGGCAGAAGAGACTTCGGCATGTGCTTTGTTAACGGATATAATCTGGTAGCGTAGCCGGCGGCCAGTAATATAGCAATCATTATAAATCCCCCACTCGATTTTTCCCTATTATACACTAACAACCATTTCAATGTTTGCTATAATTAGTCGACTAGATCTAACGAATCGAGATTGAACTTATGGAAATATGTGCAGTAGTAATGGCAGCAGGCGATGGCAAGAGGATGAAGTCCGCTCACTCGAAGGTGGTTCACCAGGTCGCAGGTAAGCCGATCGTCAAGTGGGTATACGATGCGCTTTGCGAGGCGGGCTGTGATGAGCAGGTCTACATCGTCGGCGACAAGCAGGAAGAGATAAGAGATGTTCTGGGAGAGGGTGTCGCTTATGTGTTCCAGGAGCAGCGCCTCGGTACCGGACATGCGGTCATGCAGGCAGAGCCTTTCTTAGAGGGAAGAGGAGGTTACGTTATCGTTCTTCCCGGAGACTCTCCCATGGTAAGTGCCACCACTATCGCTAAAGCCGTTTCCAAGATGCAGGAGAGCGACTTCGCGGCTGTTGTGATCACCGCCAGAGCAGATGACCCCACAGGCTACGGAAGAGTAGTAAGAGACGAGGACGGCAATGTCCTTCGTATCGTAGAGCACAGAGACTGTAATGAGGAGGAGCTTAAGATCAGAGAGATCAATTCCTCCATGTATCTGTTCAAGACCTCACTTCTTCTGTCGGCTCTCGGAAGACTCTCGGCTCAGAATGCACAGAAGGAGTACTACCTTACCGACACCATAGACATTCTCATAAGAGACGGCGGAACTGTAGGCTCGGTTGTATGCGCCTTCGAGGATACTCTGGGCGTTAACGACAGATACCAGCTCATGCAGGCATCTAAGATCATGAACAAGAGAATACTTCGTAAGCACATGATGAACGGTGTCGAGATCGTCGACGAGGACTCCACCTGGATCCACTCCGCAGTAGAGATCGGAAGAGATACCATCATCCTTCCGGGCACTAGACTCATGGGCAACACGATAATCGGTGAGGACTGTATCATCGGTGAGAACACGAGACTTGACGGCGTTCAGGTAGGTAACGGAACCACGATCGATTCCTCTATCGCCACGCAGTCCATAATCGGTGCCGATTGCAGAATAGGACCTTTCTCTCACATAAGACCCGGAACATCAATCAAGGATCACGTTACCATCGGTGCGTATGTTGAGATCAAGGGATCGGAGATTGACGAATATACAAGAGCAAGACACCTGACTTACATCGGCGACTCGAAGGTAGGAAAGAATGTTAACTTCGGCTGCGGAACCGTAACCTGTAACTACGACGGTGTCGATAAGGTTGGTTGTACCATCGAGGATAACGTGTTCATCGGCGGTAATTCCAATATCCTGGCATCCGTTGTCTTGGGACATGACTCTTATGTAGCCGCAGGCTCTACCATCACCAAGGATGTTCCTGCCTTAGGTCTCGGAATTGCCAGATCTCAGCAGGAGAATAAGGGAGACTGGGTAGCTAAGAAGAATCGTCTTCGCGGTGCTAATTACATCAAGCTAGATAACCGTCGCTCGGAGGTATGATCCTTAAATGTCTGATGCGTGGCTTATAGCCGGTCTCGGCAACCCCGGAAACAAGTACGCCTATACCTGGCATAACTGCGGCTTCCTGGCCATCGATATGCTGGCCGAGAGGTGCGGTATGCGCGTGGACAGGACACAGTTCCATGCGCTCTTCGGCAAGGGGAAGATCGGCGGACACGACGTGTTTCTTATGAAGCCTCAGACTTTTATGAATAACTCGGGTGAAGCAGTGGGGCCTTTCGCGAAGTATTACAAGATAGACCCATCTCACGTGATAATAATTTACGACGACATCGACATCTCCGTGGGTACCATCCGCGTGAGAGCCAAGGGCAGTGCGGGGACGCATAACGGGATGAAGTCCGTGATAGCGCATCTGGGGACGCAGGAGTTTCCCCGGGTCAGGATAGGGACCGGGCCCGTGCCGGAGACGACGGATCTTATAAGCTTCGTGCTGTCGGAGATCCCGAAGGACCAGAGGCAGATCGTGTACGATACATTTACGGAGGCATGTAAGGCCGCCGAGGATATTGTTAATGGCAAAACAAATTAAAGAGCTTCTCTCGCTTATAGAGAAGGACAGCAAGCTGACAGCGTCCCTTGATAAGTCGCAGCGCCTAGGAGGTCCCGTAAATATTACGGGACTTTGTGAGCAACAGAAGGGGTACGTCATTGCAGCTGCTTCATATCGGTGCGATAAGAAGCCTATAGTCATTGTCTCTGACTACACCAGAGCGAGGAACCTGATCGGCAGTCTCGCGCCCTTCACGGGCCCGAATATTCCCATACTTAAGCCGGCGGAGCTGTCACTCGTGTCGGCAGTCGCATCATCGCACGAACACGAGAGTGAGAGGACGGGAGTAGCGGCAAAGCTTATCAAAGGTGACTTCGATGCTGCGATAATATGTGCGCCGGCGCTTCTTAACAAGATGCCGTCCCCTGAGGGCTTTAAGAGGAAGTTCATTAAGCTTGATCTCGGTAAAAGCTATGATCCCGTTAAGCTCACGTCGGACCTTCAGCAGAGAGGCTACGAGAGGGTCGGCATGGTGTCACAGCAGGGAGAGTTCTCTGCCAGAGGAGATGTCATAGACGTATTCCCGCCTGATATGGAGAAGCCCATAAGAATCAGCTTCTTCGATGACGAGATAGATCAGCTTAAGACCTTTAATCCCGATGATCAAAGATCCATCGAGGGTATGAAACATGCGGTGATGTGTCCGGCATACCTTTATACCTTCAGTGAGACCGAGAGAGGGCAGACCGCAGATGAGATGATCCACGCCGCGGCCCCTGATATCAATAAGATGAATGCCACCTCAAGAAGGACTGTGGGCGAGCTTCTCGAGCGATACTCTGAAGCGGATTCGAATGCCGTCAGACAGGGCATGAGAATATCCTCTCTGGGAAGATGGATAGGCGTGATCAATAAGACTCCTTCGAGTATCTTGGATTATCTTAACAGAAGCCGAATGATGCTCTTTGTGGATGAATTCTCGGAAGGGCGAAGTCGAATGGACGGATATACCGCGGACTTCGCGGCCAGGATCAAGAGCGCGTATGAATTGGGACAGGCGCCGTCCTGTTCCTTCGAGTCGATATTCAAGGCCCCCGATGCCATGAAGGCTCTGGATTCCTTCGGAGGCGCAGTGACGCTGGCGTGTCTTAAGTCGTCAATGAGCGGACTTCCAGGAGGAGATACGATAGACTGCCCCGGATTATCCGGCGAGAACTGGGTAGGGCGGGACGAAGCGCTTATTAACTATATCCGTAACGGAGGAGGCAGGTCCTCATCCCGGATAGTGTTCATGCTTACCGGAGCATCGAGAGTCGATTCCTTCAGGAACAGGATGCTGTCGGGCGGGATAGATATAGAGGTTATCGCGAGCCCGCTTCCCGCAGGCTTCGAATACCCGGCAGCCGGGTTGACTTTAATAGGCGAGCAGGAGATATTCGGCAGCGAGAAAAAGCAGGTCCGTAATACCAAGAGTGGCGGTGCCAGGATCACCTTCTTCGGAGACGTGGCACCCGGGGATTATGTAGTTCATGATGTTCACGGTATCGGTCTTTATGAGGGCATCGTTAATCTTAAGATGGGCAAGTCCTCGCAGGATTATCTTAAGATCAACTACGCCAAGAATGCGGTTATTTATCTTCCCGTCGATAAGATCGATAAGCTGTCTAAGTACGTTGGCCCCGGAGGCAAGACTCCGAAGCTGTCGTCTCTTGATTCTCAGGAGTGGAAGAAGAATGTAGAGAGGGCGAGGACCTCGGTCAAGAAGCTTGCCTTCGACCTTGTAAAGCTGTACGCGGTAAGACGCGCCAACAAGGGCTTCACCTGCGCTCCCGATGATACATATCAGAAGGAGTTCGAGGAGAACTTCCCATATGAGGAGACGGCGGATCAGATCGATGCCATACGAGATATCAAGAAGGATATGGAGTCGCCGATCCCGATGGACAGACTGCTGTGCGGCGACGTCGGCTTCGGTAAGACAGAGGTAGCCTTCAGAGCTATATTCAAGTGTGTGATGAACGGAAGACAGGCCTTCATGATCGCTCCTACGACTCTTCTTGCACAGCAGCATTACGATAATCTGAAGGAGCGTCTGGGAGGCTTTCCTATCAAGGTCGTGCTGCTGTCGAGGTTCGTTCCGACTGCCGTGATGAAGCAGAATCTTCAGGATATTAAAGAAGGCAAAGCGGACGTTGTCATAGGAACACACCGCATCCTGTCAGATGACGTTGTACCAAGTAAGCTGGGACTTCTGGTGGTTGATGAGGAGCAGCGCTTCGGTGTCAATCACAAGGAGAAGATCAAGGCCATGAGGTCCAACATCGATGTGCTGACACTAACTGCGACGCCTATCCCCAGAACGCTTCATATGTCCATGTCGGGTATAAGAGATATATCCATGCTGTCGGAGGCTCCTCTTAACCGCCGTCCGGTTCAGACCTACGTAATGGAGTACGACGAGGAGATATGTGTGCAGGCTTGCCTTCGAGAGATATCCAGGGGCGGTCAGATATTCTGGCTTTATAACCGCACTGCTGATATAGATACAAAGGCCGCTCATCTTAAAGAGCTTATGCCGGATGTGAGGGTGGTCTACGCTCACGGCAAGATGAGCGAGAATCAGATGGAGAAGATAGTCGAGTCCTTTATCAAGGGCGAGGCGGATATCCTGGTATGCACCACTATTATCGAGTCGGGCGTGGATATGCCGAACGTCAACACCATGATCGTGGAGGACGCCGAGAGATTCGGTCTGTCGCAGCTTTATCAGATCAAGGGTCGTGTGGGAAGGTCGGACCGGCAGGCCTATGCGTATATCACCTATCGCCCCGACAGGGAGATGAATTCCGATGCCCGTAAGCGTCTCATGGCCATCCGTGAATTTACCGAGCTGGGTTCGGGTGTGAAGATCGCCCTTCGTGATCTGGAAGTACGAGGTGCGGGCAATCTTCTGGGAGCAGAACAGCACGGCCACATGGATGTGGTAGGTTACGAACTTTACTGCAGGATGCTGGACGAGGAGATCAAGCATCTTAACGAGACCGGAGATACGGAGTTCAGATTGCCCCTGGAGGTCAATGTGGAGATCGACTTCGACTCTTATATCCCACCTTCCTACATCGAGGACGAGGCGTCGCGCATGGCTGCTTACAGAAGAATCGGTGCTATCTCAACACAGAAGGATATGAACGATCTTATAGATGAGCTCACCGACAGGTACGGTCAGCCGCCGAGGGAGGTGGAATTCCTGTGCCGTGTCGCTCTCATTAAGGCTCTGGCAGGCAAGGCCGGCTTCGAAAAGGTGTGCTTACGCGATACGGGAGTGCTTCTTTATTTCGCCTCGGACCGTAAGGCAGACTTCGAGACCGTGAGCCTTCTTCTGGGAATACCCGAGTATCAGGGGAGAATACTTTTCTGCGCGCAGGGCAAGCCCTATCTTCACTATAAGCCCAAAGACAAGAACAAGGCGCGTACAGCTTCGGATGCGATCGACATACTTAATATTCTCATAGATAAAAAGCAATGATATGATTGAATTGTAATTCATTTACAAGGGGGACCAATATGTTAAAGACTGTCGAAGATGTAAAGAAGTTTGTCGCCAAGAACGACATCAAGATGATCGATTTCAGAATGATCGACATCAACGGAAGATGGCATCACCTGACTATTCCGGTGGAGCGCTTCGATGAGAGCACCATGACAGCCGGCATCGGATTTGACGGAAGCAACTACGGCTTCGCACCGGTAGAGAAGAGTGATATGGTATTCATTCCCGATCTGTCGAGTGCACAAATCGATCCTTTCTCGGAGATCAAGACTCTCTCCATGATCGGTGATGTCAGAGTCATCGGCAAGAACGAGAATACACCCTTTAATCAGGAGCCGAGAAACGTCAGCAAGCGCGCTGAGGAATATATGAAGGAGACCGGTGTCGCGGATACCTTCCTGCTCGGACCCGAGTTCGAATTCTATATCTTCGATGAGGCGAGATTCGATAACAGACCCCAGAGCTCCGGCTTCTCCATCGACGGTGAGGAGGCCTTCTGGAATTCCGGCAATATCGAGTTCGGAGGCAACGGTTATCAGACACCTCACCAGGGCGGCTATCATATCGCTCCTCCTCAGGATATCCAGTACGACTACAGATCCCGCGTAACTATGGAGATGGAGAAGCAGGGCATCGAGGTCCGCTATCACCATCACGAGGTCGGAGGCCCCGGTCAGATGGAGATCGAGGTCGAGTTCGATACGATGACCTCCATGGCCGATAAGACCATGCTCACTAAGTACATCATCAAGAACCAGGCAGCCATCGAGGGCAAGACAGCGACCTTTATGCCTAAGCCTATCTACGGCGAGGCAGGCTCGGGCATGCACGTTCACATGCTTATGTTCAAGGACGGAAAGCCTGTATTCTACGATGAGAACGGCTATTCAGGTCTGTCCCAGACCGCAATGTACTTTATAGGCGGAATCCTTCGTCACATAAGCGCTATCTGCGCATTCTCGAATCCTTCCACCAATTCCTATAAGAGACTGCTTCCGGGCTTCGAGGCTCCGGTTACCATAGGCTTCGCGACGGCCAACAGATCCTCTGTTATCCGTATCCCGGCTTATGCCAAGACTCCCGACAAGAAGCGCTTCGAGCTCAGAAATCCTGATGCCACATGTAATCCTTATTATTGCTATGCCGCGATCCTTATGGCGGGTCTCGACGGCGTCAAGAATAAGATCGATCCCGTAGCGGAGGGGAACGGACCTTATGACTTTAATCTTTTCGAGCTGTCTGACGAGGACAAGAAGAAGATAAAGGGTCTGCCGAAGTCGTTGGGTTCTGCGCTCAAGGCACTCGAGAAGGATCACGCGTTCCTGACTGAGGGAGGAGTGTTCCCGCCGGAGCTCATCGATCTGTGGATCAAGAATAAGCGCGATGACCTGAAGAAGCACGTAGCAATGCCTACTCCGATGGAGTATCAGATGTATTACGATCTCTGATATTGTCAACCTGTCTATAATTTGGAAACATACTTGAAATAATTTGTTTACAAAGTATAATATATTATCAGTAAGATTTTATTTTTGTAGTATTCCAAGGGGTGGTAGCGATGGGTGGAATATTTGACGTTCTTAAGGGCAAGACAGACGAGAGAAACACTCCCGCAGTTGAACTGTCGATGTCGGGAGAGGTATCGGGAACGAGACCCGGAACAGCCAAGCCTTCCAAGGGCCGTAATGTAGCAGCCGTCGAGTCTCCTGCAGCACAGTACGCCAGAGAGCGTGCAGCCGCTGCGAAGGCGCAGATCGAAGCTCGTAAGGCCATGGAGGAATCGCGTAAGGCTTCCGAGAATAATAACAAGAAGGACGAGGATAAGAAGGAGGATGAGCAGAAGCCTCCCGTAGGCCTCAAGGCTCCTATCAGACGTCCTCCGTCGGCATCGATCAATCATGCTCAGGTAGTGGCACAGCAGAAGGCTGCAGAGGCTGAGCGTAAGGTTGCAACTACAGGTAAGAGCGTTGCCGGTAATTCCGAGTCCTCGGTTAAGACCTTCAGCAGTGCCAATAAGTCAGCGGCTACTATCGCAGCAGAGAAGGCGAAGCTTGAGTTCGATCAGGCTAAGAGCCGTGAGGATAATGCAATCAAGGAAGCTGAGAATGCCGCCACTAAGGCAGAGGAAGCAAGACTTGCAGTTAAGAAATCCGGCGAGGTTCGCGAGGCTGCGCTGAAGACTGAGGAGGCGGCATCTAAGGCTGCTAAGGTAGCGGAGACGGAGTATGCCGCAGCATTGAGCGCTGCAGAGGAAGCTCAGGCAGCTGCCAACCAGGCACAGAAGCTGGCTGAAGAAGCTACCGCCAAGGCCGCTGATGCTATGAAGCTCGCTTCACAGAAGAAGACTGAGCAGGATGCCAAGCTTGCAGTCGTTAAGGCTGAAGAGAAGGCCCGTAAGGCTGCCGAGGAATTCGAGCAGGAGGCTAAGAATTCTGCAACTCACGCCGAGGAGCTTGCCAAGAGCACGGCCGCTAAGGTCGAGGAGCTTAAGATAGCAACGAAGAAGGCACAGGAAGCTTACGAGCTTGCTAATAAGAAGAAGTCTGAGGAAGACGACAGGATCGCCGCCGAGAAGGCTGAGGAAGAAGCGAAGGCCGCTGCCGCTTTGGCAAGAGAGAAGGCTGAAGCTGCAGCCAAGAAGTACGAAGAGGCCATGGCGGCTGTTCGTAAGCTTGAGGAAGAGGCTAAGGCTGCTGCAGAGCAGGCTGCTCAGGAGGCTAAGAGAGCTGCCGAGCTCGCCGAGCAGAAGGCTAAGTTTGATCATTCAAGCGATGAGGCCGCCGCTGAGGCGCCCGCAGAGACTGCCGAGTCTGCCAAGTCTGCAGCAGAGAAGAAGTAAGTTTAAAGTTGTAATTGATTGTTATGAAGACTGTCGCTTCGGCGGCAGTCTTTTATTATGCTGTAATCATGTCATACGGGTTGTGTTATAATCGTGCATGTAATTGCCTCCATAGTTTAATGGATAGAACAGCAGTTTCCGGTACTGCTGGTACGGGTTCGATTCCTGTTGGGGGTGCCAAGGTCGCAACGCCTCCTCTCGCTACAGTCCTCCGCGCTACGCTTGTGCGGAAGTCCGCTCGAGAGAGGCGTTGCTCGCTTATATGTCTGCGGAAGTCCGCTCGGGACCTAGAACGACACCTTCCTTGATTTATAAGCATCCAGGGCGGAAGAGTAGTAGTCGCGAAGCTTCGACTTGAGCGAATAGGGCTTGATTACAACTGCGTCTTTGCCGAAGCGGCGGAAGTATTCCTCGAGCTGTGACTCCGGCCAGTCGAAGTGATAAAGATCGCCGTCGGTCGACGAGACGTCCGGTCTATTCTTAACTATCATCTTAAACATCTGCTTGCCGCGCTCTGTCATGCGTATGACGGCGTGGACGTCGGGCATCACTGAGTGAGGATGGCTCAGCCCTTTCTGCGACAGCTCGGCTTCGACTTCTGTATCCCTGACAAATGTATCCGAGGTAACATACACGTTCCTAAGTCGCGAGATCCTGAAGGTCCGGTCTCTCCCGGTCTGAGGATCGCGGCAAAGAAGATAGCTGAACTGCTCCTCCTTCGAGGTCGCGATCAGATATGGCTCAACTACCGCCGTAAAGTCGCGATTCGAGGATGAGAAGGAGATAAGTCTTGAATCTCTGATTGCCCGGCCGATCGACTCGTATGTGTGTCTGAAGATTATCTCCTCTCTAAGACTTCGCGGGATGGAGAGGTAGGACAGGAACATGTCCTTTATATAGCCCGACAGGGAATTCTCCTTAAGAAAATTGTTCTCTATGATCCTGATAATGTCGTAGGACTCTCCGCTCACCGTCAGGGTAATGACAGTGCTCTTGCCTGAGGGCTCCTTGCCGGTCATATAGGTTCTGATGATCCTGTCCATCAGGATCGAGGCGTCCTTGGACTTCAGCGACTTCACTGACATGAGCTCGCTTAGCATTCCTCTTCGAAGCTCGTCGTTGGTCTCCTGGTAGCGGTCGAAGTAGTTTACGATCAGCTCCTTAAGAAAGCCGTTCAGATTCACGCTGCCGTCACTTCTTGTGAACTCGAAAAGCTCCGCATCATTTATCAGCCTTGTTTTGGTATCTTCCGCCAAATATATCTTATACTTCTCTGTCATGTTATCTCCTGATAGGGGTCGTAATACTATCTCAATATTCGTCAAATCAACTGATACATGTGATTATAACGGGGTCGTATTTCTAAGTCAATCTGCATCTATCGCGACCCCCAGTGATGATATATCATACACTCACAACGCTAAGACACACACAGCAAAGGTTACGGTTATGTGGACAACGCAGGTTCGAATCCTGCAATCAGTGTCTTGTAAATGCGTTGACTTAAGGAGAAAAGTAACAATGTTAAACCTTTTAAGAAAAGAAGCTAATAAGACATTCACGGAGAACGGTGCGGTAACAAACAGAAGCACTATGTCTGAGTGTCTGGATCTTTTCGCCACGGCGGGAGCACTCAGAAACGCGAGCGAGAACGAGATCGCGACCAGATTCATGAGAGCCTTTGCCGAGGATAGGGATACGGCAATGAGGATACTTTTCTTCGCGAGGGACATCAGGGGAGGTCTCGGGGAGAGGCGTTTCTTCAGAGTCGCGCTTAAGGCACTGGCGCAGGAGGAGCCCGACACAGTCAGGAAGAATATCGGAAACATCGCCGAGTACGGAAGGTGCGACGATATTCTCGTCCTGATGGGAACTCCCTGTGAGTGCGAGGCGACAGCCTATATCAATGAGACCCTGAGGGCTGATCTTAAGGCTATGGGGCAGGGCTTAGAGGTATCCTTGATGGCTAAGTGGCTGCCCTCTGTAAATGCCAGCAACGCCGTGACGGTAAAGACCGCCAAGAGGCTCGCCCGCGCCCTTAATATGTCTGATGAGCAGTACAGGAAGACTCTGTCTTCTTTAAGAAGCTATATCAGAATCATAGAGAATAACCTGAGGGAGAGGGACTATAGCTTCGACTACGAGTGTCAGCCCTCCAAGGCGCTCTTCAAGTACCGTCAGGCCTTCATCAGAAATGACGAGGCAAGATACAGCGCTTTCATCCGGAAGGCGATATTAAGACCTGCTATGTTAAATACGAGCACGCTTACGCCCTACGACATCGTCGGCTCTGTTCTCGCATCCAGGCTGAGGAGGAAGGTAATGTCTCCCAAGGAGCGCAAAGCCTTGGATGCGACTTGGAATGCCCTCGAGAATTACGTTAACTCCAGCAATACTCTGGCCGTTGTCGACGGCTCGGGCTCTATGTACTGCGGACCTAAGGCTATGCCTGCAGCGGTTGCACAGTCTCTCGGCATCTACTTCGCAGAGCGTAATAACGGGGCCTTCCACGACCACTTTATTACATTCTCCGCGACGCCGAGACTTGTGAAGATCAAGGGTAGGGACATCTATGAGAAGGTCAAGTACTGCATGAGCTTCAACGAGTGCAGCAACACCAACATCGAGAAGACCTTCGACCTGATACTTAACACTGCCGTCAAGTACGAACTCAGTCAGTCCGAGATGCCCGGAAGGCTCATCATCATATCCGATATGGAATTTGACTGGTGTGCTGAGAACGCCGAGATGACAAACTTTGAGAATGCGAAGGCAAAGTTTAATAGGGCAGGCTACAAGCTTCCCTCTCTCGTGTTCTGGAACGTCAACAGCAGAAGAGCGCAGCAGCCCGTAACCATGAATGAGCAGGGTGTGGTGCTGGTATCCGGCATGTCCCCTCAGATCTTCGGGATGTTTAAGAACGATAAGCTCGATCCATACGAGTTTATGATGAGCGTGATCTCCTCCAAGAGATACGCGAGAATCGCAGCTTAATATATAACCTTGTATATAAGAGACGCATAAGCGTGTGCGGGTGGCCCGACTTCGGGTCACCTTATCCTTTGTAACACGACTGTAACATTAATCACGTGAGTTTTCACAAAAAGTCCTTGACGATTTCATATATGCGCTGCATACTATTCAATACAATTCAAATGCTATTCAATTATTCGCATAAATGAATAATTAAAACCGTAAATTGGAATGTGAAGGGAGTTCCAATGGTTGGTTCATTGCGCGAAAAAAAACAAAAAGAAAGGAATAAAACTACATATGACGTTTTCGGATGGTTATAAGTCTCTTGTTAAGAGCATTCACACAAATTATGTCCCAATGACAGACGCAGAAACAGTTGCTTTATGCAGTCGCATTCAAAACGGCGACCAGGAAGCATTAAATGAGTTTACCGAGCGTAATCTCGGTCTGATAGTAAAATTCCTTGATAATTATAAGAACGAACCCGTCGAAGCAGAAGACGCCTTCATGATGGGTTATGAAGGCTTGAGAGCTGCGGCTCTGAAGTTTGACCCCAGCCTGGGGTATAAATTCTCCACATATGCCAAGTCTTGGATTTGCAGAGCCATAGAAAGAGGTATCAATAAGGAAGCATATGACATATATATTCCTGAAAGAGCCAAGGCAGATATGATAAAGAACAAAGAGGACGTAAGCTTCCAGAGCGCGTCCTCCTTGGACGCTCCCTTAAGAGCCTCAGACGGGGATATGACTGACCTGACCCTGGGTGATACCATCGCCTCAGACAGACCTGACCCCATAGAGGTTTCAGAAAGAGAGATGGCCTGTGAAGCCCTTCTGGATGCAGTATCAAAGCTTCCAATAAAAGAAGCAATGGCAATAACCCTGTTATATGGGCTTTTTGACATAGACCGTCAGTCTCTCTCCGAGGCCGGCAAATATATGGGCCTTAGCAAGGAAGGCGTCCGCCAGAATAAGCTGAAGGGCTTCTCCAAGCTTGAGAAGGACTCAGTCCTTGAGGGCTACTCCCTCCTTTATATGTGATAAAGGAGGTGCCCGTCATGGATATACCCGCAATACAGAAAAGAATAATTCAGAACAAGCTCAACCATGGCTTTAACATGGATGATATAGGCAGAGAGTTCCTTTACCTCTACGGCGAAGTAGGCGAAGCCTACGACGCCTATTCGAGGGGACTCCCTGCCGAGGAGCTCGGCCTCGAGCTTGCCGATGTTGCCATATATCTTCTGGGCATCGCGGAGCTTCTGGGCTTCGATATGAATAATGAGATCTTAAAGAAGATCAAGATCAACGAGGGCAGGGTTTATGAAACTCTTCCCGACGGCTCCGTAGTTAAGGTGGAGACTGATCAGTAAACCGGCGGTTGACGACATCGGATACCGGCGTCAATTTAACCCCATACACATCAAAACACCCACACCCCATATAAATAACACAAACAAGGAAAGGAATAAGCTTATGTTGTTATTCAGGTTTCAGTTCCCGGTGAAGGGAACTTCATTAGAGGAATTCGCCCGTGATTACTATAACGAGGACGGATCTCCCAACAAGAGAGCTTGGCGCAATTCGCCGGGTAAGGTTCGCGAGCTTAATGATCTGTTCATTATTGATTATAAACGCGACAGAAAGGTGCTGCCTCTCATAGTAGACGGAGATCCGAAGTACATCTACGCAGTCGCTTCGGTGTCTGCCGAGTTAGGCTCTATAGATGAGGCGCTTAAGGTTTTCTCTCATGCAGTATCCGGATGTCAGTTCGAGGACTGCACCGAGATCCCGAGAGAAGTCTACATGAGCGCGATAGAGCGTGCATATAACACCGACTATCTATCGATGTCGGGAAGAAGTCTTTATGATCTGATCTCGTTATTCTACTATAGCAGAAGAGGACTCTTCGATGTTCCGGCCTTTGAGATCAAAGAAGAATTCGAGTCTTATTCCGATATGACCTATAAAGAGGCTAAGAAGAGAGCCGCAGATATTATGGCTTCCGATGACTTCAAGGAAGAGCTCGAGAGAATCTATTCCAAGAAGAATCTTAAGGAATATAAGGGGCATCCCGTACACTATGTTATTTCCGCCGGCGACTACGAGGCGGGTATGGATATGGTGAACATTCTGGTTCCGGCTCTTCGTAAGAACAAGAGACTGCTGTCGGGGCGTGTGACTCACATGCGTCATATCACACATAATGCGCATAAGGATGAAGGCTTCGAGCGCCTGTTCGAGTCTGAGTCAGGAGCTACCGTGGTAGTGGATTTCTCACGAGAGGATTCCTACGGCAACATGGTAACGGGCTTTGTGGATCTGTCTAAGGCTCTGGGCAAGATGGTGGAGCGCTACGGCAAGGACACCTTATTCATCTTCATCGATGTGTCAGGAGAATCCGAGCTCGCAGGCGCAGCCATCGCAGCCATCCAGTCTGCGGCGGATATGGTCCATCTCACGGAGGGCTACGGAGATCATGCTGAGGCCGTAAGCTATCTTAAGAGAATCGCATCCCGCGCATCCTTCGGCTACGGTAATGAGAAGGAGCTTACCAAGTACCTTCCCGAGAAGGTCTCCTACACGGTCACCGATATCTACACAGCATATAACAACTGGTATGCGAAGGGCCTCAAGTCTCACGTGTACAAGGCTTATGCTGAAGTAGACACCATGAAGATAACCGTCGCCGATAAGGTGGATCATCCCTATGAGGAGCTTCAGAAGCTCGTGGGTCTTACCGACATTAAGAGAGTCGTAGATCAGATCATCAACACAAGTAAGCTTGAGAAGATGAAGTCTCTCATGGGTATCGAGTCTGTACCTATATCAAAGCATATGTGCTTCACGGGAACTCCCGGAACCTGTAAGACTACGGTAGCAAGACTCATCGCCCAGATACTTAAGGAAGAAGGCGTCCTTAAGAATGGCCATATCGTCGAGTGCGGACGTCAGGATCTGGTGGCAAGATACGTCGGCTGGACTGCCAAAAACGTGGAGCAGAAGTTCCGCGAGGCAAGAGGCGGCATACTCTTCATTGACGAAGCCTACTCGCTCGTTGACCACAACCAGAAGACCTTTGGCTTCGAGGCGATCAATGCCATCGTCCAGCTTATGGAGAACTATAGGGATGAGGTAATAGTTATTTTCGCAGGGTACGAGGACAAGATGAAGCAGTTCCTTGCCGAGAACGAGGGCCTCAACTCGCGTATTGCCTTCCACCTGAACTTCCCTGATTACAACACGGAGGAGCTGGGGGCCATTATGGAGCTGATGCTTCAGAAGCAGAAGCTGACCTGCGATCCCGAGGCTTACGATAAGTGCCGCAGGATCTTCGATGAAGCCAGAAGCTATAAGAACTTCGGTAACGGAAGATTCGTCCGTAACCTGCTGGATCAGGCAAGGCTTAATCAGTCCGCGAGGATCATGGCTCACCTCGAGGGCGATCTCGTGGATAAGGATGAGGTCACAAGGCTTACGGCAGAAGACTTCACCATGCCACACATTGCAGCCAGAAAGAGCGCGAGGATGGGGCTTTAAGCCCACTCGCCTCATATCGAAAAGGAGATTTAACTCACATGAACAAGAAAGACAACACGATAAGTGATGAAGAGACCAGACGTTTAGTACTGAAGATGCTGGAAGAGGTGGAAGCCGAAGAGGACGGCATCGACGAGGAAGAGTCCGATGATGAGATTGAAGAAACGGAGGATGATTCCTGGGATGACGAAGTGGAGTTCGACTTCGATGACCATAATGACCAGGAGGACTATCACAATATGTCTGTAGATGCCGTTAACAGAGGCAATCCGGCCAAGGCATATGAGATATGTGAGGAGGGACTCGAGAAGTTCCCTAACGACCCTGACCTTCTGGCAGACAGGATCACCTACGCCGTTAATATGAACGACATGGAGCGTGCTCTGGAAGCGAAGGAAGAGCTTCACCGAATACTGAGTATGGACCGCTGGAACTGGCGCTGCTTCTTCTTCAGCTGCGAGTTCATGATTAAGGCAGATGTCAGAAATTATGAAGCTGAATGCAGACGTGTGATTTCCTGCTTCAAAGAGTATATCCCCTACGACGAGAGGTCCGATCTGGCGGAATACCTGCTGGAGGAGGCTCTCGGTAATAACGATGCGGCTTTGGAGGTCCTCGAGAGAGCCGTGACTGACAGATCATACGCCTGTCAGTGCTCGGTGGCTCTGTGTGATTTATATCTCGGACGCGGACGGTATGAGGATGTAATCAAGACAGCCAATTACGGTCTGGCAGCCTCTGCCAAGCCACAGGAGATGGTAAACACCGCTTATCTTCTGTTCCTTCGGGCATTGTCGGAGGATCACCTCATACATATGAAGATATATAGAGGCGAGACGGTCACCGCTGATGAGCTGGAGCTTGTTCGTTCCGAATACAAGCTTATTCAGGAAGAATTCCTGCAGTTCCTTCATAACTACTCCAATACTATCGATATCCGTTCAAAGTTGTTAAGTGTAATTAAGGCGCAGTAACAAGGAGGTGCCTATGGCAGATGTTAATGATATTAATGAGCTTAGAAGCAAGCTTAAGAGGATGAGCCCTGAGGAAAGGGCAAGACTTCATAAGCTTATAAGCTCGGCCCCCGTAAGCGAGGCTCCGGCAGTAAGAACGAACTCCGGCAACCGCTGGTTCGACCGCCCCATTACCGGTCTTAACGCCGAGGGAATGGCCAAGCTTAAGGAGCTCGAGAAAAGGCTCAATAATGATATGTTCATGTCTGCACGCGTAGACATGAAGCAGGTCAATTATCTTAAGAAGCTTAAGAAGATGAAGCTTCAGGTCCCGTCCTTCTTCCGTAATACGGTTGACCCCAGAAGGATGTATCAGCATCTTCGTTCCTTCTGCATCAATAACGATATCCCTGAGGAGATAATAACCCGCGTGGTCCCCGCCTTGGTGACCTATATCGAGACAGGGCATATGAGACCGATAATCCTGGTGGGAGAGAAGGGCTGCGGTAAGACGACAGCACTCCGTATGCTGGTGGAAGAGGCTTTACAGCTTCATACCGAGATAATCAAGGTTCCTCAGGCAGACGGCTCCCACGGGATCACCGGTCACTGCGGCTCATTCTATAATGCGGACGTGGGACTTCTGTCAAGAGCCAGATTCAAGTCTAAGAAGCTTCTTAACGCATACGTCTTCGACGAGATAGATAAGGTAACACACAGTCAGACTCACGCGAGCATCGATGATGAGCTTCTGTCCATTACCGATGAGTCCAATGATAGTATCGTCGATAACTACCTCGATACTACTATAGTAGGCCTGGAGTATTGTCCGATGTTCTTTACCGCCAACGACCTTACCAGGATCAACCCGATCCTGGTAGACCGCTGCACAGTGATACGTTTCCCGAATGCGAATAAGGAGCGCATCAAGGCTATTATGGCAAAGTACGTCAATAACAAGCTCTCCGGTACCTGCTACAAGCTTATAAGTATCGACATGAAGCTTATGAATAAGTACATCGACATCCTCGTGGACCATGATGTTACTTCACTTCGTAAGCATCAGCAGCTTATAGAGATCGTTCTTCAGAACGCTCTTAACGTGGCACTTACAAGCCAGGGCAATGACAAGACCGAAGTTACCGAGCAGATGTTCCGTGAGGCCTCGGAGGCAATTCTCGGAATCGAGAAGCATAAGATAGGCTTCGCCGCATAAATAACAATCAATATAATAAGGAGCATATATTTATGATCATCAATCCAATGTCAATGAGCAGAGATCACGGCGATGTGTTCTCCAATAACCTTCACAACGGCATCATCTACCTCGTAGGGGAGATCAATGACGACCTTGCCACTACCGTCATCGCCCAGATGTTCGATGCGGTGGAGAACAGAAGCACACTTGACGACGATAACAATTCTATTCGTCTTTATATCAACAGCCCCGGAGGATCCATGACCGCAGGGCTTGCCATATATGACACCATGAGAAGTCTCCCTATGCCGGTAGACACCATCTGCATGGGTATGGCGGCAAGCATGGCGGCGGTGATTTTCGCCGGGGGAAGAGAGCGATCCATACTTCCTCATGCCGAGGTCATGATCCATCAGCCCTCGGGAGGCACGGAGGGAACTGCGACGGACATCATCATAGCTGCAGACCACATCAAGAAGCGTAAGCAGGATGTCATCGAGATACTAAGCGAGCGCACGGGCAACACTCCCGAGAAGGTCGCTCAGGATATTCAGATCGACTGCTGGATGAATGCGGAAGAGGCCGTCAAATACGGTATCGCAGACAGGATAATCGAGCCTACAGCCTAGGCTCGACCCTGCTTCTTACATAATGTTATAATAACATGATACATAATGATCAGAGGTAATAAAGTGTCCAGATCAGGCAGAAGCGAATACTACGATGAAGAATATGCTCAGGTGGGGCTTCCCAATAAGCCGGAGCTGTCAAGACTGGTAAAGGAATCGATAGGCAGCAGAACTATGTCTGCCTTTGCCGAGCTTTGCGATACCAGTCAATCCACGCTTTCCAGATTGATTAATCCCGAATATGAGATGAAGAATCCGGTGTCTCCCGCGCTCATAAGAAAGGTTGCCGAGAATTCCGCGAGCAATGATGAAGAGATCCTCAAGAAGCTCATGGAAGCTAACGGCATGGATACCCGTGAGAATATAAGCAACAGGAAATTCGAGGAGAGGGACAGGCAGGAGAAGGAGCTTTATGAGAGCATCAAGAGCACGATCATTACTCAGCTCGAGGCTAAGAAACACAGCGTCTGGGAGCTTCAGCAAAGCTCTATGAGAGGCGGCGGTATCGTCCCCAGCAGATTCGACTTCGACATAAGAAGTGATCTCCTTCTCATGGTACAGGGGAAGGATCCCAGATTCCTGAACTTCATCATCGACAGGACAACCTACTATACCGGCCGGCAGGAGGACTTCTTCTCAGGCACGAACAGGGTAAGCCGTTATACCAGTCTTTTCCTTATGGATTGCTGGGAGAGCGATATATTAAGAGATTACTGGAACACTATCGTATTCACGAAGGCTTCCATATATGAGCAGTTCGTAAAGCCGTTAAGTGTTGTAGAGGTTAACGGCTATATATCTGTACTGCTTATCGATCCCGATAATAAGAAGATCGTAAAGGAATATAACATGACCCGTAAGGACGGAAATAAGGTTAAGTCATTCTTCAAGGGCTGATCCGTCTGATCGATTAATTTACACATATTGTGAAATTACGTTTGACGCTTGCGAATGCAGGCGTCAATTTTATTTGGAAGTAACAGCAGGAAAAATAAGATAAATCACTCCATGGAGGGAATAAACATGGGAATGGAAGTAAACATTAAAGCATTTGAGGACACAAAGAAGCTGTGTGAGAGGAATGATCTTCTCAGTAAGTCTATTAAGGGCTCGATCAAGGGCCAAAGGATAATCTATGAGAAGGATGCTCTGGAGGTTTCTGACCTTAGAAGATTCGAAGAGAAGGCCTCGGTCAAGGTAACGGGAAGGCGTACTCTGGAAGCGGCCTATCTTCACCGGAATGATCATGTGGCTGTGCTTAACTTCACCTGGGAACGCCCCGGCGGCAGAGTCGCAGAGGGTGAGGACGGACAGCAGGAAAGCCTTTGCAGGTGCACAACACTTAAGCCCTGTCTTGATGCCTGTGAAGACAGCTTCTACAAGGCTAAGAGCAGAATGCTGACCCCTGACTTCAACAATGATGTCATATTCACACCGGGGGTTACGGTAATCAAAGAGGATGATTATTCTCCTTTGCTTATGCCAGATACGGAATGGTTTGATATTGATGTCATATCCTGTATCCCGCCCGACTTCGCTTCTTCAAGAAGCGGCAGCAGGTATCAAAATCCCAAGGACTTCAACTGCTCGGGTGTAAGGCTTACATGGATTCATGAGAAGCGCTTAAGGCGTATCCTCGATGTGGCTCTTGCCAACGGGTGCGATACAGTAATTCTGGGGGCATTCGGCTGCGGCAGAGCCAAGAACCCCGTCGACATTGTGGCGCAGGGTATGGCAGATGCCCTTAAGGATTATATGTATGCCTTTAAGAACGTAGAAATTGCCGTCCACGACAAATTCAACAACAAGGTCCTTTGGGAATTTGATAAAGCAATAAGCGATAAGCTGTGATCTTGGTTGACGCTCGTGTATGCGGGCGTCATTTTAATTGGATAAAAATTATTATCGAAGGGAGACTATGCCTATGGCTAGTAATTTGGCGTTTATCGATCTGCCTAATTCGTGGGACAGTATATTCGACACTCCGGCTACTGACGGTGTTCATGCCGACAGCATTCCGGATGGTCTGATACTGTGTCTTTGTAATCTCGGCAGAGTTGATATAGGTTACATCAGTCGTATCTCAGGTGAAGACAAAGACAAGGTCATCTCGGTCTTAAGAGGCTCGATCTACCTTAATCCCATGAAATGGAACGGGGATATATATCAAGGCTGGGAGACCTCGGAGGAATACCTGTCGGGCAACCTGATCCGTAAATTCCGTGAGGCCGAGACTGCCAACGAGACCTACAGGGGTGTCTTTGACGACAATGTTAAGGCGTTAATGCATGTGCTTCCGCCTATCGTCAGAGCTAATGACATCTATATCACTTTGGGCTCTCCGTGGGTACCGGCAGATATCATAGATGACTTCATACTGCATCTGTTTGTCAAGACTTTTTCAGTACAAAAAATGCGGAAACACGTTTTTGGGTGGTTTCGTCATAACGGAAGGCTTGAAAAAAGCCCCGGGGAAGGGGCTAATTTCAGAAGTTTCTTTGTCGAGATAATTGAGATATATCTCTATAAACATCATGCCAGGGAGCATAGGGAATGCAATCTTCTGTCATATATCCGACAGGCAGGAGGCATCTTGGGATCTTCAAAGACCTAACGATGCGAGAACGAATGCTACAGCACTCACTACCCGGTGGCAGTTTGATTATTTGTGGTAATTATACTACAGGTTTAAGCCTATTTTCAGATTCCGGAGCAATCTCAGACTTTCTGCAAAGCTCATGCCGATCAGAAGAAAGACGGGACAAGGCGTGTCCCATGCCCGAAAACAAGGCACTTGAGACACGATGTGACCTTCCGGTAGAGATGTGCTAAGGCTAAGCTTAAGCCATCAAACC
This sequence comes from Clostridiales bacterium, assembly GCA_017480325.1. GTDB lineage: Bacteria > Bacillota > Clostridia > Saccharofermentanales > Saccharofermentanaceae > Saccharofermentans. The sequence continues at coordinate 71,207 of JAFVAY010000011.1, forward strand.
AAGGAGGTGCATTAAGATGAAAAACGATACAAAGATCAAAATCTACAGAGTTGCGGCTATAATATGTGTAATAGTAGGAACTGCATTTCTATTGTTCAGCTTTTTCGAGATGGGAACAAGGACACTTGCTGTCGGACTTGCTTTTCACAGCATCGGAATGCTATGCAACATCAGATCGAGAGCTATAATCAGGAAGAATCAGGATTAAGGAGAGTGAACTTCATGGATCAGCAGAAGATCGGCGCATATCTTAGGGAATTACGTAAGGCAAAAGGAATCACTCAGGAGCAGCTTGCCGATAAGTTCTATGTGACCAGACGTACAGTCTCCAGATGGGAAACCGGAAGCAACATGCCGGAGATCGAGATCATGATAGAACTTGCTGATTACTACGAAGTCGATCTTAGAGACCTCTTAAGAGGCGAAAGAAAGGAAGACATTATGAACACGGAGATAAAAGAGACTGCAATGGCAGTGGCAGAATACAGTAGTGAAGACAAGAAGAAGGTTACAAGAAGATTCAATTATATCTTTATAGCGGCAACAGTATGTCTTATCGGATTCCTTATTACGCTTTTCGCGATGCCTGACGGATATAGTAGCCCGATACTGGATTTTATTCAGGGCGTGACGCTTGGAGTGTCTCTCGGAGCGCTCATTCTCGGTATTCTCTTGACCAGCGGTGTTATGGAAAAGTTTGCAGCTGCAAAGAGGGCATTAATGAAGAAGTGAGTACTTTAATTTGACTATAAGCTCACTTTCCAACATACTGGTCTCAGTAACTCACAATGCTATCAACAAGTTAATCTGCTGTGTGATGATAACTGTACTATAAAAGCAATGTATCATCCCGTGCTAAGCGTAAGACGTAACCAATAAACAACCATTTTCGAGTAAAAAAGCACTTACGCTTTCTGATCGAAAATGATATACTTCGCAAGGTAATGAGCAGCAATGAAGCGTAAGTCCGATTACGGGACTTGCGCTTTTTTGTTGCTCTTTTTATTTTGAAACGGAGTGGATATCAGTGGAAGAATTAGATCTCGGAAAAGAAAGAATAGGAAAACTGATCGCGAAGTTTTCCATCCCTTGTGTTATCAGCATGATCGTGGCAGCACTTTATAATATCGTCGATCAGATCTTCATCGGATGGAGTGAGGCGGGCGCTTACGGAAATGCTGCTACTAACATTGTCTATCCTTTTACCGTGCTTGCCTTGGGCCTAGCACTTCTCATAGGCGATGGCGCAGCGGCCGGTTTCAGTATTGCTCTTGGAATGGATAACAGGAAGATTCTCGACGAAGGAAATATCTCCATCTCTAATGATTATACATCATTTAATTGTCCCCAGAAGATGAACAAGTTCCTCTATATCATGTTCCAATTCGTCGTCGGGGATAGGATAGCCTCCTGCTTCCCGATATTGAATTGCTTTGATGAGCTTATTTACTCTCCAGAAATCAGTGACTTTACCTGGATGGTATTTATCGTCACTCTCAATGTTCAGATTTATCGTTTTTCTATAGTAATTAACAGTATTAGGATACAATTCCTGCCTGCGGTGTTCATTTACGCATTGCACTAACTTCTCGCGTCCTTGCTCAATGCCTTTTTCGCGAAGAATCCTTGCCTTTAGGCAAAAAGCATAGTCGGCTCTGTCCCATATATCATAATTTCCATCGAAAGCTATACAGGAAAGAGCATCGCATATACCTACCGCCTCATCGTTATATCCATAGATGTAAAGCCAAGTCGCAAGAATAATTACGTTGTCCAGATCATTTTTGGACTTGAAACTGCATTTCTTTAGGATTTTCTTGCAATAACTCTGAACCTTTTTCTTATTAACAGCAACCATTATACTGTTGATCAGCTCTTCCATGTATTCATTCCCCGTATTCCATCTTGTTAAAATTTATACGACTAAGGCTCCCTTAGCCGTATAAACCTTATTATACCAGTACGAGTCAATAATCAGGTCATCAAAGATAATCTCTCGTATCAATATCTTTGGCAATACGTTCATAAACCCATCCGAGTTCTTTATCCCTACGCTTGCGAGCAAACACTCCAGCATACTGATACACATCAGAATGTGGAAGCTTGATAAAAGTAATATGAGGCTCTATTCCATCAGGCATGTCCTTTCCTAAACGGCTTGGATCCTCATAATTATTCATATAGATGGTATTGCCATCGTCGCTTAGTGTATTGCACCACCCATACCATTTATCTCCAGGTTCGGGCTTTCCATTACTTAAATCGGCAATTTTGGGGAACCATGCACTTGTTTTCTTATAAGAGTTCAACTGGTACCAGCCCTTAAAGCAAGCCTTATAGTTCCATCCAAAGCAATTATTCATTACATCGACGATTCGGTCGTATTTATCTCCTATACGTAAAATCATATCTGCTACCTCCAGTTTCTTGAACGAGATCGCTACCGCATATAACTATTATACAGCACGATGCTTATTTGCCCTCAGAAAGAAGCTTCTTTGACTTCTTTTCGGATCATACGTTTGATTTTGTCCTCAAGGGTGTCTCCCTTGTCAGCGAACTTGATGCCGATTAGAAAGGTCGTGCCGCCGCTATGGAACATGAGAGACGGCTCGATCTTGGGGGTAGGATTCTTGTTGTTATCTGTATTTTCCATAAGTTTTCCTCCAAAAAATAAATGAAGTGGCAAACTGGCAAGATTTACATGTCTAGGAAATCCTGCCACTTCGATTTTTTCTTGCCAGTTCAACCACGGGGTTATTCCATCCAATAGACTTTCTTGTGTCCTTCAATGAACTTACTTTTCAGGTTTTCACCGAGTTCCTTCTTAGCATCTCGGAGCGTTCGAGTGGAGATCCCTCGATCCAAAGCAGCCTTATCAAGCTGCTCCGAAAGGACTTCCTTGCCACCGGAAAGCATGTTGCGTATAAGATCACGGGCTTCCTGAGTCTTGGATTCTTTCTTCTCCATACCGGAGAGAAGCTCGTCTGATGTGATTGCATAAACTCCGAGCCAACGGAATCCGTCTTCATCTCCCAGAGCAAAGGCAAGGGAATCTCCTGCCGGAGCAAGAGAGCTCTTGTCGTGTGCCATGATCCTGATATTGGGATCGTCTTTACTCTTTCCGACAACAAGCACACTCCTTGCAGCTGCCCTGAAGTCAATAGATCCGAGATTGCGGTATCCGCTCTGCTGTCCTGAAGCCTTGTTGAGATGTCCGATCAGTACGATGGCGCAGTCGGTTCTCTCCGCTACATCGCTCAGTTTGCGGAGTAACGGTCTAACCTCATTAGCACGGTTCATATCAACATCAGCACCGAGAAATGCCTGTATGGGATCAATAATCACAAGTTTGGCATTGTTCTGCCTGATGGCCTTTTCGATGCGTTCATCCGTAAGAGTCAGGGGCTCTGTCTCGGAATCATCGATCACGAGTACGCGGTTCAAGTCCGCTCCTGCTTCCAGAAGGCGAGGCTTGATCGTATCTCCTAATCCGTCTTCGGCTGTCTGATAGATCACATTAACAGGTTCGTGCGGTTCCATGTTCGGCAGGGTAGTACCTGTGGTACAAGCTGCGCAAAGGTACATGGCAAGGTAAGTCTTGCCGTTGCCGGAATCGCCCTGAAGGATCGTGAGCTTTCCTAAAGGAATATAGGGCGGCCAGAGAAAAATAACGTCCTTGGACTCGACTTCGCTCATGCGGATCATTGGAACACAAGGATCTTCCGTCACTTCTTCAAAGTTTCTCATGTCGGTAATCACATATCGGTCTTTCGGGTCAAGATCAGCCTTGTTAAGAAGAAGTTCATTCCAATCTTTATAATGCGGCAGGATGCGGAGCACCTTCTTATCCTTGGGAATCTTTTCTTCTATGGTCATACATGCCACATTACCGGCCTGATCGTTATCAAGACAGAGACCGATCCGCTTTATGTGATCGTTATCAGAGAGAAACTGTTTCAGAGCTTTATCTGAAACTCCGCCGAGTGACAGATAACTATGCTGCTGCCAGTTCCCGGGATATAGACTGATAAACGACATGAGATCAATCGGCGCTTCGAAAACACACAACACGTCATCGGTTCCGATATGGCAGAAGCCATAACTCTTATCAGATCCTTTAACGTCCTGACGGAACTTTTCTTTTGTTCCGCGACAGTGAGCATATCTCGGGATATCGTAATAATCCCTGCCTACGAAAATGACGTTATGATGCTTGTCATCTTCATAAACGGATCCTGCACTCAGAAAGAAGTCAACGATTTCCTCACTTAATCCTCTTTCTGTGACAAGATAATCCTTTGCAATGTCATTATTGCTATTCCTTAACGGAAGATGGAACTCAGGAGAGGGCACGGGGACAGACTCAGTCTGTCCTTCGGGCTTCTCTCCGATAAGCATCTCGACCGCTTCAGGGAAGGTCTTACCGTAGAACTCCATCACAAAACTAATAGGATAGCCGCCGGTATCATTAGAAAAACGGTACCACTGGCTACCTCTGATCTTCAGGGAATCGTGTGCTTCCCATTGAAGATCCTTGCCTGACTTTTTCAGGGACTCACCCTGACTTGTTAAAAACTGTTCAAGATCGACACCGTTCGCACGGTCGATCTGTTCCTTTGTATAGATCATTAATTGCCTCCTTTAGCGTGATATTCCTTTATTCTTTTTGGGGTGATTAGGGTTATTTGCTTTGTTTGCATCGACGATCTTCTGAGCAGCTGCAAGCTTCTTTAATAAGCTTTGCTTCTCACTCTTGATCTCGGGTGTAAGCTTCTCTCCTTCGGGAGTGAGTTCCGGAATGAGATCTTTTACAAGCTTCTTGGTGTACTTAAGAAGATCCGTCTCTTCCTGATATGGTTTGAGTTTGGAATTAAGACTCTTAAGTTTTGCTTTCAGAGAAGAAAGATGTTCCTTGAGTTCCTGCGAAGTATATGTCTGATTCTTCATATAGGTCTTGATATACTTGTCGGATTTCTTCCAAGCAGCAAGTTCTTCCCTATGCTCTTGAGCAAACTTTTCCTTTCTGCCTTTCCAATGGATCTTCTCGTATTTGTCGTGAACCGGATCGAGTTTTGCTTTCCTGTCGAGATGTTCGACCATGCTTTCGATTTGCTTAACGCTTTCTCGAATGTCACTTATCTCTTCGCGGATCGGAGCTGCGAATTGTGACAGGGTGGTAAGTCTGTTATCGAGATCAGTAACATTGGTGATATCGTGTTCACGGAGATAAGAAACAATATCGGAGAAGTTGCGAAGATCTTTTATAGCTGCATTCTGTTTTCCGTATATGTTGCTCCAGTCAGATCGATCCTGGCTTCTCTCGTCAAAACGGATGATAAGAAGATCAACAAGGTTGACTTCCTTTGGATCCATCTCGACTTCCTTGATTGCAAGTGTGATGTCCGAGATCCATTCTTTGAGTTTGCTGATAGCATTCTTAATAGAACGGATAAGAGAATTCTTTTTCTTGATCTCTCGGTTCAGATTTCCGATATTGGTCTTAATCCCTCGCCGCTCCATAGCGGTCACAGCAGGGCCCATGTGAACAGTCGGTATCTGTTCGATGCCCTGTCGTTTATACGACTTCATACTAATGCGTTCAGGACGGTGAGCGGCTTCGAGATATTTATTCTGTGTTACTTCCCAAGCATGTCGCCACTTCTCGGCATTTTCTCTGTTATCCCAATCTGTAGTGAAAACTTTTCGGAACTTCCATTTACCTTTATCATCTTTGATGCGGTTACCGTTTGCATCCAACTCATATTCACGTCTGGATTTCGGAAGCCATTTTCCGTCCTTGTCCATCGCACGCATTGTGAGCATGACGTGAGCATGAGGATTGTGACCGGGTGGTTCAGGATCATGGATAGCGATATCGGCTATCATACCTTTGGAGACAAACTGCTCCTGAATATGTTCACGGAGCATCTTGATATTTGTCTCCATCGGCAACTCGATCGGCAGGGCAATCTCTATCCTTCTGGCTAACTGTGCATTCCAGTTAGGTTCCGATTTCTCGACCGCGTTCCATAACGTGTTGCGGTCGGAGTATTCAGGTGGAGCGCTCTCGGGAAGAAGGATCTGCGTGTAAACGATACCTGTCTTCTCGGGATAGTTCTTGGTCTCGTGGGTGCGTTCGTCGTATAACTTCTCACCGGATTGATAAGCAGCACCGGCTACCGAGCACGCTCCGGCTGATCGCGCAGCGATCTTTATTTTGTAATGAGGGCACGGCATAGTATCAACCTCCTTCCGTTGTTCATGTGCGCTCAGGGCAAAATAAAAGACCGGACTTTCTCACGGCGAAGTGAGAAAGTAACGGTCTTAAGTTGCGATCAGGGCAGGGCAGCGATTAGCCCTGCTCTGTCGCAATAGCAAAAGGGTAGCAAGCAAAGCTTGCGCAGGGAAAGCGCTAGCGTTCCCTGAAGACGGAAGACTTAGTGCGCTCCTGTGCACAAGTCTGAAGTCAGCCCCTCCGGCCAGGAGCGCAATTCACACCTTTAGGTGTGTATAATTGCGCCCTTGATTCTCAAGGGACTTATACTGCGGTCTCAGGCCGTCGGTTCCTGTTCCTTTTTGCTCAGCATTCCGATTACATCCGGAAGGTTAAATACAGTCTTCAGGATGACTTCGATCTGCTCGGTTGTGTACTTCTCCGGATCGAGATACTGTTCCAACATCGCTCCATGATTACAAAGGCGGTGAGTGCGTTCCTTGCGTGTCAGTTCCTTCTCCTGCGCACGCAGAATCTTCAATCTCTGCTCTTCGCTCTTGATCTTCTGTTCGGTTCTCTCGCGATCTGCACGTACATCATCAAGTGTCTTCTTTCTTGCCATACGGTTTCCTCCTTTCTCCCGATATTTTTGGGCATAATAAAAGCTCCCGGTCTTTTCAGAACGAGAGCTCTTAGTATGATCAAATACTATGTAATGAATCAGGTTGTTTTTTCTGAATACAGCTTAAATAGGTGTGCTACGATCTTTTCCTCGTCGCCATCGAAGTCAACACCGTATGCTTCTTCAACTGCTTTATCGAGTTCCTTATGGGCTTCTATCAGTTCGTTAGGCATCTTATCAGGATCATAAAGATCTGCAAGAGTTTTATTAGGGTGGTGCTGTCTTATGTCTATCACTTGTTGTGCAAGATTTTCTATTATTTGTTTCTGCTCAGGGGTAGGATCTGGCCAAACAAAATTGTTGTATACAATAGTGTTTGAGTAACGATATCTACTCTCTAGCCTGCCTGCAACAGCTCTCATCCATGCGTTATGAAACTGTGAAATCAAAATCCCAAAGACATATTTGCTATCAACAGGAATGAATCTTAACGCATTACTAGCAATAATACTCTTATCAAGGTATGCGATCGGAATATACATTCGTCGTTCTGAAGATGTTTCGGGTATAGCGATGTAATTTGTAGTAGGTTGCTTGTTTTCTTGAAACAACCAAGGTGTGACTGCGGATTTACGAGTTGCATCTTTCTTGCTTGCTAGTCTCATCTGTTTAACCTTTTGGACTCTTTCGTAAACGGCAGGCATATCCTCTATATCGTCCATAGATAAGTCCTGCAACCACAAGCAATATCTTGAATTATTATTGATAAAATCATCTGATCCCATAAAAGGATGAATATATTTTTCGCACAAAGGACAGTCTGATATCAGAGCAATGCGGTCATCATTTGAAAAAATTAAGTTTCCGCCTTCAACAGGTTTTCCTCCAGCTATCATGGGAGGAACCGAATGGCAAAGAGGGGTGCTTCTATTACTTATAAAGATATTTTCGGCTGGTATCAGATATGCATTAATATTGCTTGATTCAATTACTTCGTTTCCCTTGAATATTCTTCTTTTAATAGTATTCAGTTTAGAATAGGAAACTATGATAACAGTAACACCTGCCTGATTATCTGATTCATTAGACCACTTAAACGATGTCCAAGCAAAATCAATATGAAAATTCTTTTCAAATAGTGGTTTCCATACGGGCTCAACTTGTTGTCCTTGGCAAATTGAGTTTGTAGAAACAAAAGCTACTCTTATTGGGAAATCTTTAACGTATTCAGCAGCCCGCCAGTGCCAACACGCAACATAATCTACGGTTTTCACTTTGCCAAATATTGTTTCTCTGTCAGACTCCTGATCAGGTGTAAGGTTTGAATAACCTATAAATGGTGGATTACCCATAATAAATGAACATTCAGAAGCAGGAAGAACCTCGTTCCAGTCTTTGCGAAGCGCATTATCATGAACGATATTTGCACGTTCGTGAAGCGGAAAATCATCACCCGCTGATAAAAGCATGGATTCTTCGCCATTTGCTTTAAGGCGAGATATCCAGAGTGCTGTTTCTGCAACTGTTACCGCAAAATCATTTATCTCTATACCGTAGAATTGATTGAGTGATACTCGCTTGCCCTTATCCTCATCCTCTTCAAATCCGAAAGCTGCCTGACCGCCTCGCAATTCAATTAAAACTGAGTCCTCTAGTTTACGGAGACAAAGGTAGGTCTCGGTAAGGAAATTTCCAGAACCTGCGGCCGGATCAAAGAACTTTAGTGAACATAACTTATCAAGGAATAATTTATATCTGTTCTTCTTCTGGCGAGGTGTAAGTTCATTGTTATCTCTTATATCTGTGAATTCTTTCTTCAGATCATCAAGAAATAAAGGATCGATTACCTTATGAATATTTTCCGGAGAGGTATAATGCATGCCGCCTTTTCGACGAGTCTCAGGGTTCAAAGTAGATTCGAAGATACCACCAAAAATGGTAGGAGAAATCTGAGACCAGTTTACCGGTGCTGATACTTTATGCAGAAGAAACTCTTTTGCTTCCTCGCTAAAGTTGGGGATCTCTGTATCTTCCTTGAATAGTCCGCCGTTAACATAAGGGAAATCTTTTATAGATGTGTCATAAGGATCCCGATCACTATGCGGAGTATCCAATGCTTTGAATAATCTCTTAAGGTTCATTCGGATGTTTTGAGCCGGTACATCTTTCAAATAATTGTAAAAAGCATCTTTTGGAAATAGATCCGCATCCTCGCAGTAAAGGCAGAACACCAGTCTTACGCAAAGAACATTTAATGCATGCTGAGATGCATCGGAATCGGGATCGATATATCCCTCACGCATCAGATCATAAAGCTGCCCTATAAGACGACCGGCCTCGATAGAGACCTGCTTTTCTTTTTCAAGGCGGCTGTTATTTGGATCTACTATTATGTTGAGATAATCCGGTCTGCCTGCAAGTTCTGCTAGAGTAAACTCAAATGCATTATTAGCAAGTTCCGAACGTCCGTATTTTTCTCGATCATAAATTCTGAACTGTCTAAAGTTACAAGTGATAATAAAACGAGGCTGTTCAGGCAACGGAAGATCAACGACATAATCCATCGCCTGTTCGAGCGGAGTTTTCATCTTTCCCTGACGAGGTTCAGGCTTATCAAGATCAATCTCAATGCTTTTCTGTTCTACAAGAATACCGGCATCACGAATCCATACATCAATAAAACCGCCACCAGGAAGATGATGCTCAAACTTTACATCATCACTATGCGCGTACCCTAAAGCACGAAGAAGCTGAAGCCAGTACTGTTGAGTATCGCCTTTCTCGTAACCTATACCATCCCATCGTTTGGTGAATTCCTTAATAGCACTCTTATCTATAGCCATATCAAATCCCCTTCGGTAATGCACTTATTCAAGTAACATTATACCATCGAAGGGGATTATCGATTCGTAAGATTATGATGCTTTATGCTCTTCGCGATAACGTTTGTTATATTCCTTCATATACTGACGTCGTGCTTCAAGCTTTGCAGCAATCTCAGGATCAGTTTTGGCAAGTTCCTTCTTTTTATCTCTACATTTCATAGTAGCTTTTACCTGTCTTGACCTGATGTCAGCAAGCTTGGCAGCCGCTTCGGGATCTGTCTTGGCAAGTTCGACGAGCTCTGCCTTGTGATTCTTAGCCCATTCATTTCTGTGATCCAATCTATCTCTGACCTTTTTTGCGGCTTCAGGATCAGACTCCGCTTGCTCTCTGAGTTTATGTCTGCTCTTAATTGTAGCCCGTGAGCTTTTCCTTTTCATTCTTTCAAGTTCCTTGGCTGCTTCAGGATCAGTCTTAGCTCTTTCTTTAAGATCTTCTAGTTTAGCCTTCTGCTTGGCATATTGCCTCTTTGCTTTCTCGTGTATCTTGGCTTTCTGTTCAGCTGCGTATTCAGGATCGTTCTCCATGCGCTCAAGCTTCTTTTTTTGGCACTTCGCGGCATAACCCTTATGTGCATCATAAAACTTCTGCAACTCAGCTGCTGCATCTGGATCTGTCTCAGCCTGTTCCTTAAGTTTGTCCAGTCTTGCTTTCACCTTGGCATAGTTTTTCCTTGCCTTCTCAGATCTTTCCGCCTTTACTTGAGCTGCATACTCTGGATCATTGGCCATTCTTTCTTGGAGTTTCTGCTTGTTAAGTGCGTTCTTGGCGGCCTGCCTTCTTCGCCTTTCGACAAGTGCAGCAGCAGCTTCCGGATCCGTCTTAGCTTTCTCCTTGAGTTCAGCAATGGTAATATAGTTACTATGGAGATGAATTCTTTCTTGTTCGATTCTCCGTGCTTCTTTCATTGCCTGATACTCAGGATCGGCTTCTCTCTTAGCTTTAATCTTGGCTCTGGCATTGCGCCCTTTTTCTCTTTCTTTCTCATAATGTGCTTCAAGTTCAGCAGCGGCTTCAGGATCATGCTTGGCACGTTCCTTAAGATTAGCAAGCCACGCTTTTTTTCGAGCTCGCTCTCTCTGAGATTTAGCTTTTGCTTTTTCGGCATAGTATTCATCGATTTTAGCCCGACGTTCTTCCTCCGTAATGACCGGCAAGGGCGGAAGATAACTGCCTATAAAATTAAAACAAACATCGATCTGCTGATAACGATATTTACCCCTGCCGCCAACCGGAGCATGAACTTCTATTCGGTCAATCAGTTCATAAAGCATTGCATCCGAAATCTCATCAAAGGTCTTATATTTCTTTATAAGAGTTATAAAGCGGTTAGGGTTGGGTTTTTCCGGTGTAGAGTTGTTAATCGTGTCTTCGAGTTCTGATACTCGCTTCTCAAGAGATACCTGTTCATTATCATACTGCGACATGAGTCTTTGGATCTGGCGCTCAGGCATGATGCCTTTGATTTGGTTCTCATAAAGGCCTTGAATAAGCGAATCGAGCTCGGTTAAGCGATTCTTAGCTTTCGATAGTTCCTTCTTATCATCAGAAGATATCATTTGTTGCTTCGCTTCCCATTGCTCCATAAGTTCTCTTGCAAAAGCATCCTCATCCTCTAAAATGTGACTTGCAACAAGCTTTGTTGCCTCAAGTATAGCCGCCTCAAGATCAGTTGCTTTTACATAGTGATTAGTGCAATTATGTCTGATATTACGGAAGTTACCGCAGTTATAAGTGCTGTCAGAATCCGTTGCAGTTCCTGCCTTAATCTTCTTGGAAGATGGAGCGGAATATCCCATTCTTGCTCCACAATCAGCACAATATCCGAAGCCTGAAAGCCTGTGCGAGTATGTTCCAGGTGCAGTTTTCTTGGGCGATCTTTTCCTAAGTTTATTTGCAAGATCCCATGTTTCCTGATCGATGATCGCTTCATGCGTATTAGGAAAAAAGAGGAGTTCTTCAGGTTTTGCCTTTCTACGCTTCTTGGTCTTAAAGTTCTCGGTTATAGTCTTTCCAAGAACAGTATGTCCGAGATATTCCTGCCTCTCGAGAATATAAACTACAGTGCTTTTATTCCAGAAGTACGGATCATAATAATCATGCATGCGAGACACTTGATTATCTTTCTGATCCTGATATGCAGCCGGTATGAGAATTTTTTCCTCTCTCAATATCTCAGCAATTCGTGCTACAGATATACCGGAAGCAGCCATTTGGAAGATCCTTCTGACAACAGCTGCGGCTTCTTCGTCGATATATAGAGTCTGTTTATCATCAGCTTTTCGATAGAAACCATAGGGGATCGCTCCACTACACCTTAAGCCGTTCTCCATTCTGTTACGGAAGACGGCGCGGATCTTCTTACTTGTATCTTTGGCATACCACTCATTCATAATATTTAGGAATGGGGTAAATTCATTGTCTGTGGGATTGTTACTGTCTATTCCGTTATTCACTGCGATGAAACGGACTCCCTTATCCGGGAAAACCATTTCTGTATAGAATCCTACCTGGAGGTAGTTTCTTCCGAAACGGCTCATGTCTTTTACGATGACCGTTTCAATATTACCGGCCTTAACTTCGTCTAGCATTTCCTGAAAGCCAGGGCGGTTGAAATTTATTCCGGTGAATCCGTCATCACTAAAGTGTCGGACATTTTTGAAGCCATTTGACCTTGCATAGTCTTCAAGGTACTTTTTCTGGTTCAAGATCGAGTTGGATTCTCCCTGCTGTTCATCATCACGGGAGAGACGTTCATAAAGTGCTGTAAACTTAGTATTCATGGGCTTTTTGCCTCCTTTCTATGCAAATTAAAAACCCTAGAAAACAGTATAGATACGCATTTCCTAGAGTTTAGTATTGGGGAAGTGGTCATTTTCGGTGATGCTGTGCCGTCTTACTACAGTCGTGAGGTCAAGGACAGGATGCATAGGCTTAACAGCACTATCCATGATGAGCTGACGGGAAAATGGGAGATCCCCAACAAGTTCAGATACCGTTATTCGGTAGGCGTTACCAGCACTTACGGTACAAGAAGTCTTATGGCTCTTCATATACTGGAGGATACTCTTAATATGAAGGCCGTTAAGGTCACTCAGGAAGTCAGATGTCCTTCATCTAAGACTGGCGTCAAGCGCGTCATAGACAAGAAGGAAACAGTGGCTGCTCTGGATAAACAGCAGGCTCTGATCAAAGCCTTCAGAGACTGGGTGTGGACTGATCCCGAGCGTAAGAAACGCCTGGAGCAGATCTTCGACGAGAGATTCGGAAGCATCAGAAGACGCATCTATGATGGCTCCTTTCTGACATTCCCTACCATGTCGCCTTCAGTGACGCTCTATCCTTACCAGAAGAATGCAGTAGCAAGAATGATCTTCTCGGCCAATACGCTCCTGGCTCACGATGTGGGCTCCGGCAAGACCTATGAGATGATCGCTGCGGGGCAGGAGCTCAAGCGTATGGGATTATCCTCTAAGAATATGTACGTGGTCCCGAATAACATCGTGGATCAGTGGGTAAAGATATTTCGAGAGATGTATCCTGATGCCAGGCTCCTTATCGTCGAGCCCGGAAGCTTCAAGGAGAGTAAAAGAAAGCAGGTCCTCAAGCTTATTCGCGATGAGGATTATGACGGCATCATCATCGCCCACAGCTGCTTCGACCTCATACACCTGTCTAAGAAGTGCCATATGGAAGAGCTTCACAGACAGCTTCAGGATGTGACGGGAAGAGCCCGAGCCAACACAAGATGCTCATCACTCGAATCCAAGCGTAAAAAGCTCGAGAAAGAGATAATTAAGCTTAGAGACGAGAAGGATGATGATGCTTCCGATATCTACTTCGATGAGCTTGGTATCACCAGGCTGTTTGTAGACGAAGCTCATCAGTACAAGAACGTCCCTATCGAGACGGGGGTAGGCTTCGTGCCCGGCATCAGCAACAGAGCCTCTAAGAAGTGCAAGAGCATGCTTCAGAAGGTCCGCTATGTTCAGAGGACCAATGACGGCAAGGGTGTCGTGATGGCGACAGGTACACCTATTACCAATTCCATCACGGATGCCTTCGTCATGCAGACGTATCTTCAAAGCGGTGAGCTCGGTCTGCTGGAGCTTCAGAACTTCGACAGCTGGATAGGAATGTTCGCGGAAAGAGTAACCGAATTCGAGATCGATGTGGATACCAGTGCATACCGTCTGGCTACCAGATTCTCGAAGTTCCATAACCTTCCCGAGCTTACAGCCCTGCTGTCATCTATCGCCGACTTCCATTCTGTGACACCGTCATCCGATTCCGGCATTCCTACCCATGACGGGTATGTGGATGCAGTCCTCGGTAAGACAGACGAATTCGCTTCGTACCTTACGGATATATCCAGACGTGCTGACGACGTCCGTCAGGGGCGTGTAAGCCTCACCGAGGACAATCTTCTTAAGATAACCACGGACGGCAGGAAGGCGGCTCTGGATATGCGTCTGGTGGACCCTGCGGCCGGATCGACAGATCAGTGCAAGGCTTCAAGGTGCGCTGAGAATGTGGCGGATATATACATTCGTACAAATGACTTCAAGGGCACACAGCTTGTATTCTGTGATTATTCCACGCCTAAGGACGCCTTTAATCTCTATACCGAGCTCAAGTCGCAGCTTATAGGCTACGGTATACCCTCTGACGAGATAGCCTTTGTGCATGATGCGGACAGCGCGGATAAGCGAGAGAAGCTTTTCGGGCAGGTCAGACGAGGCGAGGTGCGTATCCTTATGGGCTCTACCGCGAAGCTCGGACTGGGTGTCAATATCCAGGATAAGCTGGTGGCGCTTCATCACCTCGACGTGCCGTGGCGTCCTGCCGACATGACTCAGCGCGAGGGGCGTATCCTGAGGCAGGGAAATACCAACAGCAAGGTCTATATCTACAGATATATCACAGAGGGCAGCTTCGACGCGTACTCATGGCAGCTTCTGGAGACCAAGCAGAGGTTCATAACGAGCCTTCTGTCGGGGTCACAGACCGAGCGTGATAACGACGACATCGATGATGTGGTCCTGAACTATGCTGAGGTCAAGGCTCTGGCCGTAGGCAATTCTCTTGTTAAGGAGCGTGTGGAGGCGGCTAATGAGCTTACCCGCTACACCACCCTGCAGAATAAGCTTCGCGAGAACCGCCTGTTGATGTCAAGCGAGCTGGAGACACTTCCGTCCAAGATCGATTACCAGCGTAAGCTGATAGCCGAGTGCGAGGACGATATTGTCTACTCCCGCATGTGGTCTGACATGCACCCCATGCCTGTTGATACTGACGGTAAGAAGCGCTATGCGGATCAAAGACGCGGTATAAGAGAGATAATCGATAACGGTATCCGCTCTAATACCCTCTACACCGCCGAGCGCACGCTTATCAAGTACAGAGGCTTCGAGGTTATCCTGCCCTCGAACATGACGGTGGATAAACCATACGTCATATTAAAAAGAAGCGGCAGATATACTGTTGACCTGGGCGATACCGTAGTGGGTAACCTCATCCGTATCGATAACTTTATCGACGGACTTCAAGGCTACGCCAACGGTCTTCGCGATGGCCTTAACGGGCTTCTCGGGAAGCAGGCTGATATCACCTCTGAGCTTCAGAAGACTGAGGATTATCAGGAATATATCGACCGTTACAGAGCCAAAATAGAAGAATTAGATGCAAAGCTGGGAGTAGATGCTTATGAATGAATTAAAGTTAAGTAATGTTCCGAGTTTATCAGTCGGCGAGACGGTGAGGCTTCTCGCCGATTCCTACGGGACTATCATCAAGAAGAACCTGCCGATATCCACCATGCCCTCCGTAATGCTGTGGGGACCTCCGGGAGTAGGTAAATCCCAGGCTGTAAGGCAGATCGCACATCAGGTGGAGAAGCAGTCCGGCAAGAGGGTCGATGTCACGGATGTAAGGCTTCTGCTTTATAACCCCATCGATCTTCGCGGTATCCCCACGGCCAATGAAGACAAGACTCTGGCAGTGTGGCTTCGCCCGCAGGTGTTCAGCATGGACGAGTCTGATGACGTGGTCAATATACTGTTCCTCGACGAGATCACCGCTGCCCCTCAGTCGGTGCAGGCTGCGGCTTATCAGATAACTCTCGATAAGACCGTGGGCGAACACCGCCTGCCGGACAACTGCATCGTCATCGCCGCAGGTAACAGGACCACCGACCGCTCCGTTGCCTATAAGATGCCGAAGGCGCTGTCTAACAGACTTCTTCACATCGAGGTGCGAAGCAGCTTCGACGCATGGCGCGGGTGGGCGATATCCTCCGGAATTAATGATAAGGTCATAGGATTCCTTTCTTTCCGCGAGGATATGCTCATGGACTTCGACCCCGGGAATGACGACACCGCTTTTCCTACGCCTCGTGCATGGGAGATGGTGAGCAATATCCTGAACGGCGTTAATAACGACGTCGAGACCGTGTATCCGCTTATCGCAGGTATTGTGGGCTCCGGGGTCGCCATGGAGTTCATCACATGGGCCAGGGCCTACGAGCAGCTGCCTTCGGTGCAGGAGATCTTCGAGGGGAAGCCGGTGCCTGTGCCCGTTAATACTGATGTGCTTTATGCGCTGGTGTCCTCCATGGTCTGCTATGCCCGCGAGCATAAGGATGACCTTAACGCCATCGCCAATTCCATCAAGTATGCTGAGCTGCTGCCGCCGGACTTCGCCGTGGTGCTGCTTAAGGATTATATGTATCTGGAGCCGGACTACAGGGATCGCCTCATGACGATCCCGGAGTTCTCGCGCTGGATGGAGCGTAAAGGAGTGCTTCTCAATGGAGTTATCTGATAATAAGAAAAGAGAATATGTTAAGAGACTGCTCTTGTCCAGGATGAGGATACTTACCCGTAACGGCTTCTACGGGCAGCTTCTGATGCATATGGAATTCGCCCTGGATGAGAAGTGCGACACCGCCGCGACTAACGGGACAAAGATAATATTCGGTCCGGGATTCCTCGATAAGCTAGATGACGGAGAGCTCGACTTCGTGATGATGCACGAGGTCCTGCACGTGGCACTGCAGCACTGCGGGCGTACCGGGGAGAGGGATAACGAGCTTTTTAATGTCGCCTGCGATATCGTGGTGAACTCGAATATACTTCAGTCCTGCGGGATGAACCGCGCCTCCATCACCCTGAGCGGGTTCGGCGAGTCGATGCATATCGCGCCTGACGGCCGCGAAGGGTACGAATACACGGCGGAGCAGGTGTACGAGATGATGCTTAAGAGAGGTTCCGGCATGAATTCCGGGGCCACTTCGAAGATCCCGTCCGGCGGGGGTTGGGATGACCACACTCTATGGGACGGAGCCTGCAGCGATAATCTGAGCCGGGATATGTGGAAACAGCGGGTAATTAGTGCCGCAGAGAATATGAAGCTTCGTGGCTCGATCGAGAGCGGACGTCTGCCTATGGGCATAGAGCGTATATTAAAGGAGCTTAGAAGACCTCAGACAGACTGGCGCACCCTGCTTAACGACTTCGTGCAGGAGGAGATCACGGATTATTCCTTCAGTCCTCCCGACAGGCGCTTCGGTGATTCGCCCTTCTTCCTGCCGGACTATAACGATAAGGATGAAGTGGTCAAGGATATACTGTTCATGATCGATGCTTCAGGCAGCGTGTCGGATGACATGATGACCACGGCGTACTCGGAGGTCGCGGGAGCCATCGATCAGTTCGGCGGTAAGCTCAGGGGGTGGCTCGGCTTCTTCGACGCTGTGGTAAGTGAGGTCACGCCCTTCGACAGCCTCGATTCGTTTAAGCTGATCAAGCCGACGGGCGGCGGGGGCACCAGCTTCAAGGCGGTGTTCGATTATGTAAGCAGTTTAGCTTCTGCCGAGAGTACCGGTGGTGACGGTCTGCCATCGTGCATAATCATCCTCACCGATGGCTACGCCCCGTATCCTCCGGAAGCCGACGCTCTCGGGATACCCGTTCTGTGGCTAATGAGTACCTCTGTCACCCCGCCCTGGGGCCGGGTGGCGAGGATAGAGATGTAAGCTTACGAAAATGAATTATAATGTAAGTATTATTCGAGACAGGAGATTCGATTATGGAATACAATGAGTATGTTGAACGATGCAAGCTGGGATTTGACGAGACTATATCTCGTCTTAATAAGATTATCGAGAAAAATGATTACTTGATCGATACAGCCGAAGACAGAATTTCCTGTATCAGATTCAAGATAGATGACGAATACGAAGATGATCTAATTCTGTTCTTCGGAATTGATTCCGACAAAGTGCTTAAGACGAGTATTTCTTATAAAGGCAAGGTAATAGGGCACGGCATCGCAGATCCATATACTGCAGCCGAGGGAGCGGCAGTCTTTAATACGGTATTATCGTCTTTGTATTATGTGCGCAGACATACGAACTGCGTAAATACAAAAGAATTATTAGAAGAATTAGAAGCAGAATTCACCCGCGCCGAGAAGGCGTACGATCTTCTATATGACTTGTACGTCGAGGATCAGGAAAAGGGCGAATAGTATCTCTTCATAATCTATATACATTATTCTGCGAGCGATATGTACGGCTGTACGTATCGCTTTTGCGCGTTTCAAAGGCAAAAATCGGTACATGAATAAATGACAATATCCTTATGCTATAATCAAATCATATTGATTTATTAGGAGATTATTCTGTTATGGCTATTGATAAACAGCATGTAAAGGATCTATGGAATAAAGGGAATGAAACAGAGGCACAGCAACTTATTGACGATATTAAAGATGTAGCGAAAGTGTTTTTCACAAGTAGTGAATGGAGTGGTATTTTTACCAATTCCTCAAAAATAAATAAAGGTGTAAAAGATAAACTTGTAAAGTTTATTCGCAATGATTCAAAGGTTATATTTGGAAGTGGAGAGTACGCCGTACGTAAAAATGATTCAATTGAAGATGATGCTTTGAGAAAGAGCCTATCTGACAATATAGATGAAGTAAAAAGTGACTATTTTTATAACAAAATTTTGTTTTTAAGGACAGTTGATATTGATAATACATGTAAGTTGGAAAAACATTTCATATGTATTTCCAAGGAGGATGTCTTAAATTCGCTTTATAAAAAGTTTTGTGATGAGAATATTTTAGATGCAGAGCTAAAAAATAAGACTTGGGCGAATAAATCCAGTGCAATATGTGAGAAATGTTATGACATACTAAATGAAGGGAAAACAAAAGGTGAAGAAGGGTTTGTAGATAAATCTTTTGAGAACGATATCAAAATATACAAGTACATAATTGAGCCTTTGACGTATGGTGCTAATCCGGTTCTTGCAAATGATTTTGATTTGTTTCCAAATATCATTCTTTATGGTGCTCCGGGAACAGGAAAGACATTTCACGTTGAGAATGCATTGCAGATGTTAGCAAAAGATCCAAATCGTTATAAGAAGGTTCAATTTCATCCCGGATTCGGATATGAAGAGTTTATTGAGGGGTTAAAACCCGTTGGAATAAATGATGCTACCGGAGCACTGGAGTTTGAAGTAGTTAATGGAGTATTCAAAGATCTGTGCATAGAAGCGAATAAGCATCCTGAAGAAGATTATTTTTTTGTTGCGGATGAGATCAATCGTGCCAATCTATCGGCTGTTTTTGGAGAGACATTGTCGTTATTAGAAAAAGACTACAGAGTTCAAGATATAACAGATGTGAAAAACATGAGACAGACTCCACTATCCCAGCTTATAAAAGCCGAGATCGAGAAGGCTGATGACAAGAAGTCGCAAGAAATAAAGGAAAAACAGTTTTACTGTGATGATAATAAAGAAGTGTATTTTGGTATTCCGAAAAATGTATATTTCATTGGAATGATGAATGACGTTGATAAAAGTATTGACTCATTTGATCTTGCATTGAGACGTCGATTCAAGTGGGTCCGTATGGATTGTGATTATGATGTGGTCAGAAACAAGCTTCGTTCTGATGGCGTAGGAAATAGTTATGTTGAAAGATACATCAATTCTTGCAAGAGACTTAACGGTTTTATATCCGGTGATACTGAATTATATAAGAGTAATAATAAGCAAGCATCGCTTGGATTTGGAAAGGCATATGAGTTTGGACATGCGTACTATTTAAAGATTGGAAAGAAAGGAGACGCAATCTATAGAAAGCAATACAGTAACTTTTTTGATAACCATATAGCGCCCGTCTTAAGCGAATATATCAGATCATTTGTCGAGGAGAAAAGGGTAGATCAGAAGATAAAAGATGCAAAGTGTGTATTTACCCAGTATGCTCCCGAGGTGATAGATAACAGTTCTTTTGAAGCCCAAATGAAGAAGCAATGGGAAAATGTAGGAATTGCAAGCGATTGTACTGCATTGACAACCAAATGCCAAAAAATTAACAATACAATTAATAGTAAGCATGGACCAGCATACAGACTTTCACCCAAGGCCTTTGTTGACCTATTCACTAAAGATGAGAATGACAAAAAAGGTTTAATTGATAAGGGCTCCTTACCGGGGTCTAAAGTTGAAAAGGAATTCATAAATAACGAAGACAATCAGAAGAATAAATTAAAGGTCTTATTTGAGATACCACTTAATATCTGGGAGTAAGGAACGTATAGTTAATATGGCGGATTATTATATTCCTGCTAACAACACGGATTATGATTTTGCACGAAGTCTTGAGAGTCATGATGATTATCAAAGTTTTTACAAGAAGCTAAAAGATAATGGAAGTCTGTGGCTTACAAAAGAACAATACGATAATGTCCTTGGATTCAAGAAGAGAAGAGACTATTCGGAATGTAGAGATGAGGACAAATGTGTATATCAGTTACAGTATTGCTCTAACGGATCGGGTAATCAGTTCCTGAAGACTTATAACTATATAGGTTTTATTCCTATTGGTAAAAAAGACAGAATAATCATTGATACCGGCAAACATAGGGCAGGGGAAAAGGACTTATTTCTTCTTAGGTTATTAAAATATGTTTCCGGGGATGTTTACTTTGATAGTTCCGAAGACGACAGTATTATCGATACACCAAATGATGCCAGTTATTCGCTACTTATAATGGGTTATCTTTTTTTATTTCAATTCCGTAAAGCTTTTGCCAAAGGGATTCCTCTTCAGTATGTTAAGCATCAGGAGCATGGACTGAATATCAAAGGTCAGATAAATATCAAAGAATATATTCAGAGAGATATGCTGTATGGATATAAACTGACATATTCCTATAGTCAGCTTGAATATATTCAAGATATCATTGATGTTTTATACATTACCATGCGAGAGATGGATGATTCTGCTGTTTTTACAGAACTATTGAATAGTGGAGATTATGCAAGATTTTATAGGCAGTTAAGACAGCTTTACTCAGGTAAAAGACCATCAGCATCTGTTATCAATCGAATTGAACAGCAAAAGGCGCTTAAAAATCCTATGTATTCTGATTATAAGGAAACACTTCGTCTGGCTCGCTTTATTCTTGAACATAGAAACGTAATCCATGACGATGACTCGGACAGACCAGGTAATCCGGGATTCCTTGTGGATGTATCTGAATTGTGGGAACTATATGTAGCAGAGCTTATTCGCAGGAGTGATTACTTCCGAGAGAATAATTATAGAATTTTGGAACAACAGGAAGCAGAATATACCTTGTATAATGACACGTTTATAAAGAAGAAAAATATACCGGATATAGTTCTTGAGAACGAAGATAATGTTCTAGTTATTGATGCAAAATTTAAAACTATGAAGTTCAGACCTTTCGATGTAGATCGAGATGACCTTCATCAGATCCATTCATATTCCGGATTTTTTAATCTGAAGTCAAAAAAAGAAGGGAAGACTTTAAAGGTTAGTTCACTGGTATATCCTTATTATAACGATGAGAGTGATTCGGATATTAATGAAATAATTGAGTCTCGATTATATAGTAATGATGCGTTTGAAGATACTGAGGTTAAGACAGTTTTCTCAATTGGATATGTAAGAATATCAGATCAATCGGATCCGGCTAAATTCGACGAAGAAATGACACAATATGAGCAAGAATATATAGAACGATTGCAAAAGTCGATAAGTATGCTAGATAACTTATAACAAAGGAGAATTAAACTCACAATGCTTCACCTATCCAAGTCTAAGTATTGCAGCGGTCTGCAGTGTCCGAAGATGCTGTGGCTCGGTAAGAATATGCCGGAGGCCTTCGATGAGAGCATATTGAATAAGGGTGTCCTTGATGCCGGGAGCGATATCGGAGATCTGGCGATGGGGCTTCTCGGGGAGTATACGGAGGTACCTTATAGCGAGGACCTGACGAAGATGCTGGAGGAGACCCAAAGGCTTATTGATGAGGGCGTGGAGAATATCTGCGAGGCGTCACTGGCGTATAACGGGCTTTTCTGTAGCGTGGATATACTTAAGAATCTCGGTGACAAGAAGGTAGAGATCTACGAGGTCAAGAGCTCGACTCACGTTCACGATCCATACCCGGATGATGTGGCTTACCAGCACTATGTTCTGAAGAATCTGGGATTCGATGTTAAGGGTGTGTACATCGTGCATATCAACAATAAGTATGTGAGGCATGGGGAGCTGGAGCTTGATAAGCTTTTCGAGATAGAGGACATGACGGAGGAAGCCAGGGCCCGCTACGATAAGGTGGAGGAGACCATAAAGAAACTCGAGGCAATAATGGCGGATTCGGAGGAGCCTAATCAGGAGATCGGAGAGCACTGCTTCAAACCGTACGAGTGCGGTTACTGGAAGCACTGTACCGCGAAGCTTCCCACCCCGAATGTCTTCGATCTCGGCGGGATTAAGCTGTCCACGAAGCTTAAGTACTACAACGATGGCATGGTATCTTACAAGGAGCTTCTTCAGGACGAGAAGCTCAATAATAAGGTGCAGCAGCAGATAAAGCACGAGATCAACGACCTTCCGGATGAGATCGATAAGGCGGCTGTGGAGGAGTTTCTTGATTCCTTATGGTACCCGCTGTATTTTCTGGACTTCGAGAGCTTTACCTGCGGCGTGCCGAAATACGACAACAGCTCGCCCTACCAGCAAATATGCTTCCAGTACTCGCTTCACTATATCGAGGAAAAGGGCGGGGCGCTTAAGCATAAGGAGTTCCTGGCGTATCCCGGAAAGGATCCGAGGCGCGAGCTGTGTGAGAGGCTGTGCGAGGACATCCCGCTTAATGCCTGCACGATGGTGTATAACAAGTCTTTCGAGCCCTCGAGGATAAAAGAGATGATGCCCCTCGTCCCCGAGCTTCAGGAGCATCTTACCAATATCTGCGACAACATGGTGGATCTGATGGTGCCCTTCTCCGGCCGCAAATACTATAACCGCGCCATGCAGGGCTCGTACTCTATCAAATACGTTCTGCCGGCACTGTTCCCGGGTGACCCTGCTCTCGATTACCACAACCTCGAGGGCGTGCACAACGGCGGTGAGGCGTCAGCGACCTTCCTTCGCATGGAGACTATGAGTCCCGAGGAGCTCGAGGAGTACAGGGGATATCTTCTCAAGTACTGCGGCCTCGATACCTATGCCATGGTCAAGGTATGGGAGAAGCTCAAGGAAGTCGCCGGGCGGTGAAAACTTTCTAAACCTGTGCCGGACGTGGCGTTCCGAATATTATGCAAACCAGTGAAATGTATGTTTTTGAGTATGTAATTTCAAAATTACCATACACAATAAAGTAAAAACGCCAATATGTATGGCAATATGTATGCATTTCATGATTACAAATACAAAAAAACATACATGACATGTGGTTTCATGCTAATCCCAAGGGGAATGTGAATATCCAGGATAATCAGACCTGCATAAAGTCGAGGACAAACTTGAAGGAGCTGCCTTCTAATTTCATGTCGGGGGCTTGCATTATGGATCTGAGCTACACTGCGGAGACGTAGAGTAATGTGTGATGAGTTTCCTGATGGAATTCTCATCGCCGTTGACGGCTTTTTCTTTAATCAGATTAAGTTCTTTACCGTCCATAACTTAAGAATACAAAATATAAAAACTGCCGTTCACGACGGGTTATTCCTACTTAAAAACTATATTTTTCTTTCAACACCCTTGACATTCTCAAGGGGAGGATGTTTAATTAACGGCATGAGAAAGAACTTTTACGCATTTGCATACAACTATTATTACTACTTTACGAACGTGAAGTAAGAGTGGTTTGTGCAAGCAGGAAGTTGATGGATCATTAGATTAAGCTGATCAGGCGCCGCACGAATCACTCGGGCGGCGCTTTTTTACGGCCCGCCGGAGAAGATCATGAGGACATGACGGCACCAAGACGAGATCAAAGGAGAAAACGAACATGATTGCAGTACTTAAGGAAAGCGCAACAGAACAACAGATCCAGAACCTTATCAATTGGTTCGAGAGCCAGGGAGTTAAGGTCAACCGCTCGAAGGGTGATTACGTCACTATCTTAGGTCTTATCGGAGACACCACTAAGATCGACATTGAGCTTCTCGGCGGTCTTGACATCATCGATAACGTAATGAGAATTTCCGAGCCCTTCAAGAAGGCAAACAGGAAGTTCCATCCGGAGGATACAATCGTAGATATCGGAGGAGTCAAGATCGGCGGCGGCAACTTCGCTGTAATGGCAGGTCCCTGTTCGGTTGAGAACGAAGAGCAGATCATCGAGACAGCTAAGGCTGTTAAGGCCGCAGGCGCGACGCTCTTACGAGGCGGAGCTTATAAGCCGAGAACTTCACCCTACGATTTTCAGGGACTTCACGAAGAGGGTATAAGACTTCTTCTTAAGGCTAAGGAGGTCACGGGTCTTCCCATCGTATCCGAGATCATGAGCCCCGAGCAGATCCCCGTATTCGAGGAAGTAGACTGTCTCCAGGTTGGCGCTCGTAACATGCAGAACTTCGACCTTCTTAAGGCTCTCGGTAAGACAGGCAAGCCGGTGCTTCTGAAGCGTGGACTTTCCGCCACTATCAAGGAGTGGCTAATGAGTGCAGAGTACATCATGTCCGAGGGCAATCCCAACGTTATCCTCTGCGAGAGAGGAATCAGAACATACGAGACCTACACAAGAAATACCTTCGATGTAAGTGCTATCTCTGCCTTAAAGGAGCTGACACATCTTCCTGTTGTGGGCGACCCTTCTCACGCTACCGGTAAGGTTTCTCTCATCAAGCCCATGTCCATGGCGGCAGTCGTATCAGGTGCCGATGCTCTGGAGATCGAGGTTCATACCTGCCCCAGCAAGGCGCTCTCCGATGCGGCACAGCAGCTTACTCCCGATCAGTTCGTCGGCGTAATGGAAGCCATCGAGAAGGCAAGAAGCATTCTCTGATAAGGCGTTTCTGACGAGAAGAAAGAGGATAATCGAAAATGAAGATAAAAGTAGGCGTAGTAGGCTTGGGTCTTATAGGAGCTTCCTTTTGTAAGGCTTATAAGGAAGACAAAGAGACGACGGTCTATGGCTGGAACAGAACGGAATCCACAGCTCAGATGGCAAAGATGCAGGGGGTTATCGACGACTATCTTACGGACGATAACCTGGGCGAATGCGATCTTGTTATCCTGAGCCTCTATCCTGAGGCGTCCATCGCATGGATGGAGGAGCACAGGAAGCTTTTCAACAAGGACGGTCTTGTGATAGACGCCTGCGGTACCAAGAGATTCGTATGCGAGAAGGCATTTAAGATCGCCGAAGAGGAGGGCTTCACCTTCGTAGGCTGTCACCCCATGGCAGGTACGCATTTCTCCGGTCTAAGTCACTCTAAGGCGGATATGTATAACGGTGCACCCATGGTGATCGTTCCTCCCAGATTCGACGACATCGAGCTTCTGGAGAGAGTAAAGAAGATTCTTACTCCCTGCGGCTTCGGTTCATATCATGTGACTCACGCAGAGGAGCATGACCGGATGATTGCCTTCACATCTCAGATGGCGCACCTTGTGTCTAACGCTTATATCAAGAGCCCGAATGCCAGGAATCACAGCGGTTTCTCTGCCGGCTCCTATAAGGATATGACGAGAGTTGCCTGGCTTAATCCCACGATGTGGACACAGCTTTTCCTGGAGAATAAGGACAACCTTATCTTCGAGATAGACCACCTTCAGGAGGAGCTGTCTAAGTACAGGGAAGCGTTAGTCAACGACGACTTCGACGGCCTGAGAGATCTTCTTGACGAAGGCAGAAGGATCAAGGAAGAGGTAGACGGCGTATGATCAGGACGCAGGTTAGAGCATCTAAGACCTATGAGGTATTGACCGGAAGCGGACTGCTTGCCTCTTCGGGTAAGATCATGCGCGAGGTCTCACCCGACTCTCAGAAAATACTTATCGTAAGTGAGACCAATGTTGCTCCGTTATACCTTCAGACTGTAAGAGCAAGCGCCGAGGAGAACGGCTTCGAGGTTCACGAATATGTTTACGATGCCGGAGAGAAGTCTAAGAACATCAACTCCATCGCAGGTATGTGGGGAGTGATGGCTCAGGCGGGCTTCACCAGAACGGACCTAGTGGTCGCTTTGGGCGGCGGAGTTACAGGAGATATGGCGGGCTTCGCAGCCTCGACTTTCCTTAGAGGTATCAATGTTGTTCAGATCCCCACCTCACTTCTGGCTATGGTGGATGCATCCGTGGGCGGCAAGACCGGTATCGATCTTCCCGAGGGCAAGAATCAGGTAGGGGCCTTCTGGCAGCCGTCTGCTGTGATCGAGGATACGGACTGTCTCAAGACTCTTCCCGATGAGGTGTTCACTGAGGGTATGGCTGAGGTAATAAAATATGCCTTCATAATGGACACCAAACTTTATGAGCTCCTTGACGGTAACGCTTCTCGAGGCATTGGTATAAGAGACGATGAGGAGCTGATGGAGCGTATAGTAGGCATGTGCGTGGCGGACAAGGCTGACGTCATCATGAACGACGAGTTCGATAACGGCAGGCGCCAAACCTTGAATTACGGTCACACCGTGGGTCACGTAATCGAGAAGAACAGCAATTTCACGAAGCCTCACGGCATCTGCGTCGCTAAGGGCATGGGTATCATAATCGAATCCTGTGTCGCCGAAGGTTCTCTTGATGTCACCGAGGCATCCAGGATGTTAGGACTTATCTGCGCTTACGGTCTTCCCGTAGAGGATGACATCACCCCCGAGAAGGCAGTCGAAGGGGCGATGAACGATAAGAAGAAAAGAGGCTCCACGCTCTCTGTTATACTGGTTAACAGGATAGGAAGATCTGAGATCCGTAAGATGGATCCGGATCGTTTCCTGAAGTTTCTTAAGGCCGGGAAAGACTGAATATGAAGCTCTTTCTTAAAGATAAGACGTTTGACTTTCATGTGGATGCACCGCCGTCAAAGTCGGTCTATCACAGGGAGCTTATTATCAGATTTCTTCTGGGGTACGAGGACGACCTGATGCCTTCGCCAGAAGACAGCAAGGACATTATCGCTACCAAGAATTGTCTTCTGGCATTACGCGAAAAGAAAACGATATTAGACTGCAACGAGTCGGGATCAACCTTAAGGTTTATGATTCCCGTGGCGGCAGCCTATGCCAAGGTTAATAACATTTCCGGCAAATTAGTATTTACAACAAAAGGCAGGCTTTACGACAGACCGATAGATGCGCTGGAGAAGTGCCTTGCTACACATAATGTGAAGATAGTAAGAAATGATAACGAGAGGACCTTCGAGCTTCAGGGGAATCTAACCGAAGGCGAGTTCGTGATCGACGGCAGCGCCTCTTCGCAGTACGTCTCGGGACTCATGATGGCTCTTACCATCCTCCCGCAGAGCACCCTTACGGTTACCGGCAAGCCCACGTCTGTTCATTACATTAAACTCACAGAAAATATTCTGAATAAGTATAAACTTGACGATAAGCAAAATCTCCAGGGCTTCAATATCGAGGGAGACTGGTCCGGCGGGGCGTTCCTTCTTTGCTTAAGCGAGCTTATTCACGGTCATGTCGAGGTGGGAAATCTCAACAAGGACTCTGTTCAGGGAGACAAGGAGATACTTAAATTTCTTGATAAGCTCGGGGCGGAAGAGCTGTCATGGGACTGCGAGAATATTCCCGATATCGTCCCCTATATGGCGGTAACGGCAGCTTTCAGAAATAAGAAAACTGTCTTCAACAATATCGGCAGACTTCGTATAAAGGAGTCTGACCGCGTCGCTGCGATCCGCGAGCAGCTTCAGGTGGCGGGCATCAGAACAGAGGAGACGGAGGACACTCTGACTGTCTGCGGTTATGAGAATAACTATAATAGTGATACGATTGAACTTAAGTCGTATAACGATCACCGCATGGTGATGTCGGCGATACTTATTGCTGCGGCTTTGGAATGTGACCTGATAATAGACTCGATCGACCCGGTAGATAAATCCTTCCCGGGGCTTAGAGACGTGATAAGGGAGGAATTCTCTTAATGAGTATGGACAGCACCTATAAGGGTAAGGTTCTCGAACTTAAGATCTACGGGCAATCCCACAGCCCCACGATAGGTGTGTTTATAAAAGGTCTTTCGGACGGCGTCAGGCCGGATGAGGACTTCACGAGAAGCCTTATGGCAAGGCGCGCTCCAGGCAATAACAAGTGGTCCACTCCGCGTAAGGAGAAGGATGAGGTTATTTTCGAACAGGGGGAAGAGAATACTATTCACGGTTACATAGTAAATACCAACACAAAGCCCAAGGACTACGCTTCCATCATGAACAAGCCGAGGCCCGGGCATGCGGACTACACCGGCAAGATAAAGTTCAAGGATGAGGCGGCTCAAAGCGGCGGCGGTATCTTCTCCGGAAGAATGACGGCGCCCCTGTGTATCGCAGGTTCCATCGCCCTGAACGAGCTTAATAAAAGAGGTATAGAAATATACGCTCACCTTAAAAGATGCGGAGGCATAGATGACGATTCTTGCCTCATGCATGAGGTAAACGATGAGGACTTCAGGCGTAGGCTCTCTGAGGTTAAGACCAAGGAGTTCCCCGTAGTCTCGGACGAAGCGGGAGAGCAGATGAAGGCGAAGATAGAAGAGGCGAGACTCTCGCTGGATTCTGTCGGCGCTGTCGTGGAGTGCGTGATTTACGGACTACCGGCAGGACTCGGAGGACCTATCTTCGACGGGCTTGAGGGGAAGATCGCAAGCCTTATTTACGCTATCCCCGCGGTAAAGGGAGTTGAATTCGGCGCCGGCTTTGATGTCGCAGATATGAGAGGCTCGCGGAACAACGACGAGTTCAGGTACGAAGGCGATAAGGTCACGCTCGCGACCAACAACTGCGGCGGTATCCTGGGCGGTATAAGTGTAGGTGAAGCGGCACCCCTGGTATTCGACTGCGCCTTTAAGCCCACTCCCTCTATCGCCAGAGAGCAGAATACTATAGATATAATGAATAAAGAGAATACCACCATCTCGATCGAGGGAAGACACGACCCCTGTGTCGCGCCCCGTGCAGTTCCGGTAGTGGAGGCTGCAGCGGCCATCGCGATCTACGACGAGATATTGGCGGAGGAAATTAATGAAGACGCTTGATGAGTTACGACAGGAAATTGATGCGGCAGATAAGGATTTGCTCGACGCATTCGAGCGCAGGCTTCAGGCGGCAAAGAGCATAGGAGAACTTAAGAGGGTGGAAGGTAAGCCGGTGTTTGACCCCGAGAGGGAGCAGCTGAAGCTGGACCGTATCGCGGCTTTGGCGGGATTCGAGTCGAAGCCTTATGCCGGAAGGCTTTATAAAGAGATTATGAATATAGCAAAAGACCTCGAGAGCAGACCTATCTTCGGCGTTCTCGGGAAATCTCTGCCTCACACGTATTCTCCGCAGATTCATAGCCTTATAACAACTGACTATGCTTATACCATAATCGAGAGGGAAGAGGACGAGCTTGATGAGCTATGGGCTCAGGGAAGACGCGGGGTCTATGGCGGATTTAACGTAACTATTCCATATAAGAAGACGGCGCTTCAAAGATGTGATGAACTTACGGAATGTGCGAAGAATATCGGTGCAGTAAATACTGTCGTGTTCAGAGAGGACGGGACGAGTCTTGGAGCCAACACAGATGTCTATGGCTTCAAGTACATGCTTAAGTCGTCAGGCATCGACCCTGCAGGGAAGACGGCTTTGATATTGGGAACCGGCGGTGCGTCTGTTGCTGTCGAAGAGGCTTTAAAGAAAATGGGAGCTTCTGATATCAGGTTCGTAAGCAGAACCGGAGACATCAACTACGAGAACGTCTATGAGACCTGCGAAGAAGCGAACCTTATCGTAAACACAACACCGGTCGGCATGTACCCGGAGATAATGAACTCGCCTCTTGATATCGCGAAGTTTCAAAATCTCGAAGCCGTGGCGGACATCATTTACAACCCTTCCTGTACGAGACTTCTTTACAATGCGAGGAAGGCCGGTCTTAAGACTGCAGGCGGATTGAAGATGCTTGTGGCGCAGGCGTTCAAGGCGTCGGCTTTCTTCAGGGGTGCTAGGGATGATAACGATGCGGAAGCGTCCGTAAACGAAGAGGACGTCGAGCGTGTTACCAAGCTTCTTGAGAATAAGATGAAGAACATAACGATAATAGGTATGCCCGGATCGGGTAAGACCTGGTTCGCCAGATGGCTCGGCACAAACCTCGGAATGAAAGTAGTTGACTTAGACTTGGTTTATGCCGAAGAATACGGCGAGACCTGCGCCGAGACTTTACGTAGAGACGGTGAGGATGTCTTCCGTGAGAGGGAGTCCAAGATAGCAAGAGAGTATCTTGGCAGAAGCGGGCTTATCATATCCTGCGGAGGCGGCATTATCGTAAGGAAAGAGAATCATTTCCCAATTAAGTGCAATTCTCTGGTTATCTATAACGAGCGTCCTCTTGAAGTCCTCTCACTTAACAACAGACCCTTAAGCGCAGGACATGGAGTCGAGAAGCTCTACGAGCAGAGGAAGGATAAATACGAGTCTCTTGCTGATATCGTGATACATGTGGATAAGAAGGATTCCCGCGAGGAATACCTTAACGAAGCACTGGAGAAATACTATGAAGCTACTTGTTCTTAACGGTCCCAACCT
Source organism: Clostridiales bacterium (assembly GCA_017480325.1). Classification (GTDB taxonomy): domain Bacteria; phylum Bacillota; class Clostridia; order Saccharofermentanales; family Saccharofermentanaceae; genus Saccharofermentans. The sequence goes on from JAFVAY010000011.1 coordinate 102,014, forward strand.
TAACATGCTCGGTATAAGAGAGCCCGACATCTACGGCAAAAGCACCTACGCCGACCTTATCGCTATGATCAAGGCGCACTGCGACGATAAGGGCGTAGAGGTTATCTTCAAGCAGAGTAATCACGAGGGGGACCTGGTGGACTTTATACAGCAGGCCCTTTTCGACAAGTGTGACGGCATATTGATAAACCCCGGAGCTTATACTCACACTTCGGTGGCGCTCCTGGATGCTCTTAAGGCGGTGCAGATCCCCTCGGTCGAGGTTCACATAAGCGATGTGGACTCGAGAGAGGAATTCAGGCAGATATCCTATGTGTCCCTTATCGCGGCCAAGACCATCAAGGGACACGGGTTTGAAGGCTACATCGAGGCGGTAGATTATCTTATTGGAGCGTAATGATATATAATTACCCTTGCGGAGGGAAAGAATAATGTCCGATAAAGATAAGATAATGAACCTCGAGGGGGACGAGCTTGATGCGGCGCTCCTCGCGGCTATAGACGAGACAGAAGAGGAAGAAAGAGCAGCCAGAGAGCAGAAGGCTCAGGAGCAAAGAGAGCGCGCGGAGCAGATCCGCCTGGATGCTCTCGAGGATCAACAGAAGAAGGCTAAGATAGATGAGCTTCGAAGCACTCTTCCCAACGAAGGAAGAAGATATTTCCTTATGGCAGAGGAAGCGGAGTGCAACGAGGACAATAACGATGCTACCGTTACCGGTGTGATGTTCGGCACCTGTAAGAAGGGCGATATTGTCTATCTTTACAGGATCGACGGCAGAGCTATGGGAAGCCGTGTTCTCGATATTGATGTATATAACGGCAATCTGTATGAGCCTGCTGACGAGGTGACGTCGGGCAAAACCAAGATCAGGATATCAGTAGACTATGAGAAGCTGGGCTTTAATAAGGAGACAGCGATCCCTAGATTCTCCGTTCTTACCAGTGTGGAGCCGGGTGCTAAGATGAAGGACGGCAATCCCCGCGTCGAGAATCCCGCGCTTATGGGACTAATGTTCAGGCACGGCGAATATAACAAGGATAAGAATTACCTTGACTTCCTCATGAACAGTATCGTTAACGGACGTTTCCTGATCCCTGCCATGAATGCGGATGCGAATGATAAGGTACCCGCTAACGGCAAGAAGCAGCTTAAGATCGTAATGATCACGAAGAAGGAGGAGCCCGGTAAGAGGGTGCTTCCACTGTTTACAGATGCCAATTCGCTGGCGATGTGGAAGGAGCTTTTCGCAGGGGAGGAGAAGCCCTCTGTCATTACCATGAGCTTCATGGAGGCGGCGAAGTTCGTATCCAAGGACAAATTCGACATAGTCTTCAATCCCAGGGGACCGGTGTCCTTCGGGCTCCCGAATAAGGTGATAAACGCCATGGCTGCGACCGTGGAGAACCACAAGAAGAACGCTCCGGTTAATAAGCAGGTGATAACCGACGGCTCCAAGATCATGGTGGGAGAGCCGCGCCCGGGGGCGGAGACGGATAATGTAAGGTCCGCGCTAATAAGCTACTGCCGAGGCAACAGCAGCGTTAACAGGGCAGGACTTCTTTACATAATGAAGGAGAATAAGCTCAGTTATCTTATAATCGTCGACACGCCGAAGGGTGAGGAGCAGGCGGTGTTCGCGGGTATACTCGCGGCGGTGAAGCCTCATCTTAATTCCGTCAAGACAGTGGATTTCTCGCTGTTGTCGGAGGCGGCCTTCGCCAACGATTACTATAAGAAAAAGGAATGGGACTACGTACGTGTGGTACAATAAGCCCCGGAGGCAGAAGGTATGACTAGCGACCCCAATATTCTTCTAAGTGTGATCAATACGGGACTGAGGGACGAGTACTCGTCGCTTACGGATCTGTGTCTGTCCAAGGGACTTCAGGAGGAGAGCATCGTCGAGACTCTTAAGGGGATCGGTTATGAGTACAGCTCCGAGTTAAACAGATTTATATACAAAGACAAATAAAGCAAGGAGACACTAACATGAAGAGAAGACCAGTTGTATTAATGGTGCTTGACGGCTTCGGACTTACTGACAACAAGGAGTACAATGCGGTTTATATCGCCAACACTCCGGTCATCGACAAGCTTGAGGCTGAATGCCCTTTCGTAAAGGGATATGCGTCGGGACTCGCGGTAGGACTTCCTGACGGACAGATGGGTAATTCCGAGGTAGGTCACATGAATATCGGTTCGGGAAGGATCATCTATCAGGACCTGACCCTCATCACGAAGTATATCGAGGACGGTGTGTTCTTCAAGAATGAGGACCTCCTCCGCGCTATCAATAACTGTAAAGAGAATAACTCCGATCTTCATGTCTGGGGACTTCTCTCCGACGGCGGTGTTCACTCACATATTACGCATCTTTATGCGATCCTCGAGCTTTGTAAGAGAGAGAGCTTCGACCGTGTGTATGTTCATCCTTTCTTTGACGGGCGTGATACACCTCCGGCATCCGGTAAGAGCTATCTCGAGGCTTTGATCGCGAAGATGAATGAGATCGGCGTAGGCAAGGTCGCTTCACTGTCAGGACGTTACTACGCTATGGACAGAGACAATAACTGGGATCGTATCCAGATTGCTTACGATTCCCTTGTCAAGGGTGAGGGAGTTAAGGCTACTGACCCTGTAGAGGCTATGCAGGCCTCCTACGACGCAGGTGTAACGGACGAGTTCGTAATGCCTACGGTCATTACAGACGAGAGCGGTGCCCCCGTAAGCGTTGTAAAGCCTAACGATTCCGTTATCTTCTTCAACTTCCGTCCTGATCGTGCCCGTGAGATCACCAAGGCGTTCTGCTTCTCCAACGAGGACATCGCAGCCCAGCCCGGTGACGCAGCCGATACAAAGTGCATGAAGCACCTCGTAAGAGCTAACGGATTTATGCCTCTTACATACGTTTGCTTCAAGGACTACGACGAGACTATTCCCAATAAGTTCGTCGCCTTCAAGAAGGAGGAGATCGTCAATACTCTGGGTCAGTATCTCGCTGACAACGGCCTGAAGCAGCTTCGTATCGCAGAGACAGAGAAGTATGCTCACGTTACCTTCTTCTTTAACGGCGGTATCGAGGAGCCTAATAATGACGAGGACAGAACTCTCGTTCCTTCCCCTGCGGTTGCCACCTATGATCTGAAGCCCGAGATGAGTGCTCCCGAGGTCTCCGAGAAGCTTGATGCCGCTATCTGCTCCGATAAGTATGATGTGGTCATTATCAACTTCGCGAATCCCGATATGGTAGGTCACACCGGTAATCTCGAGGCTGCCATCGAGGCGGTAGAGAGAGTCGATGCCTGCGTCGGCGGTGCGGTAGAGGCCGTTAAGAAGATGAACGGCGTGCTCTTCATCTGTGCTGACCACGGTAATGCGGAGCAGATGATCAACTTCGAGACACATCAGCCTCACACGGCTCACACCACTAATCCGGTACCGTTCATCCTCTATAACTACGATCCCGAGTACACATTAAGAGAGGGCGGACGCCTGTGCGATATCGCTCCAACGCTCCTGGAGATCATGGGTCTCCCTCAGCCTAAGGAGATGACCGGCGAGTCGCTTCTTATTAAGAAGTAAGCAGCAGGCTATAGTTTAAGCTGTATATTAGGGCCACTTCGCGATTGAGGTGGCCTTTATTATATGCTATAATAAGGTATCAAATGATACCGTCAGGAGGCCGAATTTGACTTCGGATTATTCATCAAGAATCGAGACCGAATTAGAGGTCAGTGCTTATATACAAGATCTAAGATATGCCTTAGACAGGGGCGCTACATTGACGTTTCAGGTAACAAGGCGCATAGATGACAATAGGGATGAGCAATACACCAACCTTTATACTGTTAATACACTTTTCCCTGACGAGGACCCTGTTAATGCTTTAAGGCGGGAATTGCGAGATCTAACAGTAGAGGATTATATGAAGACTGTTAAGGACCTACGGTTCCCCGGAAGAAGCGAGATGCGTGAATTCGGGAAGGTGTATAACGGGAAGGATGATGTATACATTAAGATCAGAGTAGAACTTCTTAACAAGTTTGGTAATACAACAGCTTTTGTTATGTCTTTTCACTTTGCAGAGAAGGCCTTCACATTGAATATGTTTCCTTACAAGAAAGGTTAGGTACCGCATGAGAATGAAGATTATAGATTCAGAGAAGAAGCTTTGCTCCTGCTGCATGGAAGAGCATGAGGTTAATATTGTAAAAGTTAAAGAAAACACCTCTTATAAAGGAAGAGACGTTACTTACGATGCCTTCTACACATATTGCGAGAACGCCGATGAGCTTTATATGGATGAGCAACAAATTAGGGAGAATGATATCAGATTAAAGGATTCGTATCGAGAGGCAGAGGGGCTTCTTACGTCTCATGCCATAAGTGCAATCAGAGCGAAGTACGGAATATCTCAGAGTGATTTTTGTATATTACTTGGGTGGGGAGGCAAGACTATCACCAGATATGAGAGCCATCAGATACAGGATAGGGCTCATGACACTATACTTAAGAAGGTTGACCATGACCCCGAGTGGTTCCTTTGTTTGCTGAATGACGCCAAGGGCAATATATCGGAGGTGTCATACCATAAGTATTCTTCGTCTGCTTCAAGGCTATACGAAGCTAGTATGGATTTATATCTTCGTAAGGCGATAGAGGCGAAGTATGCCAAATTCCTAGGGAATGCCATGTATCACGGAAACACCGAATTATCCCTGGATAAAGTGATAGATATGATTAGATACTACGCCGCATCCAAGGGTGTAAGTAATCTTTATAAGGTAAAACTAATGAAGCTTATGTGGTATGCAGACGCCTTGTCGTACAAGCAGAGGGGCTCTGCCATTACAGGTCTTGTGTACCAGGCCCTGCCGATGGGTGCGGTTCCTATTGGTCATAACGTGATCATTACTCTTAAAGGAGTTCCGTGTGAAGAGATAGATATGGGAGATGTAAATGCATATCACTTCTCGCTGACCGAAGAATGTAATTATCCAAGCCTGTCAGAGGAGGATAAGAGCATTATGGATATGGTTATATGTAAGCTGGGGAAGATGACGAAGGATGAGATTGTGTCGACTATGCATAATGAGTTGGCCTACATAAAGACGGCGCCGCGGGAGATTATAGAATTCAAGTACGCCGAGAACCTAATGATATAAGGCTTTGCCCCTGTGCATCTAAAATGTAACACAATATATTGTGGTTTGTAGTTGACTAGACCACAACATATAGTTAGAATGAATGAGCAATCGGAAACAGTCAAAAATCCGTTAGAAATGTAATATTACATTTCCCAAAACCGGTTAACAAACTTTTGTAACATTGTTACAATAGTCAAGCTGATTCAAAAGACATAAAAGGGCAGGGTGCACAACATGAAGATCATTAAGCGTAACAAACAGGAAGTCGAGTTCGATATCTCCAAGATTATCAACGCTATTTCTAAGGCGAATGAGGCTGCCAAGGAGCCCGATCGCATGACCTACAAGCAGATCACACGTATCGCAGAGCGTGTTACCAACGAGTGCGAGAATATGAATCGTGCCATGTCGGTCGAGGAGATCCAGGATCTTGTTGAGAAGCAGATCATGGCTCACGGCGCTTATGAGGTTGCCAAGCTCTACGTTACATATCGTTACACCAGAAGCCTTATCCGTCAGTCCAACACGACTGATGCATCCATCCTTACCCTTATCGAGTGCAATAACGAGGAATTGAAGCAGGAGAATTCCAATAAGAACCCTACCGTCAACAGTGTTCAGCGCGACTATATGGCCGGTGAGGTCAGCAAGGATATCACTCAGAGACTGCTCCTGCCTCAGGATATTGTCGAAGCTCATCAGCAGGGTCTTATCCACTTCCACGACAGCGATTACTTCGCACAGCACATGCATAACTGCGATCTCGTGAACCTCGAGGATATGCTCCAGAACGGAACAGTAATCTCCGGTACCATGATCGAGAAGCCCCACAGTTTCTCCACAGCTTGTAATATCGCTACACAGATCATTGCTCAGGTAGCTTCTAACCAGTATGGCGGTCAGTCCATCTCCCTGACACATCTGGCCCCCTTCGTTCAGATCAGCAGAGAGAAGATCACGAGGAAGGTCGAGCAGGAGTTCGAGGAGCTCGGGATCAACCCTTCCGAGGACAAGAAGAAGCAGATCGTCGAGCAGAGACTGCACGAGGAGATCGAGCGCGGTGTTCAGACCATTCAGTATCAGGTAGTTACACTTCTCACCACTAACGGTCAGGCTCCCTTCGTTACCGTATTCATGTATCTGAACGAGGCGAAGGATCCTCAGCTTAAGTCCGACCTTGCCATGATCATCGAGGAGGTTCTGAAGCAGAGGATTCAGGGCGTTAAGAACGAGGCCGGTGTCTACATTACACCTGCTTTCCCTAAGCTCATCTACGTTCTCGAGGAGGACAATATAAGAGAGGGTGCTCCTTACTATGAGCTCACAAGACTTGCCGCGAAGTGCACCGCCAAGAGAATGGTTCCCGACTATATCTCCGAGAAGGTAATGCTTCAGCTTAAGGTCGACAAGAACGGTAACGGCAACTGCTACACCTGCATGGGCTGCAGATCCTTCCTTACCACATATGTCGATGAAGAGGGCAAGCCTAAGTACTACGGCAGATTCAATCAGGGTGTTGTTACCATCAACCTTGTTGATGTCGCATGCTCTGCCTGCTGTGAGTCAAGAGACGAGGAGAAGTTCTGGAAGATTCTGGATGAGAGGCTCGAGCTGTGCCACAGAGCACTTCGCTGCAGACATGACAGACTCGCCGGAACTTTGTCCGATGCCGCTCCTATCCTTTGGCAGTACGGAGCTCTCGCGAGACTTAAGAAGGGTGAGCCTATCACCAAGCTTCTCTACGGCGGTTATTCCACAATCTCCTTGGGCTATGCGGGACTTTGGGAGTGCGTATATGAAGTAACCGGTAAGAAGCTTACCGAGCCCGAGGGGGAGGCCTTCGGTCTCAAGGTAATGGAGACCTTGAATGCAGCCTGCGCTAAGTGGAAGGCAGCCGAGAATATCGATTACTCCATCTATGGCACACCTCTCGAGTCCACAACCTATAAGTTTGCCAAGGCTCTTCAGAGAAGATTCGGAATCATCAAGGGTGTTACCGATAAGAACTACATCACTAACAGCTACCACATCCATGTAACCGAACAGATCAGTGCCTTTGATAAGCTGAAGCTCGAGTCCAAGTTCCAGAGACTGTCTCCCGGCGGAGCCATCTCCTACATCGAGGTGCCCAACATGCAGCATAATATCGACGCTGTCATGGAGGTAATGCAGTTCATCTACGAGAACATCATGTATGCTGAGCTTAATACCAAGTCCGACTACTGCCAGGTATGCGGCTACGACGGAGAGATCGGTATCGAGGAGAGAGATCACAAGCTCGTATGGGTATGCCCCAAGTGCGGTAACGACGACGAGAATAAGCTTAATGTAGCAAGAAGGACCTGCGGTTATATCGGAACTCAGTTCTGGAACCAGGGCAGGACACAGGAGATAAGAGAGCGCGTGATGCATCTTTGATGCACACGTCTCCTTATTAAGGAGACCCCTATGTACTACAGTGCTATAAAAGATTGTGATATCGCGAACGGAACGGGAGTGCGCGTTACTCTTTTCGTATCCGGATGTACCAACTGCTGTGAGGGCTGCTTTAACCCCGATACGTGGGACTTCTGTCATGGGCAGGAGTTTACGAAGGAGACCGAGGAGGAGCTTCTGGAGCTTCTTGATCACAGCTACATCAAGGGACTCACGCTTCTGGGAGGAGAGCCCTTCGAGCCCTCCAATCAGCGGGCACTGATGCCTTTCCTCCGGGAGTATAAGAAACGCTTCCCCGATAAGGACCTGTGGATATTCACCGGATTCTACTATGACACGGAGCTTCTGGTAGACGGAAGTCACCCCAGGTGTGAGGTCACGGATGAGATACTCGGTATGACGGATGTGCTTGTGGACGGCAGATTCATATTGGCGCAGAAAGATATAAGTTTGGTGTACCGCGGCTCGTCAAATCAGCGTATAATAGACATGTGTAAAACGAGGATGAAGGGTGAAGTGGTACTTTGGAACGAGGCTTTGGCAACAAATTAGAGCAAGACGCCGTTAAACCTAACGAGAGTATCAAGGATAAGCTCGTAAGGTGGCTTGGCCTCGGTAAACAAAGTGATTCCGTGAGACAATACATGGTCAGCAGTAACACGCGGGCCATCATCTACATGGCGGCTGTGGTACTTGCTATAGTCGCACTTACATTCGCGAAGGTCATCTACGCTCACTCGACAGGAACCGATCAGGGGACTTCTAATTATGCGATGCAGATACTTCTGTGTCTTATGGTCTTCCTGACCTGCGCACTGTCCATATCCTACGCACGTAAGGATCTTCTTCAGACCAAGCTTAATCAGACTCAGCTGTCGTATTCGACGATAATTATCTTTTCCGTTGTCTGCCTGATCTTCGGTATATTCATCTCGCTTTCAGAGTACAGAAATGACGGTCTTGTCATGACCTTTATCTCCATGGAGCTTATCGTTATATGTATCCTTGGCTGGCGTCCCTTCGTGTCGCTGGCTGTAGTGGCTGGCACCTTCGGACTTCTGTATCTCATGATATCGCTCGACAGCGGACGCACTCCGGATTCGGGATTCACCATCGGTTACATCATAGTGGCGGCTTCCATTATAGTTACGGGCATAAGCTCCTATAACCAAATGAGGAACGAAGCCGAGAAGGACGAGTCCCTTGTATCCACCTACAAGCATCTGGCCGAGACTGCGGTTAAGGACGAGCTTACGGGAACGGCCAACATGAGCTTCTTCAGAAAGAGGGCGAAGGAGATCCTTCACGATCCTACCACCCAGTACTTCAGACAGATATTCGTATACCTGGATGTGGAGAACTTCAGACCCTTGAACGAGAAGTACGGCTTCGAGTCGGGAAACTCCTTTATCAGGAAATTCGCGGGGCAGATAATTGACGTATTCTACGACGGACTCGTAGGACGTCAGGGCGACGATCACTTTGTTGTCCTGTGCGATAAGGAGGATCTGGAGCAGAGACTTGCAACTCTTCGTAACTACATCTACGACTGCGGCTTCGATACTCAGACCGGACTTAAGGCCGGCGGATATATGGTGAAGAGCAGAGACATCGACCCGTCGGTAGCCTGCGACAGAGCGCGCTATGCATGTAACTCCATAAAGAAGCTCTACGATCAGGATTACTGCGAGTATGATGAGGAGTTAGATAAGAAATTCATCATGCGTCAGTACATAGTAAATAACGTCGATGCCGCTATCGACAGAGGTGATATCAAGGTCTTCTATCAGCCCGTGTGCTGGGCCAGGAACAGGAAGCTGTGCGGCTATGAGGCTTTGTCCAAGTGGGAGGATCCGGTTTACGGCTTCCTGCCTACATCCCTGTTCATCCCGGTTCTCGAGGAGTATCACCAGGTCCATAAGATAGACATGGTAGTGGTCGATACCGTATGTAAGGATCTAAGATGGCTCATGGATAACGGAAGGCCTGCGGTACCCGTATCCCTCAATTTCTCGAGGCTCGACTTCGAGCTTACGGATGTCGTCGATCTGCTTTGCTCATGTACCAGAAAGTACAATATCAATCCCGATATGATCCATGTGGAGGTAACGGAAAGCGCACTGTCTGATAATCTCGAGTCGCTACATCGCGACTTGGACAGACTTAAGGAATTGGGGTTCCCGCTCTGGCTCGATGACTTCGGCTCCGGCTATTCTTCACTTAACGTTCTTAAGGACTTTGACTTCGACGTTATGAAGATAGACATGGTATTCCTCTCAAGCTTCTACGATCAGGAGGCCAAGACCAAGGCCGTTCTTAAGAACGTTGTGTCCATGGCTAATGACCTTAACATGCATACCTTAACAGAGGGCGTAGAGACTCTCGATGAGGCCGAATATTTAAGAAGCATCGGCTGCGAGAGATTACAGGGATATCTGTTCGGCAAGCCAATGCCTCTTAAGGAAGCACTCGTAAAGATCACTGCCGGTACCTTACCGGTATCAGAGGAGTTTATTTGAAACACGTTTTCTTTGACATAGACGGTACGCTGTGGGATATGAGAAGCGTGATCCCGGAGTCTGCCGTGCGCGCTGTTAAGCGCCTTCAGGCTAACGGACACAAGGCTTATATCAGCACCGGCAGGACCAGAGGGTATGTAACGGACACGAGACTCTTGTCCTTAGGCTTCGACGGGATACTGACGGGCTGCGGCACACGTATCGAGCTTAATAACGAGGTCATCTATGAGCACACCTTGTCCCGGGACCTGGCGACGAGGACCGTTGATGCGGTGAGAAGATATGGTTTTCGCCCTATTCTGGAAGGACCCGAGTACTTGTACATGGATTACGACGACTTCAAAGACGACCTGTACGGCAGGAAGGTAATGAAGGATCTGGGTGAGCATCTTCAGCCTATTAAGGAGAACTACGGCAAGTGGAGAATATCGAAGCTGTCGTGCGACATGACAGGCTGCGATAAGGACTCCTGCTACCGTGAGCTCAGAGATGATTTTGACATAATAGAGCATAATGACACCATAGCGGAGATCGTGCCCAAGGGCTTTAACAAGGGTACGGGACTTCTGAAGCTGTGCGAGCTTATAGATATCGATATCAAGGACACGATAGTCTTAGGCGACGGAGCCAATGACGTAGACATATTCAAAGTGGCTGGCTTCTCTATCGCTATGGGAAGCGGCTCCCCTCTTGCCAAGGAGGCCGCAGATTACGTGACGACGGGACTTCACGAGGACGGCGTCATGAACGCACTGGAGCACCTTAAGCTTATCTGATCCTGTCGATCACAGACATGAAGCTCTCTATAAGCTCAGGGCTGTCGCTTCTTCTCCTGATGTAGATGTAAAGTGATGTGAATATTCTGGGACTACAGATATAGAAGGAGATGTTCTTTGTTCTCAGATCATCACTATAGCTTCTCGGCGCGAAGCTGCAGCCGTTCCCCTTAAGAAAGAGTGCCTCCAGCATATCCTTGCTGTTAAAGCTGTCTGAAGTGATGAGCTTATCTAAGTCGCCGTACCATTCGCTAATAGAGCGAAGACTGCTTCGATCCTCCGGAACAAGTAACGGGTAGCCGTCAAGATCATCAGGCTCGACGTATGATCTTTCCGTAAGCTCGATTCCCTCGGGTACCGCGACGCCCCATTCGTAGTCGTCGATCGTGCGCACGATACGGTAATCCTGATAGTTCAGTATATCCGGAAGTATAGCGATATCAAGATCCTTATCCAGAAGCTTGTGGCGAATGCTGGCATTATCTCCGGCGTAAAGCTTAACAGGAATATCCGGATATCTATGCTTAAAGCTAAGAAGGCTGTCCGTTATAAGCTTCGAGGATGAGGGAAAGGCGAGCCCCACCTTGATATTCCTGACTCTTCTTTCATTGATGAACCGTGTGAATCTCTGGCTTATACTCATGCCGTTATCTATCTCGTTCTTAAGGAAGGCTCCGTAAAGTGTAAGGGTGAAGGGGGAGTGATCTCGGTTAATAAGCTTAGTGTCAAGCTCTACCTCGAGATTGGTAATGGATCTCGATACGTTCGACTGCGACATGTTAAGTATCCTCGCAGCTTCTGTATTGCTTCCGCAGTCAGCAACTGTACTGAAGATCAACAGACCTTTATCAGTCATTTTACCGCCCCTTGTAAAAAAGACTGGTTAGGGTCTAGATATAGTGAAGCTCTCCGCCTTGATAGTTGCCAGAAGCTTAGTGCCGGCCGTGAATCTGATTAGGGTCTTTCCGTCGGGTGTATCCTCGAAGGAGAAATTATCGAAGACTATCGCCCTGCTCATCTGTTCATACAATACGTCAGCTTTATTGCATGTGACGGATACGCTGTCTGTCAGAGTGCTTAAGGCAAATTCGTTATAGGTCATAAGAGACAGAGCGGGATAGGTCTCATCAGACCAGGGCAATCTGTCTATCGTAAGTTTAACGCGATCGTTCTTAAGTCTCTTTACCGTGAGCTTGTAGTTCCCGAAGGGGCGGGCGTTAATGAACTCCTTAACATGATCGGGATATCTGCTCTTATACGAGGTCTTATATATCTTTCTTCCGGCAAGAAGCTCATCCACCTTGGCATCGATATTAGAAAGCAGCTTCTTATCTGCCAGCGAGGAGCCGAACTGGGATCGCATGAATACCGCGAACTGTGCCTGAAGGTAGAAGCTTAGAGCCTGGTCTCTTATGAAGGCTATGTTGTCGGGCCTTTCCTCGTAGATCCTGAGCTGAAGCTGACCCATGTGCATGGCGGCCTCGGCGAAGGTTCCTTCAAAGTCCTCCTGCTCGAACTTGAATCTGGAATCCACGTACAGCCTCTCTATAAGTGAGGCCGCCGTCTCGAGACTTCGCGACACGTATACTCCGTTCATGAACATCTCCGAGAGCTTATAGGTAGACTCGGATATCCCGAAGGCGTGTCCTATAGAGAAATACTTGAAGGCCTGATCGAGATCGGGCTTACCGTCCGTAAGGCGTCCCTCCAGGTGCATGAAGCCCAGGGTGTTGGCAGCGTAGCCGAAGCCGCCCTCTTTCCACAGTATCTCCATGCAGCGCGCGGCCTCTTGGAAGTCACACTTGAAGACCGAGTTTCCTCCGTTACACGCGAAGCCCTTGATCCTTAAGGCGTTGAAGTTGTTCTTCTCCGACAGCTCGTTGACGTATTTCCTGAACAGAGACTTCGTGTATCTGTCTGCGTCCTTCAGGATGAGGTCGTTATCGAGCTCTCTTATGAAGTCGTTCTTGATCTCGTCTATATATTCTCTTTCCTCTACCGGGAGCATGTACTCGTCACACTGAAGATCGATCATGTGAAGAAGATCCTCGGCACCCATGTAATCCGCCGCGGACTGGTGCAGGTTAACGGGACTTAAATCCCTAAGAAGATCGGTAAGGTATGCTATTATCCACCTAAGAAGGTCGTCGTCGGTCTGGGGCATGAACACAAGTCTATAGGATTCTATAGCAGAAGGATAATCACCGAAAAGCGTATTCAGCATAAGATTATCGTAGAAATGCGCTATCAGGGGCTCGAACCACGCCAGGAAAAACATGCCGGCATCGGTATTCTTCTCGAGAACCTTCTCGAGAACGACTGCCATGTCATCGAGGGTGAACTTCCTGTAATAATCGCACTTGATTGTGGTCTCTTTGGTCGTCGCCAGAGGAAGGAGAGTTATATCATAGAAGCTGCTGTCATATACCGCGAAAGATTCGAGAGAGTACTCACTGATCTTTATGATACGTTTGGAATCGGCCATAAATAATCCTTTCTCCAATAAATTTTACCTTTTTAACCCCGTCTCGTGTAGTACAATATCAATATATAAGGTTAAATTTATATTTCATTTCGAAGGGCGGAGGATATTAACATGGGCTTGTGTTTCAGGAAGAGTATTACTGTGGCGCCGGGGGTTAAGCTTAACCTGAGTAAGAGCGGCGTAAGCTGCAGCTTCGGCAAGAAGGGTATAAGAGAGACCATAAGCAGCACAGGACGGTCGACCACAAGCATCGGTATTCCCGGTACGGGCGTTTACTATAAGAAGACCACGTCCCTTAAGAAGCTTGGAAATATCTTCAAGGGCAAGGGGGAAGAGACCAAGGAGAAGACCTCTAAGGGTAAGGGCAAGGCGAATGCCTCGCAGAAGGCTGCCGAGTCCGCTCAGGCATCAGCTCAGGCAGCTGCAGAGAATGCCGCACTTCTTGAAGAGAATAAGGCCAGAGTCGAGCAGTATGACAGCTATGTCACCGCCATCAAGTCAGTACATAAGGCTACTGACGGTTACATAGACTGGGAGGCTCTTAACAGGGACGAGATCCCTTCCGGACTTACCAAGGGCAGTGAAGAGTATAAGACCTGGGAGAATCTCAAGAAATTCTCAGAGAGAGTTCTGGAGGGCGATGTGGATTCCTACTTCGAGATCATAGATGAGGTCAAGCCCTACGATGATCTTCTGGATTACGGCTCATCCTTCGAGGTCGGGACCGACAGGAAGGACGTGCTGGAGGTGGAGTTCCACGTCAAGTCCGATACTGTAGTACCTAATATCGAGCTCTCGCTTAAGGCGAACGGAACTGTCTCCGAGAAGGAAATGACAAAGACGAATTACTACGCTCTCGTTCAGGATTATGTCGCCAGCACCATGATAAGGATCGCCAGAGATTCCTTCGCTCTTCTGCCTATTGATAAGGTCTATGTTCACGCTGTTGACAGTATCCTTAATAGAGCTACGGGACACGAGGACGAGATCACTATCCTGTCCGCCGAGTTCGGCCGGAATCAGCTTCTGTCACTTAACATGGAGATGATCGATCCGTCCGATGCAGTATCTGCCTTCAAGCACAACATGAAGTTCGCCAAGACTACAGGCTTCAAGGCAGTAGAGAGGATCCTGCCCGTATAACGGGCTCTTGATGAGACTTAAAAGCAATCACGCGAAGGGCATAATCTGCATACTGCTCGCAGCCTTCGGCTTCGCTCTTATGACCTTCTTCGTAAGGCTGTCGGGCGACGTGCCCACTATGGAGAAGGCATTCTTCCGTAATGCCTTCGCGGCTGTGATCGCTTTCTTCTCGCTTCTTCGATCAGAAGAAAAATTCAAGATCGGTAAGGGCAACGGTAAGTATATCTTCCTAAGATGTCTCTTTGGCACCACCGGTCTCATGTGTAATTTCTACGCCATAGATAATCTTCCTCTGGCGGATGCGAATATGCTTAATAAGCTGTCGCCCTTCTTCGCCATTCTCGCGTCCATTCCGATCCTTAAGGAGAAGCCCACCAAGGTCGATATCATATCCACGGTGATTGCCTTCGGAGGTGTGCTTCTTATCGTAAGGCCTACGGGAGATGTCAGTATGCTTCCGGCTCTGGCAGGTCTGTGGGGCGGTGCAGGCGCAGGTATCGCTTATACCTTTATTCGTCTTCTGGGGCGCAAAGGAGAGCGCACATCCGTTATAGTTCTGTGCTTCTCCTTATTCTCTTGTCTTCTGACGTCGCCCTTTATGACCATTAGCTTTAAGCCCATGGAGTGGTGGCAGCTGGGTTGTCTAATCCTGGCGGGAATATTCGCGGCGATGGCTCAGTTCTCCATCACCTCTGCCTATAAGTTTGCTCCTGCCAAGGACATATCGGTGTTTGATTACACGCAGGTGATTTTCGCTGCGCTTCTCGGGATACTGTTCCTGGGGGAGGTGCCGGTGGCGTTAAGCATCCTGGGGTACGTGGTGATAATCGGCATGGCCGTATTCAGGTGGTATTGGAACCTGCGAGACGACAGGCGCAGAGAAGCCTCGACTACAGCGTCTTAAGCTCCACGTCGTAAGCGCCGTCATCCTTCAGATTCATTATCATGTATGAGGGCTTCGAGCCGCCTCTGGGAAGCGCGATGCTCCCGGGATTAAGGACATGAATCTTAGGCCTTCCGAAGGAGCCGTCCAGAAACTCGTTAAAGGGCACATGAGTGTGACCGTAGAGCACGATGTCGCAGCCGTTCTCTTCGGCGGTATAGACCAGCTTCTCAAGGTTATAGTTCACGTACATCAGATGCCCGTGAGTGCAGTAGAATTTGTGCCCTTTAAGATTAAAAACGGACATGTTCCACAGATCTCCCTGAGAGCTGAAATCGCAGTTGCCTTTAATGAAGATGCAGGGAAGCTCAGGTGCCCCGATCCTGCGTTCGACTGTGTCGCGCATGTCCTCGAGGTCACCTAAGTGGATGAACATATCGGGGTTCTCTAATGCAGCGACCTGATATATGAGATCGGATCTTCCGTGGGAGTCGCTCATTATCAGTATTCGCATGCCGTCATGCTCCGATCATAGGAAGGGACTGCTGTTCTTGGGCATCATGATTCCGGATGCGCCGCCCTTGGTCAGTATCTTCCTGGCCTTAAGCTTCCTGGTGGTATCGTAGTAGAAGGATACGTCAGGGGCCTTATCGAGGCTGTGAGGATCTCTCGCGAGCATCTTGGCGGTACGATTCTTCTCGAAGGACATGAAGACGGAAGGCAGACACAGCATAGCTATATAAGATACGACAAGCATGACGAGCAGACCGACAATAATATTGGCCTCTAGATGACGATCTCTTATGATGTTCATTCTGAGAAGTCCCATCAAAGCTCCGAAGATCATGGCAGGAGCGACATAGACAATGCTTCTGATCTCTCTGTTGGCAAGGTAAGAGAACGTGCCGGTCCTGTCGGTAAAGCTCTTCATGAGGTCATACGCTTTACTGGTGGGAATAGTGCCGCACACCTCGCCTGACTGGCCGTTTACCGCGAACTGATAGTTCTTCCCGTTGTAGTTGATATTAAGAAACCATATGGGAAGAAGACAGTAGATAACTCTGTAGTTCTTATACGTGATCCAGGTGTAGGAGGAGTTATATGTGAAGGCGTCACAGTCCTCGAACTGAACGAGCTCCGCCACGTCATGACAGTAGTTGTCGAGCCTTTTCTTAATTCGCTCGTACATATCCTTGGGCTGGCTGTCGTACTTCTCCGCGAGAAACCCCGTAAGATAGGACGCGTTATAGGGAACGAGCTTCGTGAAGTCGAATGGCTCGCACGCTTCCATCAGCTTATTCGATATTCTCTTGGACCCGTCGAAAGGAACATTTGCCAATGAGAATTCCACCGTGCCGTCTACAGGCACGTCAAGTGAATGCTGACGGGTCGTCTCCTGCTTGACCGGATCATAGAAAGCGCTTCCGTCCATAATGGTGTGAGTCCATCCGCCGATATCCATCTTAACGTCTGCAGATATGAGCCAGAAGGGTACATAAACGGCTGTGATCTTCTCCACGTTTGCCTTGGTCTTGAATGAACTCGGAACGTGACCTACCGAAGAGATGTGATCGTGATATGCCTTCATAGCCTCTTCCTTGGTGACCGAGAAGGGGATAATGGCATCGGGTCTGAACTGTCTTGTAAGTCGTCTTGTTACCAGCGTAGGAGAACCGCAGAAGGGGCACATGGTCGCAGCGGTATTGCCGTCTGTTACGATCTGAGAGCCGCAGGAATTACAGACTATCTCCTTCTTACTCTGATCCTCGTAGTCAAGCTCGTCGTCGATTCCGTACTCCTGCTCCTGATTCTCAATTCCGAGAGAACCGTTCATCTCCATAGTCGTAGGGTCGTAAACGTTACCGCAGGACTTGCAGATCAGTGATCCTACATCGATATCGTAAATAATATTCGCGCCACAGCCGGGACACTTCTTGGTGCCACCGGAGAACTTGTCCTCCTTGCCGACGTCCAAAGGATCCGGGCGCTCTGATTCCTGCTCCCAGATAGGCTTAAATACCTGATCCTTGGCCGTGCTCCCGAAGGGTGTGTCAAGACTGTACTGATCGTGCATGGGATTAACTCCGCTGTGCGAATCCGCGAAGTCTTTTACAGTTACCTTCTTCTTGTTGATTTCTTTTTCTTCCATAGTATCTACCCCCTAATATTCCTTTGAGAATTATACAATATTGTTAACGTAAGTGCTATAATAATCGGGTTAAAACGAGTTTAATTAGAAAAGAGGTTTCTGGTTATGGAAAAGAAGAATCTTGACTGGTCAAATCTGACATTCAGTTACATGAAGACAGACAAGCGCTTCGTTGCCAATTACACAAACGGAGCTTGGGACGAGGGTGGTCTTATTGACGACGATAAGATCGTCATGAGCGAGGATGCCGGAGTTCTTCAGTATGCGCAGACTGTTTTCGAAGGGCTTAAGGCGTATGAGACGGTTGACGGAAGGATCGTTACTTTCCGCCCTGACCTCAATGCCCAGAGGCTTCACGATTCTGCTGTCCGTCTTGAGATTCCTCCCATCACAGAGGAGATGTTCATAAGATCCGTTCAGGAGACGGTCGCAGGCAATGCGGCTTGGGTACCTCCTTACGGTTCCGGCGCATCGCTTTACTTGAGACCTTATATATTCGGTATCAACCCCGTTATCGGAGTTAAGCCTGCCGACGACTATCAGTATCGTATCTTCGCGACACCTGTAGGGCCTTACTTCAAGGGCGGCGCTAAGCCCATCTCGGTCAAGGTTTCCGACTTCGACAGAGCGGCTCCTCACGGAACGGGTAACATCAAAGCGGGCCTTAACTATGCTATGTCCCTGCACGCTATCGTTACTGCTCATAACGAAGGTTTTGCCGAGAACATCTATCTCGATCCTCAGACAAGAACGAAGATCGAGGAGACAGGCGGAGCAAATATCATCTTCACAGACGGCAATGGTACTTTGATCGTACCTAAGTCCAATTCTATCCTGCCCTCTATCACGAGAAGGTCTCTCGTTTATGTCGCGGAGCACTACTGTGGCATGAAGATCGAAGAGCGTGAGGTCACACTCGAGGAAGTTATGGGCGGCGCATTCACAGAGGGCGGTCTGTGCGGTACAGCTGCTGTTATCTCTCCTCTCGGAAAGATCACCGACCACGGCAGGGAGTTCACATTCGCATCCGGCATGGAGGAGATGGGTCCTGTAATGACCAAGCTTCGTGAGACGCTGACAGGTATCCAGATGGGTACAGTCGAGGCACCGGAAGGCTGGATCATGGAGATCAAGTGCTGAGGATAATTTCCTTTTAATTTCAAAAGAAGTTTGAGAGGGCTGTGTAAACTCGACCTGTAAATCGGGGTTGCACAGTTCTTTTTTGAGTCATGTGTAAAACGCATATTTCTTCCATAACTGTTAAAATCGGGAGAGTTGTGGAAGAAATATGGACAATTAGCGCTACGGATGATACAATCAATGCACAAAACTTCCGTAACTTGGTTAGATGTTTAGGTTATGGAAGAAAAAGGAGATTTTATATGATAGGCAGGGATACAGAAACAAACTATCTTAAATCTTTGAAAAATGAGGAAGAACATCAATTTGTAGCAGTATATGGAAGGCGAAGAGTAGGAAAAACATATTTAATAAGAGAGAGTTTCGGGTACGAGTTTACATTTCAACACACAGGACTCAGTGTTAATGATGAAAAGACTTCGGAAACACAGAGGCAGGAACAATTAGATAAATTTGCTCAATCTTTGTCAGAGGCGGGATACAAAAGCGGGAAAAAACTTTCTTCATGGGGTGACGCTTTTAATGGGCTTAAAGAATTAATCAAGAAATCAAAAGCCAAGAAGAAGGTTATTTTTATTGATGAACTGTCATGGATGGACACGAAAGACAGTGGATTAATTTCTGAGCTTGAACATTTTTGGAATGGTTGGGTGACTGCCAGAAAAGAGAAAGATGTTATTTTAATCGTCTGCGCATCCGCTACCTACTGGATGATGGATAAGATAGTAAATGATAAGGGTGGGTTACATAACAGACTAACAGGCCAGATACATCTTAAACCGTTTACATTAAAAGAATGCGAAGAATACCTTATAACAAGAAAGATTATTCTTAGCAGGCACCAGATTATCCAGTGTTACATGATATTGGGCGGAGTGCCATATTACTGGAGTCTGTTAAAGAAGGGAAAAAGTCTTCCACAAAACATAGATGAACTCTTTTTTGCTGATAAAGCACCGCTTCAATATGAGTACAATAATCTGTATCGCGCTTTGTTTAAGAAACCGAATCAATATATAAAAATAATAGAAGCATTAAGTACTGAGAATAAAGGAATCTGTAGAGCAGATATCTGTAAAAAGACAGGAATAGCAAGTTCCGGAGAACTTACAAAAAAATTGAAGGAACTGGAAGATTGCGGATTTATAAGAAAATATATACCGTTCGGAAATATAGAAAGAAATGCTATATACCAACTAATCGATAACTATACGCTCTTTTATCTGAGATTTATGAATAAGCAGACGTATGATGAGAAGTTTTGGGAAGTTCAAAATAACAGTTCTGCTATAAACGCTTGGAGTGGTGTGGCTTTTGAGCGTGTGTGCTTGGAACATGTGCCTCAGATAAAAAAAGCATTGGGCATAGCCGGGGTTCATACAAATGTTAATGTATGGCAATGTCAAAGTGATATGAAAAAAGGATTACAAGGTTCGCAGATTGATCTTTTGATTGTACGAGATGATCAGATAATAAATGTGTGCGAGATAAAGTATTCTAAAACAAATTATCGTATCGATGCCGCATTTGACAAAGCTATGCGGCGAAAGATTTCAGATTACTTGATAGATAGCAAGACAAAGTATGCTATTCACCCCACGCTTATAACCACTTATGGAGTTGTGGAGAACTCATATTCCGGTGAATTGCAGACTGTAATTACCGGTGAGGATTTATTTAACTATTGAGATTAAAATAAGGAGTGAGAAAAATATGTATAAAGTAACTGTATTTATAGCTGACGGGACGGAAGAGACGGAGTGCTTGACGATCGTTGATCTTCTGAGGCGCGCGGGGATCGAGGTTCGCCTCGTATCGATCATGGAAAGCGAGAAGATAGTAAGCTCTCATAAGGTGACAATAATTGCGGACGGGCAGTTTGACAGCGAGAACTACGATGATTCCGATATGCTTTTCGTGCCGGGGGGAATGCCCGGAGTTACCAATATGCTTGCCCACGAAGGCTTGAAGGAGCTTATCGGAAAGTTCGCATCTGAAGGCAAGTTCATCGGTGCCGTATGCGCCGGTCCCTCTGTCTTGGGTCAGGCGGGAGTTCTTGCAGGTAAGAAAGCCACATGTTTCCCCGGATGGGAGGATAAGCTTAACTGCGGCGAATATACGGGTGCGCTCGTGGAAGTCGATGGCCGCATCATTACCGGAAGAGGTCTGGGTGCCTGTATCGACGAAGGTCTGGAGATCATAAAGCTTCTTAAAGACGAAGAAACGGCGCTCGATATCAAGCGCCGCATCCAGCATCCGGAAACAATCTGAATTTACAAATTTACAGTGAATCAACAAATCTCATAAAGGCGGCGTGACCCTTCTCGTCGCGCTTATAGACTCCTGCGCACTCTAAGATCTCGGAGAAGGCAACGCCCACTTCGTCCTTAATGATGTTCAGGATATCTTCTTCCGAAGCCTCTGAGGTGACGCGGGGCATTACCTTGGAAGCAACCCAGTCTGCGTGTTTCGCCAAAGTCTCGTCGGAGGCGATGTCCTGTCTGTTCTTTATTGCAGCGGCAAGGTCAGCTAGCTCTTTCTTAAGTCTTGCGGGAAGAATTGCAAGTCCCATTACCTCAATAAGACCGATGTTCTCTTTCTTAAGGTGGTGGTACTCCGCATGGGGGTGATATACGCCCAGGGGATTCTCGTCCGTCGTGATGTTGTTGCGTAACACAAGGTCGAGCTCAAACTTACCGTCCTCGTTAACGCGGGCGATAGGTGTGATGGTGTTATGCGGCGTGCCCTCAGTCTCGGCGAGTATAAATGCGTCCTCGTCAGTGTAAGCGCGCCATGAAGTGAGGATCTTATCCGCCAGGTCAGCGATGCGTCCTGCGTCAGTTCCCGTGAGTCGAATGACCGACATAGGCCACTTAACGATGCCGGCGGTAACGTCTTCGAATCCTGGGATCGTGAATGTGCTCTCGTACTTGGCGCGTGCCATTGGGAAAGTGTAGCAGCCTCCCTGGAAGTGGTCATGCGAGAGGATCGAACCGCCGACGATGGGAAGGTCTGCGTTGGACCCTGCGGTATAGTGAGGGAACTGCTCAACGAAAGACAGTAGCTTAACGAAAGTGGAGCGGTTGATCACCATGGGAATGTGCTCTTTATTGAAGATAATGCAGTGCTCGTTGTAATAGACGTAAGGTGAATACTGCAGGAAATAAGCATCGCCATCGAGCTCGATGGGAATTATCCTGTGGTTCTGTCTTGCCGGGTGCGTAAGGGTTCCTACGAAGCCCTCATTCTCCTTGCAAAGAAGGCACTTGGGGTAAGAGGTTGACTTTGTCTTGCCGGCAGCGGCGATATCGCGGGGATCCTTCTCGGGCTTACTTAAGTTGATGGTGATATCCATGTCGCCGTACTGCGTCGCGGACTTCCATTTGATGTCTTTCGCAATGCGGTCTGTGCGGATGTAGTTGGTGTTCTTGGAGAAACTGTAGTACCAGTCGGTGGCGTCTTTCGCTGACTGCTCCCTAATGGCTTCGAACATGCTTATTACAAAAGAGGGCGGAGGGGTAAGGCATCCCATAAGCTTTGTGTCGAAAAGGTCCTTCTGCGCATTCGAGAGGTCCCCCTGAAGAGTGATAAAGTCCTCGAGGATAAGGTGAAGCTCGCGGGGCGCGATGGGCTCTTCGGGTTCGACGTATTCGTTAAGTCCCAAGATCTCTACCAGCCTGTTGACCGTATATACCTTGTCCATATCGTCAACAAGCTCGTTCTGAAGACCGTAGTTTATAAGTTCAGTAATCAGATAATTGATGTCTTTCATATTAAATTCCCCCGAATCAAAGTACTTTCATTCCGCCGTATTTTCTGATTTTCAGTATCTGGCAGGAGCCTTCGCCGAAGATGCTGTCCATTGTTTCTCTATATTTTGAAGTATGCTCATTCTTTACGAAAGCCTGTATCGTTCCTGCGAAGCCGCCGCCGTGAACGCGCGCCGCCTCGTCGTTTTCAAGGATTGCTTCGCTAACCGCGAGAGCTATGGATACGTTCTGGTGCTCAACGTCATTGTTGGTATAAACGTTCTGAAGATATTTGAAGGATGAGTTTCCGGACTGCTTCACAAGCTTTAAGAATTCATACAGGTCGCCTCTTTGAAGGGCAGCGGCTTCGCTGTGGGCTCTTTGGGTCTCCTCTACAAAATGGATCGCGCGAAGTACGGCGCGGTCGCCCGCCTTCTGGCGCAGGGTGGAGATATTTGTAAGAATGTCATCCAGCGTCACCGGGCGAAGGACGTCGTGCCCGAGAAGGTTAGCAATTTCTTTCATCTCCTGAGGAACTGCGGCATAATCTGCCGTCAGATCGGAGTGTGAGCCCTTGGTGTCGGTGATGCAGAGGCTGTAGCCCGTCTTGGTAAAATCAAAATCGACCCTCTCGACTTCCGGGTTCTCGGGGTGCTTAAAGTCGATGTGAACCATGTTGCCCACGGAGCATGCCATCTGGTCCATGAGACCGCAGGGCTTGCCGAAATAAACGTTCTCGGCGTACTGCCCGATTTTGGCGATAGTGACGGCGTAGATGCTCCTGTCGTTATATAGACCGGAGATTATTGTTCCGATAAGTGTCTCGAAAGCGGCGGAAGAGGAAAGACCCGCGCCTATGAGAACATCGCTCGTAATGTAGGCATCGAAGCCTCCGACATGGAAGCCTTCGAACTGAAGCTGCGCGAGGACACCTTTAATTAGCGCGGTTGTTGTGCCTTTCTCGCTCTCGTTTCCTGTGAGGTCCTCGATGTTTATGGTAATCATGGGGGCGGTGCCCGATATTACTCTAACGATTCCGTTGTCAGTTTTTCTTACGATCGCGATGGCATCCCTGTTGATCGAAGCTGCAAGGACTTCTCCGTGCTGGTGGTCCGTGTGGTTGCCGCCGACCTCTGTCCTTCCGGGCGCCGAATAGATCTCAATGTCGTTTCCTTCGCCGAAGTTCTCTTCGAAAATCTTCAGCGCTTTCTCGTACCGCGCAGGCTGCTTTGCCGCCCACTCGGGGTCGATGTAAATGTCTTCGTAATTGATTGAAGAAAGATCTATTTCGGAACTCATGGGATACCTCCTAAAGGTTATGTCTTGATAATACGCTGCGTTTAGTAAACTGTCAATGATATTTACTAAAGGTTTACTAAACTTTCGCCAAGTGCTATTATTGTCGTGTATAAGGAGCAGTCGCAGCTATGGCAACCATCAGAGACATTGCGAAGGAAAGCGGAGTATCGCCCGCGTCCGTATCGAGAATACTGAATAACGATAGTACCTTGCAGGTCACCGACGAGACCCGCAAGAGGGTGGTCGCCGCGGCTAAGAAGCTGGGCTACGTCAAGAAGGGCGGAGTAAAGAGCAAGGCGGCATTTAAGCTCGGTATCCTGCAGTGGTTCTCCGCCGAGCAGGAGCTTGACGACGACTACTATCTTCGCGTAAGAAGAGGGATAGAGAATTTCGGGATAAAGAATGCGATCTCGGTTGTTCGTGCGTACCGGACGGATATGGATTACCTGGAGACGCTGAAAGACTGCGACGGGCTGGTGTGTGTCGGGAAGTTCTCGAAGCAGGATGCGGACGCGCTTATCGCATTTAACTCCAATATTGTGTTCCTTGACATGCTGACGGAGTATTCGGATATAACGACGATAACCATTGACCTTTATAACGCGGCGATGGAGGCTCTTAATTATTTGAAGTCCCTGGGGCACAGCAGCATCTGTTACCTCGGAGGCGTCGAGTATGCATCGGGGCAGGACATAATTGAGGACGACCGTCGAAAAGCTTACGTCAAGTTCATGAAGAGCAATAAGTTCTCATATAACGGTCTTCTTAAGGAGGACGAGTTCAATTCGGAATCCGGGTATTCGATGATGAAAGAGGTGCTGAAAGGCAAGGTGATTCCGACTGCGGTTTTTGCAGCGTCAGACGCGATTGCCATCGGCGCGATGAGAGCGATAAGAGAGCACAAGTTAAAGATCCCACGAGATATATCTATTATTAGTATTAACGACGATGAGGTCAGCGCTTTTACTGATCCACCTCTTACGACGATGCGTGCCCCGGCATACGACATGGGCGAGCATGGCGCCAACATAGTTTATATGGCAGGCAACCTCGAGAAGAAGACGCCGATGAAGATCAAGATTCCCTGCACGATGGTCGTCCGCAGGTCATGCGCGGAGCGAAAGAAGTAGAGGATGGGGATCTGGGGAGTTATTACTTCTGAGCAGTTAGAAAAAGGATTGGAGCGCGAGACAAGAAGACTGATCTTTCGAAGTCTTATTATGTCTGTCGTACTGATTTTCGCAGGGTTTATTCTAATCTTCGATGGCGCTACTAAGGTTTACGCGTACTATTCTGACCCGATCGGTGTTAATGAGATTCCGGTCAAAAGGTCAGCGGCGTATGCTCACATTCTTCTTGAAGAATACGAAGTCGTTGACGTAATCCACGATGATTCTGGAGACACATGTTGGATTCTGGTTAAAGCGGGTAACAGATACGTTTTTATAGAGTGTTCTGAAGATTCCGGAGGATATCGAGAACTGTCCGCCTTAACGGGGAGAGGAACGGGTATTCACGACTATGTAATTAACGGTTATTTCTTGAAAAGCAAATCGCAGTGCGTGGACTTTCTGAGAGGTGAACTGATTAAACACAACAAATCTAATTACGATACTAATATTGCAGCTCAATATACGGTTCTGCTGTTTCCGGAAGATTCCCAAGTATCAAAGATAAAAGTCTGGGCAGGCGTTATAATAATTATTGTATGCATAATATGCGACCTGCTTCTTTTTAGAATCCTCAAAAGAAATGATAATCCTCTTCCTATAGATAATAACGCCAACAAGCCGGGGCGAAGAGCTAAGATAACACGCTTGACATAATTACTCTCAAGAGCTGGTTGAGTAGTACAGTTACCTGAATTATACTAACTATTAATTCGAATAAAGGGTGGATATAATAATGGCAAACGATAACAAGTTGTTAATCGTAGATGAGTCTACGTTGAAAGAAAAGATATATACCATTCGTGGTCAACAGGTGATGCTGGATTTTGAACTTGCGGAGATATATGGATATACAACGAAGGCTTTTAACCAGCAAGTAAAGAACAATATTGAAAAGTTCCCAGATGATTTCAGGTTTCAGCTAACAAGAATTGAAGTGGAAGAATTATCGAGGTCAAAAAATTTGACCTCGATACAAACTGCTGGGGTTAAAGGTGGCAGAGCATATCTCCCCTATGCCTTTACTGAGCAGGGAATATATATGCTGATGACGGTACTAAGAGGTGAACTCGCCACAAGTCAAAGCATAACGCTTGTTCGCCTTTTTAAGTCTATGAAGGACTACCTTATTGAGAATCAGCCTCTTCTGACACAAAAGAATTATTTCGCTCTTGTTGATAAAGTTGAGAAGAACTCCCAGGAGATAAAACAGATCCAAGAGTCTATGGTTACAAAGGCGGATCTGTCAGATATCATGAAGCTCTTCGATCAGGGGTTAAACAACGAGGAAATTCTGATACTTGACGGCAGCCCATTCAAAGCCGATGAAGCCTATCAGAAGATATATAGAAGTGCTAAGGGAAAGATAACAATAGTCGATGATTATATAGGAACCAAAACACTTCACCATTTGGCTCATTCCAAGAAAAACGTAAAGATTACAATAATCAGTGACAATGCGGCACGACCAAGGCTTACGATAGCAGAGTATAACGACTTCATTACCGAGAATCCAAGGCGAAGCATTGTTTTTCTTCAATCTTTGCATCGAGCGCACGACAGATATATCGTGTTGGATGAAGGTACTGAGAATATGAAAGTATATCACTGCGGAGCGTCCAGCAAGGATGCCGGCAAAAGAATTACGACCATAACCAGGATTGTAGATATTGAAGACTATAAAGCAACCATCAAATCAATGCTGGGTAATCCGGCTCTGGTTTTGAGTTAAGTGAAGTCTGTCATTAATTATCAATAATCACCCGCGCACATTTTACTGCCCTCATGCGTTATATATGGTAGAGGGGACTTAATATGGACTTGCAAGAACAATATGATCGACTCCTCCGATACTGCTACATGAGGACCGGAAACAAAGAGGTCGCTGAGGATATCACTCAGGAGACCTTCTTGAGGTTCTGGAATGCCCGCGCGTATAAGGATACCGGTAAGGAGCTCAACTATCTTTATACGATAGCGAGAAACCTCATTATAAGCGAGTATCGAAAACCTTCGGAGGATGTGTTGGATCCCGATGCAAACTATCCGTCGAAGGAAACGCAGGAGGATGATACCAGGATCGATTCACTGGCTGTCCGAGAGGCTGTCAACGCACTTCCCGAAGAACTGAAAGAGGTGGTGGTTCTTCGGTATGTTAGCGACCTGCAGGTAAAGGATGTGGCGAGGATCACGGGACAGTCGCGTTTCGCGGTAAGGAGAAAGCTTAATGTAGCGTTAGCGAGTTTGAAGGAAAGCCTGGAAGGAGGAGAGCATGACTAACGAAGAACTTAAAAAAGCGCTTAGAAGAGCTTATGAGATCGATTCTACGACCCGCGGAAAAGCTTTCGTAAAAGCACACGAGCAAAGAAGAATCAATCTTACGCGAATTGTAGCGATGGAGACCACAAGCTTTGGCGTCGAGGGAGTTATCGCTGCTTTGGTTACGGCGCTGATCGGTACTTTGCTGTCACTTCATAACAACAACGAGTTTATATGGGTGATGGCATCTTTGATGCCGGTTACGGCGCTTCTTGTTATGACGGGTCTTCGTAAATCTGAAAGATACGGCATGCAGGAGCTGGAGATGGTGACCAGATTCTCGGTCAGATTTCAAAGGTGCGTCAGGCTTTTCGTAGCAGGATTTCTGGGAGCTGTTACTTTGGCTGTAACGGCGCCGGTGATGGTTCTTCATACAAGCTTCGATCCCGTGCAGACCATAAGCCTTCTCGCGGTCCCGTATCTTCTTACATCCTGGGAGCATATGCTGATCACGCGTCGGATACACGGCAACGAGAGCATATATGCGTGCCTGGCGGTAGCGATTATTACAGGGGCTATGCCGATGATCGTCGCCGCAGTGGCAGATGCATCAAGACAAATTATGGTGCGGCAGATATGTGAGTTCATCGCGCTGCCACTTCTTCTTGCGGTATTTATCGAAGGCTATCTATATGTGAAAGGAAGCATGAATGAGACATGGAACTTATACTAAGCAATATCAGGAAACAATATAAGGATAAGGTGGCGGTGGATACTCTTTCGACCACCATTAAGCCGGGGGTAACCGGACTTCTGGGAGCAAACGGTGCAGGGAAGACCACGCTGATGCGCATGATCTGTGGTATCTTAAGACCCACCGAGGGAAGTATTTCTCTTGATGATCGTGATGTAAGTGATGAGCTTTACCGCGATGCTCTCGGATACCTTCCCCAGGACTTCGGCTACTATCCTAACTTCACCGGCAGGGATTTCCTTCTTTATATCGCGGCTTTGAAAGGTATCGAGAAGTCTTCCGCCAATCGAAAAGCGGATGACCTGCTTAAGCTGGTCAATCTGGAGGATGCTGCAAAGAAAAAGATCGGAACCTACTCCGGAGGTATGAAGCAGCGGCTCGGCATAGCACAGGCGGTAATCAATAACCCTAAACTCATTGTGTTGGATGAGCCTACTGCCGGACTCGATCCTAAGGAGAGAGTCAGGTTCAGAAATCTGATAGCGGAGCTTGGAAAAGACAGCATCGTTATATTGTCAACTCACATTGTATCCGACGTCGAGCACATCGCGGACAGGATTCTCATGATGAAGAACGGAAGATTCATCTATGACGGTACGCGTGATGATGTGGGAATGGATCTCGAGGAGTTTTACCTTAAGGAGTTTAGCGAGGAATTATAAAATGAATTACGGAAGATTATTAAAGTATGAACTGAAGAAGGTTCTTGCACAGAAGGCTTATTGGCTGGCGCTTATCGTCATGATTGTTATGCTCATTGCGAATGAGACGATTCCGATCTATACCGGAAACTACGAGACTAAGATGTCAAGAATGAAGGCGATGTCAGGGACGGTTATAGATGACGAGATTATAGATACGATCAGGGAGGTGGATGACCCTCATGAGTACGATCCAATTTATGAGTTTCTGAAGTTTGCTACCGGGAGCACAGACCTTACGGGAGTTACTGCGGAATCACTTTATAAGACACGTGATTTGGTAAATGTTGCTCTTATGGAGGAGGACGGCGCGACCGCTGAGGAAGTAAAGTATTGGCAGGAGCTTGATAAGTCTAACGTTGTGCCTTTCACCTACACCTACGACGGCTTCTACGAGGCATTCTTCGACGCGGTTTACTTCATGAATTTCATGGTGCTTATATTGTGCGGAATCGGTCTGTCAGGATTGTTTGCCGACGAGAAGGGGAGAGGTACGGATCAGATCATCTTCGGGACGCGCAACGGTCGCAAGAAGCTGTTCTATGTGAAGCTTACGGTCGGCGTTATCGTCGGTGCGTTCTCGTCCCTGGTACTCATAGCCGAGGAGATCATCGCATGCGCGGTTTTATACGGAACCGAGGGCGCTGATACGATGATACAGCTTCATATCCCGCAATGCATGATGAATATCACAATGGGTCAGGCGGTGCATTATATGTGTCTTCTGGAACTGGCAGTCGGGATCTTCCTTGGTCTGGTCGCAATGTTCCTGTCTCAACTTACCATGAACCACGCAGCATCCATGGCATCAATGATTTTCCTTCTTTTCGCATCCATGATAAACATTCCCGGCGGACTGAGAATAATTAAGCTTCTGTCTAATCTTATGCCCGGCGCCTTCGTAGGTTCGTGGCTCTTCTACAATTACATCACGGTCGACCTGTTCGGCATAAGACTTAATATCATGCAGTATGCTCCTATGGCGTGGCTTCTGATAGGGATAGTACTCATGGCTATCGCTTTCCGTTCCTACGCCCGCTACGAGGTCAAGGCGCGTTGAGTTGTTAGTGTCCTCAAGTGTGTCCAATCTTCGAAAATGGACACAGTATAAGACACTAGAGGGGATATATTGTCCTCAAGTGTGTCCTTTTTGTAATTTTGGACACACTTGAGGACAATTGATTATATAAGCAATATTCACGGAATATAGTTCTTTCGAATATCAGTAAATGCGGATTTCACGGGTTTTGTTTTTCCGGATTTCATATCCGCATAACCTTTCTCGAGTTCCGCATCAATTTCCGCATCTGAAAGTTCACTAACATAAACAGGCATTGATTTGGAGATACCTAAATTGGAAAGTTTATCCTCGTCTTGTTCCTTCATATCCGGTTCGATTCTTGCATGTAAATTCGCCTTATTAGTCATATGTTTTACTCTGTTATTTTATTAACATAATCTTCCAGATCATGGAACAGACCAACTATATACACATCATCACCGTCTACTCTGAATATAATTCTGTAATCCATCTCCGGAACAAGAGCTTCCTTATAATGTCTTCTCATAAGGTAAGCATCTTGGGAATCGGGGAACTGAAACGGGTTATCTTCCAGACGATTATAAATAGACGATATCCCATCCAGTAGATGTGTCGCAGCCTGAGGACTTTTGAACTTATTGAGAAGATAATTTACATTCTCATCTATGAGCTCATCAGCTCTTTCAGAGATAATTACATTATAAGCCATACCTATCCCTCAATGCTGACAGAGAATCCTTCGCGTTCTTGGTCTTTCCTTCAATAATCTGGTGCTCCGAAAGCTCTATATCACTGTATATAGCCAACTTTTTCTGTGTAGCCTCATACAATTCCATGCTCATAATAACCATATCCCCATATCCATTTTTTGTGATGAAGATTGGTTCATCTGCTTTGTGACAAGCCTCTGAAATATATGATGTATTTTTTAAATCTTTGATTGGCATTATCTGTGGCATACAACTTCACCTCCTGTTTGTATGGAATAATAATACCATAATTATCCCATATTTCAAACTATAGCGTTACACATACGTGTTAATTTGGTCGCGTTAAGGCTTTGTAAACTGTCGCGGAGATAAGAGCGATTCGAAAAGAATCCACTTCTCGACGAAGACCAACCCGTACTTCGTGAAGGAACTTCAGACGGGGTACGTTTTATCAGCACTTTTATGATTGCACACCTTTCCTATACAAGCATCATGTGCAATTACGAGCTGTTTAGCATGGAAGACAGTCACCTTCACAGGTATCTTTATCCAAGGTAAGAAGGAGATATCGAAGATTACGGAAATCGCGGAAAAGGATCGGTATGGTGGTATCCCATGGAGAAAATGTATTCCGATGATAACAATCGATTGAATCAGCGCTGATATACTACGTCTATCAGATATAGTTGTGTCTTAACAGACGCAACTAATGAATCCCTGATTAACGGAGCAGTGTGACTATGAAACAAGTAATCCTTTGCATATTATCAATCATACTTATGTGTGTGATCCTTACTTCCTGTAACAGTCAAGAGAGCGTTACAGAATCCGAGGAAGAGACAATAACATCACAGACTGTTGAACAAGTAACGGAAACAATCTATGAAACCACAGAGGAAACTGCATCCGAGATAATTCCGTGGGCTGAAGAGAATGAGATCATCATAGCTGATCATCTTGAAGAATTCGAAATACCTCTAATGCATGCTGTCACATTGAACGGAGAAGTTATTGATGAGATAGGATGGTTTGAACAGTCGGGTCTATATTCTGCTCCGGAAATATATAGAAGTGAACCGGATGAGGACGGGCAAGTTGAATACACCATCATTTATACGGTTGATGATAAAATGTCCGTTGTTATTCCATATGACGTAACAGAAACAACGGATGGCTGGTATTCCGATTTTACGGAGTATTACTTGGTAGATTATTGTACAGGTATTGTTCTAGCCGGATTTGGAGACTATCATCAAGGCGAGTGGAATACTACAAATGTTGAGTATGATGGAAATGTTATTGATATCAGTGTAAAGGGTTCGATTGAAGATACATGCATATCTAACGAGAGTTCAAATGTCGATTATGATAACTGGCTTTGGGAAATCGAACGCGAGATTGTATTTGTTTTAACGGTAAAAGCACCGGCAGACTATGATGGACTGGTTCTGTATATCAATCTTAATGGTGTTACAACTGTATCGGATGATTTTGACGAATTGGTTTATAAACACGAGGAACCGCATGTGTTGGGTACGGAAGAAAGAGAAGAAGACGGAAACTATTGGTATGCATTACTCAGCGATAATTCGATTATGTCACCTCTCGAATTTGACGAAGAGTCCGCATTTGCTGAAGAGGGTGAAACCGAAATATCCATAACTTCAACGGTTACAAATTCAACGGAGTATGAAATAACGACTGCTCCGAATGAAGCTACAACCGTAACAGAAGATCCTTATCAATGGATGTATGATGAAGAGGCTTCGGCAGAAGATGTTGAGGATTGATATTGATCTCTTAAGAATAAAGACATAACATAATTGTTAAGGGTGTATCCTGCCGGGTACACTCTTTCTTTTGTACGAATTGTTATTTCTGGAAACAAACTACTGTGCAGACTGCACAACGGCAGGAAACTGAATTTGTGAAATTAGTTTCCTGTTTGTTTGCGTGAGAGGTGTTATCATAATGTCAAGGAAACTCAAAATTAAAAATTAGTTTCCGGGACAGGAGCCTACTGTGACACAGGATATCAGGACAAGTATTCTTAAGAACACCATCAAGGTCTTTAATAAGAAGGGGCTTAAGCTCACGATGGATGATGTCGCGGATCAGATGGGAATTTCCAAGAAGACTATATATAAATACTTCGAGAGCAAGGAAGACATCTTCGAGAGTATTGTTGATTACATTTTCGACGGGATTAAAAGAAGAGAGCAGGAGATCTTAGACGAAGAGGGACTCTCTCTCGAGCAGCGCACTCGTAAGCTTCTGGCAGCGTTCCCTGAAAGCTACACGGAGATAGACTTCACGAAGCTCGGTGACCTTAAGGATAAGTACCCGAAGATATATAAGAAGATGAACAGGCGGCTGCAGTCCGGATGGGAGCCGACGATAAAGCTTTTGGAGCAGGGAAGAGACGAAGGACTTTACCGGAAGGATGCGGACTTCACGATCTTCAAGATAATGATGGACGCGGCGGTGGCACGTTTCTTCGAGACGGACACGTTAAGGAAGAGCAAGATCTCTTACATAGACGCACTTAATCAGGTTGTAGATATACTCCTCACGGGGATTAAAGCATAAAGGGGGGCAAAGGAAATGGCAAGGTCAGAATCCGTTTACGGCAACGTTCAAAGCACTTCTACAGTAAGGAAGGCGGAGAAGAGTAAGCAGAAGTACATCAAGAAATTCGGCGACGATTCCAATGCGAATTATTCTGCACAGGTTGTGGAGAATCCGTACATCGGCGACATCTTAGGCGTCAGGAATATCGAGGTGGGCAAAGCTGCTGCCGGGACATCCGAGGGCTTTGACACAGAGAAGGGAATTATCGTAGGAAATATCAGAATGGGATTTGGTCATTACAGGATCTCAATGGCGATGGCGAGTGCCGCTAATTCAATGGGTCTTACGCCTTACTGGATGGATCTTAATTCCTACCCCGAGACCACATGCACCAAGGTTATCTCCGCGCAGAACGACCTGTATTCCATGGGGTCGAGAATCTCCCAGAAGAGCAGACTTTTTAATAAGTTCGTGTGGGAGCCGATCAACTACACGGGGTTTAAGAAGCTTTCCTATAACGCTCCCGACCAGAAGAATGCAGAGCTGATGGCTCCGGTCTATAAGAACGTGCCCAAGGATATCCCTGTTATCGGAACTCACGTGTGGCCTGCACAGGCGGCGCTCCACGCGGGTATGAAGTATGTCGTTAATGCCGTCCCGGATAACTGGCCCATGGCTTTGCACTTCGCAGAGGGCGCGGTGCACACGATCCAGTGCCACTACGCTTATCAGGGCTACCGCACCATGAACGGCATGGACGGGAATAACATCTTAAAGCCCATGCCCCAGGACAGCCTTATCTACACGGGACACTACATCGACGATGAGCTCGTAAGAAATATCGAGTCAGACAACAAGGCGCGTCTTGATCGAAAAGCAAACGGCAAGCCCATGAGATTCCTTCTTACAATCGGCGGCGCCGGCGCACAGAAGGAGATCTTCGCGGCGATTATAAACGAGCTTATGCCCGACATTAAGAAGGGCAAGGCAGCTTTGTACGTCAACATCGGCGACTATATGAACGTGTGGGAGGACTTAAGAAAACTCGCTCCCGATATGGATCTTCTTACCAAGACTCACTTCAACGACTGGGCGGAAACGCGCAAGTTCTGTGAGGACGCGATTACGGGTGACGTCGAAGGAATACATCTGTTCTGCCACGAGAATATCTTCGAGGCGGTGTATGCTACGAACCTTCTTATGAGATCCTGCGACGTGCTCGTTACGAAGCCTTCGGAGCTGGCGTTCTATCCCGTTCCCAAGCTCTTCATAAAGAGGATTGGCGGACACGAGCAGTGGGGTGCGATCCATTCCGCGGAGATGGGTGACGGTTCCCTCGAGTGCCGCGATATTCCACACACACTGCAGATGGCAAGGCTCTTCCTGGAGGACGACGTTACATTGAAGAATATGTGCGACGCTATCGATATGAACAAGAAGCTCGGCGTCTATGACGGCGCTTACAACGCGGTCAAGATCGCGATGAACCTTAAAAAGGAGGGTGCAAACAGATGAGACTCACACTTAAAGAAAAGATAGCCTACGGCCTCGGCGCCGTGGGAAAAGACATGGTCTATATGCTCTCCGCGAGCTATGTCCTGTACTACTTCCAGGATGTACTCGGAGTATCGGCTATCGCGATGGGCATCATACTCATGGCGGCAAGAGTTTTCGACGCATTTAACGATCCCATCATGGGCGTCGTCGTCGCGAAGACGAAGACCAAATGGGGTAAGTTCCGTCCCTGGCTTCTTATCGGTACCATAACCAACGCGATCATACTGATCGTTATGTTCTCGGCTCCCCCGACACTCGACGGCGGCGGACTCGTGGCATACGCGGCAGTTACGTATATACTCTGGGGCGTCACCTATACCATGATGGATATCCCTTACTGGTCAATGATCCCTGCCTTCACGGAGGGGGGTAAGGAGAGAGAAGGACTCACGACACTCGCAAGGTCTTCCGCAGGCGTCGGTTCCGCTCTTGTAACTATCCTCACGGTTATGATCGTCGCTCTCTTAGGCAACGCTTTCTCTGCGAAAGAGAGCTCAATGATCACCAACACATACGCATCTTCCGACAACGCTTACACGGCTTATGTTATTAAGCTCGACGAGAATAACAATCCCACTTCTGATGTAATGGAGTTCACGGGTTCTTCTGCTGACATTACAACAGATATCACGGCTACATCGAAGGTGTTCGAGGGCGTTATCTATGTGAGCGCAGACAACGCCGATATCGACTACACAATTAACGGCATTGAGGTTAAAGACGGTAACGTGGAGTTTGCCAAGGGCAACCCAATAGAGGGCGAAGAGAATGCCTTTGAAGATACTGAGCCTGTTATAGTCTTCTATGTTGATGCCGATCTGTATTCACAGCTTGAGGGCGCGACGTCCTTGACGGCTTTTGTAAATATGAAGTCAACACTGGAGGTTGAGAGAGTAGGTTTTAAGTACTTCTCAATGATCATCGGCGCATTGTTTATCGTATTTATCGCAATCACATGTATCTTTATTAAGGAGAAGTCTTCTGTCGATATGGAGACCGTATCCATAGGTCAGATGTTCAAAGCTTTGATCCAGAACGACCAGGCCATGGCAATCGTTATCACTATCGTACTTGTAAACTCAGCTACATATATCACATCCAACCTTCTTATCTACTTCTTTAAGTACGACCTCGCGGGGTCCAACTGGCAAGGCAACTACACACTGTTTAATACATTCGCAGGCGGTATCCAGATAATCGCAATGATGGCTTTCTTCCCGCTTCTTAGAAAGTTCTTCAACACATTGAAGATATTCTATATATGCGCTGCGTCTGCTATCGGCGGCTACCTTGTGCTTCTTGCTATCGCGCTTGCAGGCGTTAAGAGTGTGTTCCCCTTCTTCGTTCCCGGCTTCTTCATTATGGCAGCTGTCGGAATGCTGAACGTTATCGTTACGATCTTCCTTGCTAATACCGTTGACTACGGCGAGTATAAGAATCACAGGAGAGACGAGTCAGTCATCTTCTCGATGCAGACCTTCGTTGTTAAGCTGGCATCGGGTATCGCAGCACTTGTTGCTTCCATCTCACTTGCGATCTTCAATATCAAAGAAGATTCCGCTGCTGTCGCATCCTTTGATGCGGTTATGGAGAAGGTGGAGTCCATAAGAAATGCGGTAGTTGAGACCATAAGCTCCGGTTCCGTTATCGGACTTAGAATGGTAATGACGCTTACTCCTATCGTTGTTCTTGTTATCGCAGTACTTATCTTTAAGAATAAGTATATCCTTACAGATAAGAAGCTCGAGGAAATCTCGGCTGAGCTTAAGACCAGGGGGAACTAAAGATGATTACTGTAAAGGACGAGAAGTGTTTTGTCCTTAATACGGATAAGACCACATATGCCTTCAGGGTAATGCCTTCCGGGCATCTTGAACATCTGTACTACGGACGTAAGATCCACATGGATTCTTCCGACGGGCTTAACGAGCAGTGGGAGTTTGCTCCCGGCAACTCTGCCGTATATGATGCCGAGAACAGTTCCATATCCCTCGAGGATATAAAGCTTGAGATAAGCACACTCGGTAAGGGCGATCTTCGCGAGCCTTATATGGAGCTTATTAACGGCGACGGCAGCCGCACTTCCGATTTCCTTTACGACTCTTATAAAGTATCAAAGGGGAAGTCCCGAACAGAGGACTTTCCGGGATCCTACGGCGACGAAGCGGATGTACTCGAGGTCGTTCTTAAAGATTCCGAGAACAAGCTTACATTGACGCTGATCTATACGATCTTTGAGGAGTGCGATGTGATCACAAGATCCTGCATTCTTACTAACGACGGCGAGTCTGATATCAGCATCTCGCGTCTGATGTCCTTACAGCTCGACTTCGATCCGGGGGATTATTCGTTTACTACTTTCAATGGCGCGTGGACCCGTGAGATGGGTAAGAATGTTCAGAAGGTGGGAGCCGCTAAGCTTATTAATGCGTCGTCTTCCGGAGCGTCCTCCAATCGGGCTAATCCTTTCGTAATGCTGTCCCGCGGCGCCTTCGACGAAGACTTCGGCGAGGTTTACGGCATCAATCTTATCTACAGCGGCAACCACTATACCTGTGTTGAGAAAAATCCCTACGGCAAGGTTCATCTGGTGACGGGAATTAACCCACAGGGATTCTCATGGAAACTTCAGAAAGGAGAGTCCTTCGCAAGTCCGG
Source organism: Clostridiales bacterium (assembly GCA_017480325.1). Taxonomy (GTDB): domain Bacteria; phylum Bacillota; class Clostridia; order Saccharofermentanales; family Saccharofermentanaceae; genus Saccharofermentans. The sequence goes on from JAFVAY010000011.1 coordinate 139,161, forward strand.
AGGCGGTGATGACATATTCGCGCTCGGGCTGCAACACGATGAGCCAAGGCTTACACGATTTTGTCAATGAACATATTGTAAACGGCGCGTGGAAGGACAGACTTCGGCCCGTCCTCTTAAACTCATGGGAGGCATCTTACTTTAAGATAAGCGAGGGCAAGCTTCTTAGGCTGGCGCGAAAAGCTAAGCTTGCAGGAGTTGAGCTTTTCGTAATGGATGACGGCTGGTTCAAGGGGCGTAATGACGATACTTCGTCCCTCGGCGACTGGACGCCTGATTCTAAGAAACTACCGCGGGGCGTTAAAGGCATCTGCGATAAAATCCGTAAGCTTGGACTTGAATTCGGTATCTGGGTCGAGCCCGAGATGGTGAACGAGAATTCGGATCTTTACCGCGCGCATCCCGAGTGGGCAATGAAGATTCCCGGGAAGAAACACTCTACGGGAAGAACCCAGATGCTCCTGGATCTCACGCGAGAAGAAGTTCAGGATTACATAATCTCGGCGATGTCGGTTGTTTTCTCTTCCGCGGATATCTCCTATGTTAAGTGGGACTATAACAGGAATTTCACGGATGTTTATTCCGCGTCTTTGCCTTACGACAGGCAGGGCGAGGTCGCGCACAGATACATTCTCGGTCTGTACCGGGTAATGAATACACTTACGAAGAAATTCCCGAATATTCTCTTCGAAGGGTGCGCCTCGGGAGGAGACAGATTTGACTTGGGAATACTTTCTTATTTTCCGCAGATCTGGGCGTCTGACGACACTGATGCATACCAGCGCGGGCTTATCCAGAACGGGTACTCTTATGCGTATCCGCAGTCATGCTACACGGCACACGTATCTGACGTTCCCAACCACCAGACTTTAAGAAGAACCCCTCTTGATACGAGGTTCAACGTGGCGGCGTTCGGCGTGTGCGGTTATGAGTGCAACCTGTGCGATCTAAGTAAAGACGAGTTCAATGAGATTAAATCGCAGATCGCGTTCTATAAAGAGTGCAGAGAGTTTATGCAGTTCGGGAAGTTCTACAGAAAGTCCTCGTTCGACGACGGAAAGATTTTGTCCTGGACCATAACGTCGAAGGACGGAACGTCTGCTGTGTCTATGATTATGCAAAGTCTCGCGACGCCTAACACGCACTTGGATATTCTGTATCCAAGGGGATTAAACGAGGATATGCTTTACCATATCGAGAATCGGGCGCTCTCTTACGATGTAAGAATTCTGGGTGGGCTTATAAATACCGCCACACCGTTCCATGTGAAGCCGGAAGGATTCGTCCACAGCGTGATAGCGAAGTTCATGAAGATGAATTACGAGAAGGAGTCCCACGACATGTACGGCGATGCGATGATGTACGGAGGAGTGCATCTTAAGCCAAGATTCGCCGCTCTCGGGATGAACGACAACACCCGTCTGTTCCCGGACTTCGCCTCGAGGCTGTATGAGATAAAGAAGGCAGGGTAGATTTTCCCAACCTTTCCCAACCTGGTACAACTTTCCCAACTATTCCCGAGTTGTCATAACTCTTCCCAACTGTTTTACGTAAATAAGTCGTCTCCGGATATTGTATTTTGGAAAACATCAGAATTTTCGTTGCGACTCAATCCGTTTGCACTGACAAGTGTGAGAAATATCGCTTTTTTACAGACAGTTTCCTCCTTGAAGACAGACTCTTTGTGTATCATTGCTTTTTGGTACTGTGAACTCACGATAAACGGATCGTCGGTGTATTTCATCTCGCACAAATTGATAATGTCGTCCTTTCTGTCAATGAGAAGATCGATTTGAGCTCCTTCTTTATTTTTATTGCTTTTCCAGGCGTATTCTGTGCTGGATAACCCGCTTATTCCGAGAGCTGTTTTTATCTGCGGTGTATGGTATAAACAGAGCATCTCAAAGGCATTGCCCCGCCAGTTGTAATAAGCAGGGGTTTTGTAAAAACTTTCCCAAGAATCGATGTTCTTTTCGTTTAAGAATGTGTGAGAAAACAGTACGAACGGGTCGATCAACTGATAGATAAATGATCGTTTGCTCTTTGTGTAATTTTTATATTTCCTGATAAACCCACACTGTTCAAGTTCGTTTAATGCTTTTGTTAATCCCTCACCTTCGCTTGTATTGTAATCACTTATCAACTCAGTTCTAAGCAGTCCTTCTTGTCTGTCTGCAAGTGCTGCGATGATTTGAATATGTAAAGCAGGATTCTTAAACAGTGATATAAATAAGCGGTCATACTCATAATGAAGCTGCCCCCTCTGATTCATTACCAGAGAATCTATATTTTGTACCAGACTCATCTCTCTGTTAAGAAGGTTCATATAATAGGGGATTCCACCGAATACCATGTAAGATTCTATTATCTGTGTCCTGTTCATTTTTATTCCATTAGCAGAGTAGAATTCCTCACATTCTTTAAGAGTAAAGGGATCCAGATACAACTGTCTTGTTATTCTGTTATAAAATCCCCCTGTATTGAAAAGTATATTGTTTATTATCCAAGACGTTGCAGAGCCGCACACTATCAACAGCAGGTTGTTTTGAGATGATGCCCAACTGTTCCAGAAATAATCTAACGCAGACTTAAAATCCGAGCGAGGTGTGTCCATCCAGGGAACTTCGTCAAGGAAAATAATACGTCTTCCGAATCTCGGTTCTTTGTAAACATCATCATTTTCTAATAATGCTCGCAGTCTGCTGAATGCTTCAAACCAGTCTTTGGGAGCGGATGTGTGTTTATCGCCATACTCTTTTAATGATTCGTTAAATGCCTTTAATTGACTACGCATATTTCCTTCGTTAAGGGCTGTCGCATAGAATGAAAAAGTGTTTTTGAAGTATTCTTTTATAAGGAAAGTTTTCCCGACGCGCCTTCTTCCATAAACGACCATGAACTCAGGCTTTCCTGAATTTTCACATTGCTCAAGAAGGTCTTGTTCTTTTTGTCTTCCAATAATGCTCATGTTTGTACCTCTGTCGTTATAATCTGTCGAAATATACTAAAATCTGATAGTTCTGACAGATTATAAGCGAATAATTTCTTATAATCTGTCGAAACATCAATATTATAACTTGTATTGTATTAGACATCAATGCCTTAAGGATTTCTTAAGAATTCAAAAGCTAACATAACCACAGAATTCAATAAAAAGGAGCTTTGGGATGTTCTGGAGGATGCTTAAGAAGGACCTGGCGGACAAGAAGGGCTTAAATGTCATTCTGTTGCTGTTTATGTGTTTCTCTTCCATCATTACCGTCTGCAGCGCAGTGGTGCTGTACTCGAATACAGCAGGGAAGAAAGCCGCTTACGCCAATGTGAATGCTGCGGATGTCACCATCTTCTCCGTGCGCGACCTTGCGGATACAGAAGGCACGCAGCAACAGATAGAAGACTGGTTTATGCAAAGGTCTGATGTGACCGGTTGTGAGCGCAGCGAGACGATAGTTCTGAGGGCGAATGCGGTGGACTTCGAACCCATCGACGAGGAAGACTTTAATACCATCGTTAACAGTGTTTACTACGCCTGCGATCTTACGGATGAGCATAATAAAGTTACTGATCCGGACGGCAATTTACTTGCCCTTCCTTATGGTACGGTAGCTATATCCGAGTTTATTCACAGAAGCGCCGGAATCAACATCGGCGATAAGGTCAGGATCAGTACCCAGATGGGAAACATCTACGAATTTACCGTAGGATCTTATACCAAAGATCCGGGGCTTAACGGCACTTACAGACTCTTCTTCAATAACGAGGATTATCAGGTCTTAAGAAACGACAGTCCAATAATAACCGACGTATATATGGTTGATATGTTGGAAGGACATACTGACATTCAGGAAGTAAATCTCTTAACTGATTTTACTAAGATGGAGGATGACTTCGGTGAGATCGTGGAGAGCTTTACGCTTCAGGGATATAACCCTTCAAACGATGTGGCTATCACCACAAACGTCGTAATGATCCTCATGGCGATGTTCCTGATAATCATGGTGTTCATGACCATAAGCTTTACCATAAAGACGGCGATCAAGAACGAAGAGAAAGAACTCGGCATGCTTAAGGCACTTGGAGTTGAGTCCGTGTCGTTTAACTGGCTCTTCGCAGCAAAATATCTGGCGATAGCGGTAGCCGGAACCGTCGTCGGCTTCTTCGGGGGACTTCACATCTCCGCCTTGTACATTAAATACGTGGCTTACGGGCAGCTGAAGCCCTCTGTCGAGAAGATGTATCTGATAGCTCTCATTGCTTCGATTGCATCGTTTGTGCTGATAATTGCTTTTGTGGCGCTGTCACTTCGAAGAATGCGAAAGATAAGCATAATGGACGTAATCGCAGGTGAGAACAGAGGCGAGAGATTCGGTAAGCTCCCCGGGCTTTTCCTTCACAAGATAAAGAATATAAATATACCTTTCTATCTGGCACTTACGGATGTGCTTACCAAGATAAAAAGATATGCTTTTCTCATCCTCGCATACGTTATGGGTATATCACTGATAATTATTATGTTTGAGGCATACAACACCACCCAGAACGTTTACTGGATCGAGAACTACTGGCAGTATCCGAGACCGGATTTCACTATCCATCTTCCTGCAGGAGTTTATAATCGTTATGTCGAGATGGGCGGCTCCACTAAGGGCGCATACGAGGTAATGAATCAGCAACTGGAGGATGCGGGTATTCCGGCACATATTGACCATCTTCAATATGTTCTCGATCTGACTGCTACCCATGAAGGTAATGACTATGTATGCCAGATTCAGTTCGATTTGCCCGACAGATATGAACCTATCATGTATGAAGGCGTTCCCGCCGTACTTCCTAACGAGATGATAATCGATGCGTATCACGCTCAGCTGTACGGCATTGAGATCGGAGACACCGTAAGCATTGAGTACTACAAATACAACGACGACAGGATCACCGACAGACTCGTTACCGAAGACTTTATTGTAACGGGAACGATAGATACTGCAGAGGCAAGTCTCACCGCCCGAATGAGTGACGCGTTCGAGGGGGCATCCCGTTCTTCGGCTACTCAGGTGGGTGATACCATTGATGCGCCTGAAGATATGCATCCTTACTACATTGAGAAAATAGGCGAGGTATTCGGTCGCGGAAATGTACTGAATCTTCAGGAGTATGTGGATTATCAGTTGAGTGACTTCGGAGTTCTGTTCAGTCTTCTGATGTCGATCGTAATACCGATAGTCGTATTCATGATGGTTCTTATAACGATACTTTATCTGTCCGTCATTATCCTTGACGAAGTACCGGATATAGCGCTTCTTAAGTGCTCGGGATTTGGTAACGGCAGTATAAAGGCATGGCAGATCTTAAGAGCTTTAATCATGCTTTTGATGTCAACCGTGCTTGCGGTGATAATCGTCAACACGGCGGGGCTCTGGTTAATGAGATTACTGTACAGGAACATGGGAGTAGTCGTAAATTACACTCCCCACCGCGATATCTTAAACTACTACATACTGTTCCCGGCGCTGCTTATCCTTGGCATTCTCGCCGTGGTATCGATAGTTATAAGAAAGATAAACAGCATCGAATTATGGAGGATCAGAAATGACTAATACCGTTCTTGAATCAAAGGAATTATGCAAGACATACATCGTTAACGGCTACAGCAACAATGTGCTTCAGAATGTGGATTTCAAGTTAAATGATGGAGAGTTTACGGCGATAATGGGTCCTTCGGGTTCCGGTAAATCCACCCTTCTTTACACACTCTCCGGCATGGACAAGATGACATCGGGAAGTGTTGTTTTCGACGGGGAGGACATGGCTTCGATGAGCACGAGGGAGCTTACCAACCTGCGCCTTCACAAGATGGGATTCGTTTTTCAGCAGATGTATATGCTAAAGAAGCTGTGCATCCTCGATAACATAATTCTTCCGGGGTACCAGGCGCGGAAGAAATCCAGGGACGAAGTCAATGACAGAGCCCGTCGGCTCATGAACAGACTCGGCATAAGTGACATCGCCACCAACGAGATAAGCGAGGTCTCGGGAGGACAGCTTCAAAGGGCATGCCTTTGCCGTGCACTCATAAACTCCCCGAAGATCCTCTTCGCAGACGAGCCCACGGGAGCGCTTAATTCCAAGGCTTCTGCCGAGGTTATGAGCGAGCTTCGCAAGGCAAATTCAGAAGGGACAACAATCCTCATGGTAACTCACAGCGAGAAGGTGGCTGCAAGCTCCGATCGGGTGATCTATCTTGTTGACGGCAACATCAAAGGTGAACTTCACCTCGGCAAGCAAAAGGACGAGAATGAAACGGCGGTAAGAGAGCGTAAGCTTAAGACCTGGCTCGACGAGATGGGGTGGTAATTATGAAGAGACTTTTTTTTCCTGTGCTGTGTTTGTGCTTCGTATTGACGGCGTGTTCGAATCCCGTGGCGCCTCTTACCGAGGGACTCGACGCTCCCGTGTCTGCAGCGGGAAACTACAATGCTTTCGAAGGCGAGCCTTACAGTAACGAGGGAACTTCTGCGACACTCATAGGCGAGTACAGCGACGACGAGGGGATATGCGAGATAAAGATCTATGAGAACTACTTTGACGTGACATTGGACGAGACTTGCGCCTCCGCATACGATGCGGGGTATGCCTACGGCAAGGCGATAGTCAGTATCTATCCGGAATTAAGCGGAAGACTGGAGCCTTACATATTCGAGAATATAAGAATGGCATTCGCAGATCTCGGGGATGATTACACTCCCGTTGAGGACAGGATGCATGGGCTTTTTAATAGTCTTGATGAGCATTATCAGCAGGAAGTGCTCGGGCTTTGTGATGCAGTGTGCGGCGACTACCACGGCATATATCCCGATGGTATCTTATCCGTTGAAGAGATGATGCTTATACAGATGGTGCCTGACTGCTTAAGACCTACAGCCTGCTCCGGTCTTTCCTTGTGGGGAAGTAAGACCGAGACCGGCGATATGATAACCATAAGGTGCCTCGAATGGTTATTGGGAAGCGATAACTCAATGACGAGTATTCATACTCTGCTTCACATAAGAAACGGCGAGAGGACCATCACCAACATCGGCTTCCTCGGGCTGTTCGATACCATCTCCGGAATAAATGACGACGGTGTCTTCATGGCGATGCTGGATGCGGATTCGGATCACTTTATGGACTGCGAGAACCGTACCTGCTATTCTTTCGCGATAAGGCATGCACTTGAGCAGTTCGACAATGCTCACGACGCCGCGCAGTATATGGTGGATAATGCTCCTTCATTCACATTCTGCCACAATGTTATGGTAACTGACGGGAACGAGGCTTACTGTGCCGAAGACGCGGTGGCTCAGCTTATCGAGGACGGCACAGGACATCCCTGTCTTCGAGACAGTTCTACGCATTTGATGGACGGAATCAGCTGGGATTCTCCCGACAGTCTTTGCATAGTCAATGCATTCCTGTCTGAAGGAAATTACGATCTCATGTCCGGAAACGCAGTTAATGCGGTAAGGTTCAGTAAATACAACGAGTGGGTCGAAGACGGCGGCATATTTGACTTAGCTTCTGTAAAGAACATGATGACGCAGGAGGTAGTTGATACGGTTCTTTACAACACATCGATAGTGGAGAATGTGCACCGCGATAATTTGACGCAGATGATTATAGTAGATTATCATACAGGGAACGTACAGATAGCATTTACAGGTCCTGAGGGCGTTACCGATCATCCTGTATTTACCGCTGTGGGAAACTATAACGACTGGGTTTAACAGATGGATATTCTGCTTGTTGAAGATAATGAAGAGTTAGGACAGCTGATACTCGATTTTGTCACCAACGCGGGGTTTGAGACCTTGTGGGTGAAGTCCGCCGAGGACGCTCTTATAAAGCTCATGGAAGGCTCTTTCAGGCTTATCCTTCTCGACGTTATGCTCCCGGGACAGGACGGCTTCACGGCGTTATCCAAGATACGTAAAGAGAATGATATTCCGGTCCTCATGATGAGCGCGAGGACCGACGACGACAGTAAGATCCTCGGGATGGAAACAGGGGCGGATGATTACATCGCGAAGCCCTTCTCCATCCCTGTTCTTATAAGCAAGATAAAAGCTCTGATGCGCCGCGCCTACGGTGAGGACATGGACCGCACGTTAACCTACGAAGACATTAAGGTTGATATCAAGGGGCGGACCGTGACCCGGGGCGAAAAGCTCATTGAAATAAAGGGAAAAGAATTCGACATACTGCTTTACCTTATGCAGAACAAGGGTAAGGTGGTGGATAAGAATGAGCTCTTCGATCATGTGTGGGGATACTACAGCGATACCGAGATGAGCTCGCTTAACGTGTATATCCGATGGCTTCGCGAGAAGCTGGAGGACGACCCGAAGGAGCCGCATTTCATAAAGACCGTCTGGCGCGTGGGCTACAAATTCGGCGAGTGATTACGTAATGAAGTACTATCGTAAATACATTATTGCCGTGATCGTTTATTTCGCCGTGTGGGCAGTGGCAGTGTATTTTATCGGAACTTCTCTTACGGCAAAAGCAGTAACCAACAGAACAGCTTTTATGAACCGGATGACGGCGCAGATCGAGCAGACGGGGGATACTTCTGCGGCGTCGTTTACAAGGACGTTTACACCCGACGATATCGCTGATGTGATAGAGGTCTATTCCCTGGAGGATATGTCTTCGATGCAAAACGTCGGAGGCGGGAATAATACTTATGTGTGGACTCTTAAGGACGCCGACGGAACTGTTATGGGTTTTGTAAGATACGAGTATAAAAGCGATATCAACCACAAGATGATAGTTCTTTCAGAGGTGTCGATAGTGGTGGCGCTGATACCTCTTATTGCCTTTATGGTATATGTCCACAGGAAGGTGCTTCGTCCGTTTAACGAGTTCTCCGAGTACCCGGTGAAGCTTTCCAAAGGACTTGCCACAGAAGGGCTTCCGGAGACGAAGAGCCGTCTGTTCGGTAAATATATCTGGGGTATGAATATGCTTAACGACCGTCTCGATGCGGACAGAAAACAGATCGACCGTCTTATGTACGACCGTAAGAAATTCGTCTCGGTTCTTGCCCACGGAATAAAGACGCCTGTTGCAAATATCAAGCTCTATTCGGAGGCTATCGAGACGGGACTTTACCGAGGCGGAGTTCCCGATGAGGAAGATAAGAAGATTGCAATCAAGATAGGAAAGAACGCTGACGATATAGCGGGGCTTGTGAGCGAGATCTTAGATGACCCCGGGTCGTTAAGAAGTTCTTATGAGCCAACTATCGGGTCGTTCTATCTTGAGGATATCAAGACACGTGTTATGGAGGACTTCGGTAACAGACTTAAAGTCAGCGCTATTCCTTTCGAGGTGGAGCAATCAGGTAACCCCATGGTGACAAGCGACCTTGAAGCGATAATAAGATGTGTCTTCCAGGTGATGGAAAACGCGATCAAGTACGGTGACGGCACCGGAATAAAAATGAGGCTGTACCGTCAGGACGATCTTACGTTCATAAGTATTAAGAATAACGGTGCGACGCTGTCCGAGAGCGAGATGCCCTTCGTGTTCAACTGCTACTGGAGAGGCTCCAACTCCTCCGGCAAAGAAGGAAGCGGAATAGGGCTTTATGAAGCCCGCTCCATAATAAGGAAACTAGGCGGCGATATAATGATGAAGGTTGAAGACGGTGCTACCGAAGTGGTGATGTACCTGTAGAACCATATATACAAACTCAAATCAGTTTGATAAAATTTCCATATCATTTTGAATAGGGGAGATTTTAATTATGGAAAGACTTAATCTTACAGGGATGATTTATTTGGTATGCTCCGTTTTGATGGTGATTTGTAACTTCCTGCCGATAATGGTGTTGAAGACTGTATTAAACGGCGAAGCTGACGCTACCTATGCGGCGATGATGCCTACCTTAAGCGGGTATGTCGGACTGATCGCTGCAGGTGCCTGTGTGGCAGTTCCTTTTCTCGGGCTTAAGAACAAGACTGCTCTCGTTGCGACTGTAGCCTCAATTACAAGCGGCATATTCCTCGCTCGAAGGATATCCGGTCTCAAGTCCCTCGCATCTGCCGGAATAGGCCTTACCAACATCATGAACTCTCTGTCTTCAAGCAACGCCGCCTCTATGACCGTTGACTACTCCTTCGGATTTTACCTTTATATCCTGGCTATCATCCTGGTGGTCGTAAGCGGCTTCGTCTACACCATGAGTGAAGACTAAAGTTAATATGAACGCCAAGGATTTCCTGCCTGATTCTGAAGTAAATGAGCTTATAAGAAGATTCAAGTCCGATAGGGACAGCGATGCTTTGGAAACACTGTGTGAGAACTACGACAGATTCGTTCACTGGTGCGCGAGAAAGAAGCTTGCGAGGATCGTGTCCTTAACGCCAAAGCAGCGAATGGATATGGAGCCCGATCTGTTCCAGGCAGGCTGGCAGGGGTTTATTGAGGCTGTCCCGAATTTTGACGAGACTTCCGGCGGTAAATTTTCTACCTACGTCAGGAAATATATTGACGGACAGATGAGCAAGGAACTCGATGTACTTTTGAATAGGGCAGGAGTGACGGATAAACCGAAGCCGAAGGTCGGGAAAGCGAAGGCTTCTAAAGTAGCTTCAGACAAGGCAGATGACATCGTTTCTTCCAAGAGACGGCCGCTTCAGCTCGCGGATGTTCTGAAGCTGTTCTCTGACGAGAATCACAGTATTACCAAGACAGAACTTCGGGATAATCTTCATAAATACAGGCTGATAAAATACGGTGAGGACTCAAAGCTTGAGACGCCTCTTACGATATCCGATACTCTTGATGCGGTGCTACAGGAGCGCGAGATCAAGGCGAAGGTCAATGAGGGCAAGGGAAAGAAAGCCCCGGAGATTACTGACCTTCAGTATGTACACCTGTTCTCTAACGAGCAGCTCGATGAGCTTATCCAGATGATCTGCTTTACGGAATTGCTTGCGCAGGAAGAGAAGGAGGAACTTATAAGAAAGCTTCTTTCTACTGCGAGCCTTTATTATGAGACTCCGTTCTGGGACGGGCTGAAGCTGAAGTTCAATCCGTCTGCGGTCTATGGGCGCTATAGCGGTAAGACTTCTTCTTCTCGAAAAGATTTTTCTTCAAACATCAAGACCATACAAAAAGCGATAGACAGTGCGGCACAGATAAGCTTCCTGTTCAATCGTTATAACTCAAATCACGAGTTGGAGCCTTCCAGAAACACTATACATAAAATGAGCCCGTACAGGATAGTGGTCTATCATGATAATTTCTACTGCATAGGACTTTGGGAAGGGGCGAAGAATTACAGTCATTATCGTATTGATCTTATGTCTGAAGTAAAGATTGAATATGATGAAGAAGGCAGGACGGTTCCTATCAGGCTTTCAAACTTCGAGGGTATTCCGATATGTAATGCCACATGGGATCCTGCGAAATATATGGCTGAGCATCTGAATATGGCTTATGAGACGCCGACTTCAAAGCCACGGGATATCCTGATAAAGATAAAGGACACTGATTACACGATTTTACATGACTGGTTTGGTAATCATTACGAGAAGACTTCGCTCTCGAAGGACCCGGGGTACGACATAGTCCGCGTTAAGACTTCTCCGTCAATGCTCGTCCACTGGGCAATGCAGTACGGTACGAGAGTTGAGATATTGGATAAGAGAATCCGTGAGAGCATTCGCAAGGAAATCGAGGCTTTGGAGGAGATGTATGGGGATAATAGGTAGACAGACATTTGACGACTTATTAGATAAGTTTTGCGAAAGTAAGAATCCGGATATAATTGATAGTCAACCCAGAACAACAGGATGTGATGTCGAGGCTTGTTATTTGTGTCAGGCAATTTGGTACAAAGTGACCGGAAATACACTTAATAATGGCAAACCATATTCGAATAATTATTTTGATTGGAATAATGGGAAGATAGAGAAAACAGTCAGATTTCATTTGGATATTATGAATAATCCAAAGATTGGAAGTTGCGGACTCGCCGCCTCAGTAAATGAAACAGGGAGAAATAATTGGGAAACGGTTTATCACCATATCGGGAATATGACACCAATTCCATGGTTCGATGTTGCAGGCAATCACAGTGTTAACGGACAGATGCTTCATAAAGCTCTGGATGAGCGTTGGGATTTGTATCTCAATGTTCTTAGAAGGAATTGGGATGCATGGAATAAGACGGAGGGATTCACATTTAATGGTTATATGATACTGACATGTCAACAGATGTATTATGCCGATATATATGAAAGTATAGAGGATACAAGTGAAATCACATTAGATAGCATTGCTGAATGGAACGGGAGAATTATAGAGAACCCCGAGATGGATTTGTTATCATTCGAACCTTACGATGGGCGCACGATTGATACTGTTGCAGATGATATTATTAAGCTTATAAAAATAAGAGATAGAGTCATCGGACTTAAACTGGACGCATCAAGACAGTGATTTTGACATTTACAGAGAAGTATATAGAAGTATATAATCAAATTAAAAGTATATAAAAGTATATAGACAAATGAATAGTATATAGGAGGTTTTGTCGCATGGATAAGAATCCTTTTGCAATTAATTTTGGTAGAGTCCCTGTGCAGTATATCAGCAGGGATATCCTCATAGATGAGATAGTAGAGGAATTAAAAAACGATGATGTGCAGAATCAGTGTTTTATGCTTACTGGCACAAGAGGAACTGGAAAAACTGTCACGATGACAAGTATAGAAAAGAGAATAGAAAGTGACAATCAGTGGATAATAATCAGGCTCAATCCGACGCGTGATATGTTGTCCGGACTTGTAGGTAAGCTGTATGACAGCCGTGAATTTATTACGAAATTTATTGACAAAAGTATAAATCTGTCAAAATTCGGCATAGGAATTGGGTTAGAATCAAAATCTCCGGTAGCGGATATCGAATCGGCATTGGAAATTATTCTTAAGGAGATTAAGAGAAAGAAGAAGCGCCTTCTTGTTACTGTTGATGAAGTCTCCAATACCGATTATATGAGGGAGTTTGCTAGTAGCTTTCAGATAATGATAAGAGAGGAGATGCCTATATATCTTGTCATGGCTGGCTTATATGAGAATATTCATAATTTGGAAGATGAAGAGAACTTAACTTTTTTATACAGAGCTCCTAAGTACGAGATGGAGCCGCTTAATCTTACTCTTGTAGGTGAAAGGTATCGAAGAGTTTTTAATATTGATAGGGATGCAGCCAAGAAGATGGCTATGATTACTAAAGGATATCCATTTGCATACCAAGCTCTTGGAAAGTATTTATGGGAAGATAAAGATCATTCTATAAATGATGATGTGCTTGCCAAGTTTGATGAAGCCCTTAGCCGCTATGTGTATAAAAAGATTTGGTCTGAGTTATCTCCTAAAGATCAATGGTATATGAGTTATATAGTGAAGAAGCAAATAATGACTACAGCCGAGTTGCTGGAGTTGACCGGTTCAAAAAAGAACGAGTTCTCTCAGTATAGAGCGAGATTGAGGGATAAAGGTCTGATAAATGTAACTACACGAGGAGTAATTAGGTTTACATTACCGAGATTTGATGTCTTTCTTGACAATGAGATGTTATAGGTCTTTAGAAAACTAAGACCTATACTTCCATAATATTGTTGAATAAACTTTCGCAAGGGGGCAAAGAACATGATCGAGAAGATTGAGAAAGTATATATCGATATGGATGGTGTACTTGTAGATTTTGAAGGCGGCGTGGAGAAGTTGCTCGGGATTGTGCCTCCCGGAGGAAAGCGTCCTGAAGAAGAGGACCGCCTGATGTGGAAACGCATGAAGACTTACGAGCACTTCTACGACAGGCTTGAGCCAATGCCGGGAGCGATTGATATGTTTAACAGGCTTTATGAGAGGTTCGGTGACAATCTTGAGGTGCTTACGGGTATTCCCAAGCCGGAGCGAGGCATACTGACGGCGGCAGAGGATAAGACAAACTGGGTACACCGTGTTCTATCAAAAGAAATAAAGGTAAATCCGGTAAGAAGACGCGACAAGTATCTTTTCTGCAAAGGGAAGGAATACATCCTTATCGATGATCTTAAAGATAACATAGAGGCGTGGGAGAAAGCGGGAGGAACCGGCATTCTTCACATAAGCCCTGACGACACAATGAAGAAGATATTTGGTCTTTAACTTTTCAAAGACCTCAAAACCCATAATGAATATGAAAGAGCCGTGATGAACAAAGCGGTTCTTTTAATTTGCAAAGAAACACGGAGGAACTGATATGAAGAACATGATGAAAACCTACTTAGGCAAAGACTACAGCGACAATCACCTTAGGAATTTCTGCCTATACTGGCTTAAAGGAATGTCCTGCAAGCCGGCGTGGGAAGATGACAGCAAAGGAAGGCGCGCCGTGTATGATACTTGGCGTAAAGATAACGACCTCGACTGCCTGTACTTTGACGGCGATCTCAAGGCGGACACGCTCATGAGCGCTTGGACGATAATCAAGTGGGTGGCTGAGTTTATCAACAGAGAAGAAGGCAGAAAGTTCACCAAATGTGAAGCGGACCTTAAGCTGTTGGCAGATGTCCCTGATACTTACCTGCCGCCGGAATATGAGCTGGTACAGCTTCTGTACAAGTTCCTCGAGCTCGCGGAGCTTCCGTGCAACTACATCCTGCTTCCTGACAGGAACATGAACGCTGACAGATACTGCTTCAGAAGAAGCGCCAAATTCAGGATGCTCTACGATCAGGTTCCTGCAACCTTGTGGCATGTCTTTGAGAAGGAGACGCTGGGGATGTATTTCCTTGATGCAACCGGTGAAGTCGATGAGGAGAAAGTGGTAGCATGGATCTTGCGCGAAAAACTCGAAATGGGCTTCAGGAAAGGAGTCATCAAGCAGAGCGAGGTAATACCGCTTACAAAAACAATAAGTCCGCGATCAGGAAAAAGGCTTAATAAGGAAGACGAGCTCACGGAGGCACTAAAGTACATGATCAGCTTTCTCAGTGAAAGAGGCGAAAAATTGACTACCGGTCCGATGCTAACGGGGATATGATAAAAAAAATCAAGAAAAACAGGGGGATAAAAATATGAAAGTACTGATAATACCGGATGTGCATCTGAAGCCGGAGATATTTGATTGGGCTATTGACGATGTTCTTTTCTCTCTTGCCGGACTTACAAAAGAGTTCGTAGAATTCTATATGAATGAGTTAAGAGATGATGTTAATGCAATGATTAAGGCAGTCAACTGTTTCGGAGATGATGTTCTCTGGGATGAGACAAGTCCGATATGGGCAAGATCTCAGGATGGGTACAGAATAGGAAATGTTTATCCGCCGGATTTGATGCAGGTAGTAGGACATACGCCGATGAGACGAATAGAGCAGGAAGGAAACCTTCTGACGACAGACGTTTTCTCTACTTGGTCAGACGGTAGAAGCTACGGTGAAGAGAGACTCTGCTGGGTAGATACGGTCACGAGAAAGTGGGGGTATTGTAACGGATGATAAAGGCTATGACGGAGGTGCAGGAAGATGTGTAAAAAAGTGTATTCGGGCTTTACATACGAGTTGTCGAAGGTAATTGATACAGGCGGTGCAGACAGTAAACTCAGGGCATACGTTCTTGAGACAGGCGGGTGGGATGATCCTACCCGCTTTGTTAATCTTGGCAGAAGAAGATACATTCACGTCCGAGGGAATTGTTATCTGGTGTTCGTGTCGGAAGACGAGATTAAGATAACAGAGTTGAAATTCGACGATTCGAGGCTATATAAAGGGCATCCGGTAATCACGATTACAGATGTGCTGAAAGGTATGGGAATAAAGTGCAAGATTATAGCTGATTATGAAAGCGGAACCCGGGCGCACGGCGCAGCGTGGAAGCGCGCACTTAATGAAAGACAGGCGATTTTCGCGCAGAGCGGGTATGCCCTTCAGAAGAGGTTCTGGTGTGACTGCTGGGAAGTAAATTTTGATATGGTCTTAGTAAAGCACAACTGGTTTTTGCTGGATGGCGCAGAGGTGAGAAACATCGGAGTGGACCTGGTGTTAGACGATATTATGAACGCGACTCATATTTATATCGAAAGGATATTATCCGAACCGATATCAATAAGTCGGGACGAGGCTGTAAAGCTTCTGAAACTAAAGGGAATAGAAGAAAGTACAATTTACGATTTGGTAGGGAAAGGCAGGTAATTAAAATGAAGAACAGAATAGATAAAAGACCTGAAAATCTTTGGTCAGACGACATCTGGGAGTTATACTGCTTTCTGCAGGACTGGAAAGAGGATACAAAGTATATCTTCTGGACAGACAGGCGTAGCCGTAGACCCGGAATCAAGGAGCATCTGTATCTGATAAAAGATATCGAATTGAATATAGGTGAAGTCAGCTACTATGCGGACAGCACTGATGTTGAGATACCCATGAAAGATGAGGAATTAATAATCCATCTTGAGCATAACGATAGAGGAAATATACAGTCCTCACAGGCGTATGTATTGCTCGATGGGATGTATAAAGTTGACGGCGGTGTAGAAGAACTCTTAGCCAGAACCCACTTAAGGCTTCCCGTTAAGTCAGATATTGATGAGGCAAAGTATGATGAGTATGGTGTGCCTGTTTATAATCACGAGGAACCTGTTCCGTATATAAAGCCTACGCCTCAGCAGTTTGCGATAAGCTCATTTGAGGGTTTCCTTAAGTATTCGGGTATCACATATTCCGAAGATTCGGAAGGGGAAGTAAAGAGTGTAACTTTTGAGTATGATTCGACAGATGATGCCCCCGGGGTTGTTATTAAGGGCAAGGCTGTATTCGGAAAGAAGATTAAGCTTCGCTTCTTCTATGGCGAAAAGGCATCTCATGTCTTAAGAAGTGAGAATAAGAAAGATCTTATCAAACTGATTAACTATATCAATTCACGGGTCGATCTGGGACTTGCTCGCATTTATATGGAAGATGGCGATGAGCCTGATATAGTAATTGCTTCCGATGTTCCTTACGACCTTACCCATCATGGCGGAATTGCTCTTACTACTGCCGAGCTGATTACGGAAAGCAGTGTTAAGCTTCTTAAGGAACTCGCTTATCCTATTTTCGAGTTTATGCATGGCAGTATGAGTTATAAAGAAGTGCGCGAGTACATCGAGAGTGATATCCTTAAAGGTAACCACAATGCGATGATTCTTGAGTGGATAGACGACTTTAATAAAAAGCTGCGGTAAGCTACCGTTTATAAACAAAGAAGGGTTTTGGAATGATCAAGTTGAACAGGAAACTGCCTAAGTTTGCATCAGCCATTATGGCTTTCATTGTTGTCGGGGGAGCCTTTGCTCCGGCTGTAACCGTAAGAGCGAATTCCGGTCCCATTGAATGGTGGTACGGAAACGAAGGCGAAGGTCCGAAGCCGGAAGATTCTGACTGTCCTCTCGAGGTAACATCTGAAACTTTGACTTTTGATATTCCGGATCTGCTACCGCCTGATATCCATCGATGGACCGAAGATACAATTACAGGATACGAGAGTCATGTAACTGCCGAGTATACTTTTTATAATCCGACTGATGAAACGATTGCGGCCAATCTGGTCTTTCCTTTCAGCATTTTCCCGTATACCCAGAATCTTCGATTTGCGACCGCACTTGACGACAGATACAGCATCACCGTGAACGGACAGACCGTCGAGAGAACAGTAATGACGACCTATCTCGAGCCAGGTGTGGAATTTGATGCGAGGAACATGATGCCGGAGCAGGTTAATGATGAGGATTATCTTGAAGACGATTACTATCACCCGGATATGCCTGTTGTCAGGTGTTTATATGACCATTACTCACTTCAACAGGATGAGAATCATTATGCTACAGTTTATTTAGATCCTGCAGGCAAAGCAGAAGACAGGGTCTATTACGTCCCATACGGGTTATGTGATTATTCCCGGGTCCCGGCTAGAGATCCTAGTAAAAGCCGGGATATAATAAATGTATACGTTGGTGATGATCAAGATTTGGAATTATATGTGATTGGCACTGATAATGATATAGATGTGCGATTGCCCTTATCTGGAGAATTAATTAAACCTGTAATAAGGGAGACGATGACATTTGAAGAATTGCTGTTGTCAGGTCGACCGGACGGATTGAATGTATCGGACACAACATGGTATAACCTCACACTTGACCAGATTAATGCAAATCCTCGTCGTCACGAGTTCAATGAATACATACTGTATAACAATTTCTATGGGGAGTCTACAAGTCTGCTCATTCCTCAGGGAACTTTCCTCCGATGGTATTGCTATACACTAACGGTCGAACCGGGTCAAACTGTAGTAAACCGCGTCGAGGCTCCGCTTTATCCGGATATATGTGACAGCCATGCCTACGAAACAAAAACAACGTATAATTATGAATATCTCTTGAGCCCTGCTTCATTGTGGGCTGACTTTGGAGAACTTTATATAAGAATCAATACGCCATATGATCTTAAGAACTTTTCACTTCGAGGCATGAGAGAAGTCGAAGGCGGATATGAAGGCTATTTCGACGGGCTTCCGAATTCGGAACTCAATTTCAGTATCGTTCAGGAGGATGTTGTGGGGAATGCGTTCCTGACTATCTTTTTGCTTCTCGCC
Source organism: Clostridiales bacterium (assembly GCA_017480325.1). Lineage (GTDB taxonomy): Bacteria > Bacillota > Clostridia > Saccharofermentanales > Saccharofermentanaceae > Saccharofermentans. The sequence continues at coordinate 157,823 of JAFVAY010000011.1, forward strand.
GCCTTTTTTGGAGGTGGCTGGATCATAGTAGTCGGCATTATTTTATTGATAGTCATCATCCGTTTATGTATACCCAAGACTAAAAGTAGCCATCATTAATGATTACAATATGAAATTGGATCATCACGTTCACTGTGTTGCTTCAAAAATTCATCGAGGCTGAAGTCTTTAAACTCCAGCCTCGATATTGTTGTTTGGATTCGACCACGAGCCAACATCACCTTAACTTAATTACATCGGCGATGCAAAGCCCCATTCTTATTTATATAGATTGAGATCTATCTGTAAAGGGCGCTTAATTCTTATCATTCTTCCCCTTCGTATCAGCCGTCAGGCCTAATCCCGGGGCGCCGGCAAGCTTGGTGCCTGCGAAGGATCCGATGACAGAAGACAGGTCGATTCCGAGGCTGTCGCCTATGCCGTCGATGGTTTGCTTGAAGGACTTTGTGATATCCTCGGTCATCTTGGCTGTATTGCCTTCGCCGTACATGGTGATGGAATCGATGTTGGCAAGAGGCTTCGCGATAGCTTCAGCGACGAGAGGATACATCTTGCAGAGCATCTCGATGACAGCTGCTTCGCCGTACTTCTGCATAGCCTCAGCCTTCTTGTCGATACCTATAGCTTCTGCCTCTGCCTTCGCGCGGATGGCATCTGCTTCAGCCTCGCCTTTGGCTCTTATACCTTCAGCTTCCTTCTGCATGGCTATGAGGTCAGCTTCCGCCTGTATCTTCTTAGCTTCGGCCTGCTGTGCCAGTTCGTATTTTCTGGCTTCAGCTTCCTTTTGTCTCTTGAACAGCTCTACCTCAGCCATCTGCTGCTGACGATAGCGCTCGGCATCCGCAGCCTTCTTGATCTCGGCGTCGAGAGCCTGCTCGCGGACCTGAGCCTCCTTCATCTTAAGCTCGATCTCCTTCTCCTGCTTCGCGATATCCGCTTCGGAATTGGCAACCTCGATAGACTTTCTCTGAGCCTGCTCTTGAATCTTATAAGCCGCATCAGCCTCAGCCTGCTTCGTGTCCTGAATTACCTGAAGCTCGGATCTCTTGATGGCGAGATCGTTCTGCTTGATGGCGATCTCCGTCTCTGAAGAAACCTTCGCATCATTGGCTTTTTTAGCTGCTTCCGCCTGAGCGATAGCTACGTCTCTCTCTGCATTAGCCTTCGCGATGGAAGCGGTCTTCTGGATCGTTGCCATGTTATCCTGGCCTAAGGCCGTGATGAGATCGTTCTTATCCTCTACGTGCTGGATATTGCAGGAGATGATCTGGATGCCGAGGTTGTTCATGTCAACCTGCGCCTTTTCCTGTACCTGATCACCGAAGGACTTTCTGTCATTGCAGAGCTCCTTCAGGGTGATGGTACCGATGATCTCACGCATATTACCCTGCAGGGAGTCAACGAGCTGTGCATTGATTTGCTCTGATCTCATATTAAGGAAGTTCTTCATCGCGAGCTTGATACCCTCTTCGTCGGTCCTGATCTGAACCTTAGCGACTGCATCGATGTTAACGCCGATGAAGTCCGAAGTAGGAACGAAGTCGCCCGTCTTGATATCGATAGAGATCTGCTCGATGAGAAGCTCATCCTTCCTCTCAAGGAACGGGAGCTTCAGACCTGCTTTTCCGATTAAGATCTTGGGCTTCTTCTTAAGACCGGTGATGATGTAGGCTTTGTTCGGAGGAGCCTTAACGTAGCTTGTTGCAATGATGATTATAACGAGTATAACTGCGATAAAAATCAGGATTGCAGGTATTACAAATGTTGCCTGAATTCCGGCAGGCACGACCGCACCAACCAAATACTTCATAGTGATTCTCCTATTCCTTATTCCTTTTGTTCTTACTATCCCAATGTTCCCGCGAGAAACATTGGGAAGATATTACCATACCCCCACCCGGGGTCAAGGAAAATCGTACCGGGAGAATCCGAATTTACAATTTGGTCATAAACGCTTTTTCTTGTTTATTATTATCCTATTTCCACTCCGTCGGAAGCCACGGAGAAGCCCAGGTTCTGCCAGTCGGATCTGTGGATGGAGAAGTTGACCGTGACTGTGGAGCCGTCCCCGAGAGAACCCGTGGATCCTACGGTTATTACAGCACGGTCATCCTCGAAAAGGCAACTCGTTCCGCTAACCTCGGAGTATTGACCCGTGGGTGAGGACATGCCTGCATAGTAGCAGTCGAATACAAGATTATTCGTATCATCTAACAGGAACGATATATCGATGTCGGTCAATGCGATAGAGGAACCGCTTGTATTGGTTATCTCCATAGACCCTGATATAGAATTACCTCCGTTGCTGTCATATCGGATGCTGACTGACAGGTCATCGGAAGAGATGCTTCCGGAGGACGATCCTGAAGGTGTCTGACCGGAGGACGATGAGTCTGAGCCGCTGCCGGAGCCTGCTGACGGCAAGACACTTGCACCTGCACCGGAACCGTCCTCATTAGGCTCGCTGCCGTATATTAGTACGCCGTTCTCATACAGACCGAGATAAGCTCCGCTTCCTGAGGACAGACCCGTGAAGGAGAAGTCGTTACTGTTATCCCAGATGTTGGAGGGGCCGATCATCCTTGCCTGAACCTCGGACTTATACTGTGACTGTCCGCCCGGGTAAAGTGCGCCGTCGTCGTAGACGATCGACAGGTAATATATGTGATTCTCTTCGTTCCACACATGTAGTCCGTCAACGCGTCCTGACTGCATGTAATTTGTAGTGATCTGAACGTCGGATGCTTCATAGCCTTCGTCGTACAGCTCAGAAAGATCAACAAAGTACCTTAGTTCTACATCTGTAGCGGCCCGGGCCGGCCAGGAGGTCATGTTATAGACTATGGTCTTGACCTCGATGAAGCCGTCTCCTTGGGCATTAATAGAAGCATCCACGGAGTATTCCTCTTCGACAGGTTCGACTGCGCCGAAGTCGACCAGTGTCTGACCGTGATATTCGGAATACATCATGGAGAGAAGTCCTGTGAAGCCTGCATTATAGTCGCAGGCTACCTCGTTAGCGGTATAGTCTGAGACGGTATCATTATAGTTGCCCGAAGCGTCAGGACCGCCCACTAATGCGCCGTATAAAGTATGGCGGTGAGAGGAGGGCTCGTTCATGTTGTCGCAGTATGAGCCCTGGGCTGTTCTGTGGTGAGGATGCTCCGGAGGATTCTCGCCGAAGCCCACAACATACGAACGTCCGGAAGAGCCGAGCGCATAATTACACTGACTTACTGCGAAGTCCCAATAATCTGATACCTTTTCTGAAGGGCAGACATCATAGGTGCTGTACACGGCCGCTACGAAGGCGGTAGTCGTCGCATATCTTAATGATCCCCAGGAATCCAGCCATGCCAAGCCGTCAGGGGTATATGTGATATCGTTGCACCAGAAGTCCAGGTGCTGTTCAACCGCAGAGGTGTATGTGGAAGACTCCGTGATATCGGCGAGAAGAACGGCCGCGCCGATATGAACGTCATCCCAGCACATCGACCAGTCGTAATCGTGGCCTGCCTGAGTGTAGCAGGTTTCCGCATTATCAAGGTAGGACTGCTCTCCCGTAGCCAGATACAGCCACGCGCCCGCCCAGGCGAGTTCGTCGTAGAAGCCGCTCCAGGAGTTATAGAAGCCGTTGGCTGCGGTGTAACCGTCATCGCTTCTGGTCTCGTCTGCGAATGCGTAAAGACTCTCGGCATGTTCGAGGCAAAGTGCGCTGTACTCGGGATCGGAATCAGCGAAGATAATGCTGGCAGAAGCAAGTGCCGCTGCCGCTTCTCCCGATACCGCAGAGCCCGGGTGATCGGAATCAACAAAGTAAGAGGGACGGTTCATCGTCATGACCTCGCAGGGTCCCCACCAGGAGTGATCAGCATTGCCGTCGCCAACCTGATAGTAATAGACGTCATCCTCGGGGTGGCAGCTGATAAGATAATCCGTGACCCAACGAATATCTCCTAACACGTATTCAAGCTGACCTGCTTCCTCATACGCGCCCTGATTCTCAAATACGGACCATGCAAGCATCGCTGCAGAGTACGCCATAGGAAGATTAAACTTCACGTTGTCTCCCGCATCGTACCAGCCTCCCGTAAGATCAAGTCCTGCATCTGCTCCGTCGTCAAGAGCGCTGTCGCCTCTCCAGTTGCATCTGACCTGCTCGGGAAGATCCCCGGATCTTTGAAGCTCGTAGAACAGCAAAGATTTCTGTAAGGCTTCACCGTAGTTAAAGTCGCCGGTTCCCTCTATTCCCTCGTAGCCGTTCCCGGTCTCGGTAAGGTTGCCTGTATCGATGGAGGAGCTTCCATAGGAAACAGATGCATTAGAAGCGGTAGAAGTTGCCTCGCTTTCTACGATGTCACTGATCTCAGATGCTGCACCTGAGGATGAGGAGGTGCCTACAGCCTGTGTAACGTCGCTCTCATCGGTTGTTCTCGCGCATCCGGCAAGCATCGTTCCACATAGAAGAAGTGCAACAGCTTTACGTAATTTCATAGTGTTCCTCCTTATCGGCAACCAGGTTCTTGACCCACTTGTATTTCTTGTAGTGTATGTACACAGCGGGAAGCTTTATCATCTCATCCAGGTTAAGTATGAAGTAGACTGCAAGTACCGGCAGGTTAAACACGAATGCAGCTAAGGCTCCCACCGGAACTATAAAAGCCCACATGGTGACTGTGTCGCATATGAACCCGAAGCGGGTGTCTCCTCCGGAAGCAAAGATCCCGGCGATCACGGTGGAGTTTATAGACCTTCCGAGAATATAGTAGGAACACATGTAAAGCATGTACTTAAGATATTCTCCCGCCGCAGGAGTGAGATTAGTCAGACGCACAACGACAGGGGCACTTAATGCCGCCAGGATGCCAAGGATTATTCCGCTTATTATAGTAAGCTTAACGATCTTGCCTCCGTATTCCCTGCCCGTATCAAGACGCCCGGCACCGAGCTCGTTTCCTACAACGATAGCGCCTCCGCTGCTTAACGCATAGCAGAAGCAGGATACCAGATCCTTAACGACCGCTACGATGGAGTTTGCCGCAGTGGCGTCGGCTCCGAGGTGTCCGATTATCACTGATATCATCGTGAATCCGACGCCCCATGTAAGCTGGTTGGCAACGAAAGGCGTAGAGTAGTGAGAGAATTCCTTACGAATATCCGGGTCGGAGTGAAGTATGTATTTAAGCCTTAGCTTGCAGCTGCACTTTCTTACAAGAACTATGATACACAGAATAAACGCTTCGAGGCTGGAGAGGGTAGTTGCCAAAGCCGCGCCGGCTGCTCCCATGGCGGGTGCACCGAGAAGACCGAATATGAAGATCGCGTTAAGTATCACATTAAGGACTACCATTGAGATGCTTATAGCTGTACTCTCCCGCACGAAGCCAGTGTTCTTAAGTATAGTCTCGAAAAGCATTGACAGGCTCATAGTGATGTAGGAGAAGCTCGCGATACGAAGATAGCTTACGCCGTGTGTGATGATCTCCGGAACATTGGTATATATTTGCATGAGACCTGACGGCAGAAATAAGCCCATGATAAAGAAAGTGAGCACTATCGGGATAGTGAGCCTCATTCCATAGCCGAATTCCTTCTCGATTGATTTGAGGTCCTTCTTGCCCCAGTACTGGGCGACGAACATGCTTATACCGGCTGTTATGCCGTAATTAAATAAATTAAGCACAAACGCGACCTGAGCCGCGAGTGATACTGCTGACATCGCATCCTGATCCAATGCCACAAGCATCACTGCGTCCGAGATGGGGACGAGAGCGAACATAAAGTTCTGCAGTGTCATTGGAATTATGAGCGAGACAAGCTTCTGTGAGAATGTTTGCTCTTTCTTTGTCATCGGCTAATAATCTGCCAATATTAATTTAAAGTCAATATCCGAATTCCTGTACCCAGTAATATGTGCTACCGGCATCGCCGCCGTAGTAGAGTGCGAATCCGCAAGTCCTGAAGTCCGGCTTAAGCATATTGGCCTGATGTCCGGGGGATGCCCACCAGGAGTTAAATACTTCCTGAGCAGTCGACTGACCACTGGCCAGATTCTCTCCGTACATTCTGGCGGTATCAAGTGTCCACCACTCGGAGCCGTCGGGTCTCGTGTGGCTGAAGACAACAGTGATCTCCTGCGCTCTTACCGCTGCATCTGCTGCGAGTGAGCCGTCCCAGCTTAAGGGTGTAAGACCGTTCTGGACACGGGCATTGTTAACGAGATTAAACAGTTCAAGCATAGTAGGATCAGAGGGCTGATTGACGGCCGGAGCCTGTGTGGGAGCCGGTGTATCCATAGGTGCGGGAATTTCCGTAGGAGTGGGAGTAGGTGTCGCCTCAGTTTCAGTTGGTTCAGTAACCTCAGTTACTTCAGTAGCGGCAGTTTCCTCCGTGACTTCAGTCTCGATCAGCTCCTCGGACTCTTCAGTCTCGTCAGTCTCCTCGCTTTCGATCCTGACACCTCTGTTATCGATTATTGGGGTGTTATCATCGTTGTCGGTTACGATCTCCGGTAGCTTATCAAAGAGGCACGCACTGTGTACATAAGCCTCTTCGCCGTAGAAGTCTATCATGTACCACTCATTGTCGTCGCAGGTGGCAATGACGTGTACATCTCTTCCGTAGTACATACGACCTATGCTCTGGTAGTACACGCCCGGACCCTGCCTTATGGAGAAGGCGGATGCAGCGCGAAGGTACATGCTGTTGGCGTGGTACAGAAAGTCGGTGGTATCATCCTGTTCGGCTCTGGTGCCAAGGTAATTAAGCTGCTCGTTAGGAAGCAGGTTAAGCTCTTCGGCAGATACGGTATAGACCTGAGTGCCCCAGGGGAACTTGAGAGGGTTATTCTGGTAGTAGACATAAGCCCACTGCAGGATAAGAACAAGGGTGGTAAACAGTATAGCGAAAAATCCGGTACGATCTTCCTTCTTACGAAGTTCTCGATCCTTCTCAATCTTGTTGCCGAGCTTAGTCATAGATAACTCCTGCCATAACGAGTATTCCTCTAAATTATAATAGGCGCGGGCGCGTAATAGGAAAACTAGAGTTGAACAAAGTGTAAACTTTGGAAACTTTGTTTTTGACTTCGAGGGGGTTATAATCATGTAAACACGATTATTAGTCGGGGGTTTTTACATGCCGGTTTTCAAGACACGTCCGGCCGGACTTAAGATAATAATAGTCGGCGCCGGAAAAGTGGGAACAACCCTCGTGGAGCAGTTAAGCCGCGAAGGGCATGATATTACTATAGTCGATAAGGATGCCGCCAAGATCAATGACATAACCTCAACCTATGATGTTATGGGCTGTGTCGGAAACGGTGCCAGCTATATGACTCAGGTCGAGGCCGGCGTCAAGGATGCCAACCTCATCATAGCAGTTACCGAGTCGGATGAATTGAATCTTCTCTGTTGTACCATCGCGAAGCAGTTCTCGGACTGCAGTGCCATAAGCAGATTAAGAAACCCGGACTACTCACGGGAGTCTAAGTATCTTCGTGATAAGCTGGGTCTTTCCATGATAATCAATCCTGATCTCGAGGCGGCGAAGGTCATGGCGCGCGTGCTTTATCTTCCTATGGCTCAGGAGATCAGGTCTTTCGCACATGGTCAGGCGGAGATAGTCAAGATCAAGATACCCGAGGGGAATATACTGGATAAGATGACCATAGCCGACCTCGGTGCTAAGATCACGAATAACATCCTGATATGCGGTGTAGAGCGTGACGGCAATGTGGAGATACCTAAGGGCTCCTACGAGCTGGCGGCTGGAGACGTGATCTCTGTCGTAGCTACCCGTAAGGAGCACATCAACTTCCTTAAGAGTATCGGCTTCGCGACGAATCAGGTAAAGAACGTAATGATAGTAGGGGGAGGACGTTCCGCATACTATCTGTCCAATATACTTCTTAAGACCGGCGTCGGCGTGAAGATAATCGAACAGGATCTCAACAGATGCGAGAGCTTAAACGAGCTTCTTCCGAAGGCCGTAATCATTAACGGAGACGGCACCAACACCGAGCTTTTGCTTGATGAGGGAATAGAAAACGCGGATGCTTTTATACCGCTTACCGGTATCGATGAGCAGAACTCAATGCTTGCTCTTTATGCGAAGAAGGTGTCATCCGCCAAACTCATTACCAAGATCAACAGGACCGGATTCATAGATATCATCAACAGTCTTGACCTGGGAAGTGTATTCTATCCGATGTATATAACCTCTGACATGATACTCGCATACGTTCGTGCCAGGACTGCGGCTCCCGGAAGCAACATCGAGACTGTATATCACCTCTTCGATTCAAGGGCCGAGTCCATTACCTTTAAAGTCACCGACGACTCGAAGGTCACAGGCAAGCCCTTGAAGGATCTGAGACTTAAGAACAACACCCTGATCTCTTTCATAAGTCACGAGGGAGAGGGCATCATTCCCACAGGATCCGATATGATCTCCAAGGGTGATACGGTCATGGTAGTTACATCGCATTCGGGATTCGACGATATAGGAGATATTCTGGAGTAAGCTATGAACTTCTCGATGATAAGATTCATACTTTCCCAGGTGATGAGGATCGAGGGAGTGCTCATGCTTCTTCCGTGCCTTGTATCTTTAATCTACGGAGACGGTGAGGGGATATACTACGGAATAGTAGCGGCATTCCTTATATTAACAGGTTTTATCGGCTGCAGGTTCCGTCCGAAGAATCAGACGATCAACGTCAAGGAGGGCTATGCCTCCACGGGCTTATCATGGATCGTCATGAGTTTGTTCGGATGTCTTCCGTTCTGTCTGTCGGGAGAGATCGAGTCCTTTACCGATGCGTTCTTCGAGACCGTATCGGGCTTTACCACCACCGGAGCAAGTATATTATCCGAGGTAGAGACCTTATCTCATACTGCTTTGTTCTGGAGAAGCTTTACTCACTGGATCGGCGGCATGGGAGTACTGGTATTCCTTCTGGCACTGATCCCCATGAGCGGCGGTTCTAATATTAACCTTATGAAGGCGGAGTCCCCGGGACCTTCGGTAGGTAAGCTCGTTCCGAAGATCAGATACACCGCAATGATACTTTATGTGATTTATGTGATCATGACCGTGATAGAGACAGTTTTCCTTCTTATCGGAGGTCTGGATTTCTTCGAGTCCATATGTCTTGCCTTCGGTACGGCAGGCACCGGCGGCTTTGCAGTGAGGAACGACAGCTTCATGAGCTATGGGCTTTATATTCGTTGGGTCGTGGGTATATTCATGTTCCTCTTCGGCGTCAACTTCAATGCGTACTATCTTATCTATCTGAAGCAGATCAAGAAGGCCTTCTCTCTTGAGGAGGTGCGGGTATTCTTCTCCGTCGTGGCACTCTCGACGATAATTATTTTTGTCAAGATTCTCCCCCTGTACGAGAATGCGATAACCGCATTGACGGATGCCTTCTTCCAGGTGACTTCCGTGGTTTCCACTACCGGATACGGCTCCGCTGACTTTGACCTGTGGCCCTCCACGGCTAAGTTCGTTATGTGCTTCCTGATGTTTATGGGAGCCTGTGCAGGCTCCACCGGAGGCGGCGTTAAGGTATCAAGATTTATGATCTTCTTTAAGTCGGTCACGAAGGAGGTCCAGTCCTATATCCATCCCAAGATCGTTAAGAAGGTCACCATCGATAAGAAGGGTGTCGAGCCTGATGTAATAAGATCCACTTTGGTATTTCTGGCGACCTACGCTGCGATATTCCTTCTGTCGATGTTCATAGTGTCATTCGATAACTACGATATGACTACGACATTCACATCCATTCTGGCGACGCTTAATAACATAGGACCCGGACTGTCCAAGGTAGGAGCTACGTGTAATTATGGATTCCTAAGCACCCTTTCCAAGTGGACCCTTACCTTCGATATGCTGGCAGGAAGGCTTGAGCTTTTCCCGATACTGATCCTCTTTGCTCCCAGTCTATATAAGAAGTAAAAACCCATAATATAAGGCTTTTTGGTGGTCATATAGATATCAGTCTATATAAAAAATAATTGTTTTGACACAGGTCCTCTGCGCGATTATGATTATTGTAGGTTAAGAGGGCCTTTTATGTATGGAATTGTTTTCTAGTATTCTCAGTCTCTTAAGCGGCCTGGCGATCTTTATGTATTCCATGAAGATGACTAGCGGAGGACTTGAAGCCGTAGCCGGAAACAAGCTTAAGACTGTCCTTCAGAAGCTTACAGATAACAGATTTAAGGGTGTCGGAGTCGGCGCCGGAGTCACAGCTCTTATTCAGTCCTCTACAGCCGTAACGGTAATGGTCATAGGCTTCGTTAACGCGGGACTCCTCGATCTTCACCAGGCATTGTACGTTATCATGGGTGCCAACATCGGTACCAATATCACCTCGCAGTTGATTGCCTTCGATATCGGGGAGTTTGCTCCCATACTCGCGGTAGTCGGTGTGTTCGTAGTTATTTTTACCAAGAACAAGAAGTTCAAAAGCATAGGAGAGATAGTAACGGGTCTGGGCTTTATATTTATCTCCATGAATATAATGAAGGCGGCGATGGAGCCCTATGCCGATGATCCTGCTCTCGTAAGTCTGCTGTCCAAGATGGACAATCCTCTTCTCGGAATACTGGTAGGAATAATCTTCGTTAATATCATCAGCAGCTCTGCTGCGGCAGTCGGCATTCTCCAGGCTCTGGCTATGGCATCTGCCGGTGCCGGCGCTATCGACCTTCAGCATGCGATGTATATTATCATGGGCTTTAACATAGGAACCTGTGTTACGGCGCTGCTGTCATCCATCGGAACGACTAAGATGGCAGTAAGAGCTGCGTTGATGCACCTGTTCTTCAATGTGATCGGTACGCTTATATTCACACTTCTGGCAGTATTCCTTCCGGTGGCACACTGGGTAGAGCTATTGTCACCTAATGATGTTGCAAGACAGCTTGCCAACTTTCACCTTGTATTTAACCTGGGTGGAACTCTCCTGCTGCTTCCTGCGGGTGAGCTAATAGTTAAGCTGGTTAATATTGTAGTTCCGGGTGATGAGTCAGAAAGAGAAGGGCAGCAGTATCTTAAGTATCTGACACCTGCCATGCTTCGTCCTGATTTCCAGATCGCCGGTTCATCTGTATACATCACAGCTGTAACAAATGAGATCAAGAGAATGCTCGAGAAGGCTGCAAATAATGTAAGCAGAAGCTTAAGGGCAGTGCTTGACAATAACGATAAGGTACAGCAGGAGATAGATGAGAACGAGGAATACGTCGATTACCTTAATAAGGAGATATCCTACTATATCTCTCACTGCCTTACTCAGGACCTGACGGAGGAGGATGCTCTTACTTATTCCGCCCTGTTCAAGATCACGGGCAATATCGAGCGAATGGGGGATCACGCCACTAATATAGCGGGCTACGCCAATATGCTTCAGAATAAGGGGCTTAAGCTTTCCGAATACGCAAGAAGCGAAGTTGAGTCCATGATCGATATCATCGAGAAGACGGTTAAGATACTGACTCATAATGACGGCGGTGATATTCATGTCAGAGTCGCCAAGGCCGAGCAGAGGATCGATGATATGACCGATCAATACAGAAGCAACCAGCTCGACCGTATGAAGACCGGAGTGTGCAGCGGAGAGGCGTGCGTTATTTATTCCGAGATGCTCACCGATTTTGAGAGATTAGGTGACCATATGCTTAACATCGCTGAGGCTCAGGAGAGAGTACCGGAGCCTACTGTCGGAAGAAGAGGCAGAAGTTGAGGAAAAGGCTTAACGTAGTTCTTTACGAGCCTGAGATCCCGCAGAATACCGGTAACATAATGAGGACCTGCGTGGCTGCAGGCTTTGCTCTTCATCTTATTAAGCCCCTGGGATTTGATATCGACAGCCCTAAGTTCAGACGCGCCACAACTAATCACATCACATGGGCCGACTATGAGCTTTATGAGAATTATGATGACTTCAGAGGCAAAAACCCCGGTGAATACTTCTTCATGACAAGATACGGTAAGGTTCCTCCCTCGGATATAGACTTCAAGGGCATTCCCGCAGATAAGGATATATATCTGATCTTCGGTAAGGAGAGCACGGGTATATCCAAGGATATTCTTAAGGATAATATCGATCGTTGCTTCAGGATCCCTATGACAGGAGAGTGCAGAAGTCTTAACCTAAGTAATGCCGCGGCGATCGCTGTATACGAGTGCTTAAGGCAGCTGGGATACCCCGAACTGTCTTTCACTGAGGTTCAGAACGGAGAGGATTATCTCGAGTCCTATGACGCCACTCTGGGAAGATGATCAGCCCAGAGTCGTATCCAGTATCATCATTATCGCGAAGCCCACGGAAAAGCCTATTGTAGCCATATTAGAATGACTGCCCTCGGAGGCTTCGGGGATAGTCTCTTCCACTGTAACGAAGATCATGGCTCCTGCCGCGAAGCTCAGAAGATAGGGAAGAAGAGGGATCATTATCCTGGACAGAAGGATGGTCGCGACAGCTCCTATAGGCTCCACGAGTCCCGATAGGGTCCCGTAGGTGAAGGCCTTGAGCTTCGACTGACCTTCGGACTTTAAGGGCATGGATACTATGGCTCCCTCGGGGAAATTCTGTATGGCGATACCTATCGACAGAGCGAGGGCTGCCGAGAAACTGATCGCGGTGTTATCTGCCAGCATACCTGCGAAGATAGCGCCTACGGCCATACCCTCAGGAAGATTATGGATAGCGACCGCGAGGATCATCATAGTGGTTTTGTGAAGCGAAGACTTGGGTCCGTCAGGCTCATCCAGTCCAAGGTGAAGGTGAGGGACTGACTTATCGATAATGATAAGCATGACGATGCCGAGCATGAAGCCGATTATCGCCGGGATGAAGCTTAACTTCCCGAGCCCGTTATCCTGCGACATCTCCATGGAGGGGATAAGAAGCGACCATACCGAGGCTGCCATCATTACCCCGGAGGCGAAGCCCAGAAGTATCTTCTGAAGCAGGGGATTGACCTTATCCTTCATTAGGAAAACAAGCGCGGCGCCGAGTGTGGTACCCGCGAAAGGAAGCAATAAACCTATAGCTATCTGTAGTGTCATAAGAAGCCCTTCTATTTTTTGTAACAATGTTAATTTTTCTGATGATATTCTATATCTAATATGCTATATTCTTAAAGATAAATTTTATGTTATATGTTCATGGAGGTTTGTTATGGGTGAACAAAAGAACGGCATATACGATGCCAGGACACTGGGAATACCCAGAATGATAATACTTGGTCTCCAGCACATGTTCGCTATGTTCGGTGCGACCGTCTTAGTGCCTGCTCTTACGGGGCTGTCGGTTTCCGCCACACTGCTTTTCGCAGGATTGGGTACACTGCTGTTTCACTTCCTTACCAAGCGTAAGGTACCTGCTTTCCTGGGATCTTCCTTTGCTTTCATTGGAGGCTATGCGGCGATAGCGCCTAACGGAGAGAAAGAGCTTCTGCCTTATGCATGTCTGGGTGTTGCTGCCGCAGGACTTCTGTATCTGGTTCTCGCAGGCCTTATTAAGGCATTCGGACAGAAGAAGGTAATGCGTTTCTTCCCGCCTATAGTTACAGGACCTATCATCATCGCTATAGGTCTTACACTTTCCAAGTCGGCTATCGACAACTGTAAAACTAACTGGGGCGTAGCTCTTGTTGCTATCCTCATTGTTGTAGTTTGCAATATCTACGGCAAGGGCATGGTTAAGATCGTTCCTATCATCATGGGTGTTATTGCTTCCTACATTCTGGCAGCGATCCTCGGTGAGGTTGACTTCACCGCAGTTAAGGAGGCCGCATGGATCGGACTTCCCTTCAATATGAATGATACGGTCTTTGCTATCTTCAAGGCTCCTAACACATCGCTGATAGTAACCTCCATTATCACTATAATGCCTATCGCACTGGCTACCATGGTAGAGCATATCGGAGATATCTCTGCTATCTCGTCTACAACAAACAGGAATTTCATAGAGGATCCCGGACTTCACAGAACCTTGTTGGGTGACGGTCTAGCGACTATCCTCGCTTCACTGTTCGGTGCACCGGCCAATACTACCTACGGCGAGAACACGGGCGTTCTGTCACTTACAAAGGTTTATGATCCTGCTGTTATAAGGATCGCTGCCATATTCGCAGCCGTAGTTTCCTTCAGCCCGAAGTTCGCAGCTCTTATCGCATCCATGCCGGCATCTACGGTAGGCGGTGTTTCGATAGTTCTCTACGGTATGATCTCCTCTGTAGGTGTAAGGAACCTTGTTGAGAATCAGGTTGACTTCAGTAAGGGACGTAACCTCATCATCTCTGCCCTGATCCTGGGTCTTGCCATCGGAATTAACTACAGCGGTTCCATCGTCTTCCCTATAGGGAATGTATCCATCTCCCTCTCGGGTCTTGCAGTCGGAGCCCTCGTAGGTATCATCTTTAACGCTATCCTTCCTCTGGACGAGAAGGAGTACAAGGGCCTTAATAAGGATTATAAGAGCGAGGAGGATGAGAACGAGGAGAAGGCAAGCAAGAAGGCTTAATTCTCATCGAATCGTAAAATTGATCCTGATAAGACGCCGCTTCGGCGGCGTCTTTAATGTTAGAATATAGAGTATGAAGAAAGTATTGATATTAGGTTGTAACGGAATAACGGATTTTATCGTGGAACGGCTCATGTCGGTCGCCACGATAAGCGAGATCATTATTGCTTCTGAGGACAAGGCAAGATGTGACGAGCTCCGTAAGAAGTATTCCGGGAAGGGTCCCAGAATCACAACAGCGAGAGTGGATCTTAATAATGAACAGGGAACCAAGATGATGCTGTCCATCACCAACCCTGACGTTATTGTTAATATCGTGCCGCCCAAGTTCAGTCTGACGGTCATGAAGCTGGCGCTGGATATCGGCGCAGATTATATAGATGGCGCTCTATATAATATAGGAGAGGGCGATCTTCTGGCGGAGCAGTTCAGTCTGTTCGGTGATTTCAGATCCAAGGCGAGAATGGCCGTCGCCGGCTGCGCTATGAATCCCGCTATCCTGACATCTCTTGTCAGGATAGCAATGAGAGATGAATTTGATACTATAAGTAGCGCCGATATATTCGAGATGGAGATAAGCTCTGAGAATCCCGAAGGTACGAAGGCCGTGATTATAGAGAACGGCGAGAAGCAGGAGCGTAAGGCTTTATCCGAGAATATAGTTATCGATGAGTCCGTTGAGGCCATAGGAGGACGTAAGCTTTTCCTTGCCGATAATGATGTCATTCAGGATTTTCTTAAGGAGATCCCCGGAATCGCCAATGTTAGATGCTTCGTATCTTACGAGGCGGAGGAGAAGCCGGATTACACAGAGGAGCTTAATAAGCTGGGGATGCTCTCGGAGGAACCGATAGAGGTATTCCCCGGAATCAGGATAAGTCCGCTTGAGTTCTGGGAGAAATATCAGGCCTCTAAGAAGCCAGAGAAGACCATAGGCGGTGAATGTGCTGCCGGTGTGGTCATCGAAGGTGAGAGATTCGGAAGGAAGAAGAAGGAGATAATCTACTTCACAGGTGACAATAACCGGGTTATGGAAGAGTACGGGATGCTTGCAGGTAAGCTTTACGATGCTCATGCACTTCTTAACGGCATCATACTTATCTGCAGCGGACGTTGGCTTAAGAGCGGAGTATTTACCCCGTGTGCTTTCGAGCCGGATCTTCTTATTAACGGAATAAAGAATACGGGCCTTGCTATCAGGACGCAGGAATTGTCACCCGAGGTAAAGTGAGGAATAGATATGGACGTTAATGCCCCAAGAGTATTGATAGTAGAGGATGATGAGAATATTAATAACCTTCTCAGGGAGGCTCTTACCAAGCACGGACTTAACTGTACTCAGGCCTTCTCGGGAACAGAGGGACTTATAGTCTTTAAGAACGATAAATTCGATCTGGCCCTTCTGGATCTTATGATGCCTGGTATGGACGGTCAGATGCTGACACAAAGGATAAGAGAGGTGTCCAAGGTTCCGATCATTATCGTGTCTGCCAAGAGCAGTGTGGATTCTAAGGTAGATCTTCTTAAGACAGGGGCCGATGACTTTGTGGGTAAGCCCTTTGAGCTTAAGGAGCTGCTTGCCAGAGTTGATGTTCAGCTAAGACATAACGAGACAACAGATACGGCCGAGGGCATTGACGCTTCGGCTCCCAGAGCATTCAAGGATCTTGTTCTCGACAGCAGCAAGTTCCAGGTCACGGTGAAGGGCAATGATATCGGTCTTACGAGGCAGGAGTTCAAGATATTGGAGCTTTTCCTGCAGTATCCCGGGAAGGTCTTCTCTAAGCGCGAGATATATGAGTATGCATGGAACGATATCTACATCGGAGAGGATAAGACCATCAACGTTCATATAAGTAATATCAGGACGAAGATCAAGAAATACTCAGAGGACGAATATATCGATACTATCTGGGGTGTGGGGTTCCGTCTGTCCAAATCTTAACCATTTCTTTAACTAATCTTTGTCCATTCCGAGGGCTCCCGTAGGATAATAGTAGATATTAATTCCATAAGGAGAATCTCATGGAAGATTATCTGCTCGTAACATCGGAACTGACCAAGATATACAAGGATACTACTGCTGTTGACCGTGTGAATATCCATATCAAAAAGGGGTCGATCTACGGCCTTATCGGCAAGAATGGCGCAGGCAAGACAACCATCATGAAGATGATCGCCGGGTTGGCGACCCCTACCGCAGGGTCTTTCGAGTATACGGGTTTTCAGGGGAGCGTAAACGAGGCCTTCTCGAGGATAGGATCTCTTATAGAGTCTCCTGCCATCGACCCGAATCTTACGGCGTATAACAATATCAAGATAAAGTGCCTGGCCTACGGCATAGGAGATAAGCAGTACATCAATAATCTTCTTGAGATAGTGGGACTTCCACAGACCGGGAAGAAGAAGGCAGGAAGATTCTCGCTAGGGCAGAAGCAGAGATTAGGTATCGCTATGGCTTTGGTGGGCGATCCGGATTTCCTTATTCTGGATGAGCCTATTAACGGACTCGATCCGCAGGGTATCGCGGAGATAAGGCAGATGCTCTCGAAGCTTAATCAGGATAGAGGTATAACTATTCTTATATCGAGTCACATTCTTGAGGAGCTTTCAAAGCTTGCTACGGATTATGCGATCATCGATAACGGAAGGATCGTGGAGGAATCCACAAGCAGAGAGCTCCGTGAGAAGTGCAGAGATAAGATAGCCATAAAGACGCCCGATGCCTCTAAGGCGATCCCTATCATAGACGGCTTAGGCTTTGCGGATTATAGCGTAGTTAACGATAAGACAATTCATATATTTGACAGGTTATCGGATATTACAATCCTCAACATGGAACTGGCGAAGGCTCAGATACCGGTGGAATCCATAGGGATCGAGTCCTCGGACCTCGAGGAGTATTTCCTCAAGGTTACGGGGACCGTCCCCGGTGAGCGTTCGAAGGGATAAGGGGGATAGCGATGTTTGCTCGTGCTTTTAAATCGGAAGCGTACAGGATATTCAATATGAAGAGCACCTTCATTCTGCCGGCGGTGCTGATAGTATCGGTGTTGATAACGAATTTCATTTATCTTGCAATTAATATGGAGCCCTTAGGCTTCACCCGCGAGAGAGTAGATGAGCTTCAGGAGATGGGGACTGATGTGGAGGGCTATCAGGATAGCTTTATGGCGGGCTTCCAGTCAGGAATCAACTCGGCCAACATGATGATAGAGGAAGAGGAGGAAGAGATTCCTGAGGATTATCAGATATTCGGAGAAGGCCTGTACTATTACGAAGATGTGGCTACCATATTCTCGCTTGATGTCGGAGGCCTTCACGAGCTTCTGATGATGGCGATCTTTATCGGACTATACATCGGAAGCGTATACAAGACCGGGATGGATAAGAACCTCAGTATATTCGCAGGAAGAAGAGGTCTTCTGTTCGGCGTCAGAATGCTGATGATAGCGCTATATTCTCTGGTAATTCATCTTATTAATCTACTTACGGCGATACTGTCTATGGCGATGATGGGAGAGTCTGTACGACTCGGATTTGATAAAGCGTTCTACCTTTATTTCCTTGTGACATGGATACTTACCATAGCCTTCGGATGCGTTGTTATGTCCGTAACTCATATCACAAGGTCCAAGGCTGCCGGCATGACGCTGGGAATACTTCTGTCAGTCGGTATTCTGTCGACTATCGTATCTGTGGTGTCTTTGATCCTTCAGAAGAGGTACGATCTTGCCATGGGCTTTAATCTCGGGAATTACACGTTGACTCATAACCTATCCGCCATGAATCTGTATTCTGATGGGCATTTCACAGTCAGGGCCCTGATATGTGCGGCAGTTTACTTCTGCTTAGCTTATATTGGAAGTCTGATCGTGGTACGCAGAAGAGATATCGCCTGATGTTCGGAAATCTTGTACGCGTAGAGCTCATAAGACTTTTCCATAACAAGGCTCTGAAGGCCTGCGGTGTGATCGGGCTGTTTCTGATCCTGTTCTATGCCATCCTCGCAGACGGTCTCATATCTATGGGTGCCCTGGAGATCATGGATATGGGAGATGATCCGTCATATGCCTTTAAGATAGTGCTGTTTGCTACTTCCTTTGCTTTGGCGATGACTATAGTAGCCCCGATGACTGTTATAAGTACGACCTGTGAATATCAGACCTTAAGACTGGCAGTTAACTTCGAGGGGACTATAAGAAACAGATTCAAGCTTTGTCTGTCTGAGATCACGGGAATTGTGATATTCGTACTGCTTCTGAATCTTCTTGTATTCCCGGGGGTGCTCATAACTTTTCTGGGGGAGCCGGTAGGCTTTAATGTTCTGATTAATGATGACGCTCTTAATCCGTTGCTGATCTATGTCGGAGTGACGCTGGTCAATCTTTACTACTGTATAGTTGTCTATCTTATCTCGAAGCTGGTCGCAAGGATCCCCGTTGCTGTCGGCATCAGCGTGTTCCTGGGTGTTTTCGAGATAACATTACTGTTCTTCGGATTAGGAATAACAAGCGGGATCGAGAGTACCGGAGCCTCCGTACCTGATGTAGTATGGAACGTGTTAGCATTCGTTTTTCTCGGGATGCCGGTAATAGTGCCGAGTATTATGCTTGCCGTAAAGTACAGAAGGACAGACCGCATATGAATGACCCGATCCTTATGGTAGTGACGATAATAATGATAGTCATAGCGCTTGCTTTGGCTTTTATCCTGATATCCCTGCTGTCCCAGATGAAGAGTATTCGCAAGCAGGTGCACTTCATATCGCGTAACGATACCAATAAGAGAATAACCTTCTACGGTAAGTCCAGAAGCTTTAGAAAGCTCGCGTCGGACATCAATGAGATCCTCGATTCCTATGACGAGAGGCATGAGAAGATATTACGCGAGGATAAAGAGATCAAAGATACTCTGACTAATATGAGTCACGATATAAGAACACCCCTCACGTCTCTTAAGGGCTACTTTGAGCTTATGGAACAGACGGATGATCCCGACGAGAGGCAGAAATATTCGTCCATAATCGCTGGCAGGATAGACTCCTTGTCAGAGATACTGGAGACTATGTTCCTTTATACCAAGGTGTCGAATGTTAACTATAAGATCGAGGTGGAGCCGATAGACTGCTCGAGGACGATCCTGGAGACTCTGTTCGAGTACTACGACGAATTCCAGGAGAAGGGCTATGAGGTCGACGTGGATGTTGAGGAGGGTATAAAGATAGTCGGTAACGAGCAGTCTCTTAAGAGAATAATGCAGAATCTTATCAGAAACAGCCTCGTACACGGAGACGGCGACGTTAAGCTCTCTTTGAAGCCCTCAGAGGATCGTAAGAACGTAACAATAATACTCGGTAACCTTATGAAGGAGAATGAGGACCCCGACCCGAAGAGGGTGTTCGACAGGTATTATAAGGGCGATGCATCAAGGCACACAGGCTCAAGCGGTGTCGGATTGTCTGTAGTAAAGAAGCTTGTGGAGTCCATGAACGGGCAGATCGAGGCCAGGGTAGAGGGAAGACGCTTCATTATTAGGATGGTGTTTAAGACCATCTGAGCTTTTGAATTAGCCTTGATTCTGTGATATTATCAAATTTGTAAATTTTTGATGATAATTATTGTTTTGTTTTGAGGGGGCATTATGGCTAAGAAGGGCAAAATTAATATTAATCAAGAAGAGATAGATATGCTCGTAGTTAATACGATCAAGAATTTCTGTGCTGACACCATATACTTTAAGGACAGAGATTCCAGATTCATCTGGAACAGTCAGCAGCACGCAGATCAGCTGGGTGCCAAGTCGCCTCTGGAGATGTTCGGCAAGACGGATTACGACTACTTTCCTAAGGAATTCGCAGATAATGCCAAGGAGACAGAGGAGCAGATCATAGAGAGCGGAGAGCCGATGCTCAACATCTATGAGGAATGGGAGAAGGACGACGAAGAGACAAGGTATTTCCTCGCTTCCAAGTACCCTTTCTATAACAAGGATCACGAGATCATCGGAACATGGGGCATCTCCAAGGATATAACCGATATGAAGCGCCTCGAGAAGGAGCTCGAGAGGTCTTATCAGAAGGTCCAGAGACTCGCCAGAGTCGATGATATCACCGGTCTTTATAACAGAAGATATTTCTATGAGAATCTGGAAAGGACCTGCAGCATCTATGATGCAAGAGAGGACGATACCACATTCTCCATTATCGCTATCGATATAGATAACATGAAGTACATCAACGATCAGTACGGTCAGACCCACGGCGATGACGTCTTAAGACACGTGGCAACCGCTATGCTCAACAGCATAAGGAAGACTGATATCTGCTTCAGGACAGGCGGAGACGAGTTCGTCGTTCTGCTACCTGACTGTGATAAGACTACAGCGGTTAATGTGGCAAAGGCCATCTGCGCCAATACATCTAATCAATCAGTTCCCGTAGGCGAATCCAAGTTCGAGAAGATAACCATCTCCGCGGGTGTCGCCGAATATTCCGCAGGCTCCGATATGTCGGAGATCATATCTGCCGCCGACAGAAAGCTTTATAAGGCTAAGAGGAACGGCAAGAATCAGCTGTCCTACTAATTCACGCAGCTGACCTCATCCCGTCACCGGTCCCCCTTCTTTCTTGGAGGATCTTACGGGGAACCGGCTTAATGACGGATGGTCTCATGTCAACACGATAAACGCGGTATGGGCTTGAAGTCCTTACGGATGTGCGGGTAACATCCGAAGGTCTTCTGTTCGCGCGGTTGACTTCACGTGAGGTTCTTATCTGATCTAACCTGAGCTCTACCATTGCAGCTTCATCCTGCTTCCTCCAGAAATCAAAGGAATCCACGAGAGCCTTAACGGATACTAATATGAAGAATAATAATACTGACAAATCCAACGGTGACATAATCTATAGTCCTCCTTACTAAGTGCTTGTTTCTTATGACAGGAGTATAACACGAGATATGTACCGTTATTTGGACTTAATTGCAAATTAAGAACAAAAAGCGAACATTTAATGTAAATCAGCGCGAGAAAGCGGAAATGAATTCTAGAGCTAATTAAATAACGTATCTCAGCCGAGGCTGGAGGCGCCGATCCTGGTGGCGCCGGCTTCGATCATTGACTTGGCGGCGTCCTCACTTCGAATCCCGCCGGCGGCCTTGACCTCCACGGTAGAGCCTGAGAAGTGGCGCATAAGTCTGACGTCGTCCACGGTGGCGCCCGACGAGCCAAAGCCGGTGGAGGTCTTAATAAAGTCTGCGCCTTGTACTGTTACGATATTACAAAGCATCTTCTTCTCTGTATCCGTCAGCTCGCAGGTCTCGATTATCACCTTGAGGATCGCACCCTTCTTGTGTACTGCATCTGCAATGATTCCGATCTCAAGGGCCGCCTCATCGAATCTTCTGGACTTAATGAAGTTGATATTGATCACCATGTCGATCTCGGTGGCACCGTTGCTGATGGCGTCAAGGGCTTCATACTTCTTGACTGCTGTGGTGCTGTAGCCGTTAGGGAAGCTGATGACAGTGCAGATATTGATCCTGCCCTTAGCTCTTCTGGCAGCGTCCTTTACGAAGCAAGGCTGTATGCATACTGAGGCAGCCCCCTTAAGTATGGCATCGTCTACCAGAGCCTCTATGTCGGAGGTCTTCGCGGTGGTCTTAAGATTGGTCATATCGACATAGGACATAAGATCATTCTCGTTAAGCTCATGCGGAAGATGCGGAACGGAAGGGGCAAAGCTTCTGGCAAGAAGCGCTGTATATACGATCGATGAGATAATATTAAAGCCTGCGATCTCACCCATGTTATGCGGTACGTCGTAACCTTCTCCGTAGATCAGAAGAGGTACGCACTCCCTCGAGTGATCGGTGGATGGAGTTGAGGGATCACAGCCGTGATCTGCTGTGATAATAAGAAGGTCGTCCTTCTCAAGCAGCGGCAATATCTGTTCAAGTGCATCGTCAAATTCATGCATTGCTTCCGCATAGCCCTTGATGTCATTTCTGTGGCCGTACTTCATATCGAAGTCAACTAGGTTCAGGAAGCAAAGTCCGTGGAAGTCGCAGTCCAGCATATCCTTGAGTCTTCTTATGCCGTCGGTGTTGTCTGAGGTAGCGATCTCCTCCGTCAGCCCTCTGTGGGCATAAAGATCCTTTATCTTGCCTATGGATATGACATCGAGATCCTGTGCCTTCAGGATATCGAGCATAGTGGCGGAGGGTGCGGGGAGGGAGAAATCCTTACGGTTAGAGGTCCTTGTGAAGCCTTCTTCAGCAGACCCTACGAAAGGCCTGGCGATAACTCTTCCGACTCCGTCAGCCCCGGTCATAAATTCGCGACACGAGGAGCAGATAGAGTACAGCTCATCGAGCGGGACGACATCCTCGTGAGTCGCGATCTGAAGCACCGAATCCGCCGAGGTATATACGATAAGATCTCCGGTCTTCATATGCTGCTCTCCGAAGTCTCTTATAACATCTGTTCCGCTGTAGGGCTTGTTGCAGAGGATCCCTCTTCCCGATACCTCGCGTATCTTATCGAGAATATGCTCCGGGAAGCCGTCAGGGTATGTGGGAAGCGGGCTTGAAGAACATACTCCTGCCATCTCCCAATGACCTATAGTTGAGTCCTTGCCTGCCGACAGCTCTCTTAATCTTCCGTAGTAGCCGACAGGTGAGGGAATAGTCTCCTGCGCGTCCTTCCAGCTTAATATGCGCTCATCGTCAAGTCCGTCTATGTTAAGAAGACCCATCTTCGACAGTCCCGGGAAGGGTCTGTTCGAATCGGATAACACAGCCGCCAGAGTATTACTGCCCTCGTCCTTAAATGCTGCCTCGTCAGGGGCGCCTCCCAAACCGAAGCTGTCCAGAACTATAAGAAAAACGCGCTTTGCCATAATTATTCCCCCGGAAAGATTACTTGGTTAAAGTATACCGCTTGAAGCCTCCTCAATGTATAATATTCGCGTGTAAAAGAAAGAATGGGAATAATATGAGTGACAACAATGAAGAATTAGGCTTTAAGGATTTTGACTTATCCCCTGAGATAAGAAACTCCTTGAAGAAGATGGGTGTTAAACGCCCTACGACAGTTCAGCAGAAGGCGATCCCGCTTCTTATGGATAACATGAGCCTTATCGCCAAGGCTCCTACGGGAACAGGAAAGACCTTTGCCTTCGCGATACCTATCCTTGAGTATCTTAATACCAATGTGGACTTTGTACAGGCTTTGATCCTGTGTCCTACTAGAGAGCTGGCGCTTCAGATCGCATCGGAGATCAAGAGTCTTGCCAGATATATCGAGGGCTTTAACGTGTGTGCCGTAATAGGCGGGCAGAATATAAGAACTCAGGAGAACAAGATCAAGCGTAAGCCTCAGGTGGTTGTGGCGACTCCGGGAAGACTTCTCGATCTCGTAGGCAGGAGAATGATCGATATCAGCAATATCTATACTCTCATCCTGGACGAGGCGGACGAGATGCTGAAGATGGGCTTTATCAATGACATAAGGCGCATAATAGCTCTGACTCCCAAGGATAAGCAGATGGCACTGTTCTCAGCGACTATGCCAAGAGAGATATTGGACATCACATGGCAGTTCATGGAGGATGCGGCCCAGATTGATGTAATGCCTAAGGCCGACGATCATCCGAATATCGACGAGTATATTATAGAGGTCCCCGAGAAGGATAAGGTGGGAGCGATAGTAAGCATTCTTGATCGTGAGCATATTCGTAAAGCAATAGTTTTCTGCAACACCAGGACCCAGACCGAGAAGGTGTTAAGAAAGCTCGAGAGCTCCGGAATATCATGCGATATACTTCACGGTAATATCGGTCAGGGCGGAAGAAACCGGGTTATGGACGGCTTCCGCAGAGATAAGTTCAATGTGCTCGTAGCAACGGATGTGGTTGCCCGCGGCATAGATGTCGATGATGTGGAGGCTGTCTTTAATCACGATATCCCGAATGAGAATGAGTTCTATCTTCACAGGATCGGGAGGACCGGACGCGCCGGAAGGTCCGGCAAGGCGTTCTCTCTTGTGGCCTATATGGATAAGGCCAGGATGGAGGAGATCATAAGGTATACTGCCTGTGATCCCGTCACCTACGAATTACAAGGAAGTTTATAAAAAAGCAACGAATCTGCTATTAATTGGTGACTTTAGTAGTTTAAAATATGACTAGACTTTACCTTCGGAGGTAATACTATGCCCGAACTGACACTTGATTGGAAAGAATATAAGACACAGGCAGTAGAGGTTGCCAGAAACGGTTCAGTACTTCTTAAGAATGACAGAGATGCCCTTCCGGTCGGTAAGGATCAGAGGATAGCGCTTTTCGGGAGGATGCAGGCTAACTACTATAAGAGCGGCACCGGATCCGGTGGCATGGTTAATGTCAATCACGTTTACAACATAAGAGAAGGACTTCTGGAGGCAGGAGCGAAGCTCGATCAGGAGCTTATGACCATCTATGATGAATGGGAGAAGGAGAATCCCGTTGATCCCGGAGTAGGCTGGGGTCAGGAGAAATGGTCTCAGGAGGAGATGCCCGTAGAAGATGACTTCGTGGAGAGGTTCTCGAAGACAAATGACGTGGCGGTCATCGTAATCGCCAGAACTGCGGGCGAGGACAGAGATAATACCGCAGAGAAGGGCTCGTACTACCTGTCTGACGGTGAGGAGGAGCTGCTCTCGAAGGTGTGTAAGGCCTTCCCTAAGACGGTCGTTCTTCTTAATGTAGGTAATATCATCGATATGTCCTGGGTCACCAGGTTCGATCCCGCCGCAGTCATGTACGTGTGGCAGGCGGGCATGTACGGAGGTCTCGCGGTAGGCGATCTTGTGATGGGTAACGCCACTCCCTCGGGATGTCTTACGGACACCATAGCTTATAATCTCGAGGACTACCCCTCCAGTAAGAACTTCGGAGACGGAGACGGTCTTAAGGATACTTACGAGGAGGATATATTCGTAGGCTACAGGTATTTCGTGACATTCGCTCCCGATAAGGTTCAGTACCCCTTCGGTTACGGTCTGTCTTATACCAGCTTCGAGGTCAAGGCCGGTGAGATATCCTATGAGGATAAGACATTAAGGATAGACGTAAAAGTAAAGAATACAGGTGCTATCAAAGGCTCTAAGGCCGTAATGATCTACGCCGATCTTCCTTCGGGCAAGCTTACGAAGCCATCCAGAATCCTTGTGGGATTCGGCAAGACCAAGGCCCTCGAAGCCGGCGAGGAGGGAACGGTATCCATAGTAATTCCTCGGACCCGCTATGCCTCCTATGATGATGACGGAAGACTCGGGAAGGGCATCGGATGGATGCTGGAGAAGGGGGCTTATAGGTTCATGCTCGGAAGCGATATCGCAGATGTCACGGAAGTCTATGAGCTTACCTTAGAAGAGGATGTTGTATTAGAGAATCTGAAGTCTGCACTTAAGCCCGTGGAGAGCTTTAAGAGAATGACGAATAACGGCATGGAGGATGTGCCGGTAAGAACTCATGAGAATATCGAGGATCGCTTAGTCGGTCTTAAGCCCGAGATACCTCAGACGGGTGATAAGGGGATCAAGCTGTCGGATGTAAAGACCGGTAAGAATACGATGGATGAATTCATAGCTCAGCTTACCGATGAGGATCTTGCTCTCATGATAAGGGGCGAGGGCATGAGCAGTCCTAAGGTTACAACGGGAACAGCGGGAGCCTTCGCGGGAGTTACGAAGCATCATATGGAGCTTGGAATACCTACAGTATGCTGCTCCGACGGTCCATCCGGAATGAGGATCGACAGCGGTAAGAAGGCGTTCTCTTTGCCCAACGGTACATGTATAGCTTCGACCTTCGATATGGAACTTATAGAGCAGCTGTTCGTATGCTTCGGCAAGGAGATGCTCTCGAATGAGATCGACGCTATCCTTGGCCCCGGAATGAATATTCACAGATTCCCTCTTAACGGAAGAAACTTCGAGTATTTCTCAGAGGATCCGCTTGTGACGGGACTTATCGGAACCGCTCAGCTTAATGGACTTCATAAGGTCGGCGTCACTGCGGTTATCAAGCACTTCTGTGCCAACAATCGCGAGACCAACAGAAGGTTTATGGATTCCGTGATATCGGAAAAGGCTCTGCGTGAGATATATATGAGAGGCTTCGAGATCGCGGTTAAGGAAGGCAACGCCAGAAGCATCATGTCCGTATATAACAAGATCAACGGCGTATACGGAACAGCAAACTATGAGCTTAATACCGAGATACTACGTAATCAGTGGGGCTATACAGGTATCGTAATGACTGACTGGTGGGCTTTTATAACCAAGGTTCCGGCAATGACTCACAGGTCCGATTCTTTGACGGAGCATTCGTATATGGCGAAGGCTCAGTGCGACCTGTTCATGGTGTGCTCACACGTCGAAAAGGATACTATCGACGAGAGTGATATCGTAGAGAGCCTTACGAGCGGCAATACCGAGCTTATTACCCGTGCCGAGATGCAGCGTAATGCGAGGAATATCTTAAACTATGCGATGAAGGCTCCCGCTATGGATCGTCTCATGGGTGATCCGTATAAGATAGAGCACGTAGATTGTCCCTTCAAGGATGACACGGTAGTAACAAGAGTCGATAATTACTACCAGGTTAAAGGCGAAGGAGAGACAATAATAGAGGTTGATACAGATACTTCCACCGGTGCCGATTACACCTTCGGTCTTGATTCCGATGTACCCGGAAGGTATGACGTTACCTTCACTGCGAGATCGGAGCTTGGAGCTTTGGCTCAGATCCCTATGACGGTGTACTGTACCAGCATCCCGTTCCGAGTCATGACCTGGAACGGACTCGAAGGGCACGTGGGAACACAGGATACAACCTTCATGCTTATATCCAAGTACAATGTCTTCAGGATCCACTTTGGTGGCGCAGGTGTTAAGCTCCTGTCACTTAAGCTCAAGCTTAAGGTCAGGGCGGAGGATGATCCCGACCCCAATTTCTGATGATTAGTCACTGAATTAATGTTAAAATAACAGTCAGCCGTATGAGGCTGACTGTTTTCGATAGGAGGCATACCGGTGAGAAGAGATTATTTCATATGCGTTTTTCTTCTGTGCATATGTGTATCGCTCTTTTATGTGTGTTTTATGCCGCTGTACTTCGTGTATGGAGGTATAGTTCCCAGAGAATTCGGCACCTTCGAGACAGTTATGAGCTACATATACTTGGCGCTGGTATTCTTAGTGCTTCCCGTCTACGCGGCGTATAAGAAGAAGCTGTGGATGACTGCAGGCCTGGCGGCTTACGGGATACTGGCAGCCTTCCCGGTGTGGGTCCTTCCCGGTATGGCAGATAAGCTGTCGGGAGATGATGCGAGCATCGTATCGGTAGTATGGGCGTTTCTTCTAAGATCCATATACGGTATGGCAGAGGCGCCCTTCGCTCCTGCGACACGCCTGTTCGGGGACTCCTTCACAGAGGTGCTTCCGAGGCGGATCATGCCGGTCGCCATCATACTCTATGTGTGCATACAGCTTTACAGGTTCTACCGCGATGCCTACAGGGCAGAGCAGCTTGACCCGCTGAAGGCCTTAGATAAGACATCCATCGAGAACAGCAGGAGTGCCGCAGCCGTAGGTACGAAGACAATACGTAAGGCTCAGATACCCGAGGTTCTCGGAACAGTGATCTCAGCTCCGGTACGCACGCAGAGCAAATCGGAGGAAGAAGTCAAAAAAGCGACAGATTCTGATACTGACTTTGATGGACCTGAGGACTGATCCTGTTATATAATCATACGAACTTACTTCTCGGAGAACAGATAATGGCAAAGAACAACAAACATTGGGAAAAGATGATGGCGAGCGACAGCGATCGTAAGGTCGCCAAGTCCGGTCAGGACCCACTCGAGGTCGGTCTTTCCGAGATGACCTGGTTCCAAAGGCAGACCAGGAAGGTAAGAAATACTATTGAGAAGACACGTGAGACCTTCGGTGAGGAGGTTGGTAATTCCGTTACCTCCGGAGTTCTGGCGCTGTATCTTCTGTTCATGATTCCTTTCGCAGCCGTTCACGCTTATGTTAAGGCTCCCGAAGGGTATGCCGTCTCCGACAGTATCGGAGTATCGGCCTTTATGCTGTTCGGCTTCTTGGCGTCATTATTTACAACGATCTATCACTTCCAGAAGCCCGGGTCCATCCACAAGAGAGTATTCGCGAAGCTCGACCACATCATGGTCTACTATGCGATCTTCGGAGTCTATTCTCCGGTATGTCTGTCTCTTATCGGAGGGACTTTGGGTTATGGGATACTCATAGCTGAGCTGGCGCTGGCACTTCTCGGAACCTTTCTCATGATATTCATGTATCCTGATAACAAGGTGGGAAGCAGGTTCGCAGTACTGATCTACGGCATCATGGCGATACTTATTGTCTTCGCCTTCAAGCCATTCCATGAAGCGGCTACTCCGGCAAGCTTCTGGTTGCTTATATCCGGAACGGCGGCGTATATCGTCGGATTGTTCTTCTACTCGGGTAAAAAATTCAAGTTCTCGCATATGGTATGGCATCTTCTTGTTGTAGCGGCCTACGTATGCCATGTACTTGCGTTGGTATATTTCTTCAGATAAGGCAGGAATAATAAATGTATAAGCTTTTGATCATTAATCCGGGGTCTACATCGACCAAGGTCAGTCTTTACGAGGACGAGAAGCTGGTCTTCGAGAAGAGTCTTTTCCACGATGCGGACGAGCTTTTGAAGTTCTCTCACGTTAATCTGCAGATTCCCTTCAGATATGGCGTGATCCTGGATATGCTTAAGGAGGAGAAGGTAGCTCCGGAGTCGATCGATGCTTACGTGGGAAGAGGCGGCAGTGCCTGCACCCAGCCCGGAGGTATTACCAGAATAGATCAGAAGCTGTACGATGATACGGTAGCTGCCGTAGGAGGCTCGGAGCATCCTGCGAAGCTCGGTGTCATGCTGGCCTGGAAGTTCGCATGCGAGTACGATAAGCCCGCATTCACGCTTAACCCGACTAACGTAGACGAATACTGTGACTACGCCAGACTGACGGGCATTAAGGGTGTTTACAGAGTATCTCATTCTCATGTTCTTAATCAGAAGACGGTTGCCGAGTACCACGCCAAGAAGCTGGGAGGCAGGTATGAAGATATGAACTTTATAGTGGCGCATATAGACGGCGGAATCACTGTCAGTGCTCACGATCACGGCAGAATGGTGGACGGCAATATGGGAGCTGACGGAGAGGGGGCCTTCACACCCACAAGGATAGGTTCTGTTCCGGTTCTGGCACTTCTTGACTATATCGAGGCTCATTCCATAGATGAGGTCCGCTTAAGATGCTCCCGTGCCGGCGGATTCGTGGATCTGTTCGGAACTGCGAATTCCGATACCATCCATGAGCTTGTGGAGCAGGGCGACCGTAAGGCCGAGCTTGTGTGGAATACCATGATCTATCAGATCTGTAAGATGATCGGTGAGATGAGCGCAGTTCTATGCGGTAAGGTGGACGGCATTCTGCTTACCGGCGGTCTTATGAGATTCAACGATATAATCGAAGGGATAACAAAGCGATGCGGATTCATAGCTCCGATCAGCGTGTACCCCGGAGAGATGGAACAGGAGGCGCTGGCACTTCCTGCTTTGGCTGTGTTAAGAGGGGAGAAGACTCCGCTTACATATTCCGGAAAGAATGTGTGGGACGGCTTCGAGGGGATAGACCTTTAAGTTAAGGAGGAGATTATTTATGAGCAAGCTTATCGAGAAGATCAAGGCGAAGGCGGCATCCGATGTTAAGAGGATCGTTCTTCCCGAAGGTGATGAGAAGCGTACGGTAGAGGCAGCATCCATACTGAAGAGGGAGGGTCTCGCGCAGCCCGTGCTTCTGGGAGATCCCGATAAGGTCAACGGTGTTGCATCCGAGATTGGTGTGAGCATCGAAGGTATCGAGATAATAGACCCTCTTACGAGCGAGAAGGCAGAAGGCTACGCCGATGCTCTGTATGAGCTTCGTAAGGCTAAGGGCGTGACTCCCGAGGATGCCCGCAGGCTGGTGGCTGATCCCATGTATTACGGCATAATGATGATAAAGCTTGAGGATGCTGACGGTCTCGTATCCGGTGCTGTTCACACCACCGGCGATATGCTTCGTCCCGCATTACAGATCATTAAGACCAAGCCTGAGATGAAGGTAGTAAGCAGCAGCTTTCTTATGGATTGTCCCAATCCCGAGCTGGGAGAGGACGGACTTCTTGTCTATGCCGACTGCGTCGTAATGCCTTGTCCCACAGCTGATGAACTCGCATATATTGCTATCGCGACTGCAGATACCGCCAAGAGATTATGCGGCTTCGAGGAGCCCCGTGTAGCGATGCTTTCATTCTCTACGAAGGGAAGTGCCAAGCATGATCTTGTAACCAAGGTCCAGGAAGCAGTGGCAAAGGCCCACGAGCTGGCACCTGATCTGCTTCTCGACGGCGAGATGCAGTTCGATGCGGCGTTGGTTCCCGAGATCGGCAGCAGCAAGGCTCCGGGAAGCCCCGTAGCAGGAAGAGCCAATATTCTTGTTTTCCCGGATCTTCAGGCGGGAAATATCGGATATAAGATCACGCAGAGGATCGGAGGCGCCGAGTGCTTCGCAGTTCTTCAGGGACTTAATAAGCCCTGTAACGATCTGTCCCGTGGCTGCTCTGTGGAGGATATCGTAAATACTGTTGCCATGACGGCAGTTCAGGCTCAGGACTGATAATCAGAATATGAAACTTAAGCTTCTGTCATTATCCTTAGCGATAATGCTTGTGTTTGTGCTACTCGTTTCGCAGGGAAGAGTCAGCGCGGCTACAGATGACGGTTATACCGGGTTCTCCGAGAGACTTTATACCCAGGTATTAGGAAGAGACTCCGATCCAGTCGGACTTGAGTACTGGAGCAACAGACTTCGGACGCATCAGATATCCTTCGCGGATTGTGCCAGAGGCTTCCTGTTCTCTCAGGAGTTTATCTCGAAGAATGTCAGCGACACTGAATATGTATCGGTGCTCTATAGGACATTCCTTGACAGGGAGCCTGAGCCTTCCGGACTTAGCTACTGGACCGGCAGGCTCGGATCCGGGAGCGTGAACCGCGATTCCATCATAGAAGGTTTCTCCGATTCAGCAGAGTTCAGAAATATGTGTGCGTCCTTTGTAGGCTCTTCCTCTAACGGGATAACTGTCTGCATTGACCCTGGACATTCCGGTGTTGTGGCTTCAGGCTATGTCCCCATCGGACCGGGATCCTCTAACATGAAGCTCGCAGATACATCGGGGACCCGTGGCAGATGGAGCGGAGTAAATGAATACGTTCTTACACTTCAGGTGGCTAATCAGCTTCGGGCCGAGCTTCAGAGCAGAGGCTATAACGTTATCATGACAAGGGAGAACGGCTCTGTAGCCGTTGACTGCGTTACCCGTGCCCGGATTGCCAACAGCGGGGCGGACATCTGCATAAGACTTCACGCCGACGGACTTGATGATCCTTCAGCAAGCGGCGCCACGGCGATCTGCATAGCTTCCGATAATCCATGGAATCCTCAGACCTATGCCGGCTCCTACAGGCTGTCGACCTGTATTCTTAATTCCTATTGCAGCGCCACGGGGATAAGAAGTCGCGGCGTCTCTGCTCAGAATAATATGACAGGGAATAACTGGAGTACCATCCCCTGTGTTCTCTTCGAGATGGGATTCATGACCAATCGGGGTGACGATCTTTACATTACCGATCAGAGCAATCATCAGGTTATGGCAGCGGGAATCGCGGACGGGATAGACGCATACTTCTCTTAATCAATCTTAGTAATTGTAATTTATAAAATAAGAGGCGCCGGTGAATGACGCCTCTTGTTTTATCTAGAAGATATATCTTTAAGATCATCCGAACAATGTCAGCAAGATACCTGCGGCGATGGCCGAGCCGATAACGCCGGCAACGTTAGGTCCCATAGCATGCATAAGAAGGAAGTTGGAAGGGTTTTCCTTCTGTCCAACCTTAGATGCTACACGGGCAGCCATAGGGACAGCGGAAACGCCTGCAGCTCCGATCAAAGGATTGATCTTACCCTTGGTAGCATAATACATGATGATTCCGATGATAAGACCGCCGATAGTAGCGAATGCAAAGGCTGCGAGACCCAAAGCTATGATAAGGAGAGTCTCAAGTCTTAAGAAGTTGGTTCCAACTGCAGTACCGCCTACCGCAACACCGAGCATAATGGTTACGATGTTACAAAGAGCGTTCTGAGCCGTATCGGACAATCTGTCAGTAACGCCTGACTCCTTGAAGAGGTTACCTAACATAAGGCATCCCAGAAGAGGTGCAACAGAGGGGAGGATCAGTACGCATACAACAGTAACGATAATAGGGAAGCATACCTTCTCTACCTTGGATACTGATCTTGTCTGTTCCATCTTGACCTGACGCATCTTCTTAGTTGTGAGCAGCCTCATAAAGAAGGGCTGGATCATGGGGATCAGAGCCATATAGGAGTAAGCCGCGATGGCGATGGCTCCGAGAAGCTCAGGGGCCAGCTTGGATGTCAGATAGATAGCCGTAGGACCGTCTGCTCCGCCGATGATTCCGATGGAAGCGGCACCCTCAGGAGTAAAGCCGAAGAGAATAGCTGCCAGGAAGGCGAAGGAGATACCGAACTGAGCACCGGCTCCCATGAAGAAGCTGGAGGGCCTCGAGATCAGAGGTCCGAAGTCAGTCATGGCTCCGACTGCCATGAATATCAGGCAGGGGAAAATATCAAGCTTAACGCCGATATAAAGGAAGTCGAACAATCCGGGCTCCGGCTGACCCTCTAAGGTTCCGCCCAGTGCAGCCCAGTTGATCCCCTCCTGGAACCATTCGGGGTGGAAGATTCCGCCCCCCGGCCAGGGAAGGTTGGTAAGAAGCATACCGAAGGCGATAGGAAGGAGCAGCAAGGGCTCGAATTCTTTCCTGATTGCCAGGTAAAAGAGGACAAACGCAGTCAGTATCATAACGGCATTCTTCCAGCCGTCACCTACGAAGAACTGGGCAAGTCCCGAGTTATTCCATAAATCTAATAAAACTTCAATCATTTACTGCGCCTCCGGGATCAGGAAATAGATACAAGATGAGCTCCGGTATCAACCTTGGCGCCCTTCTGTGTAAGTACCTGTGCAACTGTTCCTGCGCAGGGTGCGTAGATCTCGTTCTCCATCTTCATAGCCTCAAGGATAACGAGAAGATCGCCCTCCTTGACTGCCTGGCCCACAGAGACCTTAACGTCGAGAATGGTTCCGGGCATAGGAGAATCGACAGCTGTAGCTCCGGCGGCAACTGCTGCTGAAGCGGCGGGAGCCGGGGCAGCTGCAGGGGCGGGTGCGGGAGCTGCTACGGTGGCTGCTGCAGCGGGTGCCGGTGCAGCCTCGACGGCAGTAGTTCTTATAAGATTAGCCTTACCCTTCTCGACTTCAACTTCATATACTTTATCGTTAATTGTTACTTTATAAATCATATTCAATACCTCTCCTAATTAATTCTCATCGACGAGCTTTATGGACTTGAATACCAGCTCTGACAGCGGGATGCCGGTATTATCGGAGACAATAGCCATGATCATGGCAGCCGTCTTCTCGTCGCAGCCCTTAAGCTTCAGTGTACCGGATGAGAATTCCTCGCCCGGGTCTTCCTTAACGGCAGGAGCCTCAGCAGCCACAGGTGCAGCCTTGACAGGTTCTGCAGTGTCCTTCTTCGAGCCGCCGATGATAACTCCTGAGATACCTGCTATAACTCTGCTCGCGAGGGAGATCAGTACATACATCAGGAAAAGAACTCCGAAGACTACCAGCATGACGATCAAAGCGTCCATTAAGGCAGTGCCGACGTCCATCTGAGGCTTCAGGAAATGAAAGGTATCTCCCGATTCGGAGGCAAAACGGATAATGGGGTCCATCATCAATCCTCCTTCTTCTCGATGGTGTAGTTAACTGTATTGGATTCCTTCTCCTCGCGTGCTTCGAAGAACTTCTCAGCAACCTGAGGGAAGGAGATATAGGAGAGTACATCCTCGTCAGATCTTGCTCTGTCACCCAGCTCGGCCTTGGCCTTCTCGAAGGCTGGCTTGAGGGTATCTGCGAATCTGCAGGTAATGATCTCTTCAGGCTTCCAGCATCTGTCGACCAGCTCCTGATTTACCTCTCCGGGAGCTCTTCCGTACTCACCTCTCAGGTAAGCCTTGACCTCTTTGGAGATATTCTTATATCTCTCGCCGAGAAGTACATTCTGTACTGCCTGGTTACCTACCATCTGTGAGAGAGGCGTGACAAGCGGGGGATAACCCATATCCTTTCTGACAGCAGGAATCTCGGCAAGAGCTTCGTCGAATTTATCCATGGCGTGCATATCATTAAGGTTAGCGATCATATTGGAGAGCATTCCGCCGGGAACCTGATACTTCAGGATGTCAGCCTTGATGCCCATCGCGATGGGGTTGAGGCCGCCTTCCTTGAGGAATCTTGCCTTAACGGGAGCGAAGTGATCGGCGATCTTCTTCAGAAGATCCTGATCGAGGTCTGTCTCGTAGCCTAACTGCTCGAGAGCGTACTTCATAGTCTCGGTAGCAGGCTGGGATGTACCGCCTGCCATGGGGGAGATAGCTGTATCGATACCGTCACAGCCGGCTTCGATAGCCTTCAGGTAGGTCATAGGTCCGAGACCTGTGGTGTGATGTGTATGGAAATATACAGGGAGCTTGGTCGAGGTCTTCAGCGCCTTCACGAGGTCATAGGCCTCCTGAGGTCCGCAGATGCCTGCCATGTCCTTGATGCAGATGGAGTTAACGCCCATCTTCTCGAGCTCTTTACCCATCTCGGCATACTTCTCTACTGTATGAACAGGG
This sequence comes from Clostridiales bacterium, assembly GCA_017480325.1. Taxonomy (GTDB): domain Bacteria; phylum Bacillota; class Clostridia; order Saccharofermentanales; family Saccharofermentanaceae; genus Saccharofermentans. The sequence continues at coordinate 193,286 of JAFVAY010000011.1, forward strand.
CTTGTTGTGTAGCAGATACAGCCCTGAGCGTGCTTGCCGCACTTCAAAGCTTCGTCTACCGCGACCTCGATGTTCCTGAAATCATTAAGTGCATCAAAGATCCTGAAGATATCCATGCCGTTCTCGGCGGACTTTCTTACGAAGAGTCTTACGACGTCATCGGGATAGTGCTTGTATCCCAGGATATTCTGTCCTCTTAGAAGCATCTGCAGAGGGGTCTTCTTAACGATGGACTTGATCTTACGAAGTCTCTCCCAGGGGTCCTCGTCAAGATAACGGAGGCAGGAATCGAAGGTCGCACCTCCCCAACACTCGATGGAGTGATATCCTGCGTTATCCATTGTTTCCAGGATGTCCTCAAAGTCTGAGAACGGCATTCGTGTTGCGATAAGCGACTGCTGAGCATCACGTACTACCGTCTCGGTAAACTGAACTTTCATTGCTGTCACGCTCCTTTAATTAAAATTTTCGCCATTAAAAACAATTATAAAGCTTAGGAGGTGACAATGAAAGCAAAAATCTTTGTTATTGCCCCGAGGATATTCGTAGTTCCTTTATAAGATCGCCCGCGGTTATGGCCTCCACCTCGTCGCCTGCGTCAGTGTCGTCGAAGTACACCATAAGAGGGATAAGAGACTCCTGCTCGAAAATCACCTTACACAGCCGCTCGTTCCTCTTATTATTGCCGGCGGTGTAGTCCTTAAGGTCCTCTATTATCAGGCTTACGGCAGCCTTTAATGACTCGTCCTCATTCTCCTGAAGCTTCTCGAGAGCCGCGAAGCAGAGCTTCTTACAGTCGGATACGGTGATCTCCTTAAGCTCTGGGTACAGGGCAGGGGAGTCGTAGAAATAGTCGATGACGGGACGTACCTCTCCGCCAAAGGCTTCGCATAATACGGCGTTTTTCATGCGGACTATGAACAGTGTTACGTCTTCCTTTATGAAGCCGCTCTCTATATCGTCGTTAAGATCGCTTAACATATCTTCGTAGTCGATCACGGGACAGGATTCGGGCATGGGGTACCTCCGGATAGTAAATTGTACGTATATTTTACCACGAGTGCGGGAAGATGCTCTTTACAAGTAAAAGACTCGGGTGTAAACTTAATTGCTTTTCGAAGAAGGGCTTAATGCGCCCTTTTGCAAGGGAAGTAATAATAAAGAAAGGAGATGTATTGATGCCAACGTTCAATCAATTGGTAAAGTCGGGAAGACACGATAAGACCTATAAGTCAGCTTCCCCGGCTCTGCAGGCAGGGATCAACACGATTCACAACAAGGCTACTGAAGTCTATGCACCTCAGAAGCGCGGTGTGTGCACCGTTGTTAAGACAACTACCCCTAAGAAGCCTAATTCCGCTCTTCGTAAGGTTGCCCGTGTACGTTTAACAAACGGCTACGAGGTTACAGCTTACATTCCCGGAATCGGTCACAATCTGCAGGAGCACTCCGTTGTCTTAATCAGAGGCGGACGTGTTAAGGATCTCCCTGGTGTTCGTTACCACATCATCAGAGGTACCTTAGATACCGCAGGCGTTGCTAACCGTATGCAGGGCAGATCCAAGTACGGCGCTAAGAAGCCTAAGGCAGCAAAGGTAAAGAAGTGATCCTATTTTAAGTAGGATTGGACAAACAAAAGCGATCAGTACATTGTTCATAAAGGGACATGCTACTTGACGCACGACACGTGTCCAAAGGCAAAACTGAAACGTGAGTACCTATGGTTTCAGAAAACTGATAATCATGCAAGGAGGGAAGCAAAGTGCCAAGGAAAGGCAATATCCCAGTTAGAAAAGTGCTCCCGGATCCGCTCTATAACGATGTAAGAGTATCTAAGCTCATCAACAACGTTATGCTTGACGGTAAGAAGGGATTAGCACAGAAGATCGTCTACGATGCCTTTGATTCAATCAAGGATAAGACAGGCGAGCAGCCTATTGATGTATTCAATAAGGCTCTTGAGAACGTAATGCCTCAGCTCGAGTGCAAGGCCAGACGTGTAGGAGGCGCTAACTATCAGGTGCCTATCGACGTAAGACCTGAGAGAAGACTTACATTGGGACTTCGCTGGATCGTACAGTATGCAAGATCCAGATCCGAGAAGACAATGAAGGAGCGTCTCGCAGCTGAGCTCATGGACGCAGCTAACGGTGCAGGCGGCGCGTTCAAGCGTAAGGAAGAAATGCACAGAATGGCAGATGCCAACAGAGCATTTGCTCACTACAAGTGGTAATCGATAAGGAGTTATGACACGATGAAAAGAGAATATCCGCTCGAGAAAACGAGAAATATCGGAATCATGGCTCATATCGATGCAGGTAAGACAACGACCACAGAGCGTATCCTTTACTACACAGGTATTAACCGTGTATTGGGAGAGGTTCACGACGGTGCGGCTACAATGGACTGGATGGTTCAGGAGCAGGAGAGAGGTATCACGATTACTTCCGCTGCTACCACAGCTCCCTGGAAGGGACACAGAATCAACATCATCGATACTCCAGGACACGTTGACTTTACGGTTGAGGTTGAGAGATCTCTCCGTGTTCTTGACGGCGCTGTTACTGTTATGTCAGCCAGAGGAGGCGTTGAGCCTCAGACAGAGACTGTATGGAGACAGGCTGAGCACTACGGTGTTCCCCGTATGGTATTCGTCAATAAGATGGATATCGTCGGTGCCGACTTCTTCCATGTAGTAGACATGATCAAGGACCGTCTTAAGAATGAGTCTGTCGCTATCCAGGTTCCTATCGGTAAGGAGGACACCTTCACAGGTATCATCGATCTGATGACACTTCGTGCCGAGGTCTACACATCCGATGACGGTAAGGAATACGAGGATCGTGAAGTTCCCGCTGACATGGTCGACTTCGTCAATGCCAAGAGAGAAGAGATGATCGAGAAGATCGCCGAGACTGATGACGAGCTTACTGAGAAGTATCTGGACGGTCAGGAGATCTCTATCGACGAGCTGAAGGCAGCACTTCGTAAGGCAACGGTTGAGTGTAAGCTCATCCCCGTTACCTGCGGTACATCCCTGAGAAACAAGGGTGTTCAGATGCTCCTCGATGCTATCATCGACTACATGCCTTCTCCTCTTGATGTTCCTGCTATTAAGGGTATTAACCCTGAGACTAATGAAGAGGAAGAAAGACCTTCTTCCGATGAGGGCCCCTTCGCAGCTCTTGCATTCAAGATCGCGACAGACCCCTTCGTCGGTAAGCTGTGCTTCTTCCGAGTATACTCCGGTGTTCTTACAGCAGGTTCTTATGTCCTTAATGCAGGTAAGAACAAGAAGGAGAGAATCGGACGTATCGTTCAGATGCATGCTAACGACCGTAAGGAGATCGAGGAGGTCTTCTCCGGTGATATCGCTGCAGCTATCGGTCTTAAGCTCACAACGACTGGTGACACGCTCTGCGATGAGGATCATCCCATCGTACTCGAGTCCATGGAGTTCCCGGAGCCGGTTATCGAAGAGGCTATCGAGCCTAAGAGCCGTGCATCCCAGGAGAAGATGATCGTTGCTCTGCAGAAGCTTGCAGAAGAGGATCCTACGTTCCGTACATACACGAACCAGGAGACAGGTCAGACAATTATTGCCGGTATGGGTGAGCTTCACCTCGACATTATCGTTGATCGTCTTATCCGTGAGTTCAAGGTAGAGGCTAACATCGGTGCTCCGCAGGTTTCCTATAAGGAGACTATTACGAAGACCGTTGAGGCACAGGGTAAGTTCGTTCGTCAGTCCGGTGGTCACGGTCAGTACGGTGACTGCTGGCTCCGTCTCGAGCCTCAGGAGCCCGGTGCGGGTTACGAGTTCGTCAACGCTACAGTCGGCGGCTCCATCCCGAAGGAGTTCATCGCTCCTATCGATGCCGGTGTTCGTGAAGCAATGCAGGCAGGCGTTCTGGGCGGTTACCCGGTAGTTGATGTCAAGGTTACTGTCTATGACGGTTCCTTCCACGAGGTTGACTCTTCAGAGACTGCATTTAAGATCGCAGGCTCCATGGGCTTCAAGGCTGGTATGCAGAAGGCTGCTCCCGCACTTCTCGAGCCTATCATGAAGGTTGATGTCGAGGTTCCGGATGATTATCTCGGAGACGTTATCGGCGGCCTCAATGCCCGTCGTGGTGCCATCAAGGAGATCGAGCCTATGAACGGTACACAGCAGATCCACGCTGAGGTACCTCTGGCGAACATGTTCGGTTATGCAACGGACCTTCGTTCCTCCACACAGGGACGCGGTACGTTCATAATGCAGATCTCACACTTCGCACCTTGTCCGAAGAGCATCATGGAGGAAATATTAAAGAAGTAATTATCAGGCTTTAATTCGAGCGGCAGTACACTTGAAAAATAAGCGTATAACTTGTAGAATAGGTGCTATCGCTTGATCAAAGCTGATAAAGAGAAAAAGATCTACGGATCAACTTAAATTCTTAGGAGGAATTTGAAAAATGGCTAAGGAAAAGTTCGTACGTAACAAGCCACACGTAAACATTGGAACAATTGGTCACGTTGACCACGGTAAGACAACTCTTACAGCTGCAATCACGAAGGTTCTCGCTATGAAGGGCGGAGCTGAGTTCAAGGATTATGGCAACATCGACTCCGCACCGGAGGAGAGAGCTCGTGGTATCACGATCAACACAGCTCACGTTGAGTATGAGACAGATGCACGTCACTATGCACACGTTGACTGCCCCGGCCACGCTGACTATGTAAAGAACATGATCACCGGTGCTGCTCAGATGGACGGTGCTATCCTCGTAGTTTCCGCTTCTGACGGCCCGATGCCTCAGACAAGAGAGCACATCCTTCTTGCAAGACAGGTTGGCGTTCCTTATATCGTAGTATTCATGAACAAGTGCGATCAGGTTGATGACGAGGAGCTCCTCGAGCTCGTTGAGATGGACATCAGAGACCTTCTCAATCAGTACGAGTTCCCCGGTGATGACACACCTATCATCAGAGGCTCCGCTCTTACAGCTCTTGAGTCTTCTTCTACAGATCCCGATGCTCCCGAGTATGCTCCTATCGTTGAGCTTATGAAGGCTGTTGACGATTATATTGCTACACCTGAGAGACCTACAGATAAGCCTTTCCTTATGCCTGTTGAGGATGTATTCACAATCACAGGTCGTGGAACAGTTGCTACAGGCCGTCTCGAGAGAGGTGTCGTTAAGGTTGGTGACGCTGCTGAGATCGTTGGTCTTGAGGAAGAGCCCAAGTCCACAACTATCACAGGTGTTGAGATGTTCCGTAAGATGATGGATCAGGCTGAGGCCGGTGATAACATCGGATGCCTCCTCCGTGGTATCGATCGTAAGGAAGTTGAGAGAGGCCAGGTTATCTCTAAGCCCGGTTCTGTTACACCTCACACAAAGTTCGAGGGTCAGGTTTACGTTCTTACAAAGGACGAGGGTGGCCGTCATAAGCCCTTCTTCGATGGATATCGTCCTCAGTTCTACTTCAGAACGACAGACGTTACAGGTGTTGCTCACCTTCCCGAGGGCACAGAGATGTGCATGCCCGGTGACCACGTAACAATCTCCGTTGAGCTCATCACTCCTATCGCTATGGAGCAGGGTCTCAAGTTCGCTATCCGTGAGGGTGGCCACACAGTTGGTGCCGGTACAGTTTCCAAGATCGTTGAGTAATCAACAGTCAGAATAAAGTGCTTAAGAGGGCTCCGGATTATCCGGAGCCTTTTAATTATCAATGTTTACAGTATCGCAAAATTTATAAAGCCTGTTAGATAATATAATGGCAGTATGAAACAGATACAGTTCGAATACGAGAATGACAGCTCCTTAAGACAGGAGCTTAACAGGATAGACAAGTGGAGGATGAAGAACGGAGCATCCTGTATGCTTTTCCATGTATTCTCCGACACCCTCGAGGTGGAGAAGGTCCGTCACGTCTGCAGCCTCATCGAGTTTACACTTCCGGATGCCGTGTATGCGGGCTGTACCACCAACGGCAATGTCTCCAACGGACTTCTGAGTGACGCCCATATCATAATTACATGTACGGTCTTCGAGGATCCGTCCTCCAAGGTGACAGCCATACAGCTTCCTCTTACCGATGAGACCGAGCCTCAGGTGTCGGAGGCTATTGCCGACATAGTGAAGCAGCACGAGTGGGTCAAGGCCATCGAGCTTCTGGTTACCATAAGGGGGCTGTCAATGACTAAGTTCTGTGAGGACTTAAGCTGTATTAAGGAAGATGTAAAGATCTTCGGCGGCGGAGCGCTGTCAAATGACATCAACAACGAGTCTTCCTTCGTGTTCTCAAGCGGGGCAGATTGCTCGGAGCATGCGGCTGTCTTTATCCTCATAGGAGGAGAGAATCTCAGTATTTACACCGAATGGGTTACCGGCTGGAGGCCTCTGGGCAGAAGACTTAAGATCACCAGGGCAGACCATGCGATCCTTAACGAGCTCGATAACAAGCCTGCTTACGATACGTACTACAAATACCTTAATATCGCGAATGATGAGCACTTCTTCCAGCACACACTTGAGTTTCCGTTTATGTACAAGCATAACGAGGTTAATCTGTTAAGAGCTCCTACGGCATGTCTCCCCGACGGAAGTCTTATTATGAGTGCGGACGTTGAAGAGGGTGTAGAGACATATATGGCCTATGGAGATCCGTGGATAATACTTGAGAATGTTAACGGAGCAGGTGAGAGATTGTCTGACTTCGAGCCACAGGCAATTTATCTGTTCTCATGTGCGGCAAGACGTGCATTCTGGGGCAACGAAGGCTCCAATAGAGAGACGTCTCCCTTCCAGGATATTGCTTCGACCACCGGGTTTTATACCTCCGGAGAGTTTATGAGAACAGGAAGAGATCTTAATCTTCATAATGTAACTCTAGCTATAGTCGGTCTTAGAGAGGGACCCGCTTCGGGCATGGCCCACAACTTCAGGATCAAGGACCATACACTCGACGGGCAGGCTTCGCTTGTTAACAGGCTCGCGAACTTTGTCCACGCTGCCACAGAGGAGCTCGAGGAGACTAACAGAATGCTGGAGCTGTCGTCTATTACCGACGGTCTGACGAAGCTTCTTAACCGTACGGAGATACAGCACAGGATTACTGCCTCTAATAAGAAGCACACTGACACTCCCGATCAGGTTCCGGCACCGTCTCTTATAATGCTCGATATAGATGACTTTAAGAAGGTCAACGATACCTTCGGCCACAGGGAGGGGGACAACGTTCTTCGAACATTAAGTCATATAATGACAGATGAGTGCGCCAAGGCCGATCCCGATATCAGCATAGGAAGATGGGGTGGAGAGGAGTTCATGATACTTATTCCGAATACACTTCCCTATGAGCCTCAAGAGCTGGCCGAAGTCATACGTAAGGCCTTCTCCGCCTGTGTGTTCGAGGTGTCGGGAAGTCACACCATATCTCTCGGAGTTACCACGGGGATAACCGGGGAGCACGTGGATATTCTATGCGGACGTGTGGATGATGCCCTTTATGAGGCTAAGAGAAGCGGTAAGGACAGAGTCGTAATTAAGTAAGTACGGCGGTTCGGATCAGCGTCCCATGTGGTGAAGCTGTTTCTCCTCATATAGCTTCTCATCGGCAAGAGCGATGAATTCTCTCACATTCTTAATAGAATCATTCCAGGCTGCGATGCCGATGCTTAGGGTCAGGTCGTAGGGAGACTTCGCCTTGTCGTTAAGCTTCTTAAGCTCCTCTTTAATGGCCGAAGCGGCGGCCTCTATATCGTCCTCGGACTCGACCTCCAGTATCACGGTGAACTCGTCTCCTCCGTAGCGTGCCAGAAGCGGTTTCTTCTTACTGTCGGTAAGGCTTTTCTTCATGGCGTCGGAGATCCTTACCAGAGCGGCGTCTCCCTCTACGTGCCCGTAGGTGTCGTTGATGCTCTTGAAGAAGTTCGCGTCGATCATCATAAGATACAGCAGGGTGCTTTTCTCGCTCTGGGACTTCATTCTCCTTGCCAGATGCCACATAAGCTCTCTTCTGTTGGACAGCCTCGTGAGGGGGTCCAGGGAGATGGAGTTCTCCAGGAAGTTGAAGTACAGCATCAGCATCGAAAAGGTGAGTGCGGCACATGCCACCGGCATGGACGGCATGAAAAACTGCAGAATGCCTGCAACGGCAGGAGGTATCGGAAAGAGCGCCAGAGTTATTACTCTGTTCTTATCGATATAGTTGGGTTCCTTCAAGGCTCCTGATAAGGCTCTGTATATAGCGATCCCCACATAGACGTAGGCGAAGAGATACTGAAGTGCAAACAGGCTTCCTCTGTGATAGACGCCGTTATCCATGTAGAAGAAGAAACCGTAGCCTATATTCACCAGTGTCATCACCAGCTGTATATAGGCAGGGATTCCGGCTATCATCTTACTTTTGTTGCTTGTGGCAAAGGTGGTAAGCCTTAAAGATTCAAAGTACAGGAACCAGTAGTAGCACATTAGCGTGGTGCTCATGAAGTAAAGGGACTTGAAGACAATGATGGCTAAGCCGCTCGACGGTATGAGTCCGCTTATCATAAGGAAGGCTATATTGTCCGAGATCATGAAGGCCAGCATATAGGCCAACGCCTTAATGAACTGTCTGGCAGAGGTCATCTGAGTGACACCCAAAGACTTGACCATCACAAGGATTACTATGAATATGCAGAATATATTGATCTCAGTATAGATAATAGGATATTCCATAAGCCTTACCTTGTGGCAATTGTAACATATGCGGGGTGCGGCTATGAAGCATTTATGTTATTATCCATACATTGTTTTGATGTAGGAAGATAAAGAATATGGAGAAAAAATCTTTTGTAACCAAAGAGCAGATAGAGCAGATCGTTAAGACCTACCCCACGCCCTTCCACATATATGATGAGGCCGGGATCAGGGCTAACTGTGAGGCTGTAAAGGAGGCATTCGCCTGGAACAAGGGCTTCAGAGAATACTTCGCGGTTAAGGCGACCCCGAACCCTTATATAATGAATATTCTTAAGGAATACGATATCGGCTTCGACTGCTCTTCCGAGGCTGAGCTGGTGCTCTCGGGGGCTGTAGGCGCTGACGGAGAACACATTATGTTCTCGTCGAATGATACCCCTGCCTGTGAATATAAGCTGGCCTACGATATGGGTGCCATCATTAACCTCGACGATATCACGCATATTCCGTTCCTGGATGAGATCATCGGTGACAAGTATCCGGAGGTCATGAGCTGCAGATATAATCCCGGCGGAGTGGTCACCATGAGTAACGGAATCATGGATAATCCGGGAGATGCGAAGTATGGCATGACCGAGGAGCAACTCATCGAGGCTTACCGGATGCTCAAGGACAGAGGCGTTAAGAGATTCGGTATACACGCCTTTATCATCAGTAATACTTTGACTAACGACTATTATCCGATGCTGGCGGGTCAGCTCTTTGAGCTCGTGGCAAGGATAGAGAAGCAGGTGGGGATCAAGTTCGCCTTCGTGAACCTAAGCGGAGGCGTCGGCGTAGCCTACAAGCCCGATCAGACGCCTAACGATATCCGTGTCATAGGGGAGGGAGTTCGTCGTAAGTACGAGGAGATCCTTGTTCCTGCCGGCATGGGTGATGTGGCTATATTTACCGAGATGGGAAGATTCATGTTGGCTCCCTACGGAGAGCTTATCACCAAGGCAATACACGAGAAGCATATCTATAAGGAATATATAGGCGTCGATGCCTGTGCGGCCAATCTTATGAGACCTGCTATGTACGGCGCTTATCATCATATCACGGTGCTCGGCAAGGAGAACGAGCCCTGCGATCATAAGTATGATATCACCGGCTCGCTTTGTGAGAACAACGATAAGTTCGCCGTAGACCGTATGCTTCCGAAGATCGAGATGGGAGACTATCTGGCTATCCATGACGCCGGCGCTCACGGCTTTGCCATGGGTTATAACTATAACGGACGGTTGAAGTCGGCTGAGCTGCTCCTTAAGACTGACGGCACTGTCAAGCTTATTAGAAGAGCGGAGACACTGAACGATTATTACGCTACCTTTGACTTCGGCGAATACGGAGACAAGCTTATAAGATGAGCGGTTTCTTCGGTAAGCATAAGCTTCTTAAGGATGCGTTGATCGTAGCCTTGATCTGCGTGCTTATGCTTGTCGTGATGGAGATAAGGCAGCCTTATTTCTTCCTTCAGGACGATAACTGTGATGCCTATATCTGCCAGTATGTCCACTCCTTAAGGTCTGTGGCTCAGGGGGAGTTTCCATACTATAACTTCCACCAGCTCGGAGGCACAGGGTTCCTCGATAAGGGCCAGACCGGGCAGCTTAATCCCTTCGTATATGCGGGAGGTATTCTGAGTAAGCTGTTCTTAGGTCATCTGTGCGGTACCTGTGATTTTACTGCGGCACTCTACCTGACCCTCGGTGCAGTGGGTATGATGATATACCTCGAGAAGCGCTTCAGGCTTCAGCGTTATGTTACCATGATCGGCGCCATAGCCTGGAGCTTTAATTCCTTCACGATCTACTGCGGAAGCAACTGGATGATAGCGATCATAGTTACCGGACTTCTTCCGTGGATATTCTTAGGCACTATGTACCTTCAGGAGCATGACGGGCTCAAGGCTCTTGTAATAGCTGCGATACCTAAGGTGCTACTGTTCTACGGAGGACATCCTCAGTACTTTGTGTACGCCGTAATCTTCGATTTCTTGTTCGCTCTGACATGGGAGCTTATCTTCTCGGGCAAGGGGCTGAGGCTTAAATCCGCGTGGAGGCTCACAAGGAAATACTTTGTAAGCGGGCTTCTTCTGACGTTGTGGAGTTTGCCTCTTCTGGGACCCATGTACAGGGCAATGAAGATGGCTGCCGACAGATCGGGAACGCTCGGATGGGATGACTTTATAGTCGCGGTATATAAGATCAAGGATCTGATCAGGGGACTTATTAATCCTCTGGTACAGAACGATATAACCAGAAAGGTCCTTGAGACCGGAGAAGAGGTGGACTTCATAGATGAGCTCACGTCGACGCAGAAGAATATGTCTCACATAGGCTTCATACTGGTATTCTCGGCGCTTCTCGGATTAGTACATATCATCCTTAACAGAAGGAGAGTAGCAGGAGAGAAGCTTAAGCAGATGTATGCTTTGATACCTGTGGGAGTTATCACCTTCCTGTGGGCATCGACAACCTGGTTTAACAGGATCATCTACAGAATACCGGTGCTTAATTACTTCAGATACCCCTTCAAGGTGATGCTGTTCTTCGTATTCTTCCTCATATGCCTGGGCTGCATTACTCTGGAGATGCTTATCGATGATCAGAAGACCAGGATCAATAATATGAAGTTTATTAAGGTGTCGCTGGTAGCTATAGAGTGCGTCAATTTGTTTCTGCTGTATATACTTCTTCCGGTAAGATACTTCGGTGTGTATACAAACAGTCCGATTCCCTTCGAGGAGCCCTGGATAGATGACCTTAGGGGAAGCCGATATGTGACTGTAATGGACAGGCCGTACTACTGGGAACTCTACAGCTTCTACAAGACCGATGAAGACGGGTATACTGAGCAGATCAATCACGCCACGAGAGTTCCCCGGGATACTGCGGCGCTGCTGTCCAATAACTACGCGACCTATTACGGTATCGATAATATCTGCGGCTATGATCTTCTTACTACCGTCGAGACTACTGAGGCTAATCAGGAGTTGATATCTCATTTCGAGGAGATCGGGGGAAGCGTAGGCGAGGTATATGAAGACATGATCCCGTCTCTCAGGGCACGTGCAGTCAAGTACTATGTAACCATCCCGGATCATTCTGACGAGGTGGAGGAGGAGCTAGCTCCCTACGGCATTGTCCGCTTCAGAGAGGATGATAACAGAGTGATCTTCGCGGACCCGCTGGCATGTGCCAGGGCTTATGCCAACGGCGGAAGCGACGAGGTGCAGCTCGAGGAGCATGTTAATTACCTTAAGGTAACGACTCCCGAGGTCTTCGCGGGAGGAAGCGTAACGGTGTGCTTTAATCACGACAGAAGATTCGTGGCGACCGTGGACGGGCAGGCTTTCCCTATAACCGACAGGGGAGATCACGCCGACATGACGGTGAGTGATGTGCCCGCCGGCTCTCACGAGGTGATCTTCAGATTCGTGGATCGCACCTTCAGAAACTGCGTGATATTTACGCTGGCGGTGACTGCACTGCTGTTTGCAGGGCACCGGGTCTTCCGCAGAGTCAAAAATAATTCTACGAAAAGTTAAGAAATACTTTACACCAGGTTTAATATCATATATAATTCATTCCGTTTCGTGAGTTTAATATTAGTAAACTTCAAGTTCAGGAGTGAATATGGAGATCGGACAGAAGATTAAGTTTCTAAGACAGCAGAATCAGCTGACTCAGGAGGAGCTGGCAGACAGATGCGAGCTCTCCAAGGGCTTTATCTCGATGCTTGAGCGGGACCAGACATCCCCGTCCATCGCGACGCTGATGGATATCCTCGAGGCGCTGGGCACCAACCTGAAGGAATTCTTTGACGACGACGAGCAGGATAAGGTGGTTTACGGAGACGATGATTACGCCGTTAAAGAGGACGCCGAGCTTAAGAACAGGACCTGCTGGCTCATTCCCAATGCACAGAAGAACGAGATGGAGCCTATTCTGGTTACCATCGAGCCTTCGGGGAGGACATATCCCGATAACCCTCACGAGGGCGAGGAGATAGGATTCGTCCTCGACGGAAACATTACGATCCATATAGGAAAGAATCTTTATAAAGCGAGAAAGGGCGAGAGTTTCTTCATTAAGCCCGACAGACCGCACTTTATATCAAACGAAGGGAAGAGACCTGCTAAGATACTGTGGATCTCTTCACCGCCGAGTTTCTGATGGGAGGGTAACATGAGCGAGAATACAGAGAACAAGATGAGACCCGGCCAGCTTCTTCACGATTCCACCGGCCAGGAGCACATAATAGAGCTTAAGGATGTCAACAAGAGCTATGATGGTAATCAGGTCCTTCATGACATTACTTTCTATATCCGTAATAATGAATTTATAACTCTGCTGGGCCCTTCGGGCTGCGGTAAGTCAACGACGCTTCGTATTATCGCAGGCTTCGAGACTGCCGACTCGGGCATCGTGAACTTCGAAGGAGCGGACCTTCTCTCAGTGCCCGCGCATAAGAGACATATTAATACTGTGTTCCAAAGATATGCGCTTTTCCCGCATCTCAATGTCTTTGATAATGTGGCCTTCGGGCTTCACCTTAAGAAGGTGCCTGCCAAGGAGGTCGAGGAGAGAGTCAACAAGGCTCTTCATACCGTGGGACTTGATGGGTTCGCGAACAGATATATAGATCAGCTCTCCGGCGGACAGATGCAGAGAGTCGCGATCGCGAGAGCCATTATCTTAAAGCCTCGCGTGCTTCTCCTGGACGAGCCTCTGGGTGCACTCGATCTCAAGATGAGAAAAGAGATGCAGATCGAGCTTAAGCAGATGCAAAGGGAGCTCGGTATCACCTTCGTATATGTTACCCACGATCAGGAGGAGGCCCTCACCATGAGCGATAACATCATCGTCATGAAGGACGGGTACATCCAGCAGATCGGAACTCCGATAGATATCTATAACGAGCCTAAAAATGCTTATGTAGCGGACTTCATCGGTGAGTCGAATATTATCCCCGGCACCATGACCAAGGACCACGAGGTCACCTTCGCCGGAAGAAAGTTCGAGTGCGTTGACCCTCTGTTCCCGGAGATGAAGGAGGGGGATGTGAACGACGTCGATGTGGTTATCCGTCCCGAGGATATCTATATCAAAGAGGAGAATGACAAGTACGTCAACGGCACGGTCCAGAGCATTATCTTCAAGGGAGTTCACTACGAGATAATCGTGAAGGGCGATACGGGAATAGAGTGGATGATACAGGATGTCGATCCCGTGGAGGTGGGAAAGCGGGTAGGTCTTACCGTCGATCCCGATGACATTCAGATAATGAGGAAATCAAGGTTCTCGCCTTTGCCCGGAAGCTACGGCGTCCGTGGCGTGAAGGAAGAGGTTTACGCAGAGGAGTAGCAATGAGCGATATTAAGTCCAGATTCAAGCTAATGCCTCTACACGGCATAATCATGTGTATAGTGGCCATACTGTCCTTCGTAGCGGTCTTTATTCCCATGTTCGAGCTATTTATCCAGTATAAGAAGCAGAGGACATATTCTCTGTTCTCTCTTATCATGTCGCCTAGAGTATATGTTCCTCTTCGTGACGGAGCGGTAAACATCGACTTCAGAGGCTTCGGTGGTCTCATGTTCACATTGACGATAGTTGTGGCCGTGGCGGCTTTGACGCTGTCTCTGGGTTTCCAGCTTTATTCGCAGAGCAGAAGGACCAAGAGACTCGGATGCCTTACAGTCATGATATTGTTCGCGGCGAGACTTGCGGTTCACGTAATCACCTTAAACAGATTCATCACTCCCGAGATGATCGAAGCCAACAACATGACGGCCCAGAGGCTTTATGTGGTGCAGTCCCTCGTCGGGAACATCCTGTGCGTTCTGCTGTTTCTCGGAATAGCGGCATCCCTTTACGGGGCGCTCGGACTTACCATGAACATGAAGCTTCTGTCCTATCCTTATATCGCATGGATAGTTGTGTTCACGATCCTTCCTCTGGTGCTGATCCTCTTCAGGGCGTTCTTCGCCAAGACTTCGGGAGGATATGTTTTTAATCTCGACGGCTTCTCTACGCTCTTCCAGAACAAGACCGTAACCGCGGAGTTCTACGGCGTGAGACTTACGCTTCAGGAGTACTTCTCGGTATTCCTTCGAAGCCTTGATTACGCAGTATGGACGACCATTGGCTGTCTTCTTCTGGGGTACCCTCTGGCGTACATCCTTCAGAGCAGATCCAAGAGACTTCACAAGACATCGAGCAAGCTCCTTCTGCTGTTCGTGCTTCCCATGTGGATGAATACGATGCTTCGTACATACGCTTGGAGAGCATTCTTCGGACAGACGGGAGTGCTTAACACCTTCCTTATGAGCGTATTCGGAATGCAGGAGCCTATACTCTTCCTTAAGGATCCCATGCTGTCTGATATCATCACCAAGTTTGTGATGGTAAATGACTTCCTGCCGTTCATGATCCTTCCTATCTATTCCGTTCTCGTAAAGATAGACGAGAGCCTGGGACAGGCTGCGGCGGACCTGGGAGCCAACAGGGTACAGACCTTCCTTAAGGTTATATTCCCTCTGTCACTGCCCGGTGTTATCTCCGGCATACAGATGGTATTCATGCCCTCCATGACCTTCTACATGATCCCCGATATCATTACAGAGGGTTCCAAGACCACCATCGGTAATACGGTGCAGTCTTTCATTCTTAATGAAAGCCCTACGTATCAGCAGGCCGGAAACGTATTGTCTTTGATCCTTCTGATATTCGTGCTTATCACTATGGGCGTGCTTCGTAATCAGGACAAGGAAGCGTCCGGAAGCGGAGGTATGGTACTGTGAGATTTATTCGTAGACTTATCCCGAATATCTATATCGGCCTGATAATAGTATTCTTATATCTTCCCATCGCGCTTCTGATCTTCTACTCGTTCAACAGCGTTCCGAAGTCCTTCATATGGGGCGGCTTCACTCTGAGAAACTACACGGGACTGTTCTCCGGAAGTGACGGAGGAGAGCTTCTTGAAGCGCTTCTTACCACGCTAAAGATCGCGGCGATCGCGTCTGTCGTGTCCACCATATTCGGCGTCATAAGCTGTCTCGGTATGGCTTATCTTCCTAAGAAGCTTCAGAGCGTGATAATGAGCGCGACATATATCCCGAACGTTATGCCGGAGCTTGTTATCGGTATCTCGTTCATGCTCCTGTTCTCGTTCCTCGGAGTTCAGAAGGGACAGTTCACACTTATCTGTGCGCACATCGCATTCTGTGTGCCCTTTGCTATCCTCTCGATAGATCCGAAGATACGTCAGCTTGATAAGAATCTGTCAGAGGCTGCGATGGATCTGGGAGCTACCAGACTACAGACCTTAAGGCTCGTCATTATCCCGGAGATCATGCCCGGTATACTGTCGTCACTTCTTCTGACGTTCACGCTCTCGGTCGACGATTACCTTATAAGTAACTTCAACGTCAACTCTTCGGTTCAGACGCTGCCGATGAAGATATACTCCATGGCGAAGTTCGGCGTGAACCCGAAGATGAATGCGCTGACAACTATACTTTTCGCGGCGGTATTCATAATGCTGCTGTTGTCCAATATTTCCAAGATAAAGTCATCAAAAGAGAGAAACGGAGGAGTAAAGAAATGAAGAACATCAGAAAAGCAATCAGCATCCTAAGCACGGCGGCCCTTATGACCGTCTCCATGCTGGGGGCCACAGCCTGCGACAGCAGACAGGAGCTCATCATCTATAACTGGGGTGAGTATATTGCAGAGGACACCATAGCCAAGTTCGAGGCCGCTTACCCTCAGTACAAGGTTATCTACAGAACCTTTGAGACCAACGAGACTATGTACCCCAACCTCGATAATACCTACGATGTTATTATCCCTTCAGAGTACATGGTATGCAGACTTATTAACGAGCAGAGGATACAGCCTCTCGACTGGTCTATGCTTCCGAACGTTACTGCCAACATGGATCCTATGTTCAACGACCTTACCTATTCTCAGGATCAGAGCCTTTCTGACGAGGTCCTGGATTATGCGGTTCCTTATCTTTACTGCACGGTAGGTCTCGTATATGATGCCAACAAGATCGAGCTTCCCGAGGGGACAACGGATCCTTCAGTGATATGGGATGTTGTCTTTGACGAGGCAAATTCCGGCAACATCGGTATGTATGACTCCATGAGAGAGTCCATCGGCGTCGCTCTTAACTATCTGGGCTACTCCATCAATTCCATGGACGAGAACGAGCTTGCCGAGGCTATGCAGCTTCTTATCGATCAGAAGGCTAACCTTAACCCTACCTACGGCGTAGATAACCTTAAGGATAAGATGGCTTCGGGCGAGATGGCGGCTTCCATCGCATGGTCCGGTGACCATATCGTAATGCTCGACAGGATCGAGGAGCTCGGTAACGACGATATCGATCTTCAGTTCGTGCTCCCCGAGGGCTCCAACTGGTCCGTCGACATGATGTGTATCCCCACGAATGCAGTCAACTACGAGGGTGCTCACGACTTCATCAACTTTATGTATGAGCCGCAGATTGCTCTCGAGAACTGTGAATATGTAGGTTACTCCACACCTAACGTTGCCGCCAAGGCGATGCTGGACCCTGAGGTCGCCGGCAATGTATACTACTATCCCACACCCGAGATCTTCGCGACACTTGAGGTTTACTATTCTTCTTCCGATATCGAGGAGAGATACACAGAGATCTGGAATACGGTCAAGGCATCGGCGTAAATCACTTGTTTTTTACGGGCTTTGAGTATATCCTTAACGGGCGGTCTTCTAAGGAGGGCCGCCTGTATTGATTAAGGAAGGGGCATCCCGGGATGCAGGCAGATCATAAGGGCGGTTCGCGCTATGCCGTGAACTTCGCGAAAAGAATAGTAGTCAAGGTCGGCACATCTACCATTACCTATGAGAATGGCAAGATGAACCACGGCAATATCGACAGGCTGTGTCGCGGTATCGCAGATGTCTGGAACAGCGGAAGAGAGATCATCCTGGTGACCTCAGGCGCTATCGGCGTCGGTATCGGCAGCCTTAATCTGCCAGAGAAGCCGGAGGATATCCCTCAGAAGCAGGCTATCGCGGCAGTCGGACAGTGCGAGCTTATGAACGCGTATACTCGTTCTTTCGCGGAATATTCTTACGTGTGCGGTCAGATCCTGCTTACCAAGGACGGTATAGCGGATAAGCTGCAGCGCCATAACATTACCAATACCATCGAGGCGATGCTCGAGAGACATCTGATCCCGGTCATCAATGAGAACGATACCGTGTCAACGAACGAGATCTGGCACAACGGTACCTTCGGAGATAACGATACGCTTTCCGCTGATGTAGCAAGGCTTATGCATGCGGATCTTCTTATTATTCTGTCGGATATCGACGGACTATATACGGGCAATCCCAAGGAAGACGAGGATGCCAGACGTATATCCTATGTGGAGAAGATAACGGACGAGATGCTGGGCTTCTCCAAGGGTGCCGGAAGCAAGCTTGGGACCGGCGGAATGCAGACCAAGATAATGGCTATGCAGATGGTTACACAGAACGGGATCAACGGAGTTATCGCATCCGGATCCGCGCCTCAGGTCATAGAGCAGATACTCGATCAGGACGATATAGGTACTTTCTTCGCCGCTATCTGATATTTTATTCGGTTATGTTCACCGAATGTTTATATTTGACGGATGCTTCGGTAATATTCAGCATGCTACAATCAGACTATGATCTGGTTTGTTATAACAGCAGCTATTCTTGCGATCGTGACAGTATTCTGTCTCGTTCGTGCTCAAAGGAGCGATAAAGAGATCGCGCCTATCGTAGCTCAGATCCTTTTCTGGCTGCTGATCCCCCTTGTATCTAATACCGTACTGGCTTTAAGTAACAACCCGGATGTCTGCAGATTCTGCTATACCGTGTACTTTATCAGTACGACCTTCATGCTGTTCTACTTCGCGCAGTTCGCGGTCAAATTCTGTAATTACGATAAGCAGCTGCCCCTGATAAGAAAGATCATGGCGGGCGTTGTAGCCTTAGATGTCATTAATCTGATTCTAAATTACGGACTGCACCATGTATTTCAGCTTAGTGTTGTGGACGGTGCGGTTACGTTCGAGTCCTTGTGGTATCACAAGATTCATCTCGTATTATCCTTCCTGCTGTTCGGCGTGTCGCTTGGCGCCTTCATAATAAAGTGCATTAGGACTTCCAAGCTTTATAGAGACAAGTATATAGTCATACTCTTCGCGAGCGTGGTGACTTCAGCATGGGAGCTGTTCCATGTATTTACTAATGAGAACGTAGACCAGGCAATCGTCGGTTTCTCCATTTGCGGTATTTTTATCTATCTTTATTCTCTGGAATATGTGCCTTCGGTCCTTATGGATGAGATGAAGAAGACGGTGCTCGCGACTGTATCGGACGGCATTCTGTTCTTCGATGAGAACCGTGAGTGTATATATGCCAACTCCGCAGCTAAGCTTATGCTTGGCATGGGTATAAATGAGACTGCCAACGGCTTCGAGAAGCTGTTAAGTCTTACGGGAGAGGACAGGGAGGAGTCGGCTCACTACGAGTCCAAGTCTCTGACCTGCACCAAGATAGAGGACGGGGAAGAATATATCTACGATGTGGAGCTGCACAAGCTTCATGATCTTCAGGGTAAGAGGATCGGGTCTTTCGCGAAAATTACGGATAATACGGAGAGAACAAAGCGTGAGAATCTTAACAGGTATCTCGCGACTCACGATAAGCTCACGGGTATCTACAACACAGACAGACTTTATGACTCCATAAGAGAGGTGCTTCAGAATAATCCTGATAAGGAATTCTATGTTGTAGCTTCCGATATCAAGGAATTTAAGCTTGTTAATGACAGATACGGAAGAGAGTTCGCGGATAAGCTTCTTATAAGGATCGCTAATCTTCTTAAGGATAAGGCGGCATCCTCCACCACTAGATACGGAAGGATCGGAAGCGATAAGTTCGGATGTCTTATAGAGAAGAGCGTCTTCTCGGAGGATACCTTCATATCTGCCATGAAGGAGGTCCCGAATATAGACAGGAACCTCGTAATACCTATCATCATGCACGTCGGTGCATATGAAGTGGAAGATAAGAACATGCCGGTATCTGCCATGTTCGACCGAGCATTTATAGCTATCGCGGGAGTTAAGCACGAGGCTGAGGCCAAGGTCGCATACTATGAGGACGATTCCAGAGATGCGCTTCTGTGGGATCAGAAGGTAACGGAGCAGCTTGATAATGCTATCCTTACAGGCCAGATCGTTCCTTATCTGCAGGCTCAGGTATCCCGGGAGGGTAAAGTGGTCGGTGCCGAGGTCCTGGTAAGATGGATCCATCCCGAGGAGGGCTTTATGCCACCCGGTAGATTCCTTAGTGTTCTGGAGAAGAACGGCATGATCGGCAAGATCGACCAGTATATATGGGAGTGCGCCTGCAGGATATTAAGAAGATGGTCGTATGAGGGTCGCGATGATCTTTATCTGTCAGTGAATATATCTCCTAAGGATTTCTACATGATGGATGTTCCTTCGATCATAATCGCTCTGGCAGATAAGTATGAGCTTGATCGTAAGAGATTAAGACTTGAGATCACAGAGACTATCATGATGGACGATATTGATGAGAAGCTTAAGACTATAGACAGACTTCGCGAGGCGGGCTTCATCGTGGAGATGGATGACTTCGGAAGCGGATACTCATCCCTCAACATGCTTAAGGATATGCCTGTCGACGTTCTGAAGCTAGATATGATATTCCTTAATGACACAGCTCATAATGAGAGAACGAAGAAGATCATGTCCCTGATCATTGATCTGGCTAAGAGCCTCGATGTTCCCGTGATCGCAGAGGGCGTCGAGACAGTTGAGCAGGTCGATTTCCTGGCTAAGATGGGATGCGATTTCTTCCAGGGTTACTACTTCGCACGCCCGGTAAGCTTAGACGAGTACGAGAAGAAGAATCTGGCAGCATCTTGATAAAAAGGAGAGTATAAAGCAATGAAGTATCAGTGTAAAATTTGCGGGTATATCTATGATGACAGCAAGCAGCCTGTTCCCTTTGAGCAGTTGCCTGATGACTGGAGGTGCCCCTGCTGCGGTGCCGCTAAATCAGATTTCGCGCCTTTGGAGTCCGTTCCTGAAGAGGAAGTGAAGAAGGCTGCCGATAATACAAATTCCAAGGAGGAAAAGAAGATGGCAAACAAGTATGCCGGTACTAAGACAGAGAAGAACCTTGAGGCTGCATTCGCAGGTGAGTCCCAGGCGAGAAATAAATATACGTATTTCGCATCTAAGGCAAAGAAAGAAGGCTTCGAGCAGATTGCTGCGATTTTCCTGAAGACCGCCGACAACGAGAAGGAGCATGCCAAGATGTGGTTCAAGGAGTTGGGCGGTATCGGTGATACAGCCGCTAATCTGAAGGCTGCAGCTGACGGCGAGAACTATGAGTGGACTGATATGTACGAGGACTTCGCCAAGACTGCTGAGGAGGAAGGCTTCCCTGAGCTGGCGGCTAAGTTCCGTCTCGTAGGCGAGATCGAGAAGCATCACGAGGAGAGATACAGAGCGCTTCTTAACAACGTTGAGATGCAGAAGGTATTCGAGAAGAGCGAGGTCAAGGTCTGGGAGTGCAGAAACTGCGGTCACATCGTAGTCGGCACAAAGGCCCCTGAGGTCTGCCCTGTATGTGCTCATCCTCAGAGCTACTTCGAGGTCAACGCCGAGAATTACTGATAATTAGCTTCCTTGTGAGTGATAGGGGCGATGAGGGATTTCACCTCCGCTGTGGACTAAACTATGTTATTGTGTGAATCTAGTCCACAGAACCGGTTGTTTTTGTGGACTAGAAACCATGAATTGCTTAGATTAGTCCACAGATTCAATAGATTTGAGGACTAACTTCTTCATTTCAGTTTAATTAGTCCACATAGTAAGATGAAACTGTGGACTAAGACAGCATAATGAGTCGTGCTAGTCCACAGTTGTGTAAGAGAATAAAGGGCTGTGAGAACCTGACATTAAGTCAAGTCTCCACAGCCCTTATTGATGAGTAATTCTCCCAATCTTCGAAGAGAGCGTCGTAGAGGTTATCATTGTCATCAGGGGTAAAGCTCTTGTTCTCTTATCATCTCACAAGGGGTAATCTCGTGAGGCTAGCAACATTAAGCTCAGAAGCAATATTCCGAGGTGGCTGTACGTATGACTTTGTGTATACGTGGTTGGTAATGGATACAACGGATAGAGATCAAGATGGTATAGCGGATTTTTATGAAACACAAGGTATACTGGGGGCAAATAGAAGCATTTTTCATTCCAGTGATTCATCTGACGATACTGACCATGATGAATTATCAGAAGGTGAAGAATATGGAGTAATATATGAGCTTACAAGAGGTTCTGATGGTAGATTTATTACTGTAAGATTGCACGGGGATGTGGTTTTTACAAATGAATATGGAATTATTCCCTTTGATTCGCAATATTATGTTCTATATTCGTATTTTGATGTAGTTGAGCCAGGGACATCGATACCAGTGTGTGTATGTTATTCAGATCCTAATATGCCAGATTCAGATGGAGATGGATATAATGATGTTATTGACGCAAGACCTATGGTTATAAATGATGATGTTACCTATGTGTTTAGCAGTCCAAATCAAATTGATTCCGCGGAATTAAGAGCATATAGATATCATATATCCGGTTTAATAGCGATTCTTGTAGAATTCGAAGATCGTCAAACATTTATTGATGCATGGAATGGAATAGGATTACATGATATATATTATATCAATGGAGAAAAACGGTATGGTGATAGGTATTACTTTAATGCTAAAAATGAGGTTATTTGCACACATGGTGCACCATATGGTTTTTCACTCTGTGAAAGCGAAGCTAGTTTGTCAAGTGAAGATATGATTTATTCAAGTAGTTATGCTAGAAATACTGGGGGGGTATTAACGCCTGCAGATTTATCGGATAAATTGATTGGTTCGTTAAATATTTATGCTTGTAACCTGCGCTCCCGAGAAATTATATCTATGAGATAGCATAAGATCTGCTGTAAACGCCCGTCACTCGGGCGTTTGTTCTTAATAGAAGAGGGTTGACTTATCCATTTAATAGATATATATTATATCTATGTGGAGGTGATA